>NZ_JSBW02000001.1 GCF_000772705.2 Xanthomonas vasicola
CTGACCCGTGCATGGCCCTGATCGTCCAGTGCGGCGAGCACGGCGCGCAGGCCGGCGGTAAAGTCCCGCGGTTCCAGCACCATGCTGTAGCGCAGCGCATCGTTGACGTTGGCTGCCGCTTCTTCCAGCGTCTGCTTTTTCAGTGCCACCCGCTGCTTGAGCTTGTCCTGCAACGAACCGTAGGACTTCAGTTGATGCTGCGTGCCGGCCAGTTGCCCACCATGACGCGCGGCAATGCGCTGCAGCATGTCGGTGACCTGCGGCTCCATCTGGCGAGCGCGCCCGAGCAAGGCCTGTGCCTTGAGCGCAATGTCCTGCGGCTGCACGGCGCGCAGCCGCTCGGCCGGCGGCTGCGACCGGGCGATCCAGCCGGCCTGCTGGAGCGCCTCAAGCGCGTCTTCCATGACGCCGGCGGCCATCGACGGCATGCGCTGCAGCAACAGCTTGGTCTGTTCGGGATCGAAGCGCCCGTCCTGCATGGCCCGGGCGGTTGCCCTGCTGTAGGGCACGTTGCGGACCCGCTCGGCGAAGTTCCGCTCGGACCGTTCGCAGGCCTCCACGATCTTGGCGAACAGCGCTGTGCCGGTGTCGGACTTCAGCGCATCGGTGCCGACCTTGATCGCGATGGTGAACAGGTTGCGCATGGTCAGTTCCGGCTCGCCGGGGACGAGCCCGGGTTGCCCGTCCGGGAACTGCGCATGCGACAGCCGGCACACCGGGTAGTTGTCCAGGATGGCGTGGATGCGCGCCTCCACGCCAGCGGCGGACTCGTAGGCCTTGGCCAAACCGGGAAACGCCTCAGCCAGGGCCTCGGGCAACGCCGGCGCGGCGCTGTCGGCGGCCGGGTCCGCCGCAAGCGCAAGCAGCTGTGCGTGCAGCAACGCGGCAGCTTCACGCGCCTCGGGCAGGTGGGCGCGTTCGATCGCCTCGCGTGCCTGCACGCGCAGCGTGGCCAACACCTGGGGATCGCGGACCTGCTCTTCGAGCAGCTCGCGCAAACCGTTGCGCAAGCCGCGCTCGATGCCATCGTAGGTGCCGAACATCATGTCCCGCGCCATCGCTTCGCGCAGGTCGTCCGGCTGCCCCATGAAACGCGACGCCAGCGTGGCGGCCGCCGAGGTGATGCGCTGACCGCGCTTGAGGGACATGATCTCGGCCAGCCGCCCGGGCTGGTAGTGACCGGTGACCGGCTCGATGGCCGGCGTGGCCGTCTTCGGCGGCTTGAAGGACTGTTGCCGGCCGCGCCGGGCCTGGCGATCGAACATCACCCGCGAAATCAGCGCGGCCAGCTTGGGGTAGCCTGCGTAGACGAAGGCGTCGTCGCCGTCGGTGTCCATGTTGCGTTTGCGCAACTCGTCAATCGGCAGTGCGCCCAGGCGCCCAGGCTCCACGATGTCCTTGAGCCGCAGGCTGCCGGTGCTGAGGATGTCGCGCGGCAAGGCACCGCGGTCACGGCCGTTTGTCCAGCACGACAGCGTCTTCAGATCTTCCTTGGAGCAGGCCAGGTCGGTGTCGCTGAACGCGGCCGGCCACTGCTGCTCCGGCACCACCACCAGCATGCCCTTGCTGTGCAGCATCTGCGGATCGGCGCCGGAACGATCATCGAAACCGGTGTAGCTGTACTGGATGCCAAAGCACTGGGAGAGGAACGCGGCGGTAGCGTCGCCCGTGGCCACGGTGGCGATGCGCTGCTCCGGCACCGGCAGCAGATTTTCCTTGTCGTAGGGAGGCTTGCCGAGCAGCAACGGGCCGCCCGCGACGTCGAAGGCCTGGCTGCGCTGCTGCGGCAGATGCACCTGGTCGTCGGCCGACGGCACCGCCCGCACGCGCTGGCCCTGGTAGCCACCGCCGATGAGCGGCCTGTACACCCACAGCGGATCATCGCCTGTCGGCTCGAGTGTCCGCAGCCGGTCCTGCATCGCCGCGTGCGCCTCTTCCAGCGCCGCGGCATCGCGCGGGTAATGCTGCAGCGCCTGCGCCGGCATCAGCGAAGGCCCCTTGTCCTTGGCCACCAGCTCGCGCTGCTCCTCGGTGGCCTGGTTTGCCTGCACCGCGTGCCAGGCCTCGTAATGCTTGCGGAAGGCCGGAATGGCCAAGGCCACCTCCAGTTTCAGGAAGCCGCAACCATCGTTGGGGCACAACGCCAGGGCCGTGCCATCCACGGCCAACGGCTTGAACGGATGCGCAGGGCCCTCGACGTCATCGAACACGCCCAGGCGCAGCGTGCCTTCCACGACATGGTCACTGGGCACCATCTCCAGCAGCGAGCGCTGCATGCGCGACCAGTCCTCGCGTTGCGGAGCGAGCTTGGCCGCCAGCTGCATCAGGCTGCTGCCCGGAGCGGTGTCGACATAGCGGAAGGCCGGCAACAGCGACGCCGACTCCTTTTTTTGAGCCAGCGCGACGCTGTGGCTACCGGATTTGCTGCGCGCCGCGCGGCTGCCGCCGAACAGGTCGAAGCGCCAGGGCTCGCCGTTGTAGTTGAACGTCCGCGCCAGCATGAAGGTCGATAGCTCACCAGGCAGTTGCACTTCCACCAGCGGCAGGCCGGTCAGGCGTGCAAACAGCGAATACGGCTTGTCCGATTCGGACCGGTTGGTCGACAGCTCCTTGCCCACCAGATCGACCACCACATGGGTCGTGCTGCCGCGGCCGGGCGCCGGCGCCACCAGCCGGCCGGGAACCGAGGACATGCTCAAGCGCCCACGGTCCAGGTCAAAGCGGGTCGGTGGATGGGCCTGGGTAATCGTCGGCGCGTCCTTGGCCATGCGCAGGTCCAGCGCGTCGAACACCTGCTCGCCGGCCTCGATCTGCGCGATCAGGTTCCAGCTCATCTCGCCCAGGTCCGCCTCGATCGCCTCGCGCGTGCGCGCCAGCGTCAGGTCCACCCACTTCACCAGTTCGTCGCGGCGCTGGCGCAGTTCCTTCCGCGGACCCTCAAGATGGCGCGCCTTCCACTGCCGGCTCACCACCGCGTAGGCCTTGAGCACCTGGTAGAAGGTCAGCGCCGGGCAGCGCGTTGCATGCTGTTCGATGCCGGCCGACGCGCGTGCGCCGTCCCCGTCCAAGTACAGGTCGATCTTGCGCGCGACGATGGGCTGCAACGTATCGAACACGTGCAATGCCTGGCCCCGATGCCGGGGGGCCAACTCCGGACTGCGGATGAACGGCAACAGTCCCATGCAGAGGCTGCCGATCCCCTCAAGGCTGGTCTGGCGTAACCCATCGTCCCCGATCAGGGCCGACACCTGCTCCAGCGCTGGCTGTCCCAGCGAACGCATCTGGCGCTGAAGCCGCGCCGACGCAAGAGCCTTGAAGAGCACACCGATATCGGCGGCCGAAGCGGACGCAAACCGCGCGCGGTGCACATCCAGGTGCCCGGCCATCGCCTGCAGCTTGGCGACACCCAGGGTCCGGAACTGCCCATCCTCCTCTTCGTCCTCTTCGTCCAGGTGCAACAGCCGGGAGATCGCGTTGGCCACCATCGCGAGCGCACGCATCTCAAACTGCCGCCAGGGCAGCTCGGGCGAGCCTGCGCGCTCGGCGAGCAGCACAAATGCCGACTGGCACACCGGCCTGGCAAGGCATCTGTTGAGCGCATTGAGCGAGATGGTCATGCCTTGCGGGTCCAGTGCCTGCCGCAACAGGGGATCGTTCGCCAGCCTCGCCGCCAAAAGTTCGATCGCCGTCTCGCAGACCTGAGTGCCCGGCCATTTGCGCAGGGCGTTGAGAATTTGGGCTACATGGATAGGGTCGAGAGCCGTGCAAAAATCCGGATCATGCGTAAGCCCCTCGGCTAGCGCACAGGCGGCCTTCTCGCAGTCCTGCGTGTCGGGCCATTTGCTCAAGGCGTTGAACGCATTGGCCACGCCTTGCGCGCCCAGAGCCTTGCGTAACAGGGGATCGCTGACCAACCGCTTGGCCAGCGCACTGACGGCCGCTGCACAGACCTTGTTGTCGTGCCATTTGCATAGGGCATTGAGTGCCATGGACACGCCAGCCGGGTCCAACGCCTTGACCAATCGGGAATCTTTGGCCAAGCGCTCGGCCAGCACACCGGCGGCCGCCGCACAGAGCTTGTTGTCGGGCCATTTGCTCAGGGCGTTGATCACCTGGGGCAAGCTGCAAGCGTCGAGGGCCTTGCACAACTCGGGCTTTTTGGCCAACCGCTCGGCCAGCGCACGGACGGCTTTCGCACAGACCTCGTTGTCGGGCCATTTGCTCAGGGCGTTGAATACGGTGCCCATGCCATGCGAGGTCAGGCCCTCCCGTAACTCGGCATCTTTGGCCAGCCGCTTGGCTAGCGCACCGGCTGCCTTCTCGCAGTCCTGCGTGGCGGGCCATTTGCTCAGGGCGTTGAGCACGCTCGCCACTTCTTGCGGCTTGAGCCCATTATGCAAATCGGGCTCGACTGCCAGCCGCGCGGCCAGCGCGCTGGCGGCCGCCGAATAGGCCTGGTTCCCGGGCCACTTGCACAAGGCGTTGAGCACGGTGGCCACGCCTTGCGGGTCCAGCGCCTCGACTAACCTCGAATTTTTGCCCAGCCACCCAGCCAGCGCGCCTGCGGCCTTCACACAATCCTCGTTGTCGGGCCAACTGCCCACCGCATGCAGCGCGATGGCCACTTCTTGCGGCTTGAGTGCATTGCGCAAATCGGGCTCGACTGCCAGCCGCGCGGCCAACGCGCCGGCCGCCGCCGCACAGGCCTGGTTGTCGGGCCATTTGCACAAGGCATTGAGCGCCGCGGCTACATGCCTCGCGTGGAGGGCCTTGCGTAGCTTGGGATCTTTAGCCAACCGCCTGGCCAGCGCTTCTGCGGCATTCCCGCAGTCCTGCCTGTGGGGCCATTTGCTCAGGGCGTTGAGTACGCTGGCCACGCCTTGCGGGTCCAGTGCCTTGACTAACCGGGAATCTATGGCCAGCCGCTCGGCCAGCCCGCCTGCGGCCTTCGCACAGTCCTCGTTGTCGGGCCATTTGCTCAAGGCATTCAACGCGTTGCCCACGTCCAGTGAATTGAAGCTTTCGCGCAACAGAGGATCGTCGACTATGCGCCCGGCCAGCCTGCGGGCGGCTTTCGCACAAAGCTCGGTGCCTGGCCATTTACTCAAGGCATTCAAGACGTTGGTTACGTCTACCGGGCCAAGTTGCTCGCGCAGGTCGGGCTCGTCGACCAGCCGCTCGGCCAACGCGTCGACGGCCTCAGCACAAACCGCCCTGTCCGGCCATTTGCTCAACGCGTTGAGCACGACGACCACACCTTGCCGGTCCAGGTCCTTGCGCAACTGGGGCTCGTCGGCCAGCCGCTCGGCCAGCGCGCTGGCGGCCTCCGCACAGATCTCCTTGTCAGGCCATTTGCTCAAGGCTTTGAGCGCGGTGGCAACTTGGGGTGCGTCGAGCGCATTGCGCAACTGAGGCTCGTCGACCAGACGCTCGGCCAGCGCGCTGGCGGCCTCCGCGCAGATCGGCGAATCGGGCCATCTGATCAGGGAATGGAGCGCGATGACCACTTCTAGCGGCTTGAGGGCCTTGTGCAACCTCCTCTCATCGACCAGCCGCTCGGCCAGCGCGTTGGCGGCCTGCGCACAGACAGGCGTGTCGGCCCATTTGCCCAGGGCCTCCAGCGCTTGGATCAAGTTGATCGGGTCGAAGGCGTTGCACAAGTCGGGATCGTGGGCCAGCAGGCCGGCCAGCGCGCTGGCGGCCTGCCCACAGATCGGTGTATCCGGCCATTTGCTCAGTGCGTTGAGCAGGTTGGCCACACCTCGCGGGCCCAGATCCTTGCGCAACTCGGGATCGTCGACCAAGCGTTCGGCCAGCGCACTGGCGGCGGCTGCACAGACCGGAGTGTCGGGCCATTTGCTCAGCGCGTTGAGCACGTTGGACACACCTTGCCCGTCCAGGTCCTTGCGCAGCTCGGGTTCGTCGGCAACCCGCTCTGCCAGCGCACTGACGGCAGCTGCACACACCTGGTTGTCGGGCCATTTACTCAGGGCATTGAGCGCGTTGGACAGGCCTCGCGCGTTCAGGGACTTGCATAACTCGGGGTCGTCGGCCAGCCACTTGGCCAGTGCGATGGCGGCGGCCGCACAGAGCTCATTATCGGGCCACTTGCTCAGAGCGTTGAGCGCTTGAGTCACGTTGATGGGGTCGAGAGCCTTGCGCAAGCCGGGATCGCCCACCAACCGTTCGGCCAGCGCACTGGCGGCCGCCGCACAGACCGGGGTGGCGGCCCATTTGCTCAGGGCGTTGAGCGCATTTGCCACTTCTTGCGGCTTCAGTTCATTGCGCAATCTGAACTCGTCGGCCAACCGCTCGGCTAGCGCGCTGACGGCATTTTCGCAGTCGGGTGTGTCGGGCCATTTGCACAGGGCGTTAAGCGCGGTCGCCACGCTCTGCGCATCCATGGCGTAGCGCAGGCGCTTGTCGCTGGCGACAAGCGCGGCAAACCGGTGCGCCATCGCCTGGCAGTCCGGATTATCGGACCACTTGCTGAAAGCATTGAGCGCCAGGCTGATGTTCTGCCCGCTCAGCGACTGTCGGGCTTTGTCGTCACGCAGCAGATGACGTGCCAAACGCGCCGCCGCGCGTTCACACCGGCCGCTATCGAGATTCTTTGAGAAGGCATTCAGCAGGAGAACTGACGGGTAGCCCCCCAGCCCCACCAGATCATCGGCCTGCGTGACCTGTCCAGCGATCCACGCGATGGCCTCCATGCACGCGGGCAGGTTCTGGTGCTTGCTTAGCTTGTTGCCCACATGCGCCAGCTGCTTCAGCGATGCACCTTCGAACCATGCGGTCTTGGAGAGGTACTGCGCCGCAAGCTCGGTGCAACGATCCAGATCGCGGGGCGTCACCCCTGCCCTGGCGCGCCGTGCAGTGACAATCAGCTGAAGGTATTTGTCCAGCCGATGCGCGTTAAGTTGCGCGGCGACCCTTTCTTCCAGAAAGGGCAACGCCATGCTGCCACGCATGCGATGCGCCAGCTCGTTGTCGTATGCCATCGACACGCACAGGCCCGCATTGTGGTTGCGAGCGATTCCGTGGGACTCACCGAGCTGTTGCTGCTGGTGCTGTCGCTGCGCCTGTAGCCGCTTTTGTTCCGCCCAGTCCAGCTGATGTTCGGCCGTGCGCAGGTCGTCCCATGTCCGCGCCACGCCATGGAATGGCCGCTTTGACTGCCGAGATGGCGCTTGCTCTTCACGCGGTCGCTTTCTTGCGGACCGCTCGGACGGTTGTTCGCGCGGTCGAAAAAATGCCCTTACCTCCACACCATGCTGCAAGGGTCGTTGTGGCCGAAGATGCGCTGGCGACGCGTCGAGGTCAGCGGTCATCGTGTCCAGCTGCCGCTCGGTTTTGATGCGCTCGTTTTTTACGGCAGAGGGCTGCCAGTGCCGAAAGCGCCTGTCCCATGCCCCTTCGCTGGCATCGATTTCCTCTTTTCTCAAGGTGCTTGCGCGAAAGGGCTTGTTGTCTCGCGTCGACGCCCCCGGGGCATCCGCCTCTCTCCTCGGCCGTTTTGTAGGCGGCCGTCCAAACCGTTGATGCGCGCCGCTGGTGCTGGCTGCTGCCTCATCCTCCGTTAGCCTGGGCTTTTCCTCATGAGCGTAAGGCGGATTTTTGCGGAACGCGTTTGAATTGGTGGCATGAGTTTTCATGCCCGAAATTTAGTCAATCTGCCCGCGAGCGACGTGTTCAATACGAAGCGCCGACGACGTGTGCGACGCCCGCCCCAAGTTGCGCCAATGGCCCCAACACATGGCATGGATTGAACGCATGGGATGCAGCAAGCCGGCACGGCGACGTGCTCCGCAGCCTCCAAGCACAGTGTTCTGATGGTTATGCACGATTCGATGTTTTTCCACGCCAATCCCGCCGAACCTTGCCTCGACCTGACCACAGCGACGGCATAAAGGCCCTGTCGGTCCAGTCGTGCGTTTGTCTGCCGATATCCAGGACATGCAACCGTCGACGACCACCGCTACCATCATCCGCATCTGGCTGCGAGGGAATCAGGACATGTCATTCGGCAATGACCCGCAGCGCGCTTCTTGGAGGGCCGCTTGAAAAAAACGCGTCACTGCCGCCTACCATCGGGGGTATCTGTTGTGTCCGGATCTTCGCGCATGTCCGTTTTGCCGTTCCTGATCATCGAAACCGGGCAGCCCGTGCCGGAGATGAAGCGATACGGCCGTTTCCCGCACTGGATCCGCGTGGCGGCCGGGCTGGCCGAACAGGAAACGGTCGCCATCGACGTTGCCAACGGCGATGCGCTGCCCGACCCGGCCGACTTTGCCGGCATCATCGTCAGCGGCTCGGCTGCCTTCGTCACCGACCGCGCCGACTGGAGCGAACGCAGTGCCCAATGGCTGCGCCAGGCCGCGTATCAGGGCATGCCGCTGCTGGGCATTTGCTACGGGCACCAGTTGCTGGCGCATGCGCTGGGCGGCGAAGTCGACTACAACCCGGCCGGGCGCGAATCCGGCACCATCGCGCTGGAGCTGCATCCGCCGGCCGAGCAAGACCCTCTATTTGCAGGGCTTCCGCCGCAGTTCCCGGCCCATGCCACCCATCTGCAGACGGTCGTGCGTGCCCCCGACGGCGCCATCGTGCTGGCGCACTCCCGGCAGGACCGTTGCCATGCCTTTCGCTGGGGCCGGGCCACCTGGGGCGTCCAGTTCCACCCCGAATTCGCCACCCACCACATGCGCGGCTATGTGCAGGCGCGTGCGGACTGCATCGCCCGCCACGGACGTTGCGCCCGCACGGTCGCCCGCGAGGTCACCGCCGCCCCCATCGCCCGCAAGCTGTTGCGCCGTTTCGTGCATCACGCACGCGGCCTGCAAACAGTGGACGCTCGTCCCGCCGCACGCACGTAAAAGCAGCGATAATTGCGGGACGCCGGATGGTCCGGCGCGCGTATCGATCCGGAATGGGAATGAGCGAAATTCGTAAGGTGCCGGCATCTGCCGGCGCACAGTGGCTGTTGACCGGTTTCTCGCTATTGAAGCGGGCGCCGCTGGCGCTTGGTTCGATGGGGGTGATCTGGAGCGTGGCCGCCTCGTTGGTGGTGTCGCTGTCGGTCCTGGTGCCTCTGTTGGGCCCGGCTCTGCAGTTCCTGCTGGTGCTGGCCGGCCCGTTGTTCATGGGCGGCCTGCTGTGGGCCATCCGCGAAGTGGACGAAGGCCGCATCGCCAAACCGTCGCATTTGCTGCATGGCCTACAGGACGGCCGTGCGCCGCATCTGCTGGTGTCGCTGCTGCCGCAGTTGATTGCCGGCCTGCTGCTGGGTGTGCTGCTACTGGCGATGATCGGCACCAGCGGGCTGCAGCAGTTGTCCGAGGTGATGGTCAAGATCAACCAGATCAGCCAGTCCGGCGCGCAGCCGGATCCGGTGCAGATCGAGCAATTGGCCGCCAGCCTGCCGGCAGGGCGCATCCTGCTGTGGCTGCTGCTGACCATCGCCACCTTCGCCGCGATGACGCTGGCGCTGTTCGTCATGCCGCCACAGGTCATGTTCAACCGCAGCACCGGCGGTCACGCACTGCGCGAAAGCCTGCGCGCCAGCCTGCACAACCTGCCGGCGATGCTGGTGTTCTTCGTGCTGGCCTTCATCGCCATCTTCGCGATCTATTTCGGCGTAATGATCGTGGCGCTGATTGTCGGCCTGGTCGCCGGCCAGACCGTGGCGATGTGGCTGGCCCAGCTGCTGTTGATGGCCGTGCTCATGCCGGTGTTCGCCGGCTCGGTGTATGCGGCATGGAAGCAGATGTTCACCCACGACGGCGCCGCCGCCCAACCAGCCCCGCCATCGCGGCCGGATGTGTTTGTCGCCTGAATCACGCACGGGCATTGCTGAGGCGTAGCAAAAGCCGCTCGAAAGAGCGGCTTTTTTTGTTCTTTCGGGTGGATGGTGGTGCAGTCACACTCGGCACAATCGCGCATACGGCATCGACCGCAGACACGAAGGACGCGCGCTCATCGCTTAACTAGCAGCGTTGGACGCCGCATCCTTCGGTGCCACCGCACGCGAGGCCATGATGCCCAGCTCGTAGAGCAGGCACATCGGGATGGCGAGCATCAGCTGCGACACGACGTCTGGCGGGGTGAGCACGGCGGCCAGGATGAAAATGCCGACGATGGCGTAGCCGCGGCCTTCGCTGAGCTGTTTCGGCGTGACCCAGCCCAGCAGCACCAGGATCACCAGCGCCACCGGCAGCTCGAAACTGGCACCGAAGGCGAAGAAGATGGCGAGAACGAAATCCAGGTACGAGTTGGCGTCTGGGGTAATGGCAATCACGTCCGGCTTGAACGTGGTCAGGAAGTGGAACACTGCTGGCAACACCAGGAAGTACGCGAACGCGCAGCCGATGTAGAACAGCGCCACCGCCGAGGCTAGCAACGGGAACGCCAGCTTCTTTTCGCGCTGGTACAACCCCGGCGCCACGAATGCCCAGGCCTGATACAGCAACCACGGCACGCTGAAGAACACTGCTACGAAGAAGGTGAGTTTGAGCGGGGCGAAGAACGCACCGGCCGGGTTCATCGCGATCATCGTCTGCCCTAACGGCAGCTGCGAAATCAGCGGTGCGGCCAGCCACGAGTAGATCGCCCGCGAGAACGGCAGCAACGCCAGCAGCACCACGCCCAGACCGATCAGCGCGCGCACCAGACGGGCGCGTAATTCGACCAGATGCTCGATCAGACTGCTTTCGGCCTGTGCGTCGTCGAACAGGCTCACGGCTGTTTCTCCTGGATCTTGATCGGCTCGCTAGGCGTTGGCGCGGTCGGCGTACCCGCATCGACTGGCGCCACGGTCACCGGCGCAGGCGCGCTGGTGAGATGCGCGGCGTGCGGTGCGGGCACTCTCGTGTCGTGGGGCGCCGGGACCAAGGTTTGATGCGGCGCTGGCGCAATGGGTTGAGCTTGCGCAATCACCGGCGCGGTGTGTGCAGCTCCGGGCGCATCTGATGCGCCTGCTGCCGCATCGATATGAGCGCTGGCAGACACGTCTGCATGCGCCAGCTCCAGCGGCGTTGCCACCGGCGTGGCGCTGGCGCGGATGTCGATATCTCGGCTGACGTCCTCATGCAGCGCACGGGCGCCCTGCTCGACTTGCTGCTGCTTGTTGCGCAACTGGTCTTCGGCCTCGCGTAGCGACGCCTGTACATCCTGCAGGCTGCGCTTGAGCTCTTCGGCCTCGAGTTCGCGTTCGAGTTCCTGCTTGACCGAATCCCATTGCATGCGCGCACGGCGCACCCACAGTCCGGCGAATCGGGCCGCCTTGGGCAAACGCTCGGGGCCGAGCACCACCAGGGCGACGACCGCAATCAGCGTCAGTTCGCCAATACCTATGTCAAACACCGACGCCGCTCCGGATCAGCGCGCGTCGCGGTCGCGTTCGGCCTGCGCCTCACGCGCCTGCTCGGCAGTGCGAGAGTCGTCGCCGAGCTTGCCGGCCGGCTTGTCGTCGTCGTGCATGCCTTTCTTGAATTCCTTGACCGCGCTGCCGAGATCCTTGGCACCGCTGGTGAGCCGCTTGGTACCGAACACCAGCAACACGATCACCAGCACGATCAGCCAGTGCCAAATGCTGAAACCGCCCATGATCTGCTCGCTTGCTGAAAAAGAAGGAAGACGCAGGATACCCCAGCGCACCGCGCAGGGGGATGACAGTGCTTTAGCGGTTACCGTCTAGTGATTCGGTGCGGATTTCGCCCTCCGACACCGGCTGGAAACCTTGCTGGGCGGGCGGCGTCGCGCTGGGCTGCATCGGCACGGTGCTGGCTTCGTTGGCTGGCGGCACATTGGTCGGTTGCTGTGCCTGCGACGCAGGCGGAGTCTGCGGACGCGGTGCCGGCGGCGCGCCATCGGCAGCGGCATCGGTGCCGCGATTGGTGCGTGCGGTATAGGTGGCCTCTTCCAGGCGGTCGCGGAAGGCGATCACATCGGTAGACGGGCGTTCGTTTGTGCGCCCTTCGAAGATCATGCGCGGGGTCGCGCCACCGCCATAGGCGTTGAGATCGGCGGCATCGTCGATCTGCAGGACCGCACCGTCCAGTGCAACGCCGGCGAACAAGCCACGGGCGCGCGACCACGACCAGATTTCGGCCTTGAGCTGACCATCGGTTGCCGCGGCAGCGTTGCGGCCAACCGGGCCTGCGGCCACGCCGGCATCGGCGCCGAGGGTGAATTTGCCGTTGACGATGTTGTCCAGGCTGCGGTCGTTACGGAACACCAGCACCACGTCGGACGACTGCACGCCGGCCTGGAAGCCGATGCTGCCGCCGGTGAGCTTGACGAACACCGGCTGCGACCAGCTGCCGTCAGGGTTCTTCATCGACATCAAACCATGGCCGCGACGGCCGCCGATTACCAGGCCAGCCTTGAGCGTGTCGGGAATGACCACGATGGCGCGCGCTTCATCGAGCAACTTGTCCGGAATGGCCTGCTCGGGGATCTTCATGATCTCGGTGAGCACCCGCACCGCATTACGTGCGCGCTGGTCTTCTTCCGGGCCGGCGACGGCATGGCCGGCGACCAACGTCAGCGACAACAACAGGGCCAGGCGCGACAAACGAGGCATGACAAGCTCCAAGGGATATTCCGTTAAAGATAGCAATGCCGCGACGTTAGTGCTGGCGCAATGAATCGGTGGTGAGCGCAACCGGCAGTGGAAGAGACGGCCGATCACAGCGATCGTTGCGCTGTCCTCCGCAGGGATGCCAGCCTCTGCCAGAATGGTGCGCATGAACACGACACCCGATACCGCCCTGCTGGTCGTCAACCTCGGCACCCCCGAATCGCCGACCGCCCCGGCCGTGCGCCGCTACCTGGCCGAGTTCCTCAGCGACCGCCGCGTGGTCGCGATTCCGCCGCTCTTCTGGAAACCACTGCTGTACGGGGTGATCCTGCCGATCCGCGGCCCTAAGTCGGCCGAAAAATACGCCAAGGTGTGGTTGCCGGACGGCTCGCCGTTGGCGGTCTACACGCGCCGCCTGGCCGAGGGCCTGAAAGCGGTGATGCCCGACTGGCATGTGGAATGGGCCATGCGCTACGGCGAGCCGGCGTTGCGCAAGACGCTGGACGGGCTGCGTGCACGCGGCATCAAGCGCATCGTGGTGTTGCCGCTGTATCCGCAGTATTCCACCACCACCACCGCCTCGATCCAGGACGTGGTGGATGCCTGGCGCCCGAGCGCGCCGGAGATCGCGGTGGAGGTGATCCAGGAATACTGCGAGGACGCCGGCTGGGTGGCGGCAATTGCCGAGTCGATCCGCGCGCATTGGCAGGTGCATGGGCGCAGCGAGAAGCTGATGTTCTCCTTCCACGGCCTGCCGCAGCGCGTGGCCAATGCCGGTGACCCGTATCCGCAGCAGTGCGAACGCAGCGCGCAGGCGATTGTGGCGGCGCTGGGGCTGGGAGCAGACGAATGGCAGATGGGCTACCAGTCGCGCTTTGGCGCAGAACGCTGGCTGCAGCCATACGCCGAACCCACGCTATGGGCGCTGGCTGAAGGCGGTGTGCGCAGCTTCGATCTGGTCTGCCCGGGCTTTGCCACCGATTGCCTGGAAACGCTGGAAGAAGTGGCGCTGGGCTTTGCCGAAACGCTGGCCGAGCGCGGCGCCACGCTGAGCTATATCCCCTGCCTCAACGCCAGCGATGCGCATGCGCACGCGCTGGCCGACGTGGCGCGTCGCGCGTGAGGTTGGAGCCGTTTGCGTGCGAGGTGCCCATTGGCCGGGTCACCGGATTGCGCAATTCGGAACGCGGCCCGCGCCGGATGATGGCCTTGCATGGCTGGTTGGATAACGCGGCCAGCTTTGTGCCGCTGAGTGCGCATCTGCACGCGCAGGAGTTGGATCTGGTGCTGCTGGATCTGCCCGGCCACGGTCACAGTGGATGGCTACCGATCGGCGCCGAGTACACTCTGAGCACCACCATCCAGCAGCTGTTGCAGGTTGCCGACGCGCTGGGCTGGGAGCGCTTCACCCTGCTCGGCCACTCGCTGGGCGGCGGCGTTGCCAGCCTGCTGGCCGCAGCCGCACCGGAGCGGGCGGAGGCGTTGATCGCCATCGAAGCGCTGGGCGCACTGGCCGAGCCGGTGGAAACTACCGCCACACGCCTGCGCGGTGCAGTGGTGTCGGCGCGCACGCTGGCAGAGCGGCCGCTGCGGGTGTTTCCGTCGATGGAGATGCCGATACGCGCGCGCATGATGGCCAATCGGCTCACCGAACCGGCCGCGCGCCTGCTGGTCGAACGTGGCGTGCGCGTGGTGGAGGGCGGCTACAGCTGGTGCAGCGACCCGCGCCTGACCCTGCCGGCCGCTATTCGCATGACCGAGGCGCAGATCGACGTGCTGCTGGCCTCGATCGCCTGCCCCACCCAGGCCATCTTCGCCACACCCGCACAGCCGTATTTCCCGGCTGCGCTACGTGACCACCGCGTGGCGATGATGCGCGATGCGCGCCTGCACCTGCTGCCGGGCACGCATCATGTGCATATGGGGGCGCCTGAGGCAGTGGCGGCGGTGATCAATGGGTTTTTGGATACGTTGCCGCGCGCGTGATGTGGCCAGGCGTCGCACCCAGGTGAACTAGACCCATTGCATATGCCGCCTGTGGTGTTGTCAGCGCAGTTGAATCCTTCGACTCGTAGCATGCGCCGTGGACATTTATCCAAGTGGTGCGTGCGGTTCCCCATTTGGACGCGGACGATCGCGTGCTGTTGGAACAGGCATGGACGGTTGCGTGTCACGCAGACCATTGGATATCGGCACGCTCGCTGGAGGTAGGCGCTGCTGCCACCGAAAGCGCCCTGTCAAAATGCTTTGCCGGGTTGTCACCGTTGGCCTGCTGGCAACTTGCCAGGGCGGCGTCTTACACGTGGCGCTCGCCACTTCGTCACCTTATGCCCGGCACTCGCATCGAGGGTGAAGCTCAACCGTTGCGGCTGGGCAGTGGCCGCGTCTGATCTTCAAGCACCCCGCGCGGTAGCGGTCATTGCCAATGACGCCTGGCCATCAGGTGGTTGCCGCGTTGATCCCCCATTGTCGCACTCAAGTGCGTGCCCCTGCCCAGTAAATACGGCGACTAAATGCCACGCGCTGCGCCTGCGTTATTCGGCATGCAGCAAGCGGCGCAGTTGCGCCTTGAGCTGGCGACCATGTTCGTGAAAATAACTGCGCTCGTCGCGCCAGGCGGGAAAGCGTTGTTCCACTTCGGCCCAGAAGGCGGGCGAATGATTCGCTTGCACCAGATGGCAGAGCTCGTGCACCAACACGTACTCGAACGCAGAAGAGCGACCGAGCACCAGTGCCAGATCCAGCGCCATCGAGCTGTCCGGTGCGAGTGAGCCCCACTGCGAGGACATCACCTTCAGGCGCAGCCGTGCCGGTGCGCGCGGCAGGCCGTGCAGATAGTTCGGGAGCCAGCGGCCGACGTCGGCGCGCGCCTGCGCTTCGTAGAATTCCTTCAGGGTGCGGCGTAAGCCGGCATCGCCCAAGCCGGTGGGCACATAAAACTGCGCGCCTTCATCGGTGATGTCGATGCGTGCATAGCGCCCTTCGTGCCAGCTCAACGGCAGCAATGCACCGCGCAATGGCAGTTGCCCCGGCACGCCGCGCTGCAGTGCAGGAAATGCATCGACCTGCTGATAACGCGACAGCTGCATGCTCAGCCAATCCAGATGTGCATGCAAAAAGCGCTCGCCGGAAATCAGGCTTGCGCGCAACGGCAAGGTCAGCCGCGCGCCGCGTTCGTCGACGCTGAGTTTGATGCGTCGCGCACGTGGGTCGCGCACACGCAGCACCGCGATCTCGCGGCCTTCCAGTTGCACGCGCACGCAGTCACGTTCGACAACCTGCGACGGCGGTGCAATCAGGCGGCGGACGGGCTTGAACATGCGCAGAGGATACCGCTGCGATGTGTCAGGCGGTGAGACGGAATGCTTGCTGCATTCGATGACTGCGGGACCGTGATCGGTGTCCTCGCTAGGAGAGATTGGACAACCGATGGATCAGTTGTAGGGCAGCTGATCTACGACTTTGCTGCCGGGCCCTCGTCCGCCACCGTCGCAGGAGACATCGTACGTATGTCCTTCAGTAAAGCAGCCGGCCGACGCTCTGGTGTGGTCTCCTCAGCGCTTGCGGGTTCAGACTTGTCCCGCAGGCGGTGAGGGCATCGCGCCCTCGACCCACCGCGCGTTGGATTTACGCCTTGGATCACGCCAGAGACGCGGCCACAGGTCCAAGCCTGGTTACTCTGCCTTGCTCAACTTCAACGCAGTTTCCAGCAACAGGAACAACCGGCGGATTTCCGCGCTCATCAGCGTAAAGCGTGCATCGAGTTCGGCGCGCGCGCCGTCGTCTTCGCTGTGTTCGAGCTGATCCAGGGCGCCGTCGAGGAACTTGAGCTTGCGGATCACCAGATCATCGCCGAGCACGAACGACAGATTGTCATCCAGCACCAGCGCCAGCTTGGTGACCTGCTTGCCGGCTTCCAGATGCTTGTCGATCTCGTCGCCGCGCAGCTCCTGGTGCTGGCACTTGACCACCGCGCCGCCTTCGATGGGGTCTTTCATCTCGCACTCTTCGCCCAGGCTCAGGCCTTCGGGCAAGGGCTCGCCGGCGATCCAGCCGGTAAGGATGGCGCGCGGGGCGACTTCGGCATTCAGCGGCAGCGCCGGGAAGCTGCCGAGCGCGCCGCGGATCTCGCTCATCACGTTCTCGCCGCTCTTGCGGCTGGAGCTGTTGACCGCGATATAGCCGTGCTGCAAATCCAGGATGGCGTCGGTGCGCGAGCTTTTGACGAAGGCGCGCGGCAGCAGCTCATGGATCAGGTCGTCCTTGAGACGTTTGCGTGCCTTGCCTCCGGGGCGGCGGCCTTCCTTTTCTTCGATCTCGGCGACTTTGCGCTCGAGCAGATCGTTGACCACTGCGCCGGGCAGGATCTTGTCCTCACCACCGACGGTGAGCCACAGAAAATCTTCCAGACGGTGCGAGAGCACTTCCTGCTCGTCGCGGCCGAACGGCGAAATGAAGCCGCGCGAACTCATTTCCAACGGGCCGACCGGCTTTAGCTGCACTTGCGGCAGCAGCGTGTCGATCTCGGAGAAATCCAGGGTGGTGGGAAAGCGGAACACGGTGAGGTTGCGAAAGAACATGCGTTGGACCGAATGAAGAAAAACGTGGAGGGTGGAAGACTGCCGGCAGCCGGAGCGGCCGCGTCAGTCGCTATCGTGGGCGGCGTCGCTGGCCGACAGCCACGCGCTGGAATCAGGCGCAGGACCGGGCGGTGCTGCGCCGCTGCGGCCCAGCGCCAGGAAATCGAACAGCGTGCGGTCGGCCAGTTGTTCGGGGCGTACGTCGCCCAAGGCGCGCGCGATCTGCTCCACGCGCCCGGGCTGCTCGCGGTCCCATTGCTGCAGCATCTTGCCGACCTGCTGGCGCTGCAAATTTTCCTGACTGCCGCACAAGTTGCACGGAATGATCGGGAACTGCCGCGCCTGCGCGTACGCGGCGATGTCGGCTTCGCGCACGTAGGCCAGCGGGCGGATCACCACATGCGCACCGTCGTCGCTGCGCAGCTTGGGCGCCATCGCCGCCAGCCGCGCGTGGTGAAACAGGTTCATGAAGAAGGTGGCCACGATGTCGTCGCGGTGATGGCCGAGTGCGATCTTGGTCACTCCATGCGTCTGCGCGTAGGCATACAACGCGCCACGCCGCAGCCGCGAGCACAACGAACACATCGTCTTGCCGGCCGGAATCACCCGGCTGACCACCGAATAGGTGTCCTGCTCGACGATGTCGAACGGCACCCCCAGCCCGCGCAGGTAGGCCGGCAGCACATGCGCGGGAAAGTCGGGCTGCTTCTGGTCCAGGTTCACCGCCACCAGCGTGAACGGCACAGGCGCCTTGCGCTGCAACTGCAGCAGCATGTCCAGCAAGGTGTAGCTGTCCTTGCCGCCGGACAGGCAGACCATGATCTTGTCGCCGGGCGCGATCATGCTGAAGTCGGCAATCGCCTGGCCCACCTGGCGCTGGAGGCGTTTGCCCAGGCGCAGCTGTGCACGCTGCAGCCGCTGGCGCGGGTCGCGCGGCGCGGGGTCGGCCAGGGGTTGCGGCAGCGGCAGGACAGCGGTCATAAGCCGGCCATTGTAGCTGGCGGGGGCTGGTAGGCGACCGTGTGGGCTACGTGCGAGGCAGTGGGTTGCCAGCTGTCTTCTGACTGCGTTTACGTTGACGCAGAAGACGGCGCTGGCGGCCGCGGCGGGGCCGGCCAATGCAGACCTGTTTGCTGCGAGCACTGCGCTGCGGTCGTCGCCGGGTAATGACTTTGTCGGATGCTCGGTTTTCGTCGGCGATGCTTGCAGTGCGGACGCGTGCGGTGCTTGCACGCCCCTCTTTCGGCCAATGTGGCCTTTGCCAGGGCTGCAGCACAGTTCGCATCTCGCAGCGCAGCAAGCCTTTCGGCCGCCGGCTCGGTACAGTCACTGGGCCGCTTCACCTGGGATCGGCATGGCCTCTTCAGCTTCGCTAGGACGCGCGGCTTTTTTCAGCGGTAATTGTGGTAGCGCTAACATTCTTTGGCTGGATGCGAATGACGGTCGTGCGGATGCATCGGTTGCGTGTTCTGACGCATTGCAACCGGCACGTGGCGATGGTCTGCGCGCTGATGCCGCTATCCCGGCGTGACGCTGATCACTTCTTCCCTCCCCTGCTGCAGGAGTTCACCCCATGAGCAACACCGTCTACATCGGCGCGAAAGAATATTTCCCCGGCATCGGCAAGATCGGTTTCGAAGGCCGCGATTCGGACAACCCGCTCGCCTTCAAGGTCTACGACGCCACCAAGAAG
>NZ_JSBW02000002.1 GCF_000772705.2 Xanthomonas vasicola
GCAGGCTTTTCATCCTCGTCAACCCCTCGTGAAGAGGAAGTTGCCGCCACTGCACCTCAATCCGCCGTAGCGTCTTTCCGTGTAGCTAGCCGCCCATCATAGCCGGCTTTTCCGTTTCGTCAACACCTTATTTCAAGGATTGTCGAACCCTTTCCGCTTCGGTTTCGCAGTTGCGATGCCGTTGCGTCGGGGAGGCGAACTATATGCCCGCCAAACCAATTTGGGAAGTGTTTTGTGAAAAATTTTTCACGAAATTGCCAAAAATTTGCGCTACGCCCCAGTCACCCTTGCGAAAGGCCTTCAAGGCCCCTGCAACCGCTACCTCTATCTGATAGGTACGCAGTGTATGACCACAGAGATTGCCGCCCTGCAGCAACCTCGATGCGCTCTATCCAATAACCAGCGACACGCGGGCAAAATTGCGCTTACCCACTTGGATGAGGCCTTCAAAGCCCTGAGTGAAAACGCGGCTGGCGTCTTCCATCACTTCCCCGTCGATCCTGACCGCGCGTTCCTTGAGCTTGCGGGTCGCTTCGGAATTGCTGGGCGTCAGCCCGGCAGTAGTCAGCAGGCTGGCGATACGCAAACCTTCGGCCGGCACCAGGATTTCCTGCAACGGCAATAGACTGGTGTCACCCTGCCCTGTTACCACGGCATGCCAGCCGGCAATGGCCTGCTCTGCCGTTGCGGCATCGTGGAACCGTGTGGCCAGTTCGCGCGCCAGCCGCAATTTGACCTCGCGCGGGTGCAGTTCACCGGAGGCGACCTGCTCTTTCAGGCGCAACGCTTCGGCCACGCTGATATCGAAGGACAGCAGATCGATCCAGCGCCAGGTCAGTTCGTCGCCGATCTTCATGGTCTTGGTAACGATGTCGATGGCTGGCTCGTTGATGCCGATGTAATTGCCCAAGGACTTGGACATCTTGGCGACACCGTCCAGGCCTTCCAGCAGCGGCATGGTCAGCACGATCTGCGGGGCCTGGCCGTAATGCTCCTGCAGGCCGCGACCCATCAACAGGTTGAACTTTTGATCGGTGCCGCCCAGCTCGACGTCCGCCTTCAAGGCGACCGAGTCGTACCCCTGCACCAATGGATAGAGGAATTCATGGATGGCGATCGGCTGCTGGCTGCCGAACCGCTTGGCGAAATCGTCGCGTTCGAGCATGCGCGCGACCGTGTGCTGGGCGGACAGCTTGATCATGTCCGCCGCGCTCATCTGGCCGAACCATTCAGAGTTGAAGCGTACTTCGGTGCATTCGCGGTCCAGGATCTTGAAGACCTGCTCTTCATAAGTCCGTGCGTTGGCCAGCACATCCTCACGGCTAAGCGGCTTGCGGGTGGCATTCTTGCCGCTCGGGTCGCCAATCATTCCGGTGAAGTCGCCAATCAGGAAAATCACCTGATGACCAAGCTGCTGGAACTGCCGCATCTTGTTGAGCAGCACGGTGTGGCCCAGGTGCAGATCCGGCGCGGTGGGATCGAAGCCGGCCTTCACCCGCAATGGCATGCCTGATTTCAGCCGTACTTCGAGCTGATCGAACTTGAGGATCTCTTCAGCGCCACGGCCGATGAGTGCGAGGGATTCTTCGATAGTGGCCAACTACAGACTCCAGCGGCGCTTGCCGTCAAAAACGTGAACGATGTTAAACGCGAGTTAATTTTGCGCCGAACGAAAATAATGAACAGGCTCAATGGTTTGACGCGCTGTTACAGGCTCTCTATGGTACTGGCGATTGGGCTCGCACTTCGAGCCAGTTAGGAATTTGAACGATGCAGAATTCAGAGCAGGGCCGTGCACGCAAGCGGCGCTTTCAAGAACGCCTCCACGTCCTCCACGACACTGCACTGCATCGCAAGCTCAAGGCGCATCTTCCGGCAGCATTCAAAGACCGTTGGACCCGCCGCCATTGGATCCATGCCAGCCTGTTCGCCACGATCGGCGCGCTAGTTGCCACGATTGTGCCGGGCTTCTCCAACGCGATCGACACACCGCTTTCCAGCCCTTCCACGCTGGCATTGCCGTTGCCGCCGCTGCTGCCCAGCCGAAAGCAGCTGGCGCCGAGTACCGACTGGGAAATTCTGCAGGTCAAGCCAGGCCAGACGCTGAGCACCTTGTTCGGCGAGCTGGGGATTCCGACCACGGTGATGTATCAGGTGCTGGCGCATCCCGGCACCAAGGAGGCGCTGACCAAGCTGCGTCCGGGCGCAGAGATCGCTTTCGATATGCCGACACCGGGGCAGTTGCGCGCACTGCGCTTTGATCGCGACGACAGTCATCGGGTGGAGCTGCGCCTGCTGGGCGACAGCGTGCGCGAGAACGTCACCGAGCGCGCGACCACCACGCGCACGGTGGTGGCTAGCGGCGAGATCAGCAGTTCGCTCTATGCATCGGCCAACAAATCCGGGCTATCGCCAGCGGCGGTAGCGATCATGACCGACGAGATCTTCAAGTACGACATCGACTTCGACAAAGATCTGCAACCCGGCGACCGTTTCAGCGTGGTGATGGATGAGACCTGGCGCGAAGGCGAGCGGATCAGCACCGGCGACATCCTGGCGGCGACGTTCACCACTGGCGGCAAGACCTACACCGGCTTCCGCTTCGAGCGCGCCGGCAAGCCGGCCGAGTACTTTGATATCAATGGCCGGCCGCTGAAGAAAAGCTTCATCCGCATGCCGGTGGCCTATAGCCGGATCAGCTCCACCTTCGGTGCGCGCATGCATCCGGTACTGGGGACCATGCGCATGCACAAGGGCGTGGACTACGCGGCCGCCTCGGGGACGCCGATCATGGCGGCTGGCGATGCGCGGGTGGTGTTTGTCGGCACCCAGCGCGGTTACGGCAACGTGGTGATCCTGGATCACGGCAAGAACTACAGCACCCTGTACGGGCACATGTCGCGCTTCGGCAAGATCAAGGCCGGGCAGCACATCAACCAGGGCACCGTGATCGGCTATGTCGGCATGACCGGCATGGCCACCGGACCGCACCTGCATTACGAATTCCGCGTGGCCGGGCAGCAGCGCAACCCGATGTCGGTGACGATGCCGCCACCGGAACCGCTGCAGGGCGCCGAGCTGGCGGCTTTCCGTGCGCAGACGGCGCCAGCCATGGCGCGCATAGAAGGGATGGAGAAGCTGATCTACGCCGATGCGGGCAAGCCTGCCAATGGCAAGTCGCGCGGCTAATTGCGTGCGGCTGAGCAACTGCGCCGGCCGTTGAGGTGGTTGCACAGTGCAAGGTCCGCCGAAGCTGACATCGCGTGCAGTGATGACGCGCGGCGAGCTGCCGTGCGGGCACTTGCTGCAACCAACTATGCGCAATGACGGCCCGACTTCACGCACACGGTGTTGGGCCTGACCTGTCGCCCCGCATGCCGTGAACGCGTTCATTAGAGATGCCTGCGGCTTGCGGGCAATCTCGAAGCCTCCCCCGATCGGCGGCAACGCGCGTAGCGCAGGTACCGGTGCCGCGGTGATTTCCCGCTGCGCATCTATTTCCAGATGCAAGAAGAGTTGACGGACATGGCACAGCTGCACAAGCTGGCCGACCGTGCATATTTGGCCTCGGCATGCCTGTCCTGGAACACGTTGACTCCCCTCTTTATCTGGGCCTGATGTCGGGCACCAGCGCCGACGGCATCGATGCGGCACTGGTACGCTTTGCCGATGACACCCACCGCCGCTGCGAATTGGTGGCCGGGACGACGGTGGCGTGGGAGCCGCAGTTGCGCGAGACCTTGGTGGCGCTCGGCCAGGGCGCCGAGACCGTGGCCATTGATGCGCTGGGGCAGTTGGATGCGCAGGTGGGGCTGGCATTCGCGGCGGCGGCCAATCAGTTGATCCGCGACAGCGGCGTGGCGCGCCGGCAGATTCACGCGATCGGCTCGCATGGGCAAACCATCCGCCACCGGCCAAAGGCCGACCCGGCCTTCACCTGGCAGATCGGCGATGCCAGCCGAATTGCCGAGCACACCGGCATCACCACGGTGGCCGATTTCCGCCGTCGCGACGTGGCCGCCGGTGGCCAGGGCGCGCCACTGATGCCTGCCTTCCATCTGGCCATGCTGGGCGCAGGCGACGAAGACCGCGCCGTACTCAATCTGGGTGGGATCGGCAATCTGACCTTGATTCCGCGCGATGGCGCGGTGCTGGGATTCGATACCGGCCCGGCCAATGCGCTGCTGGACAGCTGGTGCCAACGCCATCGCGGCACGTCGTTCGATGTCGATGGCGCGTTTGCGGCCAGCGGGCGCGTCGATGCAGCGGTGCTGCAGACGCTGTTGGCCGATCCGTGGTTTGCGTTGCCACCGCCCAAGAGCACCGGGCGCGAGCAATTCCATCTGGACTGGGCCCTGCAGTCGATGGGCAGCGCGACGCTGGATGCCGCCGATCTGCAGGCGACCTTGCTCGAACTCACCGCTGCCAGCGTGGCCGATGCCTTGCTGCGGCTGCAGCCAACCACGCGTCGCGTGCTGGTCTGCGGCGGCGGCGTGCGTAACCCGGTGCTGTTGGCGCGACTGGCGGCGCGGCTGCCGGGCGTGGTGGTGGAATCCAGCGCGCGCCACGGACTAGACCCGGATTACCTGGAAGCGATGGGCTTTGCCTGGTTGGCAGCCGAGCTGCTGGCCGGGCGCGCAGCCAATCTGCCTTCGGTGACTGGAGCGGCCGGGCCACGGTTGTTGGGAGCGATCTATCCGGCGTGACCCGGTCGGTCTATTCCAGGCTCGATGGAGCGACTGCGGCGCTAGGGATTATTTCCCGCCGGCAGCGCCTTGAGCGCGGCGATCGCTTCGGCCAGGGCATCGACCTCCGGGTGCTGCAGGCCGCCAGTGACCTCGTATTCGCTGGAGAACAGGCCTTGTTCGAGCAGATGCATGACGGTCTGGTGCTGGGTCCAGCCACGTGCGACGGAAATGCGGCGAATACGGTCTACCAGCACCGGGTCGATGTCACGCAATACCAAATCGGTCATGCCCTGCCTCGTGCAATGCGCTGCCCCGCGGGCATCATCGGCAACCTTTGCGGACGTTTCAATCCGGTCGTCTGTCGTGCGCCAACAGCCGCGGCCACAACCAAGCCAGCAGCATCAGGGTGGGAATGACGGTCAGGGCGCTGAGGATGAAGAACGTGCTGTACGAAGTCGCCTGGACGAGGAATCCAGACACACCACCTGCGAACTTGCCCGGCAGATTGGCCAGCGAGACCAGCAACGCGTACTGGGTGGCGGTGAAGTTGCGGTCGGTCAACGAAGACATGAAGGCCACCAGCACCGTGGCGGCAAACCCCTGGAACAGGTTATCGGCGCTGAGCGCGGCATAGAACGCCCACAGCTTACCGGGGTTGTGCGCCATCAGCAGGAACGCCAGGTTGGATAACGCCACACCCAACGCGGCTACCAGCAACATGCGCCGGAACCCGAACGCGGCGATTGCGGCACCGCCAGCGAAGGCACCGACGATGCCCATCCAGACGCCGAACAGTTTGGAGACGGTGGCGATATCGGCTTTGGTGAAGCCCGAATCCAGGTAGAACGGCCCCGCCATGACGCCAATCACTTGGTCGGGAAATTTGTACAAGCCCACGAACAGCAGCAGCACGACACCCATCGCCAGCCCATTGCTGGAGAAGAAACTGGAAATCGGCTGCCAGAAGGCGCCGACCACATCGATGCGACGCACCACGGTCGCCTCGGGACGGTCGGGCTCGCGGCACAGCAAGGTGGTGACGATCGGCACCAGCATCAGTGCGGCCATACCCACGTACGCCCACGTCCAATCCAGGTATTGGGCCATGTACAACGCGCCTGCACCGCCCAGGATCAGGCCGATGCGGTAGCCCAGCGTGTAAGTTGCCGCTAGCGCGGCCTGCGCGGCATCCGGAGCGATTTCAATGCGGTAGGCATCCACCACCGAGTCCTGGGTGGCACCCCAGAACGAGGCAAACAACACCCAGCCCACCAAGCCCGTAACGCTCAGATCCGGGCGCGAAAATGCCAGCGCGAACAGGCCGATGGTGACGCCGATCTGCGCCACCAACAGCCAGGAACGACGACGCCCCAGAAACGCGGTGAGCGGAAACGCATAGCGGTCGATCAGCGGCGCCCACAGAAACTTGAGCAGATAGAAGAAGCTGGCCAGGCTGATCAAGCCGATGCTGCCCAGGTCCAGCCCCACATCGCGCAAGCGGGTCGACAAGGTCTGCGAGGCGATCAGCAGGAACGGAAGACCACTGCCGAAGCCGAGCAGCGCCATGGTCGCCGCCGATGGCGTAGCGAAGGCGCGCTGGATGCCGCGCCAGCCTTTATAAGTGGATGCGGGCTTGGTCATGCGTCAAACCGGTGAGAACGAACGCCGGTAGCTGTGGCGGGCAAGGCAGACTGCGCCGCTGCGTGCAGCGCGCCGTCGACAACAACCATCGCCGCCGAAGTCATGCCTGCGATGGTGTGTGCGGCATCGCCACGACGCTGGGCCGTCCCGAAGAGAAACGCCTTGCTCGCCATCGACCGACCGCGTGATGGCGACTGAGAGCCACCGCGCGAGCTGCACTGCCCGAAGCGTGACCGAATGGCGATGCTGCCAGCAAGGCTGTCGCCTTGTTCAGTAAAACGCTGGCGCGATGTTGCGCAAACCACTGACCTCGCCTGCCTCACTGCGCGTAATCCACGATGTAGGGCGCGTGGTCGGAGAAGCGCTCTTCGCGGTAGATCGAGCAGGCCTTCAAGGTGTCGCGCAGGCCGGGGGTGACCAGTTGGTAGTCGATGCGCCAACCGACATTGTTGGTGCGCGCAGCGCCGCGGTTGCTCCACCAGGTGTAGTCCTGGCCTTGTGGATGCAGCACGCGGTAGCTGTCGACCCAGCCGCGGCCTTCGGCGGCGTTGGCGTCTTCTGGCACGTCGGCGCACAGGCCGTTGAGCCAGTCGCGCTCGGGCGGCAGGCAGCCGGAGTTCTTCTGGTTGGATTTCCAGTTCTTGATGTCCAGTGCAGTGCGCACGATGTTCCAGTCGCCGCACAGCACGTACTGGCGGCCACTGGCCAGCCATTCGTCCAGGATTGGCCGCAGCCATTCCATTACCTGGAACTTGTAGCCCTGGCGCAACTCGCCCGAGGAGCCGGAGGGAATATAGAAGGACACCACGCTGAGGTTGCCGAAGCGCGCTTCGATATAACGGCCTTCTTCGTCGAACTCGGGCCAGTCCAGCGCGGTACGCACCTCATCGGGCTCGTGCCGGCTGTAGATCGCCACGCCGCTGTAGCCCTTCTTGGTGCTGGCGTCGCGGAACCAGGCCTTGTAGCCGGTGGGCAGGAAGTCGGGCCCGGCCAGTTGGTGCTCCTGGGCCTTGGTCTCCTGCACGCACAGTACGTCGGCGTCCTGGGCGGCGAACCACGCGAAGAATCCCTTGCTGGCGGCCGAGCGCAGGCCGTTGGCGTTGAAACTGATGATGCGCATAGGGGCCGGGAATGGGAAATTGGGAATGGAGAATCGTAAAGCCTACCCCAGGCGCATGCGGAAGGCTGCCGGCGCGCGATGCGTTTACCATTCCCGATTCCCTATTCCCCATTCCTGGCCAATGACCGACCACCGCACCCGTTTCCTGCAGCTGGCCCTGGGCGCCGATGCCCTGCGCTTTGGCGAGTTCACGCTCAAGTCCGGGCGACTCAGCCCGTACTTCTTCAATGCCGGGCGCTTCGATTCGGGCGTCAAGACCGCGCAGCTGGCGCAGTGCTATGCCGATGCGATCGATGCGGCCGGGGTGGACTTCGACCTGTTGTTCGGGCCGGCCTACAAGGGCATCCCGTTGGCGACCGCGCTGGCGTGCGCCTATGCCGGGCGCGGGCGCGACCTGCCGCTGGCGTTCAACCGCAAGGAAGCCAAGGACCATGGCGAAGGCGGCACCCTGATCGGCGCGCCGCTGGCCGGGCGCAAGGTCTTGATCGTCGATGACGTGATCACCGCCGGCACCGCGATCCGTGAGGCGCTGGGGATTATCCGCGCCGCAGGCGGGGTTCCGTCGGGCATCGTGGTGGCGCTGGACCGCCAGGAGATCGCCTCCGAGCAGGATCGCCGTTCTGCCGCGCAGGCAGTCGCCGCCGAGGCCGGCATTCCGGTGATTGCGGTGGCAAACCTGGGCGACCTGCTTGCTTTTGCGGCAAGAAACGCCGACCTTGTGGACTTCCGGGAACCGCTGTTGGCCTATCGTGGCCGCTACGGGACCGACACCACAGGCTGACGGCAGGCGACAGGGGGCTGCGATGATGCCAATACACACACGTTTGGCGTTATTCGCCGCCATCGCGGCAAATGTCGCTGCGACATTTGCCGTTGCCGTACCGGCCGGTGCGCAAGACAAGGCGACAGCCAAGAAGCTGTACTGCTGGAACCAGAACGGCGCCCGTGTGTGCAGCGATACGCTGCCGCCGGAGGCAGTGAACCAGGCGCGCGACGAATTCAACGCCAAGAGCGGTATGCGCAGCGCCGAGGTGCAGCGCGCGATGAGCAGCGACGAGCGCACTGCCGCCGCGGCCAGCGAGCAGCAACGCCAGGCCGATCTGGCCGCCGAGCAGATGCGCCAGCGCACCGACCAGGCAATGTTGATGTCCTATCAGAGCGAGGACGACCTGCGCCGGGTGTTTAACGAGCGCATCGTCATCGTCGACAACAACATCCATACCGCGCGCTTCAACGTGACCAGCCTGCGTGAGGGGCTGGCCAGCATGCTGCGTAGCGCCGGCGACCGTGAGCTGGCCGGACAGGCGGTGGCCGACAAGCTGGCAGCCGACATCCAGCAACGCCATCGCGATTTGATGGCGCAGTTGCGTCTGCAGACCAGCTTCGAGCAGCAACGGGTGGCGCTGGACAGCGAGATCGCTGACATCCTGCAGCGCTACCGGGCCATGAAGGAGCCACCCGGCGGCGCCTCGCCCACCGGCTGACCGAGGCCTGCGTCATTCCCGCCCGTGCGGCGTACCGCCGCGGGCGGCATTTCCCGATCCGACGCCCTGCCCGCATAATGGCCGGTCTTACTCTTCGCCCACGAGGCTCTCCCGCATGGCCCGGATCATCGCCATTGCCAACCAGAAGGGCGGCGTCGGCAAGACCACGACCGCAGTCAATCTGGCGGCCGGCCTGGCGCGCGCGCCCAAGCGTGTGTTGCTGGTGGATCTGGACTCGCAGGGCAACGCCACCATGGGCAGCGGCATCGATAAGCGCGATGTGGCCGCCTCCACCTGCGATCTGCTGCTGGGCGAAAACACCGCCGCCGAGATTCGGGTGACCGCGCCGGAAGGCTTCGACCTGCTGCCGGGCAACATCGACCTGACCGCCGCCGAGATCCAGCTGATGGACCAGGGCGAGCGCGAACAGCGGCTCAAGCGCGCATTGGCGCCGATCCGCAACGAATATGACTTCATCCTGATTGACTGCCCGCCGGCGTTGTCGCTGCTCACGCTCAATGCGTTGACTGCGGCCGATTCGATCATTGTGCCGATGCAGTGCGAGTACTACGCCCTGGAAGGGCTAACCGCGCTGCTGGAAACCATCGAAGCGCTGCGCGCCAACCTCAACCCGGCGCTGGAAATCGAAGGCGTGCTGCGCACCATGTTCGACATCCGCAACAACCTGGCCAATGCGGTGTCGGCGGAGTTGACCGAGCATTTCGGCGACAAGGTGTTCCGCACCATCGTGCCGCGCAACGTCCGCCTGGCCGAGGCACCCAGCCATGGCCAGAGCATCGTCGGTTACGACCGCACCTCGCGTGGTGGGGTGGCTTACCTCGGGCTGGCCGGCGAGATCGTGCGCCGCCAGAACGACCGCAATAAGACCTACCGGCCGGTGGAGACCGTCTGATGAACAAGCCGATGCCCGCAAAGAAGCGTGGCCTGGGCCGTGGCCTGGAAGC
Organism: Xanthomonas vasicola; assembly: GCF_000772705.2. Taxonomy (GTDB): domain Bacteria; phylum Pseudomonadota; class Gammaproteobacteria; order Xanthomonadales; family Xanthomonadaceae; genus Xanthomonas; species Xanthomonas vasicola. The sequence goes on from NZ_JSBW02000002.1 coordinate 9,899, forward strand.
GCTGTTGGGACCGAAGGGCGCAGCCGCCGCCGCAGCGCCAAGCGCCGCTAGCGAAGACGCGTTGCAGCCGGGCGACAGCTTGCGCCAGTTGCCGGTGACCCAGTTGCAGCCGGGCAAGTACCAGCCGCGCCGGGAGATGGACGAGGTCAAGCTGGCCGAGCTGGCGGAGTCGATCAAGGCGCAGGGCGTGATCCAGCCGATCGTGGCGCGCGCGCTGGCGCCGGGGCAGTTCGAGATCGTGGCCGGCGAACGCCGCTGGCGCGCCTCGCAGCTGGCCGGGCTGACCGAGGTGCCGGTGGTGGTACGCGAGCTGGACGACCGCACCGTCATCGCGATGGCGCTGATCGAAAACATCCAGCGCGAAGACCTCAATCCGTTGGAAGAAGCGCAAGCGCTGCAGCGGCTGATTGACGAATTTTCGCTGACCCATGCCGAAGCCGCCGGTGCGGTGGGGCGTTCGCGTGCGTCGGTCTCCAACCTGCTGCGGCTGCTGGAATTGCCGGTAGCGATCCGCGTGCTGCTGGAAACCCGCCGCCTGGAAATGGGCCATGCGCGTGCGCTGCTCACCCTGGCGCCGGAACTGGCCAGCAAGCTGGCGCAGGAAGCGGCCGACCAGGGCTGGTCGGTGCGCGAAGTCGAACATCGCGCGCAGCAGTTCGCCGCCGGCAAGGTGCCCGGCTCGCTGCGCAAGGGCAAACCGGCACCGGTGGCCCCACAGGCCGATATTGCCTCGCTGGAAACCGAACTGTCCGAGTCGCTGGGCACCAAGGTGGTGTTCAATCACGGCCGCGGCGGCAAGGGCAAGCTGGTGATCCATTACACCGATCTGGACACGCTGGACGGTGTGCTCGAACGTCTACGTCTGCAGCGCAGCTGATCGCTGTTGCGCATCCAACTGGATCCTCGCCGGCCATGAATCCCGCCAAGGTGGACCGCCAGCATCTGCTGCAGCTGACCGACCTGCCCAACGTCGGGCCGGCCTGTGAAAAGGATCTGCGCCTGATCGGCATCCGCGTGCCTGCGCAGCTGCGCGGTCGTGATGCCTACGACATGCATGCACAGCTGTGCCTGCGCACCGGCGTACTGCACGACCCATGCGTGATCGATGTGTTCCTGTCGATCCTGCGCTTCATGGACGGCGAGGCGGCGCAGCCGTGGTGGAAGTTCAGCGCCGAACGCAAGGCCAAGCTTGCCAGCGAAGTACCGCTCGCCCTGCGGTGAACGAACACGCATGGCGCGCTGCAGCCTTTACCCGGAGCACCGCATGAGCTGCGACCAGTGCGAATCACGCCTGACGCGCTGCGCATCGCAGGCGCGTCAACAGCATCAAAGCGCCGACGCCGTACGCGGCGATGTCTGCGGCGCGCCGCACGTGCAGATCAGTTGCGCCGGCCTTTTGTTTCCGCATTTCCCAGGATCACAGCCATGACCATTCTCGTCACCGGCGCTGCCGGCTTCATCGGTGCCTACACCTGCCGCGCGCTGGCGGCCCGCGGCGAGACGGTGGTGGGGTTGGACAACTACAACAGCTACTACGACCCGCAGCTCAAGCACGACCGCGTGGCGGCGCTGTGCCCCGGCCTCGATATCCGCACGCTGGACCTGACCGATAGCGATGGCCTGGCTGCGTTGTTCGATGAGATCCAGCCCACACGCGTGGTGCATCTGGCTGCGCAGGCAGGCGTGCGGTATTCGCTGGAGAACCCGTCTGCCTACGTCGACAGCAACCTGGTTGGCTTCGTCAACATGCTCGAGCTGTGCCGGCACCGCGGCGTGCAGCACTTGGTGTACGCCTCCAGTAGCTCGGTGTACGGCGATTCGGCTACCCCGCCGTTTTCCGAAGACCAGCGCGTGGATCAGCCGCGTTCGTTGTATGCGGCGACCAAGGCGGCCAATGAACTGATGGGCTACACCTACGCGCAGCTGTACGGCCTGCGTGCGACCGGGCTGCGCTTTTTTACCGTATACGGGCCGTGGGGCCGGCCGGACATGGCGCCGCTGATCTTCAGCCGCGCGGTGCTGGCGGGGCGGCCGATCGAGGTGTTCAACCACGGCAAGATGCAGCGCGATTTCACGTTCGTCGACGACATCGTGGCCGGCGTGCTGGGCGCGCTGGATACGCCCGGCAGCGAGCCGGTGCCGCACCGGGTGTTCAACCTGGGCAACCACACGCCGGTGGAGCTGGAATACTTCATCGACGTGATCGCGCAGGCCGCAGGCCGCCCGGCCGAGAAGGTCTACCGGCCGATGCAGCCAGGCGACATGATCCGCACCATGGCCGACACCCAGCGCGCGCAGGCCGCCTTCGGGTTCGATCCGGCCACCCCAGTCGAGCGTGGGTTACCGCAGGTGGTGGCTTGGTGCCGGCAGTATTTCGGCGAGCGCGCCTAGGGCTTGTCGGGAGTCGATAGGGTTGGGCGCGTTTGTGGTTGATGGGCGTGCGCGGCGTAGGGTGTTGCGCCACGGCCCGGGCTGCTGGCTGGGCTACGATGTTGCGGGGACCGTGACGCCTATTTTCGCCCTTGCAGCATCTGATCGCGTGCGGCGAACAGAGCAAGTCGCGGCGCAAGACTTCTGCACGGCTGCGCCGAAATGCACGATGTGCCCACTCACCCACGCAGTGTGACTCTCTCTGGTACGCGCCACACGCTCCAGACCGCTTCCCGATCGCTCCGATTCGCATAACGCATGCTTGCTTCATGCCTGACTCAGAGAGTCAGGGCACAATGCGCGATCTTTTCGCTCAGCCTTCATCCGGCCACCCTGCATCCATGAGCCAACCTCAGCTGTCCGTCGTCGTCCCGGTGTTCAACGAGCGCGATAACGTCGCCACGCTGGTGGGCGAAATCGTCAGCGCCCTGCGCGGCGTGGTGGCCTTCGAAATCGTGTACGTCGACGATCATTCGCGCGACGACACGCTGTCAGTGCTGCAGGGCCTGAAGAGCACCACGCCGGAACTGCGCGTGCTGCATCACGTCACCCAGAGCGGCCAGAGCACGGCGGTGCGCAGCGGGGTGAAGGCCGCACGCGCCAGCTGGATCGCCACGCTCGATGGCGACGGCCAGAACGATCCGGCCGACATCCCCAAGCTGCTCATCGCGCGCAGCCAGGCGCAGGCGCAGGTGAAGCTGTTCGCCGGCTGGCGGGTCAATCGCCAGGATTCCGGCTCCAAGCGCTGGGCCAGCAAGTGGGCCAACGCGATCCGCTCGCGCATGCTGCGCGACAACACGCCCGACACAGGATGCGGCATCAAGCTGTTTGAGCGTGAGGCGTTTCTGGACCTGCCCTACTTCGACCATATGCACCGCTACCTGCCGGCGCTGATGCAGCGCGCCGGCTGGCGTACGGTGAGCGTGCCGGTCAACCATCGCCATCGCACCGCTGGCGTCTCCAAATACAACAATCTCAATCGCGCCCTGGTCGGCATCCGCGACCTGCGCGGTGTGGCGTGGCTGATCACCCGCAGCAAGCGCACCGTGGTGCAGGAACGCTGATGGACCCGTCCTTTCTCGACCAACCACTGACCTGGCTGTACTGGACCGGGATCCACGTTACCGGCTGGAAGCTGATCGGCTATGTCGGCGCGCTGATGTTCGGCGGCCGCTGGCTGGTGCAGTTCGTGGCCTCCAAACGCGCCGGCAAACCGGTGATTCCGCGCTTGTTTTGGTACATGAGCGTGGTCGGCAGCCTGATGACGCTGAGCTATTTCGTGTTTTCCGCGAAGCAGGATTCGGTGGGCGTGCTGCAGAACCTGTTCCCGGCGTTTACCGCGTTTTACAGCCTGTATCTGGATGTGAAGCATCGCGGGTGGAAGCGGGATCGGGCGGGTCATTGAGGCGGGGATTGGGGTTCCGATCTTTGATCCGTAACGTCTGGTCTGGATGTTTGTTTAATGATGATCGATGGTCGCTGATGCACGTCATGGCGCGTTGATGCGATCCGGTTGCATGTGCCGATGCAGATGCATTCCTGGACCAAATCTTTGGGCGATCGATTTTGTTAGCGATGCCTCAGCGCATTGATGCGACCGGTGCATTGCCGATGCATCGGATGCCTGACTGGGTTGTTTAGGCGGTGATGCATCGTGAGTGATGCGCGCCGGAGCGCATTGACGTGATCAGCACGCATCAACCGAGGCACTGCTGATTGCTGGACGCGTAGCGCTATCGCTGAAGGTTGACGCCTGCTTTTCGGACACACCACTGCGCATGTGGCCGACGCGATAATAGGGCGCCAGCCGATGTTGCCGTCGTTACGCCGCGGGCAGGCTGTGGTCATGTCCAGCGCCCCCTCTCATCGCCCGATGTCCATGACAATGCGCGAGGCAGCGTATTGGTATCTGCGACTGCCCACGCATCAGAACGTGCCGTTGTTCGCGGACTGGCGTTGCGCGCGCGCAGCAGCTGCCAGCTTGGCGCTGCCGCGGCATTGGCCAGGTGCGCAGTTGCTGTGCTGGGTGCTGCTGCCGGACGCATGGTGCGGGTTGCTGCAGGCACCGGGCAAGGCCGTGTTGCTGCAAGTGGCCGCGACGGCGCGGCTGATGGCTGCCGACGCGGTCAATCGCGCGCGCGGACGTGGCGGAACAGTGTGGCAGCCGCAGATGGAGGTTTCGGCGCTTCCGCTACGGGACGATCATCGACAGTTCGCCCGCACATTGGTCGCGATGCCGTTGCGTGCAGGACTAGCCGAGCAGATCGGCGGGTATCCGTACTGGGACGCAGTGTGGTTGTTGCCGGAGGATCACAACGCCGCACCAATCCACACGCCACATGGCCCTGCTGAGGTCACCAGAACAGGCGGAACACGCTGATGGCCACTTTCGCCGGGGGAGTTATCGGATAGCGGTCAGCCGCGCCCCGCGCCGGCCCGGCTGCGCTGCCTCTCAACAGGAAGCGCAGCTGACGCCCGCATCTGGCAATCAGAACGCCAACGGATGCTCCGGCAACAAGGTCTGCAATTCGCTGCGGAACAGCGCGCGAATCCGCTCCAATGCTGCCTCGCTGTCGGCTTCGAACCGCAGCACCAGGATCGGCGTGGTGTTGGAAGCGCGTACCAGGCCCCAGCCGTCGACGAAATCCGCCCTCAGGCCATCGATGGTCGACAGCCGTGCCGATTCGAACGGCGATTCTTGGGCGGTCTGCGCACGCTCAACAAAACGCGTAACCAGCGCATGCGCATCGCCCTGCACCGATACCTTGATCTCCGGCGTGGAGACGCTTTCGGGCAAGGCGTCCAACACCTCGGACGGGGTCTGCTCGCGCTGGGCGAGGATTTCCAGCAGGCGTGCGGCAGCATAGATGCCGTCGTCGAAGCCGTACCAGCGCTCCTTGAAGAAGAAGTGCCCGCTCATCTCACCGGCCAGCTCGGCATCGGTCTCGCGCATCTTGGATTTGATCAGCGAATGCCCGGTCTTCCACATCAACGGGCTGCCGCCATTGCGCAGCACGTAGTCGGACAGCTTGCCGGTGCACTTCACGTCGTAGATGACCAACGCGCCGGGATTGCGCTGCAGCACATCGGCGGCGAACAGCATCAACAGGCGGTCGGGGAATACCACCGTGCCTTCCTTGGTCACCACGCCCAGACGATCGGCGTCGCCATCGAACGCCACCCCGATCTCCGCATCGAAGCGCTGCACCATCCTCACCAGGTCGTCGAGGTTGTGCGGCTCGCTCGGGTCGGGGTGATGATTGGGGAAAGTGCCGTCGATATCGCAATACAACTGAACCACTTCGGCGCCGATCGCTTCCAGCAGACGTGGCGCGATCTCACCGGCGACGCCGTTGCCGGCGTCCACCACCACCTTGATCGGGCGATCGAGCTGTACGTCGTCGGCAATGCGCTGGATGTAGGCATCGCTGATATCGCGCTGCTCCAGCTCGCCGGGCGTGGCAGCGGTATGCAGGCGGCCTTCGTTGATGCGCTGATGCAATTCGGCAATGGCTGCGCCGGACAAGGTCTCGCCGCCGATCACGATCTTGAAGCCGTTGTAGTCCGGCGGATTGTGGCTGCCGGTCACCGCTACGCAGCTGCCGGCACGCAGCTCGTACGCACCGAAGTACACCACCGGCGTCGGCGCCAAGCCGATGTCGGTGACATTGCAGCCGGCGCGGCGCAGGCCTTCGATCAGGCCGTTGGTCAACTCAGGCCCAGACAGCCGGCCGTCGCGGCCGACCACCACATCGCGCAGTCCCTGCGCCTGCATCACGCTACCGATGGCCTGGCCGATCAAGGCGGCAACGCCGGGGTTGAAATCTTTTCCCACCACACCACGGATGTCGTAGGCGCGGAACATCTCGGTGGCGATCTGCACCACCGGCACCAGCACCGGCGGCGCTGCGGGCGAGGTCTCGATGTCCAGCGCGCGCGCTTCGCTGGCAATGCTGGCGTCGTGCTGCAGGCTCTGACTGAAGGTGGGTTCATCGGCGCTGGATTGGCCGGCAACCCGGCGGCGTGGCAAGGCCACCTGCCCCCGGCTGGCCAGCACCAGCAGCACGGCAATGATCAGCAGCAGCGCCGCCACAATCGCGCAACCAACGGCGCCCAGGCCCAACGGTCCGCTATCGCCTTGCGGCACCGCTGCAGCCACGCGCAGACCGCTGCTACCGAGCGGTTTGGCCAGCGTTTCGGCCGCACCGGACAACCCGGCATCGCCCTGCTGGGCCACGTTGTAACTGCCCTGGCGCAGTGCCAGATAGGCGCTGCCGGGCACCGCAATCGCGCCCATCGGGCCGGTCAGACGCAATAGCGGCAAGCGTGCATACGCCACCGCTGGCTGCCCGCCCAGGCGCACCGCGGCAGCCACACCCACCCGGACCTGATTGGCGTCGCGCACCACGCGCACCTGCGCATGATCGGCCACCAGCGCCGATTCGAGCAGGCTCAGACGCGCGTAACCGAAATCCTTCGGGTTGGCATAGGCCGCGGCAAGGTCGCCAGGCAATACCTGTACATCCTCGGCGCCCTTGAAGCGCTCGCCGATGGCCGATGCAGCCGCCAGCGCGTCGCCACCGGCCAGCACAGCGACGACCGACGGCTGCTTGAGCACGGCGTCGAGCTGGCTGGCCTGTGTGGCCATCGCCTGACCCACGTCCTGCACTGCGCGGTCGCGCGCCTGCTGCAGTTCCTGCGCCACCGCGTCTTGGCGCCATTGCGCATAACTGTTCCAGCCGAACCAAGCAGCCAGCAACAGTAATATGCCCCCCAACACCGGACCACTCGTACGCACGCTGGACATCGATTGCCTGCGCTCGTTCGCCTTGCTCATGTGATTTCCCCAGTCAGCGCACGCCGGTGTGGCCGAATCCACCCGCTCCCCGCGCGCTGTCGACGAAAGTATCCACCACTTGCAAGCCCACGCGCACGATCGGCAGGATCACGAACTGCGCGATGCGGTCGCCCGGCTCGATGGTGAAGGCCTCGCGGCCGCGATTCCAGGTACTGATCAGCAGCGGCCCTTGGTAATCCGCATCGATCAAACCGGTACCGTTGCCGAGCACAATGCCGTGGCGATGGCCCAACCCCGAGCGCGGCAGGATCACTGCGCACAGCTGCGGGTCGGCCAGATGGATCGCGATGCCGCTGGGGATCAGCGCCGCATCGCCCGGCTGCAGCGTCATCGGTGCTTCCAGCGCAGCGCGCAGGTCCATGCCTGCGCTGGATTCGGTGGCATAGGCCGGCAACGGCCACAGATCGCCAAAGCGCGGGTCGAGCAACTTCACCTGCAAGGACTGGGTCGGGTTACTCATGCCTGCAATCTCTCCGCGATCAGGGCCAGCAGTTGGTCGGCCAATTCGGTCTTGCTGCTACTGGGGAATGCCTGTTCGCCGCCTTGCCAATACGCAGTGGCGGCGTTGTTGTCGCTTTCGAAGCCGCCGCCTTCGATCCCCACCTGATTGGCGATGATCAGATCCAGCCGCTTGGCCGCCAGCTTGCCACGCGCGTAATGCTCCACGTCGTGCGTTTCAGCAGCAAAACCGACCACCAGTTTCAATGCACCGGTCTGCGCGGCAACCTCGGACAGAATGTCCGGGGTGCGCACCAGTTCCAGGGTCAGCGTCTGGCCGGTCTTCTTGATCTTCTGCGACACCACCCGCTTGGGGGTGTAGTCGGCCACGGCGGCGGCGCCAATGTAGATGTCGGCCGGAAATGCGCCCAGCACCGCATCGCGCATCTGCGCGGCCGAGCGCACGTCGATGCGCTGCACGCCGGGTGGCGTGGTCTGATGCACCGGCCCGCTGATCAGTACCACATCGGCGCCTTGCTTGGCAGCTGCGGCAGCCAGGGCGTAGCCCATCTTGCCGCTGCTGCGGTTGCCGACGTAGCGCACCGGGTCCAGGTCTTCGAAGGTGGGGCCGGCGCTGATCACGATGCGCAGGCCCACCAGCTGCGCGCTGCTGGGCACGAACACCGGCGCAGCGGTGCTCTTGCCACCGGCCGGTGCCGCGTTTGCGACAGCACCGCAGACCAGCGCGGCAATGATCGCCGCCGGCTTGGCCAGCCGCCCGGGGCCGGACTCGCCTTCGGCCAGCGGGCCGTCGTCCGGGCCCACCACCGCCACCCCCCGCGTGCGCAGGGTGGCGATGTTGGCCTGGGTGGCCGGATGCAGCCACATGCGGTGGTTCATCGCTGGCGCCACGGTCAGCGGCGCGGTGGTGGCCAGGCACAGCGTGGTGACCAGATCGTCGGCCAGGCCATGCGCCAGACGCGCCAGCAGGTCTGCAGTGGCCGGGGCGACGATCACCCGATCGGCCCAGCGTGCCAATTCGATATGGCCCATCGCCTGCTCGGCGGCGCTGTCCCACAGCGTGGTGCGGGTGGGTTGGCCGGACAGTGCCTGGAAGCTGAGCGGGGTGACAAATTGTTGCGCGCCGCTGGTCATGGCGACCTGCACCTGCGCGCCGGCGTCGCGCAGGCGACGGACCAGTTCGAGCGATTTGTAAGCGGCAATGCCTCCGCCGACGCACAGCAGCAAACGCTGTCCGTCCAGGGGGCGGGCCTGAGTGGAGCCGATCACGTCGGAGTCGTCCTACGGTTACGAGGACAACTAGATTAGCCGATGCCCTCGCTTGGCCTGATGGGCGTCGGCGATGAGCACCGGCAAACTCGCCATATGCACATACACGACTGGCCCACCCACGAACGCCCGCGCGAGAAACTCCTGGCGCGCGGGGCCACTGCCTTGTCCGATGCCGAGCTGCTGGCGATCTTCGTCGGCTCCGGCCTGCGCGGCCAGGACGCGGTACAGACCGCGCGCGATCTGCTGCACCAGCACGGGCCGCTGCGCCTGCTGCTGGACCGCCCGGCCAAGGCGCTGACACGCCTGCCAGGGCTGGGCCCGGCCTCGGCCTGCAAGCTCGCTGCGGCGCTGGAATTGGCCCATCGCCACCTGATGAGCGCGCTGGAGCGCGGCGAGGCGCTCAGTGACCCGCCCAGCGTCGGTCGCTACTTTTCGCAGCGGCTGCGCGCGCGGGCCTACGAAGTGTTCGCGGTGCTGTTCCTGGACAATCGCCACCGTGCCATCGCGTTCGAAGAATTGTTCACCGGCACCATCGACGGCGCCGACATCCATCCGCGCGAAGTGGTACGGCGGGCGCTACTGCACAACGCGGCGGCGGTGATCGTCGGGCACAACCACCCGTCCGGCAATCCGGAGCCCTCCGAGGCCGACCGCGCAGTCACCAAACGGCTGCTGGAGAGCCTGGAGTTGGTCGACATCCGCCTGCTGGACCATTTCGTCATCGGCGATGGCCGGCCGGTGTCGCTAGCCGAGCGCGGCTGGCTGGAATGAGCAGTGGTGCACCGACCTGAACCATCGGTCGGACCCTGCGGCACGCGGTCGGGTAAAATCGCTGGTTTGGTTCCAAGCAGGTCCCACGTGAAAGCCCTACTCCGCGCACTGATCGGCCAAGGCATTGAAGCCTTGCGCGCCAACGGCACCCTGCCTGCCGACACCCTGCCGCCGGATTTTGTGGTCGAGCGACCCAAGACCCGCGAGCACGGCGACTTCGCCACCAATGCCGCCATGCTGCTGGCCAAGGCCGCGCGCAGCAATCCGCGCGTGCTGGCGCAGGCGCTGTTGGCGGCGCTGCCGGCCAGCGACGACGTGGCCAAGGTGGACATCGCCGGCCCCGGCTTCATCAATTTCCATCTGGCGCCTACCGCGTATCAGCGCGAAGTAGCGCATGTGATCAAGCAAGGCCACGACTACGGGCGCGGGCTGGCCGGCAACGGCCGCTCGGTGGGCGTGGAATACGTCTCGGCCAACCCCACCGGCCCGCTGCATGTGGGCCACGGCCGCGCCGCGGCGATCGGCGACAGCCTGGCGCGCGTGCTCGATGCCAACGGCTGGAACGTCAAGCGCGAGTTCTACTACAACGATGCCGGCGTGCAGATCGAGAACCTGGCGCTGTCGGTGCAGGCACGTGCGCAGGGGCTCACTCCCGACAGCGCGGGCTGGCCGGAAAACGGCTACCGCGGCGACTACATTGCCGATGTGGCCAACGCCTACCTGGCCGGCGACACCGTCGACCTGGAAGGCCATCTGGTCACCGGCACCAAGGATCCGGCCGATCTGGAATCGATCCGCCGCTTTGCGGTGGCGTATCTGCGCAACGAGCAGAACCACGACCTGGCGGCGTTCCGGGTCGATTTCGATATCTACTTCCTGGAAAGCTCGCTGTACAAGGACGGCAAGGTCGAAGAAGCGGTGCAGAAGCTGATCGCCTCCGGCCACACCTACGAGGAAGGCGGCGCGTTGTGGTTGAAGTCCACCGACTTCGGCGACGACAAGGACCGCGTCATGCGCAAGTCTGACGGCACCTATACCTACTTCGTGCCGGACGTGGCCTATCACCTGACCAAGTGGCAGCGCGGCTACGAGCGCGCAATCACTGAACTCGGCGCAGACCACCACGGCTCGCTGACGCGCGTGCGCGCCGGCCTGCAGGCAATGGAGTTGGGCATCCCGCAGGGCTGGCCGGAATACGTGCTGCACCAGATGGTCACGGTGACGCGCGGCGGCGAGGAGGTGAAGCTGTCCAAGCGTGCCGGCAGCTACGTCACCCTGCGTGACCTGATCGAAGAAACCAGTGCCGATGCGGTGCGCTGGTTCCTGATCGCGCGCAAGCCCGATTCGCAGCTCACCTTCGATATCGATCTGGCGCGTGCGCAGAGCAACGACAACCCGGTGTTCTACGTGCAGTACGCGCATGCGCGGGTGTGCAGCGTGCTGCGCCAGGCGCAGGAAAAGGGCTACAAGTACGACCAGACCCATGGCCTGGCCGAGCTTGCACACCTGGACGACGAGCACTCGCTGGCGGTGATGCTGGAGCTATCGCGTTACCCGGAAGTGGTGGAAATCGCCGGCCAGGCGCTGGAGCCGTACCAGATCGCGCAATACCTGCGTGAATTGGCGCACGCCTTCCACACGTGGTATCACAACAGCAAGGTGCTGGTGGACGATGCCGCCGAGCGCGACGCCAAGCTAACCCTGGCCGTTGCCAGCCAACAGGTGCTGGCCAATGGCCTGGAACTGCTCGGCGTCAGTGCTCCGGAAAAGATGTAATCGCGCGGGAGCATCGCGGGCCGCTGGCCCAGCGCATGGCACTGCGGTAACGCCGGCCTGCAACCTCGAGCGCTGATCGCGTTCACCAGGCAATGCGCGCAGCAGCGCGCATTGCCGCAGCAAGTCGGGCCAGCTGGCCCGCAACGACATGATTCGGAGAAGTGGTAGATGGCAGCACGACGCGGTAAGAGTCAGGCCCGACGCAACACCAGCAATGGCACCCCCGGTTGGGTGTGGCTGGTGGCTGGCGCCGCGATTGCGGCAGTGATCTTCCTGGCCGCACCCAACCTGTTCAAAAAGGACGGCGACGGTTTCCTGCGCGTGGGCCCGCGTGCCAACCCGGACGCGCAGCCCGAGCCGGTGGCCGATGCCGACGTGGATACGCCGACCGAATTGCCCAAGCCCAGCGTGCAGCCGGCCAAGCCGCAGGCCAAGCCGGGCGATGCGCAGACCCAGTACGACTTCTACACCTTGCTGCCCGGCAAGGAAGTGCAAATGTCCGACGCCGAACTGGCTGCCAGCGCGCGCGCCGAAGAGGCCGCACGGGCACGTGCGGCGTTGGAAGGCAAGCCGGTTGCGCCTGCACCCGGTGCCAGCGCAGCGGCAGCCACACCGGCCGCCAGCGGACCGATGCCGTTGAAGGAAACCGCCGCCAGCGCGCCCAAGCCGCTGCCGCAAACCGCACCGGCACGCCCGGCAGCTGCCCCGGCCCCGGCCAGCACCGCCGCGCTCACCACGCCGGCCGCCGCTGCGCCCAAGCCCGCCGCAACCGCCGCCACTGCAACAGCGACGACGGCTGCCCCGGCGGTTGCCGACAACACCCGCTACATCCTGCAGGCTGGCTCGTTCGGCGCCTCGGGCGATGCCGAATCGACCAAGGCCAAGCTGGCGATGATGGGCCTGGCCGCACGCGTGGAATCGGCCGACATCAGCGGCAAGACGGTCTATCGCGTGCGCATGGGGCCCTACGGCAGCGCCAGCGAACTGGCCGAAGCCAAGCAAAAGCTCACCGGCAGTGGCCTGTCCGCCATCGCGATCAAGGCGCAGTAACCGCGCGTGATACGGCGCATCGCTGGCGTGTTGCTGAGTGTGCTGGCGTGGACCGGCCCGGCGCATGCCACCGATCAGATCCCTGACCTTATCCAGGTCGACGGCCGGCAGGCGACACTGCTGGCCGAGCCGTTGTCCGCTCCACTGGACGACCCAGCCACCTGGAAGCGCTTCGTGGCGCACGCCGGCAGTGCGCTGGGCGGCTGCAGTGCCAACTGGCGCGGTTATCGCGCCGACTGGCGGCTGGACGGGCAACAACTGTGGCTCGATCGCGTGGTTCTGGGCGCCTGCAACGACGCGCCGCCCACGCTGCCGCTGGATGTGCTGTTCCCCGGCCAACTCTCACCGGTGCCTGCAGCCTGGGTGGATGGCGAATTGATCGTCGAGCTGGCCGCCACCGCGACGACTGCGGCGCCCGCACCGGCCACATACGTGTTGCTGCAGCTGCGCCGTGGCCATGTCGTCGCACGCGAGACCTTGACCGCAGAAATGCTGCAAGCACGGCGTGACGCAACGGCAAGCCCGCACCCTATTCCGTGAATCTGGTTGCACGAATCCCCCTGTCCCCTGGAGTTCCCCATGTCCAAGACCGTCCTGATCACTGGTGCCACCTCTGGTTTCGGCAGCGCCACCGTGCGCCGCTTCGCCGCAGCCGGCTGGAAGGTCATTGCCACCGGCCGCCGCGGCGAGCGCCTGCAGGCGCTCGCCGCTGAACTGCCGGCCGGGCAGGTGCACACCGCCGCGTTCGACATGCGCGATGCGCAGGCTTTATCGGACGCAATCGACGCACTGCCGGCCGCATTCGCCGACATCGACGTGCTGGTCAACAACGCCGGTCTGGCGCTGGGCACCGCGCCTGCGCAGCAGGCCGACCTGGCCCAGTGGCAGCAGATGATCGACACCAATGTCACCGCACTGGTCACGCTCACCCACCGCCTGCTGCCGGCGTTGATCGCGCGCCGCGGTGCCATCATCAACATCGCATCGGTCGCGGCGACCTACCCGTACAGCGGCGGCAACGTCTACGGCGGCACCAAGGCCTTCGTGCAGCAGTTTTCGCTGGGCCTGCGCGCGGACCTGCATGGCACCGGCGTGCGCGTGACTTCGATCGAACCGGGCATGGCCGAAACCGAATTCACGTTGGTGCGCACTGGTGGCAACCAGGCGGCGTCGGACACGCTGTACCGCGGCGCCACGCCGATGACGGCAGACGATATCGCCGAACAAATCTTCTACGTCGCCAGCCTGCCGGCGCACTTGAACATCAACCGTTTGGAAATCATGCCGGTGACGCAGTCGTTCGCTGGGTTCCAGGTGGCGCGCGACGCGCAGTGAGGCGTTGCAATGTAGGCACGGCGGCAGCGGTCAACGCGCAGCGTGCAACCACGTGGTGCGGTGCACCGCGTAAGCCATAGCAAGCATCGAACAGATGCATCGAAAAGCCGCGCACTGCGCGGCTTTTCCTTTCAACATCCGCTCGTGCGATGGATGAACCGCAGATCGCCTCACGCCAGCTCGGCATCGCTGCGCACGGCAGCATGTCGCCGCAGCAGCACTCCACGCAGCTGCAGGAACGGGCGCTCCACCGCGTAATGCAGCAACGCGCCTGCCACCAGCGCTACCGCCCCAGCCCGCCGACGACAAACGAATGAAACAGCATCACCCAGACGATGGCGATGCCACGCAACAGATCCAGAGCGGGATAGCGCATGCGGGCGAGATAAACCGAGGGAGCCCGATTGTGCCGCATGCCGGCAGCGCGCAGTGCGTCGCTGCCAACGACGCACTGCCGCACACCACGCTGCAGTGCGCCTATCGAACGCTGCGGCGGATGCGCAGCGTCATCGCACTTATGCGATGGCGTGCTGCGCGGGCCGTGCCGCTGCTGCGGGCGTCACCTCCGTCGGTTTCAGCAGTTGCCAGGCTTCCAGCTGATCGACCGCATTGCGCACGCCGTGTTCCGCGCGAATCCGTTGACCGAGCGCCTGCGCAGCTGCACGCATGGCCGGCTTACTCGCCTGCTGGATGGCAGCGGCCAGGGTTTCTGGCTGCAACCCGGCACGTGCGAGCCATGGCGGCGCAACGCCGCGCTGGGCCAGGCAATACGCCCAAAACGACTGGTCGTAGCCAAACGGGAGCACCACCGAAGGAATCCCCGCCGCCAACGCGGCACCGCTGGTGCCGGCGCCACCGTGATGCACGGCCACCGACACGCGCGGGAACAGCCAATCGTGCGGTGCCTGTTCCAGATGGAAAAAGCGCTCGGCGTCATCGGCGGCAGCGGCGTCCCCAGCCCCCAGACCGCCCCAGCCACTGGCCAGCAACGCACGCTGCCCGGTCAACCGCACGGCTGCCTTGACCGTGGCAGTGAGCTGCGCGACGGCGCTGCTGGTCATGCTGCCGAAGCCAACATACAGCGGCGGTGGCCCGGCCTGCAAAAACGCCTGCAGCGCGGCCGGCGGTTGCCATTGCGACCGGGGCAGCTGCCAGAAGCCGCACACCTGTGCGCTTTCCGGCCAGTCTGGCGGACGCGGGCACACATGCGCGCTATAGCCGTAGATCACGCGTAGCGCGCTGCGATCCGGGCCGCTCCACGGATACCCCGGCAGCCCCAATGCCGGACGCACGATGCCGTTGACGGCCGGCCGCATCAGCTGCCAGCAGATAAAGCGCATCGTGCGATGCAATGCCACGCTGACCCTTCCAGGCAGACGCAGGTTGGGCAACAGCATCAGCGGCAGATGGCGCGACTCGGTGAGCGGCTGCAACTGCGCAAACGCCACCGGCACGCCATACGCCTCGCCCAGACTATGGACGAGGAGGCTGGCACTGCCCACGCCCAGGATCAAGCCGGCATCGGCACACGCCGCGCTGCTTTGTGCGGGCCAATCGCGCGCCCACTCCAGCAACTTCTTGCGCAAGATGCCGGGGGCACCGCGCATTTCGGCGACGTCCGGATGGTCTTTCAACAGCTGCTGAAGATCGCCGCTGAGCGGGAAGAATTCTAGGCCGTTGGCACGGATGAACGTCTCGAAGTTGGAACTGGTCAGCACCCGCACCGGGTAACCGCGCCGCTGCAGGCCAAGGGCCAGCGCAATGATCGGGCGCACGTCCCCATGCGTGCCAAGGGTGGCAATGACCACCGGGCGTTGGCGTGCCGAATCGGCTCTGGACTCGGGCATATTCGGTCTCTCCGTCGCTGGCGACGGCACGATGGCCGGCATGCTCTACCGCCTGTACAGCCCGCGCAGCCTCTGAAGTGGCGGCGTGCAGCAATGTGCTGAGTGTGGCCGAATGCCTCGACGAGAGCATCGAATGGTGGTCGCTGTCTAGAACGTGCAGCTGCAAGTTGCGCACGTACGGCTGCCACGCCTGGGGACGGTAATCCACCCACAGTGCATCGTCGTCGCCGCCAGAGCTCATGCGCACGCTCGCTTCGACAAACACCACATCCTGGTCCAGCTGCTTGGGCCGATGACGCCGCGCCAGGTGCAGGTGATGCTGGGTGAGCCCGCCAAGATCGTCCAGCAAGGTGGGACGTTGCTCCAGCAACTGGCGCACCGCAGGCAAGTCGTTCAGCCCGTAGTGATCGCACAACAGCCTGGCAAGCTCGGCGACCGTGGTCGGCATCGGTTCATCCGGCGCCAGGGTCAGCCCCAGTGCCTGCACCGAGACGCGCACCTTGTCGGCCACCGGCAGCGAGGCGGCCTGTTCCAGATGCGGATAGCTGTCCAGCATCGCCAACAACTGGACCTCTTCGCCGAGTGCGTGCAGCTCGGCAGTGATGGCATGTGCAATCAGACCACCCAACGACCAGCCGATCAGTCGATACGGTCGTGGCGTAATCGAGCGTGCGGTTGTCGTACTGCGCCACCACCGCTGCAGGCATCAACTCGGCGCGTTGCAGCATGCCGTGCAACAGCGTGGCCGGTTCCGGCAACGGCGCTGCAGTGTTGTTCCAGGTGTGCAGCAAACGCCGGCGTTCGCTATCGCCGAGTATATCGACCTGGCCCAGCGCGCATTCCGGATCGGCCAGCACTGCATCGGCCAGATGGGTCAGACGACGGCAGTGTTCGGCCAGCTCCTCGCTGTCGTACAACGCCGGGTTGGCATCCAGATCGAAACGCAGGGCAGCGCCATCGCCGCGTTCGTAGCAGAAGATGGTGAGGTCGTCGGCCGGGCCATTGGAAAGGTTATGCGGCACCGCGTACGCCTCGCCGAAGCGCAAGGTGTAGTCGAAGGCCTCGATGTTCACCGCCAGGCGCGCGAACTTCTGCTCCATCCCGAACATGCCCAGATCGCGGCGCACGTCCTCGAAGCGATATTGCTGATGGCGCAGCGCATGCCGCACCACCGAGGACACCTGCGCGAACAAGGTATGGATGGGCTGCTGCGGGTCCATTTTCAGCCGCAGCGAAATCACGTTGGCCACCAGGCCGGCGGTCTGCCGATAGCGCGCGTTGATGCGTCCGGTCACCGGCATTGCCAACACCAGATCTTCCGCGCCGGTGCAGCGGTAGTAATAGGCCGCAATCAGCGAAATCAACATCTGCGGCAGACTGGCGCCGTACTCCTTGCCGAGCGCACGCAGACGCACCACCTGCTTCGGCGAAAACTGCCCGGCGCCACGCAGCAACCCGGTGGACAGATGATTGCCCGGCCGCGCCAGCGTCGCCGGCGGCGGCAGATCGGCCAGCTGCTGCATCCAGTACTCGCGGTCGCGTTGGAACCGATCGGAGTTGCGATAGTGCTGTTCCATTTCGAGCAGCGACAGCGCACTGCCGTACTGCGCAGGCTCGGGCTCCACGTCGGCCACGTAGGCGTTATAGAGCACAGCCATGCGCTGCATCATGACCGACGCGCAATAGCCGTCCATCACCAGATGGCTCACGCATTGCATCCAGATATGATGATCTTCACCAAGACGGAACACCGCGCAGTGCCAGAGCGGCCCGTTCTGCAGATCTTCCGGCTTGCGAATTTCTTCGTCGATCCAATGTTCGGCGGCGTTGCGTGGAGCAGGGTCCGAGCTGACGTCGAAATACGGAATCGTGCCGTTGTACTCGGGCAAGACCACCTGCGAAGGCACGCCCTCGTGCTCGACGATGCACAGTCGCAACGTGTCGAACTCCTGCGTCAGCTGCATGCTGGCGCGGATCAGCACCTGAGGGTTCAGTGGGCCGAACATTTCCAACACTTCGGCCAACATCAAGGTGTTGTCGGTGTGCAACTTGTTGGCCACCCAAAGGCCACGTTGCGCTTTGGTCAAGGGAAAAACGGGAGAGGCGTCAGCGTACATTGCGTGCATCCTTCTGGTGTGGCGCGCAGTCCGTCGACACCTCTCAACCGTGATACGGTCGATGGACGCCGAATCAGTACCTGGCCTGAGAAAACGAGGGATAGAAAAACTGCCGACTGCCGACAGTTGCCGGCAATACGCGGTGGAAAGGCACGATGAAGACGCATAGCAAAACGACTTGCACAACAAAAACAACGATGTGCAGGTGACCTAGTTGAATCACTTGTATGCCTACGGGCTAAGCGAACACTAACAACTCGCGCAGGCGTGAAACCGTGCAAAAATCACGGAAATCACCTAATACCTTAATTTTTTTACCGAAGTGTGATTTCAACTAGTGTTCCTGATGCATACATCGGCTCAAGTCCGGCGCCGCATCCAGCGCACGCCAGTGCCAAGCCACGCACGCGGCATGCTCGACGACAAACACTGTTTTCCATGCAAATAAACGCGCACCACGGTATATCCGGTGCCGCGTTGAATAAGACCATCTCCAAATCAACGTTGCTGGAATCACGTTATTTTAAACATCACTTTAGGAGAGGAATGTGTTTTTACGGCGTGCGCTTCAATCCGTGGGTACGATCACGCGATGGTCACCTGACTGTCATTGTCGTGCAGCACAACGCACGAGGGAGCGTACGGCCGAGCCGATCGCAAGGCGTGGCGCAAGGCTAAAGTCGGGCGCATTCCTCGATATGAGGACGCGCGTCGCACGAGGCGCAAGACGGAGCGAACGCAAAAACGGCGGGCCACGCGATGGAGCCCTGCAGACCTACAGCAGCCATGCCGCTGATGCGCATGGTCTGCTTTTAAGCGGAATTTGCGACGTGGCGCGGCAGATGTGCCACGCACTGCACAGCAAGCGCTGCGGCACAGGCCGCAGCGCTTGCCGGGATCAGCCCAACGGTTCGTCGGACAAATAGGTGTAACCGGTCAGGCCGGCTTCCAGCGCAGCGCTGAGTTCCTGCGCGCGCTCGGGCGACAATTGCGCGGCAGCGATGCGCTCGGCATAGGTGGCACGCAGCGTGTCCAGGTGATAGCCCACGTAATCCAACATCACGTCGGTGGTGTCGCCGCGACGCTGCTGCGCGATACGATAGCCATCGCCATTCACCACAACCTCCACTGCATCGGTATCGCCGAATAGGTTATGGATATCGCCCAGAATTTCCTGGTAAGCACCCACCAGGAAAAAGCCGATGCGATAGCTCTCACCCGCATTCAAACTGTGCAGCGGCAACGAGCTGTCCAGACTTTCGTTCTCGACATAGGTCTTGACCATACCGTCGGAATCGCAGGTCATGTCGGCGATGATGCCGCGCCGCTGCGGCGCTTCGTTCAAGCGTTCAATCGGCACGATCGGGAACACCTGATCGATCGCCCACACATCCGGGATCGATTCGAACACGCTGAAGTTGACGAAGTACTTGTCCACCAGCCGCTCGTTGAGCTCATCCAGCACCGGCCGATGGCTCTTCTCGTCGAAGCTCAGGCGCGCACGCACGCCGTGTGCGATGGCATAGAACAGATCGTCGATGCGCGCACGGTGGGTCAGGTCGATCTGGCCCAGCGCATACGCACTCAAGCCCTCGGCATGGAAGTGCTGGGCTTCCTGAAACAGTTCCACTGCCGGGCGCACGTCGAGCTCGTCATGAATCTCGCGCAGGTGGCGAATCGCTGCCGGTTCGTCGGCATGCGCGTCCGGCACGCGGCCTTCGGGCGCCTGCTCCACTTCGGAGACGTTGGCGATCAGCACCGCGTGGTGCGCCGTCATCGCGCGCCCGCATTCGGTGACGATGCGCGGTGGCGGCAGGCCATGTTCTTCGCAGGCGCTAGCCAGCGGCTGCACGATGTTGCTGGCGTACGAATGCAGGCCGTAGTTGATCGAGCAATAGCTGCGCGAGCGGGTGCCTTCGTAATCGATGCCCAGGCCGCCACCGACGTCCACGTGGCTGATCTTGGCGCCCAGGCGCGAAAGCTCCACGAAATAGCGCGTGGCCTCGCGCATGCCGTTGGCGATATCGCGCACATTGGAGATCTGCGAGCCCATATGGAAATGCAGCAACTTCAGGCTGTCGGCGTATTCGGTGTCGCGCAGCGTCTTCCACAGGTCCAGCACCTGGCGCGGCGAAAGGCCGAACTTGGCCTTGTCGCCACCGCTGTTCTGCCACTTGCCCGCGCCGAGCGAGGCCAGGCGCATGCGCACGCCCAGGCCCGGCTGGACGTCCAACGCGCGTGCCTCTTCCAACACCAAGTTCAGCTCGGACGGCTTTTCGATGACGATGAAAGTCTGCAGGCCGAGCTTGCGACCGATCAGCGCCAGGCGGATGTATTCGCGATCCTTGTAGCCGTTGCACACGATCAGCCCGCCTGGGCGCGACAGCGCCAGCACCGCCATCAACTCCGGTTTGCTGCCCGCTTCCAGGCCGAAGCCGTCGCCGTGATGGCTGGCCAGGGTACCGGCCACGCCGCGGTGCTGGTTGACCTTGATTGGATACACCGCGGTGTAGCCGCCGGCGTAATCCCATTCCGATTGCGCCTGTGCGAAGGCTGCCTGCAGCTTGCCCAGGCGCTGGCCCAGGATGTCCGGGAAGCGCACGAGCAGCGGCAGCTTGGCGCCTGCAGCACGCGCGGCATCCACCACCTCGGGCAGCGACACCGCCGGGCCATCGGCGGTTGGGGTGACCACCACGTGTCCGGCAGCATTCACATCGAAATACCCGTCGGCCCAATGCGGGATCGAATAGGTCTTGCGGGCTTGGTCGAGGGACCAATCGCTCATTTCGCTGTCTCGGCTGGAATAAAAAAGGGCGTGAAGTGTAACGCCTGGCATGCGCAGGGTCCGTTACAATCCGCGCCGACTTCACGCCCCTCTCCTGTTGGAGCGGGGCCGAGCAAGGGTTAGCCGCTGCGCAGTTTGGCTGCATGAGGCTGCGCCCGACCCTCATCCGGCGCTTTGCGCCACCTTCTCCCGGTGGGAGAAGGAACCGCCCGCTTCTTCCAGCATTAGGACGTCCGCATGAGCAGCAACGACAACTGGTACATCGAACACTTCCAGCCGACCGGCTCGGCGATCGGCTTCCGCATCAGCGGCAAGCTGGACGAGGTGCAGTCCCCGTTCCAGAAGATCGAGATCTACCAGACCACCGATTGGGGCAAGCTGATGCTCATCGACGGCGCGGTGATGCTGACCAGCCGCGACAATTTCTTCTATCACGAAATGATCAGCCACCCGGCGCTGTTCACCCACGCCGCGCCCAAGCGCGTGGTGATCATCGGCGGCGGCGACTGCGGCACGCTGCGCGAGGTGCTCAAGCACCCGGGCGTGGAAAGCGCCACCCAGTGCGATATCGACGAGCAGGTCACGCGCATGTCGGAGAAGTATTTCCCCGAGCTGTGCGATTCCAACCACGACACGCGCGCCGAACTGCTGTTCGACGACGGCGTGGCCTATATGGCCAATTGCCCGGCCGGCAGCGTGGATATCGTGATCGTCGATTCCACCGACCCGGTGGGCCCGGCCGAAGGCCTGTTCAACAAGGCGTTCTACGACAGCTGCTTCAAGGCATTGAAGGACGACGGCATCCTGGTGCAGCAGTCCGAGTCGCCGCTGGCGCTGCTGGACCTGATCAACGAAATGCGCACCGAAATGGGCAAGGCCGGCTTCCAGTCATTCAAGACCCTGCCGTTCCCGCAGCCGTGCTACCCCACCGGCTGGTGGAGCGTGACCATGGCCAGCAAGCAGGCCAACGCGGATTTTGCGTTCCGCCAGGATGCTGCGCAGACCAAGGGCTTCGAGACGCTGTACTACACCGCCCATCTGCACACTGGCGTGCTGGTTGCGCCGCCGTTCGTGGCCAAGGCGCTGGGCGAGTAAGCGGCGAGCCACAGCCACATAGAGTGAGCAGTCTGCCTCGAGGTGGTCGTCGGTCCGCTACCGGACGCGTCACCACCTCGGCACTGCCGAGATCTGCACCGCACTGGCCGCCTTCAAGGGCGGCCCTTGTGTATGAGCGGTGGCAGGCGCGCAGATGCGCAGTGGCAATTGATCCATCTCTCGGCCGCGCCTGTCTGATGGCTGGATACAGTTGTCGATCGCCGCGGTCGGTCACCCACGTTCGGCATTGTGATTCGCATGCCGGCGGCCAAAAGCGCTGAGCAGCATAGGCCGCCACTTGAGGACTTCCAGAATCGCTACCGGCATCGCTTGGCGCGTCCAGTGCCTGCTCGTCTCTGCAGCGCACTTGGCGCGGCCCGTACGTCCTTGCACTGTAGAGCAGCTAACCAAACGACTGCGCCGCCGCCAGGCGTCGCGACCGGTGCTCGGTGTGGCATCTACCACTCGTCCACTGTGGTTCCTGCGCGCCGTCCGCACCTGCCTGACGACTGCTCGCTACGTGTTGTTAGCTGCTCTAAAGTTCCGACGCAATCCTCCCGCCCGGCTGGCGGGTGCCTGTTGCATGTATAGCCCTTACAGCCGTGCCAACACCTCGGCTTTCTTGGCGTCGAATTCTTCCTGCGTGACCAAACCGGCATCCAATAACTGCTTGAGCTTGCTCAGCACCTGCACCGGATCATCGGAGGCGGCCAACGCGATCTGCTGGGCCGAAGGCAACGCTCCCTGCGCGCTGGGCGCATGCACCACCACGCCACCAGCTGCCGCACGCAGCTTGTCGATTTCCAACTGCTGGCGCTTTTCGTAGGCAGATTCTTCCACCTGCTGCGCGTAGGCATACACGCGCCGCGCCTGTTTCTTGGGCAGGCTGTCGATGGACGCGTAGGCACCCTGCGTGGTGCGGCACATGATGGTCGCCCCGAGCATTTGTTCGCTCATGTGCACATCGAGCACCTCGCGCCAGGGGAAATCGCGGAACGTCATGCCGAGCAATTTCGGGTACACCACGATGAAGCGGCGGTTGGTCAGCACCACCGCGTCCGGCGACAGGTTCACCATCTTCTTCTGCACGGCAATGTACTCGACCTGCTCGTCGCGGGTCAGCAACTCGGTGATCTTGGGCAGGATCTTGCCCACAGCCACCGGGTCATGCTCGTCTGTCAAAAACTGCGCCAATGCGTCCATCTGCCCTCGCCCACGGCTGAATCACTGCGTTGAGCGCGACACTACAACACCCCGCATGGATGGCTGTGCAATGCCGATAACCGTTTGCGCTACCGGGTTCAAATGGAGTTGCTGTCTACTGCATAGCTGTTGCGTGCGGCATGACGCAGAAGGGCGAGCGCTGCCGCCCGCCTTTCTTTGCCGTTGACCCGCATCAAAAGCGGATTTCGGCTCCGCAGCTCAGCACTTCCGCACGGTTGATCGTGAGGTCTTCGTAGTTGCCGTAATACGCGTCAGCGTAGACGTAATTGGTGTAAAGCGCGCTCAAGCTGACGTGCTTGCCGATATCTACACCGAGACCGGCACCAACGTATGCGCCATAAACGCGTTCGTTGTCGTCCTCACCTTTCGCCGTGCCGCCCCAATAGCCCAGCCGCACAAGCGCAAAGACAGGTGCATCGCCAAAGTTGAAGCGCGCCGTTCTACCGACGCTGCCGGAATCCACGTTTGGAACGACAACAAAGCCGTCCTCATCCTTGGAACCATCCACTTTCCCGGTTGCGGCTTCGATGCCGAGCAATGTGACCGGACCTGCGCGCCAGCGGTAGCCAACGTTGAAGCCCTGCATGTCCTGCTTGCCGTTTTCAAACACTTTGGCTTTGCCACTCTGGACACCGAGGAACACGCCGCTTTTGAGGCGTTGCTCTTCTTCGCGCGGCGGCGGCGGTACGTAGGCAGGCGCGGCGGGCGCTGCCTCGGCCGATGTCGGCTCAGTCACCGTGCTGAAACCACCGGATTCGCCGGTTCCGGTTTCGCTACTACCGACAACAGCCGTCGTCGCGCCCGCTTGCGCAGGGCGCGACGACGGCGCTACCGGCGCGGTGCCGGCCTGCTGCTTTTGCTGTTGACGGTAGCTGTCCCACCGCGCGACAACGATTGCCCCGAAGCCTGAGCCGTGACGCCGAACGCCGTGCAGGCCAACAGCAGTGTTGCGATACTTTTCATTGCATCCCCAATGAGTCGTACTCCATCGTTCCCGCATCCTTGCGCACGCAGGGTCACCCTGACGGCGTCTGGAAGTGGCACAGTTGCTGTCGAATTCGTGGGCTTTCCCGGCATCACCGGATGTTGTTCGACATCGCTCCGGGCGTCGCCCGAAGAACTTGCCCGTGCTAACGGATGATGCAGCCCCTGACCGTAGCCGGCACAGTGCCTGGAGTCCCAGCGGCTGCAAGAAGCGATGTGACCGTTGCTTGCATTGTCAAACGACGTGGGTTGCCTGATTGTGGGCCGGGAGCCGGAGCCAGGGAGCGCGCTGGCGGTACGACAAGGCAACTTGTGGCTGGCGTTGCCCGCATCCATCGCCAGCGCGCGGTAAAAAATCGAAGAGAATTCCATCAAGCGCTTGATTAGCAAAGCCGTTCCACTTCCAGAACATTACATTTATTAAATAGATGTAATTTCAGTACTCAAAAGTTCTAAAATTCCCCGAACCGATCCCCTGCGATCATCGTGAACCTGTGCAACGCGTGACATCTCCGCGCCGCCACGGTCCGGAGAACTGCCATGCATTACCAGCCGCTGGATGTGTCCAGCCTGCACCTCGTCACTCCCGTTCTGCTCAAGCAAGGCACGCGGATGCTTGAGCCCGACGTCTACCGCACCCACCTGGATGGGCAGCTGGCGGTGGTCAAGGACTACGGCCGCTATCGCAGCACGTTGCTGGCGCCCATTGCGCGGCTGATGGTGCGCCATGAGGCCAGCATGCTGCGGCAGTTGCAGGGCTGGCGGCATGCGCCGGCCCTGCTCGGCACGTTGGGCGGCCTCGCGCTAGGCATGGAATTCATTCCTGGCGACACGCTCAGCACCAGCACAATCGTGGGCCAGGAAGTCTTCCAGCAATTGCAGCAGGCGTTGCGCCGGCTGCATGCGTTAGGCATCACCCATAACGACCTGCATGGCACCAATGTGGTGGTCAGCGCGGGCGTGCCGGTGCTGATCGATTTCACCTCGGCGTGGCGATTCCCGCGCTGGCTGCAGCGCGGCACGCTGGCACGTCAGCTGCAACGCAGCGACGTGGCCAACTTCCAGAAAATGCGCCAGCGCCTTGCCAGCATCGCGCCGACTGCCGACGAATCCGCACTCAGTGCCGAACCGCGCTGGGTATACGCGATTCGCAGTGGTTGGAAGCGGCTGTATCGGCGTTTGAAAGACACTGCGTGATCAGCGCTGCTGACATAAGGGTGGCTGAGCACGTTGTGTCATGCCATCCGCTGCGCTAATTGCGTCAGTTTCATTTGCAGAGCGGAACATGCTTATAAGCGTTCTATCCCATGCCACCTGCTGCGATGCAGATGGCAATAGCGCTCCGGTGTTTGCATGCACAGCCACGCGCACAGTCACCCATGCGCGTCGCTGTGCTTCTGCGCTAAGCCATCACTTTGCAGCTGCCGACTCGGCGACTGCCGGCACGCGGTAAGCAATCAAGCGCGGTGCCTGCGCGATGAAGCGGTCGAGCACGCCGTCAGCGATCTTGACCGGGCCACCGAAGCGCGTGGCGCCGGGAATGGATGGAACCGAAGCAGCTGCGGCGGCAAGCGCAGCCGCCTCGGCAAACAACGCCGGTGTCTGCGTGTCGCCGCGATTGCCCGCATCCAGCCCGGCTGCCGTCTTCTGCAGCGCGCGGCCCCAGCCTTCCATCGCGGTCAGCCAGGGACGCGATTGCTCGGCAAAGCCCTTGTCGGCAACGCCATCGCGAATGATCTGCGGCGCGGCAGCCAACTCGTCGGCAGTGCGCGCCAATTCGGTAATGGCCTGCGTGCGCGCTGCCGCATCGCCCAGTGCGATCGCTTCGCGCACATGATCAAGCACCGCCTTCAGACGTGGCGCCTGTTCCTGCCACGGCTGGCTGCCGAAGGTTGGTGCCAGGTGCTGGGTATCGAAGAAGGTCAGCAATGCCGCCGTGACACGTGCATCGCCGCCGGCCAGATCGCGCGCTGCCGCATGCCAGGTGCGTTGCGCGTCGTAGTCTTTGTCGTTCCAGGCGAACGCGGTCAGTCCCATCACAGCGACGCGGCTGGGCACTTCCTGATTCATCGGGTTGGAGACAATGCCGGACAATTCGGCCGACAGGCCGGCCTCGCGCCGCGCATACGGCGCCATCAGCAAGCGCCCGGCCGAGGTTTCGAAATCGTTGACCGGGTAGTTGTCCCACAACAGCGTCTTGCGGCCGAATGCCTTGGTGGCAGCGCGCGCATCGGGGATGGAAATGGCCGGCGGCACCACGTCGGTACCGGTCCACTGCACCACGATCTTCGGGTCCAGATGCTTGCGCAACGCTTCCTTGTAAGGGCTCTCTTTGGCGTCGTAGTACTCGGTCGGCACCATGATCAATTCCGACGTTGCATCGTGCCGCGCAACCAGATCGGCCTGCACCAGATTGAGCAGATGCGACTGCGCGATACCGGCTGCCTGCGCGCCGGACTCACCAAAGGTGGTCTTGTCGCGCTCGCAATTCCACTTGGTGTATTCGATATCGTCCAGCGCCACGTAGAAACTGCGCACGCCCAGCGCGCGGAACGCATCGAACTTGCGTAGCAGCGCCTTGGCATCGGCCGGATCGGAGAAGCACACCGTGGGGCCGGGCGAAATCGCATAGACGAAATCGACGTGATTACGCTTGGCGGTGGCGGCCAACTGACCTAGCGCCTTCAAGGTCGCCTTCGGATACGGTTCGCGCCAGCGATCAAGCGCGTAGGGGTCGTCCTTCGGGCTGTAGATAAAGGTGTTGGCCTTGGTGCGGGCGAGGAAATCGATGTGCTTGCTGCGGTCGCTCATCGACCACGGCGCGCCGTAGAAGCCTTCGATCGTGCCGCGAATCGGCATGGCTGGGTAATCCTGGATCGTCAGCGTCGGGATAGCCGGCCGCTCGACCAGCTGCCGCAGCGTCTGCGCCGCATGGAATAGGCCATCGTCGTCGTGACCCGCCAGCGTGATCAGGCTGCCGCGATCGAGCGCAACGCTGGCCAGCGTGTAGCCCTCCTTGTGGGTGTCCTGCACGGCCTTGCTACGCGTGAGCGCATCGCGCACCACAGCCGCATCGCCGGTACCGAGCACGATGTGCGGGCGGTCCAGCGTGGCAGGCAAGCGCGTGGCGGTGGAAATCTTGCTGACACCGGCGCTGCTGAGCATGCTGCGCACCAGCGCGACGGTGGCCTTGTCCGCGCCAGGCGCGACCACCAGCACTGCCGAGCGGCCCAGCGCGATGGTCGCGCCGTCCAGCGTGATCGATACCGGCGTCGGATAGATCGCTGGCTGGGCCACAGGCTCGGTCACCGACTGCGCTAACGCCGGGGCGGCCATGCCCAGCGCCACCAATACCGAAAGCAGGCGCACGCCCGGCTTGCTGTTGCGTCGCTTCATATCGAACTCCGGTATTGGAATGGTATTACGCCCTAGAGTAGGCAAGTCGCGTGGCGGCGACAAGCGCGGCCGCATCTGCGTGCGGGCACGGCTTTCTTTGGGGCCTTTCCCAGCGCCGGCTCACGCCCTCGCATTGATCGGAACGGGTCCGTCCGCAAGATGTTGCGGTATTGAAATGGTATGAGCTTCATTGGCGAGGATTGTCCAACATGCACAGTAACTTGGCGCATGCACGCGTCCAGCAGTGGGTTAGCCCGTCAGCCGCAGCCGTCAACAGCGTGGACTAGGGTGCAATCGGAGCACGGCATGGCCACGTCACGCTGCCAGCGCTGCCGTCAGCGCGTCGCTGCCAACATCCTTGCCTCGATCAACAGCACACGTCGTGGTCAGCGCAATGGCGCAAACACGCACACATAAAACGCATTACCGCTTGCATCCCCACACCACTGTCAACGCACGGATGCCCCGGCCAAGGGCAGCTAACAAAAGATCGCGCTCACCCCCAAACGGGAACAGCCGGGGACTCGGCATCGGTATGTACCAGACGCGTGCGGTGCGTTCCCTACGTGCGGCCCACTCACCCAACCATGCTCGCTGGGTTTTGTTTGCCGCTCTCAGCAGCAGACCTACAGCGCATCGCTATCCAGCTCGCCGGTGCGGATACGCACCACCGTGTCCAGGTCGTACACGAACACCTTGCCGTCGCCGATCTTGCCGGTGCCGGCCGCCGCGACGATCGCCTCGACCACGCGCTCGGCCTGGTCGTCGGTCACCGCCACTTCGATCTTCACCTTGGGCAGGAAATCGACCACGTATTCGGCGCCGCGATACAGCTCGGTGTGGCCCTTCTGGCGTCCGAAGCCCTTGACCTCGGTCACCGTAATGCCTGCCACCCCGCAGCCGGCGAGCGCTTCGCGCACATCGTCGAGCTTGAACGGTTTGACGATGGCCATGATCATTTTCATCGGTGCAGGTCCCAGGGCATGACGGCCGCGCAGCATACCGTGGACGGGGGCAACACTCATCCCACCGCGCGCTGCCGTCAGCGCGGACGACAGCCGAATGGGACTATCCTTACCTTCTGCCGACTGCCTTGCCGATGTCCCGCGTGTCCCGGCCTGCACTAGGCTTCCTACGGACCTGCGGAGAACACCATGATCGATTTCAATCAGCTCGACGACCTTGCCCGCCGCCTCAGCGACCTGGTACCGCCGGGCCTGCGCCAATCGCGCGAAGAACTGCAGAGCACCTTCAAGGGCGCGCTGCAGGCAGGGCTGGGCAAGCTGGACCTGGTCACCCGTGAAGAGTTCGACGTGCAGCGCGCGGTATTGCTGCGCACCCGCGAAAAACTCGACGCGCTTGAGCAGACCGTCGCCGCCATGGAAGCGAGCGCGCCCGGCACGCCGCCCGCTGCGCCGCCCACCACCCCCTGAGTCAAGGCCACCCACGATGAGTCTGGCGCTGGTGCACAGCCGTGCCCGCGTGGGGGTGCATGCGCCTGAGGTTCGGGTGGAAGTGCATCTCTCCGGCGGTCTTCCCTCCACACAGATCGTGGGCCTGCCCGAAGCGGCAGTGCGCGAATCGCGCGAGCGTGTACGCGCTGCCATGCTGTGTGCACAGTTCGAATTCCCCGCCCGGCGCATCACCATCAACCTGGCACCGGCCGATTTACCGAAAGAAGGCGGCCGGTTCGATTTGCCGATCGCGCTCGGCATCCTGGCTGCCAGCGGGCAAATCGACCGCCAGGCCCTGGCCGATTACGAATTCCTCGGCGAGCTTGCGCTCACCGGCGAACTGCGCGGTGTCGACGGCGTGCTGCCCGCTGCGCTGGCGGCCGCGCAGGCCGGGCGACGGCTGATTGTGCCACTGGCCAATGGTGCCGAAGCGGCGATTGCCGGGCACGTGGAAGCCTTCACTGCGCGCACCCTGCTGGAAGTCTGCGCCACGCTCAATGGCAGCCAGAAAGCACCTGCCGCCCAGCTGGCCATGCAGGTGCTCGGCGCACGCGCCCTGCCCGACATGGCCGATGTGCGCGGGCAACCGCACGCCCGCCGCGCGCTGGAGATCGCCGCCGCCGGTGGACATCATCTCCTTCTGGTCGGCAGCCCCGGCTGCGGCAAGACCCTGCTGGCCTCGCGCCTGCCCGGTCTGTTGCCAGAAGCCAGCGAAGCCGAAGCGCTGGAAACCGCCGCCATTACCTCGATCAGCGGCCGTGGCCTGGATCTGGCCCGCTGGCGGCAACGGCCTTACCGGGCTCCGCACCACACTGCCAGCGCAGTTGCGCTGGTGGGCGGTGGCACGCATCCGCGCCCTGGCGAGATCTCGCTGGCCCACAACGGCGTACTGTTCCTGGACGAATTGCCCGAGTGGCAACGGCAAACTCTCGAAGTGCTACGCGAACCCTTGGAATCTGGTCTGGTCACGATCTCACGGGCGGCGCGCAGCGTGGATTTCCCGGCACGCTTCCAACTGGTCGCAGCCATGAACCCGTGCCCCTGCGGCTGGGCGGGCGATGGCAGTGGGCGCTGCCGCTGCAGCAGCGACAGCATCCGCCGCTACCGCAGCCGTATCTCCGGCCCGTTGCTGGACCGCATCGATCTGCATGTCGAAGTGCCACGCCTACCACCGCAAGCACTGCGTAGCGGCAACCTCGGCGAGGACAGCGCCAGCGTGCGTGGACGCGTGGTCGCCGCGCGGCAGCAACAACTTGCGCGCGGAGCGCTGCCCAATGCGCAACTGGATCAGCCCGACACCGATCGCCATTGCCGTCTGCAGCACGACGATCAGTTGTTGTTAGAGCGTGCCATCGAACACCTGCAGCTGTCTGCACGCTCGATGCATCGCATCCTGCGCGTGGCACGCACCATCGCCGATCTCGACGACAGCGCGGACATCGCCACGCGGCATCTCACCGAAGCCATCGGCTATCGCAAACTAGATCGCGCACTAAGCGCTGCCAGCGCGGCGTAGCGTGTTTGGCCGGGCACTCCGGGGCATGTGATTCGGACGCCACGGCCGCTGAGGGCAGCATGGCCTTTATGAATAAGGCATACCACATGGCCGGCACCAAGGAATGGCACCACTGCGCCGTACGGTTTAAGGCTACGTAACGGCTGCTGCCAACGGCGACACGGGCACACCCGTCTGCAAATGCAGCACGTGCGCATTGTTAGGGCACTACGTATATCTTCAGGATGGTACGTAATGTGCCGCCGCTACGGCATTTCCCTGGCCCGGCAAATGCGCGGAAACATTCTGGCCAATGGCAGCAACAGCCCGAAGCGCAGCGCACGCAGCACCAATACGCTCGCAACCGTGGCCGCACCCGCTCGCCCGTATACCAACATGTATTTCATGGCGGTGCACGTACAACAGGCGCCATTCCATTATGCAGAGGCCCGCATGAGCCACCATCCCGAACTCACCACTGTCCCGGCGCTGGATCTGAATCGCTATCTGGGCACGTGGTACGAAATCGCTCGCCTGCCGATCCGCTTCGAGGACGCGGATTGCACCGATGTGTCGGCGCATTACACCCTGGAAGACGACGGCAGTGTGCGCGTGCAGAACCGTTGCCTCACCGCGGAAGGCGAGCTGGAAGAAGCGATCGGCCAGGCGCGCACCGTCGACGACACACACAGCCGGCTAGAGGTGACCTTCTTGCCCGAGGCCCTGCGCTGGATCCCTTTCACCAAGGGCGATTACTGGGTGATGCGCATCGACCCCGACTATACCGCCGCACTGGTCGGCAGCCCTGATCGCAAGTACCTGTGGCTGCTGGCACGGTTGCCGCAGCTGGACGAAAACATTGCGCAGGCCTATCTGGCGCACGCACGCGAACAAGGCTTCGACCTGGCACCGCTGATCCACACTCCGCACACCGGGCGACTGACCGAGCAACCGCTTCCGTAGTTAGGGAGCCGTCCTCGGGACGCGGGACGCGGGACGCGGCCTTGAGCGTCTCAACCGACACATCCCGTATGGCCCCGCCCACTGGCTTAATCGCCATGCACAAGGCAAGCGATCAAGCGCACGAACACAGTGGGTCGACCAGCGTGCCGCCGGCACGTGGCCTCCGCGGTCAGCCGTTGAGCGTGCCCAGATCCTTGGCAGCCGCCTGGGCACCTTCCAGGCTGTCGAAGGCCACGCCGGTGTCACCGACCACGTACTTGGTCAGTTCGCCATCGCGTGTGGTTTCCTGCATCTTGAAAATCGGCACTGCGTCAGTGCCGCCGACGCGTTCTTTCTGCGTTGTCATGGGTGATTCCTCCAGTGAAAGCGCCTTGCATGGGACCGGATTGTCCCGCTGCTCCCCTCCGGGAGCGCAGACCACCCGACCCTAACGCGGCATCGTGTTGAGGCACGTGAATCCGCAAGCGACCCCGACTGCCATGATGCGGCGCAGGACGATCGACAAAAATCACGGCCGCTTCGCTCCACAAACGCGCGCAATCCACGCGTGTGTCGTACATTCGCGACGTGCAGCCTCATCAGTCCATGCCGTGTGTCACCAATCGCTGCGCGCGACGCGTTCGCCTGCACTCCGGCGAGCCTGTGTCGGCCAGTCGCTACCGCGCGCATTGCGCGCATCGCCTCAGAGGCCGTGCGTGAACCGGCCGCACCGTCGATGCGGGTGGTGAGGTGAAACGCCAACGCATCATCAATGTGACCGTGCTGCTGGTGTTGCTCTGCGCAACACTTCCGGTCGGGCTGTCCTACTACCTAGCCTGGCGGCTGGCGTTGGCGCGCGAAGAGGGCAGGCTGAGCCAGCTGGCTGCACTGTCGATCCGGCGCACCGAAACCGCCTTCGACGAGGCACATGGTGCGTTGCTGAGCATGGCCGGCTCGCGGCTGCCGTCGTGCTCGCCCGCGCATCTGGCGCAGATGCGCGCACTGGTGCTGACCAGCCGCTACATCGTTGAGCTGGGGCGTTTTCAACAGGGTCGTCTTAGCTGTACCTCATGGGGCCAACTGCGCAACAGCATTCCGCAGACCAAGGCCGACTTCGTGGTCAAGCGCGGCATCGCGGTGACCACGCGGCTGCTGCCGTTAGCCAATCCGCAACGTCCGCTGATGGCCCTGCAACTGGGCGACTACAACGTCCTGATCAACCCCGACACGCTGGCCGACATCAATATTCCGCCTGGTCTGCAACTGGCGATCGGCACCCCGGAGGGGCAGCTTCTCAGCAGCACCGGAACCGCCGCCGAACAACTGCTGATCGGGGCAACCGCGGAACGCGCGCCGGACGACCGCGCGCTGTCGCAGGTGCTGTTCGGACGCGACCGCCGTGGCGACTGGACGGCGGTGGTCACAGAACCGGTGCCCTATCTGCGCGGACCGCTGGCGGCGGCACGGTTGCAGCTAGTGCCCGTGGGCATCGCGGTGGCGCTGCTGCTGGTCGGTGCCGTGCTTTTGGTCTCGCGGCGGCGGCTGTCGCCGCTGGCGCGGCTGGAAATCGCAGTGCAGCGTCGCGAATTCATCGTTCACTACCAGCCGATCATCGGGCTCGACAGTGGCGCCTGCGTCGGCGCCGAAGCCTTGGTGCGCTGGCAGCAACCCGACGGCGTGCTGGTGCCGCCGGATGCCTTCATTCCACTGGCCGAAGAAAGCGGCCTGATCCTGCCGATCACCGACCTGGTGGTGGCCGAAGTCATCCGCGAACTCGGCACCACCCTGGCTGCCGATCCGGCGCTGCACGTGGCCATCAATGTCTGCGCCCAAGACATCAAAAGCGGCCGCGTGCAGAGCGTGCTGGCGCAAGCGTTGCTTGGCACCGGCGTTAACAGCGGCCAGCTGTGGGTGGAGGCGACCGAACGCAGCCTGATGGACATCGACGCGGCACGCACCACCATTACCCATCTGCGTGGCGCTGGCCACACGGTGTCGATCGACGACTTCGGCACCGGCTACTCGAGCCTGCAGTATCTGCAAGGTCTGCCGCTGGATGCGTTGAAGATCGATAAGTCGTTCGTGGATACCATCGGCACCCATTCGGCCACCAGCGCAGTGACCGCGCATATCATCGAAATGGCCAAGACGCTGCGGCTGCGCACCATCGCCGAAGGCGTCGAGCGGCAAGAACAGCTCGATTATCTGCGCGCTCATGGCGTGGACCTGGCGCAGGGCTGGTTATTCTCGCATGCATTGCCTGCCACCGGTTTTATCGCCTATCACGCACAGGCACGCAGCACGGCGCATTGACCGCAGCAACAAAAAAGGCCGCCAGTGGCGGCCTTTTGATGTCGATCACGCGTTGCGCAATCCGATTACGCGCTCTGCAATGCACCGCTGCTCTGGCGCGCCGGCTTGGGCCGGCTCGGGAAGGCATGACGCACGATCCGCCACATCACCTGGCCGAACTGCCGCGGCAGCGAGCCGGTGTTGTAGTGCTGACCGTAGCGCGCACAGACCTGCTTCACTTCAACTGCGATCTGCGCATAACGATTGGCCGGCAGGTCCGGGTAAAAGTGATGCTCGATCTGGTGGCTCAGATTGCCCGACAGCACATTCATCAGCTTGCCACCGGTGAGGTTCGACGAACCGCGCAACTGACGCAGATACCAATGACCACGCGACTCGTTGCGGATGGATTCCTTTGGAAACACTTCCGCATCGGCAGTGAAGTGGCCGCAAAAGATGATCACGAACGTCCAGATGCTGCGCAGCATGTTGGCGGCCAGATTGCCCAGCAGCACGGTCAGGAAAAACGGGCCGGCCAGCAGCGGAAACACGACGTAGTCCTTGAGCATCTGGCGGCCCATCTTGCGGCCGACCGGCAGGAACAAAGCGCGCAATTCGGCTGTCTTCATCTTGCCCGCGAACCAACGGCCCAGACGCAAGTCCTGGATCGCTACACCCCATTCGAACAGCAGCGCGAACACCACTGCAATAAAGGGCTGCAGCAGGTAGAACGGGCGCCAGCGCTGTTCCGGGAAGATGCGCAGCAGGCCGTAGCCGATGTCATCGTCCATCCCACGCACATTGGTGTAGGTGTGGTGCTTGAAGTTGTGCGTCTTGCGCCAGTTGTCGCCGGTGGCAACGATGTCCCACTCGTAGGTGTTGCCGTTGAGCTGCGGGTCGCCCATCCAGTCGTACTGGCCGTGCATGACGTTGTGGCCCAGCTCCATGTTCTCCAGGATCTTGGACAACGTCAGCAGCACCACACCGGCGATCCATGCCGGAATCAGCACGCTGTGGACGAATGCGCCCACTAACAGCAGCGCACGACCAGCAACGCCGGTCCAGCGCACGGCAGCCACGATGCGGCGGATGTAACGCGCATCGTCGGCGCCCACCTGGCGCTGCACGCGGGCGCGGATGGCATCGAGTTCGTCGCCGAAAGACTGCAGCTCGCCAGCGGACAAAGCACGGTTATGGACTCGGCTCATGAAGATTCCTTACAGATCCAGGATCAGGTCAGTGCTCGGGGCACTGATGCACAGCCGGACCTGTGCGGTGGGTTCGTTGCTGCGCTCACCGGTGAGCAGGTGGCGCGTGGTACCGGACTGGCGCGCGCAGGCGCAGGTGTTGCAAATGCCCATGCGGCAGCCGTGTTTGGGCCGCAGGCCTTGCGCTTCCAGCCCTTCCAGCAGCGACTGGCCGCGCGGCAGGGTGAGCGTACGGCCGCTGCGTGACAGCTGGACCTGCACCTGCCCCGCTTCGCTTTCGTCCAGTGGCGGCACACTAAAGGCTTCGGCCTGAAATGCAGCCACGCGTCCTTGCAGGCGTTCGCGCGCGGCCTGCACAAAACCGCCCGGGCCGCAGACCATCACATGGCGCTGGTCCAGCGCGGCAATCTGATCCAGCGGATAGGTGTCGATGCGGGCGGCCGGTGTCTCACCTTCGCGGGTGGTCAGCAACTGCACGCGCAGGCGCGGATGCGCCGCGGCCAGCGCAGCGAATTCGTCCACAAAACAGGCTTCGTCGCGCTGGCGCACCCAGTACAGTAGGTCTACGTCCATCGGCATGCCGGCTTGCGCAGCGGCCTGCAGCAACGCGCGCATCGGCGTGATGCCCGAACCGGCGGCCAGCAACAGCAACGGCGTCGGGGTGGTCGGCAACAGCATGTCGCCGAACGCCGGCTCCAGCGACACCACCGTGCCCAGCGCCGCATCGTGCGCCAGGAAGCGGCTCACCAGACCGCCC
The DNA here is from genome assembly GCF_000772705.2 of Xanthomonas vasicola. Taxonomy (GTDB): domain Bacteria; phylum Pseudomonadota; class Gammaproteobacteria; order Xanthomonadales; family Xanthomonadaceae; genus Xanthomonas; species Xanthomonas vasicola. Next base: position 45,446 of record NZ_JSBW02000002.1, read on the forward strand.
TCGATCGCCTTGACGGCAATCGCCAGGCGGCCGTCGGCCAGCACGGTGGGGCTGTAGCTGCGCAGCAGACGGCGGCCCTCGATCTCCACGCCCAGGCTCACATGCTGGCCGGCCTGCAGGCCACGCCAATGGCCGTTGGGCTGCAAGACCAAGATCACCGCATCGCGGCTGGCCGGGCTGCGCTCGACCAGGCGCGCCATTGGCTGTTCCAGCGTCCACAATGGGTTGATCCGGGTTGCCCAGAAATCGAACAGCTGCGGTGACACCAGCCGGCGCGCCAGACGTGCCGGCAGCGGGGACTTGGGCTTGGGAGAAGATGCCAGGTTCATGGGTTGCACTATACGCATGCATGCACAGCCGTGTATACACTTGTATATTGCCAGAAGGGCTATGATTCAGGCCCACGCCCGGCTGCAGCCTCATGACCTCCATTGCCCTGCCTTCCCACGACGCGCCGCCGTCCCGCAAGCCAGCGATTTCACGGGAGGATCTCATTGCTGCCGCGCTGTCGTTGATCGGCCCGCACCGCAGCCTGTCTACGCTGAGCCTGCGCGAAGTGGCACGCGAGGCGGGCATCGCGCCGAACAGCTTCTACCGCCAGTTCCGCGATATGGACGAGCTCGCCGTGGCCTTGATCGACCTGGCCGGGCGTTCGCTGCGCACCATCATCGGCCAGGCGCGCCAGCGCGCGACCTCCACCGATCGCAGCGTCATCCGCGTCTCGGTCGAAGCCTTCATGGAACAGCTGCGCGCCGACGACAAGCTACTGCACGTGCTGCTGCGCGAAGGCGCGGTGGGCTCGGACGCCTTCAAGCAGGCTGTAGAGCGCGAGCTCAGCTATTTCGAAGACGAGCTGCGCGTGGACCTGATCCGCCTGGCAGCCGCCGACAACGCCAAGCTGCACGCACCCGCCCTGGTGTCCAAGGCGATCACCCGGCTGGTGTTTGCGATGGGCGCGGTGGCGATGGATTCTCCGCCGGAGAAAGATCCCGAGCTGATCGAGCAGATCTCACAGATGCTGCGCATGATCCTGACCGGCGCGCGCACCTTGGGCACGCACGGCGGCTGATTGCTCGCTTCGATAGTGGTGCGCGAGCGAGTTGTCGGGCGCGTGTGCGCATTGGCGGAGTTGGCTTAGCAAACAAGGCATTGCCAGACAGCGACGCGCTGCAGGTCACCGACATGGGTTACTGCATGGCCTGAAACCAGCGCATCGTCGGGCGACGATGCTTCTATCCATTCGCCGCAGCGCATCGCAGCCGCTGCATAAACTGCATTCTCTTTCGACTGCCCGAAAGATAATCAGAAAAATAATTGCATAAAGTGCTTGCGCAATGAAAAAGACGCGGGTAATGTTCGCGCCCTCAGCAGGCACGCCTGCACTTTCACCGAATCACATTCATGCCCCTGCTCACTTCCGCCACATTCAATCGACTGCCCGGCGCACACCGCGCGGCATCGTTTGTGCGCACGAAGAAAGCAGCCGTGCGCATCACCCTCTTCGACTGATGTCCTGACAAGGAGATCGGTCACCCGATCTCCGAGGCAAGCGAACGCCCTCGGATGCTGCAGCCGGGGGCGTTTTCGTTATGCGTTGGCATCGACTCTGGTGGATGACCTTCCAGGCACCCGGGCATGGAGCGCCCGACAATATGGACGTTGCACGCGACGAGGCGCGAAAGCGCTGTACCCAGGTGCAGTGCACGGGTTGCGCGTCATGCACATAAAAAGATTGCCGCTCTAATAAGGCTGCAATTAGAAACATTATGGAAGATATTCGACAAGGCCTCGCTGGATGCGGATATCTTCGGGTATGTTGCGTGGCAGCGTGAGCGGCTTCGGCATCGAAGTGCTGGTCGCCGGCGTCAAGGACGTGATCCTGTCGGGCGAGATGCGCGAGATCCTCAACGCGGTGGTACAGGCGGAGAAGCAGGCGCAAGCCAACGTCATCCGCCGGGGCGAAGAGGCCAACGCCGCGCATTCGTTGCTCAACACCGCCAAGCTGATCGAAGACAGCCCGGTGCTGATGCGTTTGAAGGAGTTGGAGGTGCTGGAAAAGGTCACCGAAAAGATCGACAAGCTCACCGTGTTCGGCGGCCTGGATGGCGTGCTGAAGCAATGGGTGACGATCAGGCAATAAAGGCTGCGCGTGGCAGAAGGATCTGCCACGCACTGCCGCAAAGGAATGACAACAATGAGTACTTCACAACACTTTGAATTTCTGCATGCCGAAGGCAGCACCCCGATCAAGGGCTGGGTGCGCGGCGTGCCACTGGAAGAGCAGGCGCATGCGCAGCTGCGCAATATTGCAGCAGTGCCGTTTGTCGGTCCGTGGGTCGCAGTGATGCCCGATGTGCATCTGGGTAAGGGTGCAACCGTGGGCTCGGTGATTCCGACCCGTGGCGCCATCATCCCGGCGGCGGTGGGCGTGGACATCGGCTGCGGCATGGCCGCGGTACGTACCACGCTGCGTGCCAACGACCTGCCCGACAACCTGGCGCAGTTGCGCTCCAGCATCGAGCGTAGCGTGCCGGTGGGCAACGGTCGTGGCGGCGAGCATCGCAAACTGCCGGACAGCATCGAAACCCGCATTGCGCAGTCGGGGTTGGTGCAACGTCTGGACGCGATCAAGCAGCAGCACAAGCGCATCCGCACCGACAAGCTGGACTGCCAGATCGGCACGCTGGGCGGCGGCAATCACTTCATCGAGATCTGTCTGGACGAAACCGATGCAGTGTGGGTGATGCTGCACAGCGGTTCGCGTGGCACCGGCAACCTGATCGGCACCTACTTCATCGAGCGTGCGCGTGAGCAACTGGCGCATCGTGTGTTGGGCTTTCATCTGCCCGACAAGGACCTGGCCTTTTTCATGCAGGGTGAGCCCTTGTTCGACGAGTACGTCGAAGCGGTGTCGTGGGCGCAGGATTACGCCCGCGAAAATCGCGAGGCGATGATGGCGCGTGTGCTGGCTGAGATGCGTCATCGGTTGCCGAAGTTCCAGCTAGAAAAGTTGGCAGTCAATTGCCACCACAACTATGTGCAGAAGGAAACGCACGCTGGCGAGGAATTGTTGATCACGCGTAAGGGCGCGGTGAGCGCACGGGCCGGTGAGCTGGGTATCATTCCCGGCAGCATGGGCACACGCAGCTACATCGTGCGCGGGCTGGGCAACGCCGACAGTTTCCATAGCTGTAGCCACGGCGCAGGGCGGGTGATGAGCAGAACAGCTGCACGTGCGCAGATCACGCTGGCGCAGCACCGCGAAGCCACCGCACATGTGGAATGCCGTAAGGATGCAGCAGTGATCGACGAGTCGCCTGCGGCGTACAAGTCGATCGATGCGGTAATGGCCGCGCAGCAGGATCTGGTCGAAGTACTGCACACCTTGCGCCAGGTGGTGTGTATCAAGGGGTAGAAAAGGGCCCGCACGAGCAACTTTTTTGGTTGCAGGCACCTTGCGCGCGCGAGCCAGCAACCTGATCCGCAGCGCGATGCACAATTCAGTCATGTCGCGATGGCACTCACATCAAAGCACGCACGTTTCACTCTTTCGACGCCATCGTTGCGCCTCGTTCGCGACCCGATCTACAGGGCGCATCCATCAGATCATCCGGAGGCGATATGAGCAATCTCGGCAACCAGGAACGCAAAGAAGAAGCAAAGGATTTGAACCGCGACCCGATCTCCGGTGCACCCGGTGCGCATCCGGTTGGCGTGGGTGTTGGTGGCATCGCCGGTGGTGCAGCAGCAGGCGCGCTCGCAGGCACGGTCTTCGGCCCGCTCGGTACCTTGATCGGTGCGGCAGCCGGTGTGGTCGCTGGCGCAGCAGCAGGCAAGGGCGTGGCCGAGCGTCTCGACCCGACCGTAGAAACCGAATACTGGCGCCAGGAGCATCGCAACCGTCCTTACTACAAGGAAGGCACCGACTACGACCGCGACTATGCCACCGTCTATGGATTCGGTTTGCAGGCACGCGAAACCCGCCCCACCAGCACTTGGGAGGAAACCGAAGCCACACTGGCTGGCGAATGGCCGCGTAACCGCGGCGAATCGCGCCTGGAATGGGAAGAGGCCCGTCTTGCTGCACGCGACGCGTGGGACCGTGCAGATCGCACCCACACTGTCTACCGCGACAACGACACACATTACGAAGGCCGCTTCGACAGCGCCAGCTACCGCGATGCCGAATATTCCTATGACGACTATCGCCCGGCCTATCGCTACGGCATGCAGGCGCGCCAGCAGCACGCCGGCCGCCAGTGGGACGACCATCTGGAGCGCGATCTGGGCGATGGCTGGGACCGCTTCAAGGCCAATTCGCGCCTGAGCTGGGAAAAAGCCAAACACGCAGTGCGTGAAGCGTTCGATTCTGAGAATCATGATGCAGCGGCACGTCGCAACCCGACCGACCCGCGCGTTTAAGGGCTCGTCGCCGCATGGCAGAAAGTGCCGCTGTAAACGTAATACGGTGAATCAGAACGGGCCCGCTTGGGCCCGTTCTGCGTCGTGGAGGCACGTCGAAGAGGTCATTCGCCAGCATCCAGAGCGCGTCTGTGCCGGCACGCATTTCGGGCCAATCAACTCCACAAGGCCTCCGATGCGCGCACTGCGCATCCATCACGCCGAAAAGGCGCCGCATGCGCGCCACCGTTCCTCTTCATGCGCCTCATTCCGGGTAACTACCCTGAGGTCTTCTCCACCGCACGGATATCGCCACGAAATACAGGCGCAGCCTGTTCCAGTTGGGCCGCAGCAGCACCCTGCTGATTCTTGAGCAGTTGCTTGCGTGTGGCCACCACTTCCTTGGCCAATGCGATGCGACGGCCGACGACCATTTCGGTCAGCCAGTCGATCAGTGCACGCGTGTACTGCTGCTGATGTTCCTTGATGCTCAGCGCATGGTCGGCGCCGGCAATCAAGCGCGTCGTGAGCGAACGCGCCTGCACGAAGGCCGCTGCGTAATTCTGCGACACAGGCTGTGGCACGATCACATCGTGCTCGGCTTCCACCAACAACACATCACCCTTGTAGTTGGCGCACGCGGCCAAGGCGATATTGTCTTCCGGACGCAGGCGCTGCTGGCGATAGGCCATCAGGTCGGGGTCGGCATTGAGGCTGACCTTGGGCTGGTCCCAATACGCATCCTTGTAGAGTGCAGGCGAACGCAACGCCAGCCATTCCACCGGGCGCTCGCGCGTGAGCAACGCCGACAGATAACCGCCGTAGCTCAGCCCGACCACTGCGATGGACTGCGCATCCACATACGACAGACTTGCCAACTGATCATAAGCGGCCTTGATGTCGTCCAGGTTCTGCGCGCGCGTCACAGTCTGGCGCATCGATGCGTAGCCTTCATGGCCGCGCAGATCGAAGGTCATGCAGATGCAGCCTAGGCCAGCCGCCTCGCGCGCGCGCACCAGACTGTGGTGTTGACTGCCGCCCCAACCGTGCACGAACAGGACCGCAGGCATGCCCGAGGGTGTCAGCAAGGTGCCACTGAGTGCATCCTCGCCGACAGGAATATCGATACTGGAAAGTTTGGCTTCCATTACGTCGCAGAGACCCTCCTGTATTTGTAACGCGGCCCCGGCCCGGATTGGGTTGCGCGGTAGTAGACCTGCGCATCGGCCGGCGGCTCGCCCTGATAGATTTCATGGGTGGACGCAGTGACCCACTGCAATGCGGGGTCTTGCTGAAATGCGGCGACTGCAGCGAGTTCAGCCGGTGTAGCGCCGCCAATCCGCCACGATTGTTCAAGCACGCCGCACACCTGCACGTGGCCAGCATCTTCCCCGCTCACCACATCATAGTTGCGGCGTGAGATCTGCAGCTCAGGATAAGCAGCGGTGATGAATCGATCGTATCTGCACGCCTGTTCGACCACCCGCTGCTCAAGCGGCGGCAATGCGGTGGCCATCAACGCCTCCAGCGATCCGCGGAACACGCGCAGCGCCGAGCCACCGTAGACATCGGTGCCATCCAGGTTGGGCACGCTGCATTGCGTACCGTAGTAAGCGACCTGGATGCCGGCGACGCACAGCTCGCCCACGCTATGCGTCAGGGGCTGCAGGATATTGCGCTCCAGCACCGCGCCATGCGTGGCTAGATAGGTGTCGGGCAGGCAGTCCAGCACCTGAGTGAGCTGCAGTACGTCAGCAACGCGCCACTGGTCGTTACCACCCACGCCAGTCGGCAGCTTCAAGCGCACGCCTCCATCGCCAGAAAGCGCCTCGAATGCATGTATCGCATCATGTCGAGAAAACACAGTGAAGCCCGGCAACGTGGCGGGAATCAGTGATGCGGCCAGCGCCTGATTCCAGCCTTCCGTACGTGCTGCACTGTCGTTGATCAATGGGTGACCAATCACCTTGGTCGCCAGAAACGCATGCGGCACGATTCCTCCGAGCAAATCGTCAGCGCCATGGATGCCGAATCCACGTGCTTGCGCCGTGGTCAGCGTGTCATCGGGCACATGAAAGGTGCCGGCATCGATGACGCCATCACCGGCGACGCCGGCATCGCGCACCCCCAGCAATCGCGCAATCTCACTGCACACCCACGCATGTGTGGCGCGCTCGTGACCATGCTCGGGCACACGGCGCGTGGCGTGCCCAAGCACTTGTCGATGGTGCGTCTGTACCATGACCTCTCCCCTGCGGCATGACCGCGCGTCGTTGCTGGCCTCGGTCGCAGCTGAGGAACGGGTCTGATGTGCGTTGGTGCTAGCGCCTTATTTCAGCGCCAGATACAGGCCTAATACGATCAAGAACACCACGATCAAGCTGACGGCGATACGCCCACCACGCAGCTCCAATAGGGCATGCCACCACACGCGTGCTTCTGCTGTGCCGCTGGCATGATGCGGCTTACGGCCACTGGTCTCGCTGTCCTGCATCCTAAGTACTCTCGCTCCATCACGTCGTTCTCCACCATAACGATCAGACGTTACACAAGTGTGGAGCGGTTCAGAATCTTCCGTAAAATTCGGCAGTGCACGAGCGAATTTGCCTGATCCGATAGCAATGTGCACATCTGCCTGCCGGGTGTAGCCCGCGCTCGGTAGCAGAGCGAGGCGAGCCCGCTGTCTTCGTTCGACGAAGTGGCTGCCGGCGCGTCATGTCGTGTGCGTTGACGACATGCATGCATCTGCATGCATCGCGTATAGAAACGCCGAAGTAGCCTGACCAATTAAGCGTGCGTCGCACTGCCACGCTGCAATGGTTGGGTTCGATGATCATTCGTTGACATACCCGCAGTTACTCTGCAGGTCAAGTTTGTTTACCCCGGAATACGTCAAGTCATGAGCAGAGATCCATCCGTCATCGATGTACAGGCCGAAATCGCGCATTGGCAGGCGCGGCATGCTCAGGGAAACCTGGGCGCAGGCAAGTTCAGCGAGTTGTCCCCGGTGGTGAAGATGGCCTGCGATATCTATTTGCAGGCACCGCGTTCGAGCGATCAGGAACGTCTGCGCCTGTTCCGCGACCGCTTGGAGCACCACTTCATTTCATCCAGCACACAGTCCAACTACGAACAGTTGGCCACCGATTGCTGGCAGCGTTTAGGTGCACGCAATAGTTGAGTTCGCAGCATCGAGCAGTCCGAGCAGTACCTGTTTTTCATTGGAGATTGTCATGAAAACCCCGTATCAAGTGCAGCAGGAGCTGGAACGACTGGAGCGGTTGGTTCCGCACATCGTCAGCGACCAGGGCGACCGCGCGGAGGAAATCCTTGGCTTCCACGTCGCCAGTCTGTTGGGTAGCGCACCGGCCAGCGAACACGCGTTGATTCGCGAACGCACCGCACGTATGGCACGCACCTGTCGCAGTGCGCAGGATGCGGTGCGCTCGCCCAAGGTACCTGTCAGACCATTGGGTATGGCGCCCGTTGCCCAGCCGCAGTGGGCCTAACCGACGCATCTCCGGAGCCGCATCGCGGCTCCTTTGCATTACACACTCGGCAGATGCCAATTCTTTTTCAGGACCCCCATGAAATCCACGCTCATCACTGCTTCGTTGTTGGCCATGCTCTCCCTGACCGCGTGCGATCGCCCTGGCGGCGATGCGTCGCGCACCGCACCAGCGGTGTCGCCCGAACCGACAGCTGCGCCTGTCAGCGGCAGCGGGGCGACCGAATTGGCCAAGGGTGATGGCGCAGTGCTGGGCGTACTGGCGGCCATCGACGAAAACGAGATTGCGCTCGCCAAGCAGGCCATCGAACAGGATCTGGGTGGCGCCACTGGCGACTTCGCGCAGCAGATGCTGCACGACCACGAAGCGAACCTCGAAAAAACCAAGTCGCTTGGCGCAGCCGGGAGCCCACGTGCTGAAGCCATGCGCGCCAAGGGCAAGGCTGCAGTGGAGGCGCTGTCCAAGACGCTGACCTTGCCCGACGGCAAGGACGCATACCGCAACGCATTCATGCGCAACATGGTGATCGACCATGGCGACACCATCAAGATTATGGATTCGGAACTGCTGCCCGCCGCCGAAAGCGCACCGGTCAAGCAGCATCTGGAAGAGACCCGCCGCGTGGTCTCGGCGCATTTTGAACGCGCCCATGCGGTGTCTTCGTCCAAGTAAGCAGTTGACCACGCTGCTCCCTGCAAACGCGCCGACTAGTCCGGCGCGTTTGTGTTTAGTGGCCCGCACAAGCTGCTACCTGTGAGGCACTTCGGCCACGCAAGAAGGCGGCCCAGCGCACAGCCGCGTGCCTATGCCCGTGCCAGCTTCACCTCGCTTGGCGTGATCCTGGCCTATGGTGCCGCATCGATTCGGCCCAGGAGCCCTCCATGCATCTGCTCATTACCGGCGGCACCGGCTTCATCGGACAAGCCTTGTGCCCGGCATTGCTGCAGGCCGGCCATCAGGTCAGCGTCCTGACCCGCGGCGTACGACGCGCCAGGCACACTCTGCCCGGCGTCACAGCAGTGGAGACGCTGGACGGGGTGCAGGCCGATGCCGTCATCAACCTGGCCGGCGAGCCGCTGGCCGCAGGCCGCTGGACCGATGCCCGCAAGCAGCGTTTCCGCGAATCGCGCCTGGGCATCACCCATCAGTTGCAGAACTGGATCGCGCAGCAGCCGGCCGCGCAGCGTCCGACCGTGCTGATTTCCGGCTCGGCCGTGGGGTATTACGGCGAACGCGGCGATACCGCACTGACCGAAGCCGACCCTGCCGGCGATGATTTTTCTGCATTGTTGTGCCGCGACTGGGAAGCGGCAGCCAACACCATCAGGGCGCTCGGCCCGCGCGTGAGTTGGGTGCGCACCGGTATCGTGCTGGATCGCGATGGCGGCGCACTGGCACGCATGCTGCCGGCATTCCGTTTCGGCGGCGGCGGGCCGTTCGGCGATGGCCGGCACTGGATGAGTTGGATCCACCGTGCCGATATGGTCGCGCTCTTGCTGTGGCTACTGCCGCACGGCCAGCCCGGCGCCTACAACGCAACGGCACCCAACCCGGTGACTAATGCGGAGTTCGCGCGCACGCTGGCCAAGGTGCTGCACCGCCCCGTCCTGCTGGCCTTGCCGAGCGGCTTGCTACGGCTGGGCTTCGGCGAGATGGCCGACCTGTTGCTGATCAGCCAGCGCGTGCTGCCGCAGCGTGCGCTCGCTGCCGGCTTCCGCTTCCAGTACGCCCAGCTGGACGCTGCGCTGCGCGCCATTCTTCAGCGCTGAGCGGCGGCTAGACGTGGGAATCGAAGAAGCTCCATCTTGTGCACGAGTAACGCAGCGACGCACGAGAGAGGTTTTCAAACAGAGCTCATAGAACTCCGCCGCAACGGCCGAGCAGGCCTCGACGAACGAGTGCAGACGAACGATTGCATAAGACTGCGACAGCAAGGCCAAAAATCAGCCACAAAAAAACCGACGCTGTTGCACAACGCCGGCTTTTCAACAGTACACGTGGTGCATGCGCTGCACGCAGCCTACGCCTCAGCGTAAGGACCTTAGCGCGTCACGCGCTTTACGGCCTTTTTTCCCACTGCTTTGCGGGCAGCAGTGGTCTTTGCCACCGCACGTGTTGCCGGGGTCTTGGTGACCTTAGCAGCCTTCTTCAACGCGGTTTTGGTCACGGCCTTCTTGAGCGGAGCTTTCTTCACTGCGGCCTGTTTGGTTGCGGTCTGCTTGGCGGCCGGCGCCTTCTTGGCCGCGGGCTTGGCCAGCGTCTTGGTAGCCGACTTCTTCGCTGCCGCCGACTTGGCCGCTGCCTTCTTCGCTGCCGTGCGCGCGCTCACCGTTGCAACAGCGGTCTTGCGTGCTGCGCTCTTGGCGGCGGTCTTGGCGCTGAGTGCAGCTGCTTCGGCCTTGGCATTGGCCTTGGCGGTTTCGAGCTTGCGCTTGGTGTTGGCCTTGGTGTCGGTGATCTTCCTCTTGGCCGCAGCGCTGGTGCTGCTCAGTTTCTGCTTGGCGGCATCGGTGGTCGAGGTCAGCTTTTGCTTGGCCGCGTCCTTGGTCGACACCAGCTTCTGCTTGGCAGCGTCTTTGGTGGCGACCAGCTTGTCCTTGGCAGCGTCCTTGGTCGCTACCAGCGAGCGCTTGGTCTTGGCCACGCTACGCTTCACTGCGGTGGCCGCTTTGCCAGCTTTCTTGGCCACATTCTTTTCGACCTTGACCACCGCCTTGCGTGCTTTGACCACACGCGTCTTGACCTCTTCCACCGCCGTGCCTGCAGCTTCCTGCACGCTGGCGACCGCCTCGCTGGTGGTGCTGGCGATGGTCTCGGTCAACTCGGTGGCGGTGCTCTTTACGCTATCGACGGCGTCGGACAGGGTTGCCGTTACACCATTGCCGTTGCTCATAGACCCTCCTTAAGGGCGTCAGTGCGGGAAATCGGGCGATGCACGACCGCACGCAACATGCTGAACAGGCATCGGATGAAGCGGACGCTACGCCGGGCCTGACGGGCTGTCAACGCAATCGGGGCAACGGATGCGCGGTACTTTCACCGGCAGTTAAATTGCACGCAGGCACCCTCGTTCAGCTTGATTTACGCAGTCAGACGCCCTATTCCTCTTTCACCGCGTAACCCGGAATCCGTTCCATGCGACCGCTGCCCACACTGCTGACTCTTTCGCTGGCCGCTGCCTTCGGCGGATTTGCCGCCACCGGCGTCAACGCCTGGCTCGACAACCGCGCCGAAGCCACGCCGCCGACCAATGCCGCCTTTACCCTGCCCACTGCCGCCGCGTTGCCGGCTGCAGTCGCCGGCCAGCCGGTGCCGTCACTGGCGCCGATGCTGCAGCAGGCGATGCCGGCAGTGGTGAGCGTCAACACCAAACAAGTGGTGCGCGTGCGCAATCCGTTCTTCAACGACCCGATCCTGCGCCGGCTGTTTCCGCAGGTGCCGCAGGACCGCATCAACGAGTCGCTGGGGTCGGGCGTGATCATCGATGCGCAAAAGGGCTACGTGCTGACCAATCACCACGTCATCGAAAATGCCGACGACGTGCAGGTGACTCTCGGCGACGGGCGCACGGTCAAGGCCGACTTCATCGGCTCCGACGCCGATACCGATATCGCCTTGATCCGCATCAAGGCAGACAACCTCACCGACATCAAACTGGCCGACAGCAACGCGCTGCGCGTGGGCGACTTTGTGGTGGCGATCGGCAACCCGTTCGGCTTCACCCAGACCGTCACCTCCGGCATCGTTTCAGCGGTGGGGCGCAGCGGCATTCGTGGGTTGGGCTATCAGAACTTCATCCAGACCGATGCCTCGATCAACCCCGGCAACTCGGGCGGTGCGCTGGTCAATCTGCAAGGCCAGCTGGTGGGCATCAACACCGCTAGCTTCAACCCGCAGGGCAGTATGGCCGGCAATATCGGCCTGGGTCTGGCGATTCCGTCCAACCTGGCGCGCAACGTGGTCGAGCAACTGGTGACCAAGGGCGTGGTCGTGCGCGGCACGCTTGGCCTGGAAACGCAGAACCTTACCCAACAGATGCTGCAGGGGCTGGGCGTGGATTCGTTGCGCGGCGCCTTGGTGACGCGCGTGTTGCCAGGTTCCGCAGCGGCCGCCGCAGGCGTGCAACCCGGTGATGTGGTGGTAGCGGCCAACGACCAGCGCGTGGACAGTGCCGAGGCGCTGCACAACTATGAAGGCCTGCAAGCCGTAGGCAGCGCGGTGACCTTGGACATCCGTCGCGACGGCAAGCCGCTCAAGCTCAAGGCCACGCTAAAAGAGCAGGACCGCGCGGTGACCGGCGACATGCTCGATCCACGTCTGACCGGCGCCACCTTCGTAGACCTGCCCGAATCGCTGCGTCAGTCCGGCATCACCGGGGTGATGGTGAGCGAGGTCAAACGTGGTGGTCGCGCCGCAGCCAATGGGTTGGTGACCGGCGATGTGATCGTGGCCAGCAGCGTGGGCGAGTTTGCCGACCTTGCCAGCTGGCGCGCCAATTTCCAGCGCAAACCGCAGCAGCTGGTGGTGCGCATCTTGCGTGGCAACGCGCAGTACGACGCGCTGATGCGTTGACACCCTGTGTACCCGCAATTGCTTCCACTAACGCCTCCTACACCCCCCCGATGCTATTGCTACTGCTCGACCGCACGTGAGTGGCGGCTGCCATCAATGACCGAAGGAGATATCGCATGAGCCCCACCAATACCGATCAGCTGAAGGAAAACCTGAGCGAAGCCGGCACCCACCTGAAGTCGGCAGCCAGCGCCGCCGGCGAAGCCGTCAAGGGCGCCACCAGCGCTGCTGGCGATGAGCTCAAGCTCGGTCGCGCCAACGTCAAGGCCGAACTGTCGGACACCGCGCTGGCCGGCATGGCCGCAGCTGAGTTCGGCGGTGCCGCTGCCAAGGAACAGATGGACGTGCTGGTCGCCAAGGGCAACGATCTGCTGGAAAGCGCCACCGACCTGATCCGCGAGCGTCCACTGGCTGCCTTCGGCGTGGCCTTCGCCGCCGGCTGGGTCATTGCCAAGCTGGCACGTAGCAACGACAACTAAGTCGTGAGCGATCAGGCCTCTACAGCTGCCGGAACCGACGCGCCCAACGCGCGTGCGGAAACGCCAGGACTGGACGAAAGCGTACGTGCGGTCGGCGCTGCCGGGCGTGCAACGCTGGGCTCGGCCAAGGACACCAGTCGCGCATTGCGCCGGCTGGTGTCGGCCGATCTGCAACTGGCACGCAGCGCGTTCGGGCGCGGTTTGGCGTGGGCCTGCGTGGCCGTGGTGTTTGGTGCCTCGTCGTGGTTGTTGCTGGCCGGTGCGATCATCGCCCTGCTGCAACGTGCCGGGCTGTCGTGGTTCCAGGCGATGTTCTTTACTGCGCTGGCAAGTTTGTTGGTGACCGGCATCGCCGCGTGGCGGGTGTTCTTCTACTTCGACCACACCGGCCTCAACGCAACGCGCCGTCAGCTCATCAAGTTGGGCATTTTCGATGACCCCAGCGAAGATGAAGATGCCGCGACGCCTGCCAGTGGAGCACGCACATGAAGTTTGGAACCTTGCGTCAGCGCGTCGAGCGCGCCGAGTTTCTGGTGGAAGGACGTGCGCAAGAGACGCGTCTGCATTGGAGTGAATTACGCCAGACCTGGCGTGCCGGCTGGTCCCCGCTGCGGATCGTGACAGTGGGCTTCGGGCTGGGGTTTGTCACCGGTCGCAACGAGCCGCAGGCCGCACTGGGCAGCATCGCCGGCAAGCTGGGCGGTATTCCGAAGATTCTGCAGATGATCAGCACGATCTCTGCATTGTTCACTGCGCACCGCGCGCAGGAAGCGTCCGACCAGGCCGAACGTGCGGCGGACAATGCCGAAGAAGTTGCATCTGATCCACCGGTTGCAGTGGTGCAGGTTCCGGTCGATCGCGCGGCCTGACTCAGGCCAGCTGATCGCGGCGGCCGACGATCTGGTGGGCTGCCGCATTGAGTGGCAGCAGGTTTGAAGTCGCATCAACCAGCCGCTGAACCAGCGCAGCCGAAAAAGCACGCAATGGAAAGATGGGCGTGTTTAATTCTTGAGATGCCCGCAGCACTCGTGCAGTTGGTTCTGTGCTAGTTGGAGAGAATCAGTGCTAGACCACACCGGCTGATGATGTTTGCGCCATCGATATCCGTCAGACGACTGCTGGCTGTGTGTTGCTAACCCCTCTGAGGCTCAAAATGGATCGAGCGCCATCACCGGCCGCTCGATTTCGCAACGCTCGTCCGCCTGACCGCCACTCGCACGCAGTAGGCATGCTGGCACAGTCGAAGCTGTGCTTGCGCTGCGATCCCAGAGTTGCTGACAACGCCACCTTGACCACCGACCCGGCCTCTGGAAACGGCATCAGTGCGCACGCGGCCGAGTTCGCCAGGCGACCACCCGCTCACTGACACCGCGCCCACAGATTCTGTGCGCACCGTTGACGCATTGGCCCGATAATGGCGCACCGCTGGCAGCACGCCAGTCTGCTGCCAGGGCGCGCATGTCTCTTTCCGTCGACTCATCGGATGCCGCCGTAGCGGCAGATTCTCTTCCGCCCGCACCGGCGCCCCGCCCACGCGCACCTGCTTCGATGGTGGTGCTGGCCACGCTTGCCGTTGGCTACACGCTGTGGGCGGCGCAGACCATCATCCTGCCGGTCATGCTGGCCGCGTTTTTTGCATTGATCGGCAACCCAATCCTGCGTGGCCTGCGCAAGCTGTATATCCCGCGGTTTCTCGGCGCCTTACTCATCCTGTGCCTCGGCCTGGCCGGCACCGTAACCCTGGCCGTGCAATTGGCCGGCCCTGCCGCCGAGTGGGCGCAGCAGGCACCGCAGCAGATGCGCCAGATTGCGCGCGATGTACGCGATCTCACCAAGCCGGTGATGCAGGCCAATCAGGCGGCGGAAAATTTTGCACGCGCAGCCGGTGGCGAAGGCCAGCGCGGCGTGCAGATCGTGCGCACGCAGATGGACGACCCCTACAAGGCACTGGTGCGCACGCCCAAGCTGGCCGCCTCGGTGCTGGCGGTGGTGCTGCTGACGTTCTTTTTCATGGTGTACGGCGAAAGCCTGCAGCGGCATGCGATCGCCTTGCTGCCGAATCGACAGCAGCAACGCTTCACCACTGAAATCATGCTGGACATCGAACGCGAGGTTTCGCGCTACGTGCTCACCATCAGCGTGATCAATACGCTGGTCGGGCTGGTGTTTGCCGGCATTTTGTATGCGCTGAAGATTCCGCTGCCCGAAGCGATCTTGTGGGGCACCGTGGTAGCGCTGCTGAATTTTGCGCCGTATGTAGGTCCGTTGATCGGCGTGATGCTGATGCTACTGATGGGGTTTGTGGAATTCCGCGGCACCTTGTCTTCGCTGTTGCCGGCAATCCTGTACCTGGCGCTGCACACCATCGAAGGCCAGGTGGTCACCCCCATCGTGCTGGGCCGGCGCATGGCGATCTCACCGCTGATGCTGATCCTGGCGCTCATGCTGTTTGGCTGGGCGTGGGGCATGGTGGGCCTGCTGCTGGCGGTGCCGCTGCTGGTCTGCATCAAGATGGTGCTGAGCCGAGTGGAAGGCATGCAGCGCTGGGCGCGGTTGCTTGAGTAACCGGGAATCGGGATTGGGGATTGGGGATTGGGGATTGGGGATTGGGGATTCGCAAAGGCTCCTACGCAGCAGCCCTGCAGCCGCGCTGCTTTACCCATTCTCCATTCCCGACTCCCTATTCCCGGCATTACAATCGAGCGATGAGCTTCCACATCCGCGCCATCACTCTCGACCTCGACGATACGTTGTGGCCCTTTGCGCCGATCGGGGCGCGGATCGATCAGGTGCTGTACGACTGGATGCGCGAGCACAGTCCGGTCACCGCCGAGCGCTTTCCGGTAGAGGCAATGCGCGAGCTGCGTGAGCGTAGCTTTGCCGACAACCCGCACCTGCATCACGACCTCAGCGCGCTGCGTCGGTTGACGCTGGAAATGGCGTTGCGCGACAGCGGTGGCGATCTGGCGTTGCTGGAGCCGGCCTATGAAGTCTTCTATGCCGCGCGCAACCAGGTGGAATGCTATCCGGACGCGCTCGATGCACTGGCGCGCATCGCCGCGCATGTGTCGGTGGCCGCACTCAGTAACGGCAATGCCGATCTGCAGCGCATCGGGCTGATGCACCACTTCGCGTTTCAGCTGGGCTCGCGCGAACACGGCAGCGCAAAACCCGACCCGAGCATCTTCCTGGCCGCCTGCGCCAAGCTTGAGGTGCCGCCTTCGGAAGTGCTGCATGTAGGCGACCATGTGCGTATGGACGTGCTAGGTGCGCTGGATGCCGGCCTGCGCGCTTGCTGGATCAACCGCGAAGGGGCGGTGTGGTCGCACCCCACCCAGCAACCGGATCTGGAATTCGACAGCATGACCGGGCTGGCCGATTGGCTGGACGCGCAGCAGCCGCACCCCGGCCCCGCGCACGCCGGCATCACCCTTCCCGCCTGAGCCCATTGCTCGGCGCACGGCGCCGCATTCGAGGATTCCTATGTCGCACCTCACCGGTTTCATCGATTCCAACGCCGCGGCCTTGCCGCTGTATGTGCTCGACCGCGAGAGCTTTACGCGCTGGTGCGCGGAGCAGCCCACCCGTGTGCTTTCGTGGGCGCAGGCGCAGCGTTTCGATGCCGCGCCGGGCAGCGCGCTGTTGTTGCCAGGCGACAACGGGCTGGCCGGGGCGATCCTCGGTATCGGCGACCGTGCAGATGCCTACGCTTACGCGCACGCGCCGATGGCATTGCCGCCGGCCAGCCGCTGGACGCTGGCCAACTCGCTGAGCGATGCCGAGCGGGCGTTGCTGCATCTGGGCTGGGGATTGGGCGCTTATCGCTTCGCGCGTTATCGCAAGGTGCCGCGTGCGCCGGCCGAACTGGCAGCCACGCCGTCGGCACAGACGCGCGCCTTGATCGAGGCCTACCTGCAGGTGCGCGACTGGGTTAATACGCCTACCGAAGACATGGGCCCGCAGCATCTGGAAGACGCCACGCGCGCAGTGGGCCAAGCGCATGGCGCGCAGGTCAATGCGATCGTCGGCGAGGCATTGCTGGCGCAGAACTTCCCTACCATCCATGCCGTGGGGCGTGCGTCGCATCGCGCGCCGCGCTTGATTGAGTTGCAGTGGGGCGACACGGCACATCCGCATCTGGTGCTGGTCGGCAAGGGCGTGTGCTTCGATACCGGCGGGCTGGATCTGAAGCCGGCCGATGGCATGCGCAACATGAAAAAGGACATGGGCGGCGCAGCGCATGCGTTGGCGCTGGCCGGGTTGGTGATGGCACAGCAGCTGCCGGTGCGGCTGACGCTGTTGATTGCGGCAGTGGAAAATGCGGTGGGCCCGGATGCGTTCCGCCCCGGCGAGGTGATCACCACCCGCGCCGGCGTGACGGTGGAAGTGGACAACACCGATGCCGAAGGCCGCTTGGTCTTATGCGATGCGCTGAGCTATGCCACCGAGCAGCGCCCGGACCTGATCCTGGATTTCGCCACGCTCACCGGTGCGGCACGCATCGCACTGGGCCCGGACTTGCCCGCGCTGTTCGCCAACGACGATGCGCTGGCCCAGGCCTGGATCAGCGCCGGCGAACAGACCCGCGACCCGGTGTGGCGCATGCCGCTATGGCGCCCATACCTGCGCTATCTCAACAGCCATGTTGCCGATATGGCCAACGCCGGCTCGCGCATGGCAGGCGCCGTCACCGCCGCGCTGTATCTGGAACGCTTCGTGGCCCCGGGCCAACACTGGGCGCATCTGGACGTCTATGCCTGGAACGACAGTGACCGCCCCGGCCGCCCAGCCGGCGGCGAAGCGCTGGCCCTGCGCTCGGCGTTCGCGATGCTGCAGCAGCGTTACGGCGGCTGAGCGCGGCAGCGGAAAGCAATCACTCCACGCCTTCCGCTGTGCTGATCATCCCTGGCTACGCAATAACGGCGCAATCATGCGCATGCGTGTTTGCGTCGCCGGGCCGACCAGTGCGAACGCGGTATCGCCTTCGGCCCAGTACTGCGCCAACAGACGGCCATCGCGACGTTCGCCACTCGGCATCGGACCGCTGCGTGGGCGCAGATACAGGCCAATGCGCGCGCCGTCGGCATCGCTGTAGACCAGCATCGCGGCTGCGCCCTCCGGTGTCGACAGTAACTGCCCGCCGCGCAGCGTATAGCCTTGCGCACGCAGATCCGGCACGACGCCTTCGTTGCCGAAATGCGTGCGCAACCACGGTTCCAACTCCGCGCGGTGCTGCACGTCCAACGCAACGCCCTGATGCGTGGCGGCGTCGGCGAACAGGCGGTACGCGGCCACTGCATCGGCCATCGGCACGCGTTGGCTGGCGACCCGGCTCGCATGCAGCTGCCAGCCCAGCCCGGTACCCAGGCCTAGTGCCAGCACGCAACTGGCGGACACAGCAAATACGGCACGCCGGCGTTGTTGCAGGCCACGGCGAATGGCCGCAGGTGTGAATGCAACCGCGCTCAGCTCCGGCGCCAGGCCTGCATGCGTGGCACGTAGCGCTTCGGCATCGCGCTTCCAGCCAGCCACGCGCGCGGCCTGCGCGGGATGCGCCTGCAACCAGGCTGCCACTGCTACGTGTTGCTCCGCCCCCAGGCGGCCGTCGACGTAGGCGTGCAGCGCGTATTCGTCGGGCGGTATGGTGGTCATTTCAGGATCCTCAATGCAGGTGCGTGGTTCACGTGACCTTCGTTCACTGCGCGCAAGCGTTCGCGCGCACGCGACAGGCGCGACATCACCGTGCCGATCGGGATACCGAGGGTGTCGGCCACCTCGCGATAACTGAAACCCTCCACGCTGACCAAGAGCAGCAAGGCGCGCTGCTCTGGTGGCAACAACGCCAGACTGGCCAGCATGGCGCGCCCGTCATGCACCTGTTCGGCAGACGCCGACTGACTGGGCTGTTGTGGCGCGAACAGGCCCACCACCCGCTGCCAGCGCGCGGCACGGCGCTGCCCATCCAGGAACTGCCGGTACAGAATGGCGAACAGCCATGGCTGCAGGGCCTCGGCGGTATGCCGGGTACGCCAACGCCGCAGCGCGCGCTCCAGCGTGGCTTGCACCAGGTCGTCGGCGCTGGCGGGCTCAGCGAGCGCGCAAAGCGGCGCAGTGCCGGCAGCACGGCGCGCAGTTGGTCATCGTCCAGAGCATCCATTGGCAGGTTTGGTAATGAGATCACACAGTAGACGCACTGGAGCGTGGACTATTCCCACCATTCGTGCGCGTGCGGCAATTTTGCTGGTGATCGAGGGAATAACTCGGCGCGCACGTCGTCTCACAGCATTGACCACTCACCGCATCGACCACCGGAGCCAGCCATGACGTTGCCACCTCCCTCGCCCCCGCGCCCGCGCAGCCCCGTGCTGCTGTTGCTGGGGATTGCTGCCATTGCCGGCGGCGTTGCGCTTGCGTTTGCCTGGACTGCCGGCTGGATCGGCAGCGACCGGCTCACTGCCGCGCGCATGACCGACACCATCGAATCCAGCGGGCCGCCGCATCCAGGCTTCCGCCGCGCACATACCAAGGGCGTGTGCGTGAGCGGGCAATTTCAGTCCAGCGGCAAGGCCACCTGGCTGTCGTCGGCGCGCATCTTCAGCCAGCCCAGCACGCCGGTGCTGGGGCGCATGTCGATCGGCGGCGGTGACCCGCATGGGCCCGACGGGCAGGCGCGCGTGCGCAGCATGGCGCTGCTGTTGCGCAGTGACGATGGGCAGGAATGGCGTACGGCGATGAACAGCTTTCCGTTCTTCGTGGTTGCCACGCCGGCCGGCTTTCAGGCGCTCAACGTGGCCTCCAAACCGGACCCGGCCACTGGCAAACCGGACCCGGAAAAACTGGCAACGTTCGGCAAGCAGTATCCGGAAGCAGCGAAATTCCAGCAGTGGGCCAAGACTGCGCCGTGGTCGGATAGCTGGGCCAATACGCAGTACAACGGTGTCAACGCGTTCCGCGCAATTGCCGCCGACGGGCGCGAGCGCTACATCCGCTGGTCGATGCGCCCGCATACGCCGTTCAAGGAATTGAGCGCCGAGCAACGCAAGCAGGCCGATGGCGATTTTCTCGCCACCGATCTGGATGCGCGGCTCGCACAGGGGCCGTTGCGTTGGGACATGGTGCTGACCGTCGCCGAGCCCGGCGATGCGGTAGACGACCCATCGCAGCCGTGGCCGGACAGCCGCAAGCAGATCGTGGCCGGCACGCTCTCGATCGAGCGCGCGCAGCCACAAGCCACCGGCCCGTGTCGCGATCTCAATTACGACCCGTTGATTTTACCCAAGGGCATTGCCGCATCGAATGATCCGATTCTGGCGGCACGCTCGTCGGTGTACTCGCAATCGTTCAATCGCCGAGAGCGCGAGATCGCCAACGGCACGGGCAGCGCCGCCACCGGCCAGGGAGCACGCCAATGAGTCGCCGTACCCATTTCAATCTGCCAGCGCGCGTGCTGCATTGGCTGATGGCCGCGATGATCCTGACCATGCTGTTTGTCGGTGTGGGCATGGTGGCGTCGGTGACGCAACGGCCGTGGTTGATCGATCTGCATCGCCCGCTGGGCATCGCGATTTTGATCCTGGCGGTGCTGCGCTTGATCAACCGCTTGCGCCATCGTCCGCCGCCGCTGCCGGCCGATCTGCCGGTGTGGCAAAAGGCCGCAGCGATCGCCTCGCACTGGCTGCTGTATGCGTTGATGCTGGGCATGCCGCTGATCGGCTGGGCGATGTTGTCGGCCGGCGGCTACCCGATCGTGTTGTGGCCGGGCGCAAACCTGCCGGCGATCGCACCACACGATCCGGCGCTGTATGCGTGGCTGCGTAGCGCGCACGGCTGGCTGGCGTATCTGTTGTTCGCCACCGTGCTGGGGCATCTCAGTGCAGCGTTGTTTCATGCCTGGGTGCGCCGCGATGGCGTGTTTTCCAGCATGGCGCGTGGGGAGCGGTCTACGCGTTGATCGGGGTTGAGGTTGATGGTGAGTTGCTAGAGCTCGGCAGATGACGCCTGCACTCGGCAGTACCGCCAAGCTCACTTCTCCCTCCGGCGCGTTCTCCCCCCTTTCATGAGGGAGAACGTTCCCCTTAGGGCGGATGAGGGTGCGCCTCAGGCATCTGAAGTGCCTGGAGTGACAAACGTGTCGCCACGCGCTTGGGAAGTGACGCGACAACTGGCTTCGCCCCGTACCACACCCCAACCCCCGCTCTGCGCCCCCGCCCACGCTTGCGGCGCGGGCGCTCCAAGACACGCGCGCCAGTGGCGCGCAAGCCGTGCCTTTTTTGCCCCGCCGGGCGAGGGGCTCTCACGTTGGGCACGTCGGCTGGCAGAGAGCTACACAGCCCTGCTTTGCGCTTTGAATCAACGCAGCCTAATTCGGCTGCGTCGCTAGACGTGTGCGCTCTGGCAGCGGCTCAGCGGGCGTGTTTACCTTTGTCGCAGATTCCAGCGCTTCGATGCCCTTGCCAGTCGCTGCCCAATAAATCCCACCGTACACGTGCTCAAGGTAGCGCGGGTCGTTGTAGGCCTCGGCCAGATGACCAAGAGCCGTGGCAAATACGCGGCCGCCTTCGAAGTGGTGATACCACGCCACCGGGTGCTGTTTACCCATGCCCTTGGCGACCTGGCCTGGCCAGATCAGGGTGGCGTCGTAACTGCTTTCGTCGACGGTGAGCAGCGTCACCAGGTCATCGCTGTACGGCGGATCGTATTCGTACCATTCGTCGCTCCATACCCAGCGCTTGGGCAGGCCTGCAGTTGCCGGGAAATTGGCGTCCACCACATCCACCATCGCGGTCTGCATGTAGGGATGCGTGCGGAACGAGCGGCCGATCAGGTGGTCGTACCATTCCCAGTCGCCGCGCTTGATCGCAAAGGCCTTGTGCACGAGGACCACGCCGCCGCCGTTACGCACATATTTTTGGAAGTTGGCCCGCTGCGCCGGGTCCAGATCGGTGGCCGGCGTATTGAGCAACACGATAGCCGCGTATTGCGATAGATCGCCGTCGAACACCTTGGCATTCCATGCCCACACCATCTCGACATAATGCTTGCGTGCCATCGCTTCGAATTGCGGCTTGGCCACGGGGATATAGTCGTGGTGATACTGATTGGGAATGGCTGCCACCAAGATCTTGAATTGTTCGGCAGATGCGTTGAAAGCACACATCAATAGCAGGCCCGACAGCCACAGAGATTTCATGCATTACTCGCCGTGTTTTCCAATGCTGCGCAGTGTACCTGCGTGCAAATCGCATGCCTTCGCACGCGTTTGGAATAGCTACGAATGGGGGATGATGATGTGTCGCAGCAACCGAGCGCCGCTCACCGGCATGCAATCCCGCACACCGAAAACTTCAACTGCCCGCGCATGCAATCACTCGACTGACTGCGCTACAACCAGCCCTTCTGCCGCGCCAGCCGATACGCTTCGATGCGATTGGCCACACCCAATTTGCCGATGCATTCGGACAAGTAATTGCGCACCGTGCCGTGCGAGAGCTGCAACTGCTGGGCAATCTCGCTGGCGGAGCGGCCTTCGCCGGCCAGCCGCAAAATGGTCCGTTCGCGTTCGCTCAAGGGGTCCGCTTCCACCCATGCGTCGATGGCCAGTTGCGGGTCGATCACCCGCCCGCCGCGTTGCACCTGACGTAAGGCATCGACCAGTTGTTCGGCCGGCGCATCCTTGAGCAGATACCCGGCCACGCCGGCATCCAGTGCACGGCGCAAAAATCCCGGGCGCGCGAACGTGGTGACGATCATGACGCGCACCGGTAGCGCCTGGCGCTGGATGCGCTGCGCCAGTTCCAGCCCGGTCAGGCCGGGCATCTCGATATCGGTGACCAGCACGTCCGGCTGCAGGCGCTGCAGTTCGCGCCATGCGCTTTCGCCATCGCCGGCGCTGCCGACCACTTCGATGTCGTCCTCCAGCCCAAGCAAGGCGACCAGTGCGCCGCGCAACAAGGCTTGGTCTTCCGCCAACAACACCCGGATCATCGGTCGCGCTCGCATGCATGCAACGGTTGCGCACCATAACAGCGCCGGTGCACCTCGTGCACAAGCAGCAACGCGTCTTAGTGCGACTGCGGCATCACTGGCGACAGTGGAGGGGCCGGAACAGCTGCCGGACGCGGCAACGGCAAGCTGGCGCGCAACCGCATGCCACGCGGCAACGCTTCGACATCCAGTGCACCGCCTAGACCCTGCAAGCGTGCGCGCATGCCATCCAGACCGTTCCCGGGCACGATCACGCCGCCGCGTCCGTCGTCGGTGATCTCCAGCACCGCCTGCTCGCCGTGCGCACGCAGCTGCACGCGCACCCGCTTTGCCTGAGCATGGTGCTGCACATTGGTGGCCGCCTCACGCACCACCAGCGCAAGCGCGGTTTCGTGTTCGGGCGGCAAGGCCAGCGTTTCCAATTGCTGTTCCAGCGCAATGCCATCCAGGTCCAGCAGCACACGTGCCGATGCCAATTCGGCTGCCAAGCCGGCCGCGCGAATGCCGGTCACTGCGCGTCGCACCTGCGCCAATGCATCGCGCGAGATCTGTGCCACCGCATCGATCTCGTTGCGTGCCGCCCGCGGGTCGCGCTCGATCAGGCGCGCGGCAAGATCGGATTTGAGCGCTACCAGCGACAAGGTGTGGCCAAGCAGGTCGTGCAGATCGCGACCGATGCGCTCGCGTTCGGCGGTGGCTGCCAGCCGACGGACTTCGTCCTGCGACAAGCGCAGCAACGTGTCCTTGCGTTCGTTGATGCTGTACACCGCACCCACGGCTGCCATGCCCAGCACCGTCACCGGCATCCACACCAGCGCCTGCAAGCTCAACCCAAGCCAGCGCGCCCAGCTCAGGTACAACGCGTTCATCAGCAACAACATCGCGAAGTGCCGCCACAACGCGTGCCGCGTGGAGGGGCGCAAGGTCAGGCAAGCGAATACGAAGTAGCTGAGCCCCGCCGAATACACCGGCAGCAAGGCAGCACTCAGCACGCCCATCGCCCAGGCGTAGCGATACAAGGTGCCGCGCGGCGCCAGCAACATGCGTGCGTACAACAGCAGAAACACCGGATAAGACGCCAGCGTGCACAACAGCCAGGTCTTATCGTAGCCACGCGTCGTAAACGCCGGCACCACGAACACCCAGGCCGACCAGAACAGGTGGACGCTATCCATCCACGGCGATTGGCCCTGCGCCATCCGCGCGGCAGCCTGCGAACTGGCAGCGGGGCGAAGCCATGCGGGAAACCGAAGGCGCATCAGCAAAGGTCCGTGTGGGTGAGCGGATTCTGCCACTGCCGGGCCCGCCTGCGCGCGGGCGCGTGCAAGACGGTGTGGGCAAGCGGCCTCATGCATCTATGCCGCCGGTAATTACCGGGCTGCGATTGCGTGCCGACGCGGCTACTCGCCCGCGCAGGCATAAGCGATACAGGTGCAGGTGCAAAGAACGCATGCCGGTATCGCCTTGCCGAGGAGCCGCCAGCATTGCCGCCCGCGCCGATGACGCACAGTCGCCAGTGTCATGGTCTGCAGGTGACAGCTGTCACTGGTGGACGTGGTGTGCTGGCCGCATGCTCCGCAGCATCTGGCCATGGCGTCCGCGCAGTAACCGTTCGTCGCCACACCGCGGTTGGTGACTTCCGGCAGCTTGCCGCGCTGCCCGCAGACCGTCACATTTCGCACAGCCTTCCGTCCCGGTCATCAATGAACACTTTCGCCGATCTGCTCAAGCAACTCCGTATCGACCGGCAGCGCCCTGCCACGCCACCGCCCGCACGCCGTGGCGGCTGGATCGCCGCCGCGGTGATCATCGTCATCGTGCTGGCTGCCGCCGCGTGGTGGTTTACGCGCCGCCCGGTGCTAAAGGTGCAGACAGCGCCGGTGGTGGCGATCAGCGCCGGCAGCAGCAGCGCATCGGTGCTGGACGCCTCCGGCTATGTGGTGGCGCGACGGATGGCCACGGTGTCGGCACAAGTCACCGGCAAGGTGCGTGAGGTGATGATCGAAGAAGGCATGCGCGTCGAACAAGGCCAGGTGATGGCCACGCTCGACCCGCTGGATGCCGATGCACAGCGCACGCTATCGGCCTCGCAGTTGTCGGCCGCGCGTAGCCAGGTCGACAACATGCAGGCGCAACTGGCCGTGGCCAATGCCGACGCTACGCGCCTGCAATCGTTGATCGGTGCGCAGCTGGTCTCACGCTCGCAGTACGAACAAGCCACTGCGCAGCGCGATGCCTTGCGCGCGCAGCTGCAGAATGCGCAGCGCAACGTGCAGGTCGCGTCGGACCAATTGGCCATCGCCGGCATCCGCTCGGACTTCAATGTGGTGCGCGCGCCGTTTGCCGGCGTGGTTACGGCCAAGGCCGCGCAGCCGGGCGAAATCGTCTCGCCACTGTCGGCCGGCGGCGGTTTCACCCGCACCGGTATCGGCACCATCGTGGACATGGAATCGCTGGAAATCGAAGTGGAAGTGGGCGAGTCCTACATCGGCCGCGTGCAACCCAATATGCCGGTGGAAGCAGTGCTCAATGCGTATCCGGAATGGAAGATTCCGTGCGAAGTGATCGCCATCATTCCGACCGCCGACCGTGGCAAGGCAACTGTAAAAGTGCGCGTGGCGCTCAAGGTGAAGGACGCGCGCATCGTGCCGGAAATGGGCGTGCGAGTGAGTTTCCTTGAGCAGGCCAAACCGCAGGAAACGGCCAAGCCGCAAGGGGTGCGTGTACCGACGGCTGCACTGGTGGAACGCGACACGCGCACAGTCGCGTTCGTGGTCGGCGAGCACAACACCGTCAGCGCGCATGCCGTCACCACCGGCATGGTGATGGGCGAGGACAAGCAGGTGCTGTCGGGCCTGACCGCGGGCGACAGCGTGGTGCTGAATCCGCCGCAAGCGTTGAAGGAAGGCGACAAGGTGACCGAAGCCGAATAACGAAGAACCACAGACAGCGCAGGCAGCCCTGCTGCTCGGGGGCACGGCAAGCGCGGCGATGGGAAAACGCTGATGCGCTGGCGCCTGCGCCGCGCTGCGGCAAACGCTTTGAAATTTCCGTAAAGCGGTACCGACTGTGTCAACCCATGCGCGGTCGCGCTGCGCTTCAACATCCTCAAGCGTTCTGGCAGTCACACATTTTTAGACATCGGCAGCGTGTGCGGTAACGCGCGTTGCTGCTGTAGCAGTCGATGAGGTGTCGCCACACGCAGGCTTCTCCACTGCACATCAGCTCGTCGTGTCACCGCAGCGCCGCATCAGACAGTCGCAGTCGCTTTGCTCTCACCTCTTCCATTGCACCGCAAGGAGTCGCCATGTCCGCTCTCGTCAGTTTGCGCAACATCACCAAGACCTACCAACGCGGCCCCGAGCAGGTGCAGGTGCTGCACGGCATCGATCTGGAGATCGCCAGCGGCGACTTCGTGGCGTTGATGGGGCCCTCCGGGTCGGGCAAGACCACCTTGCTCAACCTGATCGGCGGGCTGGACAGCCCCAGTGGTGGCGAGATCGAGATTGAAGGCGAGCGCATCGACCGCATGAGCGGCGGCCAGCTGGCGACCTGGCGCAGCCACCACGTCGGCTTCGTGTTTCAGTTCTATAACCTGATGCCGATGCTCACCGCCCAAAAGAACGTGGAGTTGCCGCTGTTGCTGACCTCGCTCAACGCCGCGCAACGCAAGCGCAATGCAGAGATCGCATTGACTCTGGTCGGCCTGCAGGAGCGTCGCAACCACAAGCCCAGCGAATTGTCCGGCGGCCAGCAACAACGCGTGGCGATTGCGCGCGCGATTGTCTCCGACCCCACCTTCCTGATCTGCGACGAGCCCACCGGCGATCTGGACCGCCACAACGCCGAAGAAATCCTGCGCCTGCTGCAGGAGCTCAATCGCGAACACGGCAAGACCATCGTGATGGTCACCCACGACCCCAAGGCCGCCGAATACGCCACCCACACCATCCATCTGGACAAGGGCGAGCTGGCCGATGCGCCGCTTGCACTGTAAGGGAGCGCTGCCATGAAGTATCTCTCGTTGGTGTGGGCCCAGCTGTTCCGCAGCAAGACCCGCACCTTGCTGACCTTGCTTTCGGTGGTGGCGGCGTTCTTATTGTTCGGCATGCTCGATTCGGTGCGCGTAGCCTTCACCTCCGGCGGCAGCGTCAGCGGCGTGGACCGGCTGGTGGTGGCCTCGCGTTTGTCGATCACACAATCGTTGCCGATCAATCTGGAAAACCAGATCCGCAGCGTGCCGGGCGTGCGCGATGTGACCTCGGCGATGTGGTTCGGCGGCATCTACCGCGACCCGAAGAACTTCTTCCCCAACTTCTCGGTGGCGCCGAATTTCTTCGACGTCTACAGCGAATACGAATTGCCCAAGGATCAGCTCAAGGCATTTCAGACCACCCGCACCGGCGCGATCGTTGGCGAAAGCCTGGCCAAGCAAAATGGCTGGAAGATCGGCGACACCATCCCGCTGCAGGCCACCATCTTTCCGCGCGGCGGCAGCAACGACTGGCCGCTGAAACTGGTCGGCATCTTCCGCATGAAGGACCGCACGGTGGCCGCGAATCAGGAACGCCAGTTGATGATGAACTGGAAATACTTCGACGAGTCCAACGACTACATCAAGAGCCGGGTCAGCTGGTACACGGTGACGCTGCGCAATGCCGACCAGGCATCGCGCGTGGCGCAGGCGATCGATGCGTTGTCGGCCAACTCCGACCATGAAACCAAATCGCAGACCGAATCGGCGTTTCAGCAGGCCTTCGTCAAGCAGTTCGCCGATATCGGCTTGATCGTTACCTCGATCATGGCCGCGGTGTTTTTTACCTTGTTGCTGCTGACCGGCAACACCATGGCGCAGGCCGTGCGCGAGCGCATTCCAGAACTGGCAACGCTGAAAACGCTGGGCTTTCAGGACCGCACCGTGCTGAGTCTGGTGATGGCGGAATCGATGTTGCTGATCGGCCTGGGTGGTTTGATCGGCATGGGACTGGCGGCGCTGGTGATCCCGGCAGTCGCCGCGCGCAGCGGCGGCCTGATGCCAACCCAGACCGTGCCGCTGCAGACCTGGCTGGTCGCATTCGGGTTGATGGCCGGTATCGGCATTGTGGTGGGTGTGCTGCCGGCGTTACGCGCGCAGCGCTTGAAGATCGTCGATGCACTCGCCGGCCGCTGACAGGAGCATGCACATGCAACGCAAATGGAAAGATCGTGGGGTCAACCTGGTGTCGACCGTGCTGCTGGCGCTCGGCTTGGCTGGCTGGATCGCACTGCCGTGGATGGTGTTGCTGCCGATCGGCGGATTGCTGGCGGTGTGGCTGCTGGTCACACGCAGCGGGCGGCTTTCGTTGGCTGCCGCGCGCATCGGCATCGCTACGTTGCCGCAACGCTGGGGCTCCAGCTCGGTGATCGTGGTCGGCATTGCCGGCGTGGTCGGCGTGCTGGTGGCGATGCTGGCGATGGGCCAGGGCTTTCAGGCCACCCTCAACAGCACTGGCGACGACACCACCGCGATTGTCTTGCGCGGCGGTTCGCAGGCGGAGACCAACTCGGTGATCACCCGCGACCTGGTGCCGCTGATCAGCAGCCTGCCCGGCATCGCCGCCGACGCCAACGGCCGCTCGCTGCTGTCGCCGGAACTCTCGCAAGTGGTGAACATCGCGTCCCGCTCAGACGGCACCGACGTCAACGCGCAACTGCGTGGCGTGGGCGAACAGGCCTGGGCCGTACATGACAAGATCAGGATTGTGCAAGGCCGCCGCTTCAACACCGGCCTGCGCGAAATGGTGGTGGGCAAAGGCGCGTTGAACCAGTTTCGCGGATTGGAGTTGGGCAAGACACTCACGCTCGGCAGCCAGCAATGGACCGTGGTGGGCGTGTTCGCCTCCGGCGATGCGCACGATTCGGAGATGTGGACCGACGCGCAGACCCTGGCCACCACGTACAACCGCAGCGCCTATCAATCGATCAGCGTGCGCACCACCGGCAAGCAGGGTTTTAGCGCGTTCAAGACCGCCATGGCCGCCGACCCGCGGCTCAAACTGGATGTGGAAACCACCCGCGCCTATTACGGCAAACAAGGCGGCGGCTTGAACAAATTGATCAGCATCTTGGGCACGGTGATCGGCACAATCATGGCGGTGGGCGCGGTGTTCGGCGCACTCAACACCATGTATGCGGCGGTGGCCACACGTGCGCGTGAGATCGCCACCATGCGTGCGATTGGTTTTCGCGGCACGCCGGTGATCATGGCGCTGATGCTCGAAACCATGTTGCTGGCCCTGTTGGGCGGGCTATTGGGCGGGGCGATCGCGTGGGCGGTGTTCAACGGCTACACCGTCTCCACACTGGGCAACAACTTCAGCCAGGTGGTGTTCCAGTTCAAGGTCTCGCCGGAGTTGTTGTGGAGCGGGCTGAAATGGGCGCTGGGTATTGGCTTGGTGGGCGGTCTGTTTCCGGCGCTGCGTGCGGCGCGTTTGCCGATCACCACCGCCTTGCGCGAGGTGTAGGCGGGCGTTCGCCCGCCCGGGATCGGGGAGTTGGGATGGGGATTGGTGACAGCCAAAGCAGCGCATCCGGCTGCCGCGGCTGAACACATTCCGGACTGTCATCGTTTTGTCACTGCAGTGCGGTAGATGCGCGCGCCGGGCAGCCCGTAGCCTGCTTGGCCGTTGCATCTATCGATCTTCTCCATGACGCGCCTGATTCTGCTGGCCTGCGCCTGCCTGTGGCTGGCCGGCTGCTCCTCTTCTTCCACCTCGCTCAGCGAGCGCCTGGTTGCGCCCGGTGGCACCTCGCCGTTGCTGGACGAAGAACGCATCGCCGCCACCATCGCCACGGTGCCCAACCGCAGCGGGCATGTGGTGACGCGCGATGGCGTGCCGATCTTCTGGCGCGCGATCGATCCCGGTCAGTACGCCATGCAGTACCGCTACAGGGGTCAGCGCAACGACCCGGCGCATGCGCTGGATGTGGATTTCAGTTTCAAGGTCCCGACCGCTGCGCCGCCGACACCGCGTGGCACCGTGGTACTGCTGCACGGCTGGATGATGGATGGCGATTCGCTGCTGCCCTGGTCGCTGGAATTGGCACAGGCTGGCTACCGCGTGGTCACCATCGACCTGCGTAACCATGGTCATTCCGGCGGTGGGCCGTCCGGCTACGGCACGCGCGAATCCGACGATGTCATCGACGTGCTCGATGCGCTGCAACCGCGCGGCGAAATCCGCGGGCCGCTGTATCTGTTCGGTATTTCCTACGGCGCGGCCACCGCGCTGTTTACTGCCGACAAACTCGGTCCACGCGTCACCGGCGTGGTGGCGATGGAATCCTTCGCCAATGCCGGGCGCGGTATTCGCGACATGGTGCCGCACCTGCTTTCCAGCCAGCCGCACGGGTGGCGCGGGCGGGCGGTGGCCGCGTATGCGCGCTGGCGCTATGCCGACCAGAATATCGACGCGGTGATTGCAGCAGCCGACACCCAGCTCAAGCTGGACCTGGACCGTGTCGACGTCGCACACGCCCTGGCCGACACGCGCAGCTGCGTGCTGCTATTGCATGGCGATGCCGATCAGCACATTCCAGTGGCGCATGGCCGCGCACTCGCCTTGGCCAGCGCGCGTGCACATTACGTCGAGCTACCGGGCGAAAACCATTTGAGTCTGCCGCTACGGCTGGATTTGCTCGGCGGGCCGATCGATCAATGGCTGGCACAGGTGCAACAAGACCCCAGCCATTGTCCCGCGCCGCAGACGCTGCCCGCTTCCACGCTGGCGGTGGCCAGACCCCTGGTGGTGCCGCAGAGTTGAGCGCGACAATCGCAGCGTGCTGACGCGCACCATTCGCGCCGATAGGCCAAACGTATTGCGTGCAGCGCTGCGCTGACTCAGCGCGTCACGACCCACTGCCGCGAACGCATCACGCTGTCGCCGACGAACAACAGCAAGCCCACCCAGATCGCGGCGAAGCCAATCGCGCGCCCCTGGTCGAACGGCTCGTGGAAGAACCACACGCCCAGCAGCAACTGCAGGCTTGGCGCGATGTATTGCAGGATGCCCACCAACGACAGCGGAATGCGCCGCACGCCGTAAGCGAAGCCGATCAACGGCAGCGCCGTCACCACGCCACCGAAGATCAGCATCGCATCGGTGCACAGGTTCCAGCCGCTCAGGAATGCGCCACCATGGCCCTGCTCGCCCCAGGCTGCCAGCAGCGACGCTGGCACGAACAGATACACGCTTTCCACGCCCAGCCCGGCCACCGGATCCACCGCCACCACTTTGCGCAGCAGCCCATAAATACCGAACGACACCGCCAGCCCCAACGCGATCCACGGCGGCGCACCGGCATCGATGGTCAGCCACAGCACACCTGCTGCCGCGCACACTACCGCCACCCACTGGGTGCGCCGCAGGCGCTCTTTCAACACCAGCACGCCCAGCAAGACGCTCAGCAGTGGATTGATGAAGTACCCCAGGCTGGCCTCGATGACATGCCCGGCGTTGATCGACCAGATGTACAAGCCCCAGTTGAACGCGATCGCCACGCTGCTGCCGGCCAGCATCCACAGTGCGCGCGGCTGCGCGGCGATGCTGCGCCACCAGCGCAGGCCCGATGTTGCCAGCAGCCATGCCACCACCAGCACCGTGCTCCACACGATGCGATGGGCAATGATCTGCAGCGACGGCACCGCCTTGAGCAGATGCCAATACACCGGCACCAGCCCCCACAGCACGAACGTGGACGCGGTGATCAACAGCCCGCGCCGCGCCTCCTGCGGCGAGACCGTACTCATCGCCGCGCCTTGGCGAAGGTGACCACCAACACGCCCGCCAGGATCACCGCCATCGCACCGATGTCCTGCGCGCTGAAGCGCTCATGGCCCAGCCAGGCGCCCAGGCTCACCGCGATCACCGGGTTGACGTAGGCGTAGCTGCCGGCCAGCGCCGGGCGCACGTGATGCAGCAACCACACGTAGGCGGTAAACGCCACGATCGAGCCGAACACGCAGAGGTACGCCACCGCCAACACTCCTTGCGCGCTCGGCCATGCCTGCGGGTGCTCACCGATCAGCAAGCCGGTGCTGACCAGCAGCACGCCGCCGCACAGCATCTGTCCGGCGGCGGTCATGAACGGCGAAGGCAGATCGCGGCCACGCGACCACACCGAGCCGAATGCCCAACCAATGGGCGCGATCAGCAGCAACATCAACCCACCCGGCGTCGCGGTCAAACTGCTACCGGCGTTGAGCCACACCACACCCAGAAAGCCGATCACGATGCCCAACCATTCGCCGCGGCTGGCATGCTGCCCGCGCAATGCACCGAACAAGGCCATCCATAACGGCACCGAAGCCACCGCAGTGGCAGCAAGACCGGAGGACACGCTGCGCTCGGCCAACACCACCATGCCGTTGCCCAACAGCACCAACGCCGCGCCCATCAGCGCCACGTTCTTCCATTGCGCGCGCGTGGGCGCAGCCACACCGCGCCAGCGCAACACGCTGTAGAGCACGCTACCGGCGACGATGAAACGCGTGCCGGACACCATCGTCAGCGGCTGCGCGCCACCTTCCAGCGCAAAGCGGATCGCCAGATAGGTCGAGCCCCACACCACGTAGACCAGCAACAAGGCGAGAACAACTAACCCGCTGCGCGCAGGCGCGGCAGCATCGTGAGAGGAAGACATCGGAACAGTGCCAGGCAGTGCAGCGGAAACTTCAATTCTAAAGCAAATGCGAAAGCCCACGCCGCACGCCGGTCGCGGTATCGTGCAATTCACACCGCATCCGAGCGTGCATATGCAGCACCGTCTTCTTTGCCTAGCTTTGGCCACATTGAGCGCAGTGGCCAACACAGCAATGGCACGCGCGCCCGAGCCGTGGGAACTCAGCGGACGCAAGCTGATCGAAGCCGGACTGGACGGATCACTCGCGCCAGAAATCACCGCGCCGGAGCGAGCCGAACTCAAGGTCATGCTGTCGGCCGACCGCGCTGGCGCTTATCTGCTTGGCGTCGCCAGCGCCAGCTATCGCACCCAGTGGTGCATGCCGGCGGGGAAAACTGCCGCACCGTATCTGCAGGCGATCATCGCCGATATCGGCGCGCTGCCCGACGCACGCCAGGACGAAGCCGCACCCGGCTTGATCGTCCAGGCGCTGGCAAAGCGCTATCCGTGCAGCGGGGGCGACAAGGGCAAGCGTGCCGGCCTCGGCAAGTAACGCAACATCGGCACGTCGTAGAGCACTCCTATACCTAGGCGTTCAATGCGATAGCGTTGACGACAACGCCAGCATTCGCACCGGAAGCGACGACCAAAGCGTCGCGAGCGGCCGTCCGATGCGCGTGGACAGAACGCAGGATCCGCAGCGTACGAGTGGCACGTGCCGCATCGAACAGCTGCGCCCATCTGACGATCAGCGCAGCGGTTTCGTTAGCTGCTCTTAGCCCCTTGATCGAGGGCACGATGCCCTCTCACTCTTGCGCGCTCACTTGCGCGCTGCGTCGCTCTTGGCGCGGATTGCCTTGAACTCCGAGCCGTCCTGCCAGCTCGGCCACTGCCGGCCATTGGCCAGCGCTACGCCCACGTCATAAACCAGCGTTGTATCGTCGGCATGGCCGCTGGCATCCCATTGCGGGGTCCAACGGTCACACGGCTGGTGGTAGCAATCGGCGAAATATTTATCGCGCAATGCCTTGCCGGCAGGGACGCCGCCGTTGAGCATGTCCAAGCCGGGGCCTGCAGTGATTGCCGGCACGCCCATGCGCGCGAACGCAAAATGATCGGCGCGGTAGAAGAAGCCCGCTTCCAGATTCGGGTCCGTCAAATAGCTGCGGCCACGCGCCTTGCCAGCGGTTTCCAGATCGCCTTCCAGCGACACGCGGCCACGTCCCCATGAAGCAATGTCGCGGGTCGGGCCATCGGGGCTGAACATTTCCATGTTGAGCACGGCCACGGTCTTGTCCAACGGCGCCAGCGGATGCGCCGCGTAGTAATTGGCGCCAAGCAGACCCTTTTCTTCGGCCGTCAACGCGATGAAGTACAGCGTGCGCTGCGGCTTGGGACCAGCCGCAAACACGCGCGCCAGCTCCAGCACGCTGGCCACGCCGGTGGCGTTGTCCACTGCACCTCGCCGAATCGTGTCGCCGCTGGCATCGGCCTTGCCGATACCGAACGCATCCCAGTGCGCGGAAAAGATCACCGTCTCATCCGGATGCTGGCTGCCGGTAACTTTAGCCACCACGTTGTGCGTGACCACACGCTCGCGCTTGAGCTTGAAATCCACTGACAACGTCGCATCACCCAGTGCCACCGGCGCGAAATCGCGCTGCTGCGCACGTACTTTGGCTTGTTCGAAATCCAGGCCCGCCTGCTGGAACAACGACACCGCCAGCGCACGCTGCATCCAGCCACGCACCGGCACATGCTGCGCCCTGGCATCGGCATCGCTGCGTTCGATGTCGAACAGTGGCGACATGCCCGAGCTCTGCACCGTGACCCAGCCATACGCCGCTGGCGCAGTCTCGTGCACGATCAACACACCGGCCGCGCCGCGCCGCGCCGCCTCTTCGTACTTGTAGGTCCAACGCCCGTAATAGGTCACGGCCTTGCCGTCGAATGCGCCCGGCTGCGGCGATTCGAAATCGGCATCGTTGATCAGCACCACGGCGATCTTGCCGCGCAGGTCCACGCCCTTGTAATCGTCCCACTGCCGCTCGGGCGCGCTGATGCCGTACCCGACGAACACCAGCGGCGCATTCTTCAGCGCGACCGCCTTCTGCGGGCGTAGGCTCTGCAAGGTCACATCGCTGCCATTGACCAGCGTCTGCGTCTTACCACCGACATGCAGGCTCGCGCACACCGGCCCATCCACCTGCGCGCGCACCAGCGGCACTGTCTGCGTCCAGCCGCCCTGCTCGCCACCTGGCTCCAGGCCGGCCGCCTTGAACTGTTCCACCAGGTAATCGACCGTGCGCTGCTCACCAGCACTGGCCGGCGCGCGCCCCTCGAATTCGTCCGAGGCCAGCAGACGCACATGCCGCGACAACGCCTCGCCATCGATGCCGCCGCCCGGCAGATCGTTGGCGGCCTGCGCCACACCTCCCACAAACAGGCAGGCGGACAACAGCAGGATGCGCATCGGATTCACGGTGAGGCCTTGCAACAAGTAGATGACACATAGTTTACAAGCGCGTAGCCAACGCAGGAGCGCTATGACGCGAGAATGCAGTCGATCGCAGGGAGGGCGTGCATGGTTGAGGGGCCACAGGGGGGCGGAGAGCGACCTTCGAAACGCACGACGTGCATGTTTGCAATCGTGTCACCACGGACATTGTTGTTGCAGCTGCGTGCCCCATGCGCCTTCCAATTCAAGCCAGGCAACCGCACAGCTTTGAAGAAGATCATCGACGCACTGCCTGGTGCGGTGTCCTCGCCGCTTGCGGGACCGTTGGCCTACAAGGACGTACTTGCGGCGTGTCCCGCGAGCGGCGATGGCACCGCGCACTCGGCTGACCGGCTTTGAACAACGTGACAATTCGCTACAGCGTTCAAGAAGAGCTATCAGCCGATCCACGAGCGCTAACGCGTACGCACCGCACGATCCAACCAACAGCCCAGCCCTTGCGCATTGAGCTCGATATCCGTTGCCAGCAACCGCTCCACAGCGGCATCGTCCAACCGGCATCCATGTTGGCGTGCGCGTTCCAAATACAATTCGGTCAACGCCGCCACCATGCAGCGATGCCGGTCCGGACGTTGCGCGCAGCCCAGCGCAATCTCGGTCATCGCATGAATCTGTTCGCCCAGCGCCTGCG
This sequence comes from Xanthomonas vasicola, assembly GCF_000772705.2. Lineage (GTDB taxonomy): Bacteria > Pseudomonadota > Gammaproteobacteria > Xanthomonadales > Xanthomonadaceae > Xanthomonas > Xanthomonas vasicola. The sequence continues at coordinate 81,200 of NZ_JSBW02000002.1, forward strand.
CCAACGGTACCGGCGATGCGACACGGCCGTAATGGGTGAGATACATCGCCTCCGGTGCGGCGTCCATCAGGCGCGTAATCGACTGCAGCATCGCCTCGGGCTCGAATTGCACCGGCGAAGAGGTCGGCAGGATGAAGGCACCTCGCGCACTGTCCAGTTGCCGATACGACAGACCGAAAGTATCTCCGGTAAACCAGCTGCGGCTGCGCGCATCCCACACGCACAGATGATGGCGTGCATGCCCTGGGGTATCAATGGTGCGCAGCGCGCGCTCACCCAACATCACGGTGTGACCATCGGCCGCCTCGACCACACGCTCGGCCGGCACCGGCTCGATGACGCCGTAACTGCGCGCCATTTCCGCCTCGCCATACACTGCGGCGGCACCGGCAATCAGCCGCGTGGGGTCAATCAGATGCGGCGCACCGCGCGGATGCGCGAGCACCTGCGCATTGGGCAGGTGCTGCAACAAGGCTCCTGCACCGCCGGCATGATCCAGATGCACATGGGTCAGGATCAACCACTCTATCTGTGCAGGCACCAGCCCCGCCGCCTGCACTGCGGCCAACATCTGCGGCACCGACAGCGAAGTGCCGCAGTCGATCAAGGCACCCCGTCGCGCTTCGACAATCAAATACGCTGCATCGAATTGCACGCCACCAAAGCCGGTGTCGATGGTGTGGATGTTAAACTCGGCTGTCGCTGTCATTGGCACCCCGCGGCGGCTGTATAGACTGCAGTGTAGGCCCAAGCTTGGCGCCGCTGTCGTGCACCTCGCCACAGGCACAACAGAACGCAGCTGGCCATGGCAACGGCTACGCCTGCAGCGTCGTGTTGATCATGCGTCGCGCAATGCGTGCATCGCGGCAAGAATCACGTCCGCATCCACGTGCGCATGCACGCCCGGCAGTTGCACATCGCTCGCCTGCGCGGCCTGTTTCAACCGCGCGATCAATTGCCCAGCATCGCGTGGCGAGGCGAAGCCATCGCTCTGCAACAGCAGTGCACCCGCGCCATCGTTCAACTTGAAGTAGAACTGGCCATCGCTTTCACGATATTGCTTGAACACCGGCAGCGCGATCTTTTCGCCGACCTCGCTCACTGCTGCACCGGCCTGACTGGACAGATCGCGCAGGCCCACTGCATCGCGCAGCTCGGCCAGCAGCGGGGTGGCATAGCGCGCGCGCAGACGTGCACCGCCGGCGCGCAGAATCGCTTCGATCTTGGCCGGCTCTGCCATCAACGCTTGGTAACGTGTGCGCAGCGGTGCAATGTCCTGATCGATCCGTTCGAACAACTGCTGCTTGGCATCGCCCCAGCTAATACCGTCGGCAAATGCCTGCGCAAATGCCGCAGACTCCTGCGGCGAGGCGAACGCCTGATACAGCTGAAACAACGCCGATCCCTGCGTGTCTTTCGCCTCGCCCGGCGCACGTGAATCGGTGAGGATGGAAAACACCAGCTTGCGCAACTCCTCGCGCGGTGCAAACAGCGGAATCGTATTGCTGTAGCTCTTGCTCATCTTGCGGCCGTCCAGGCCCGGCAAGGTGGAGACCTGCTCATCGATCACGCCTTCGGGCAAGGTAAAAAACTCGCGCCCGTACACATGATTGAAGCGCTGCGCAAAATCGCGGGCCATTTCGATGTGCTGAATTTGGTCGCGTCCCACCGGCACCTTCTGCGCATTGAAGATCAAGATGTCGGCCGCCATCAGCACCGGGTACATGAACAAGCCTGCGGTCACACCGGCATCCTCGTCCTCACCGTCGGCGCGGTTCTTGTCCACCGCGGCCTTGTAGGCGTGTGCGCGATTGAGGATGCCCTTGCCGGCCACGCAGGTCAGCAGCCACATCAACTCGGTCGTCTCGGGCACGTCGGATTGCCGGTAAAACCACACCTTGTCCGGGTCCAGGCCGCAGGCCAGCCAGGTGGCGGCGATTTCCAGCGTCGAACGCTGCGTGCGCGCCGGGTCCTGTGCCTTGATCAGACTGTGCAGATCGGCCAGGAAATAGAAGCTCTCGGTATCGGCGTCCGCGCTGGCCTGGATAGCCGGGCGGATCGCACCGACGTAATTGCCCAGATGCGGGGTGCCGGAGGTGGTGATGCCGGTAAGGACACGAGTGGTCATCTGCGTAATGCCAGGGAATCAGCCCTCAAGTTTAGCGGTTCCGCACGCCCGCCATCGCCGCCGCCCCCGGGTCGAAGGCCAGCTTGCGACGCATAAACGCAGAACGGGCCGCACTGGGCGGCCCGTCGTCTGCAATCTGCTCGCCTCTCTCGGCAGCAGGATGGCGCATTATCGGGTCTCGTCGCGCAACGACTTTTCGAACGCGCGCACTTCGGTCTGGGCGCGATCGCGATCCCAGCCATACCGCTCCTGCAGCTTGCCTTGCAGATATTCGGCATTGCCTTCGGCAACCTTGAAATCGTCGTCGGTGAGGTCGCCCCACTTTGCCTGGGCCTTGCCCTTCAACTGGGTCCACTTGCCGGAAATGATGTCAGTGTTCATGCGATGACTCCGCTGATGCGGCCTCAATTGACCGTGGCGCCAGATTGACAACGGCGATGTTTGCGACTGATCAACAGGCGTCAAACGATCGATCACGGTACTGAATCGTTGCCGCCTAACATCGGTCTGCATTGCGTCACGCGCGGTATTCGGAGGCCACTTTTAATGTGCGATCGCGCACAAAAAAACGGGCCCTGCGGCCCGTTTTTTGTTTACATGCGGCGTCAGATTACTTACGCGCTGCGTCTTCCACCTTCTCGCCGGCGCCCTTCACGTCCTTGCCGGCACCTGCGACGGTGTTGCAGCCCGACAGCATACCGACCGACAACATCGAAAGCACCAGCAGCACAATTGCACGCTTCATAACAAACTCCTCATAGATAAAGCGGCGCGTCGCCGCAGATCGAACAATTCAACAGGCCACGCAGTGGTGACAGATCAGCACTTACCGTCGCTGCATTTTTCGGCCGTTTTCTCGACCTTCCCACCTGCACCCTGCATGTCCTTACCAGCGCCAGCCACGGTGTTGCAGCCCGTCATCACGCCGGCCGAAAACAGGCCCAGCACCATCAGTGTCAGCAGTCGCTTCATCGCTCGTCCTCGTTGTGTATTGGTGCCAGCGCACCTCGCTTGGCGTCAAATCTGACTGCGCGGCCGTGGATTTGATGTGAACGCGGCGCGCCGCGTTCAGCACTGGATCAATCCCGCATCAGCGTCGACTTGCCGAACAGGCTTTCGACCAGATCCACCGCCAATTCGGCGGTCGCGTTGCGGTTGTCCAGCACCGGGTTGAGTTCGACGATATCCAGTGACCCCATGCGCCCGGTGTCGGCGATCATCTCCATCACCAGCTGCGCCTCGCGGTAGTTGGGGCCACCGGGCACGGTGGTGCCCACGCCCGGCGCGATGCTGGGGTCGAGGAAGTCCACATCGAAGCTCACGTGCAGGTGCGTGTCGGCGCTCATGTCCTGCAGCGCGGCCTCCATGGTGCGCTTCATGCCGGCTTCGTCAATGTAGCGCATGTCGTACACATCGATGCGGTGCTGCTTGATCAGCCGCTTCTCCTCCGGATCCACCGAGCGGATGCCGATCTGCCGCACCTGCTCGGGCAACAACGCCGGCGCACTGCCGCCCAGATGGGTCAGCGCCTCCGGGCCCAGCCCGCACAGGCAGGCCACCGGCATGCCATGCACATTGCCTGACGGCGTCACCTCGCTAGTGTTGAAATCCGAGTGCGCATCCAGCCATAGCACCCGCAACGGCCGACCCTGCTCGCGGCAGTACTTGGCCACCGCCGTGATCGAGCCGATGCCCAGGCAATGGTCGCCACCGAGCATGATCGGCATGCGTCCGGCACGCAGTTCGGCGTAGCTGGCATCCATCAGCGCCTGGTTCCAGGCCACCACTTCGTCCAGATGCCGGTAGCCGGCTCGCGGTGCCTGCCAGGGATTGCGCGGGCCATCCAGATTGCCCAGGTCGCGCACCTCCACGCCGCGGCCGACCAGCGCCTCCTGCAGGCCGGCGATGCGTAGCGCCTCCGGTCCCATACGCGCGCCACGGTGGCCCGCTCCGATGTCGGTGGGAACGCCGATCAAGGAAACCGGCACGTACTGCGTTGCCATGCATTGCTCCAGCGTCGATAAAGCCGCTCAGTCTAGTGGCCCGTCAGCACCGTGACGCGCGGCAGCGCAGCACGGTATGGGCCATGTCCTGAACAGTGCGACCAAGCGCGAGGTTTAGATCTGTCTCTTCGCGCCGCTACCGTGACGTGCCACGACAGTTTGTGGCGCGCCGGACTTTGCCGATCCTGCCTGTGTGACCGCCCAGCTAAGCAACACGGGCGGGCAGCACAGCCTGCTCGGATCCGGGTGGTATGGTGCGCGCCGGCTAGCACAGCACGCCACGCATGCACGCGTTCAGGCCATCAAGCAATAGGGGGATTTCATGCCGAATAACGCTGTTAACCAGGTCGTCAAGGCTGCCGTGGGCGATGTCCCGCGGGCGTTGCGTTTTTACGATCTGCAGCGTATCGGGCACGAGTTCGCGCAGACCATCGAGCGTGAGCCGGGCATCCGTCTGTTGATGCTTTCCACCGCCGACGGGCGCGCCATTACCGAGCAATCCAGCCTGGATGTGGACGGTCGCCGGCTTGCCGCGATGGCCAATTCGTTCCTGACCCTGGGCGAGACCCTGGCGCGCGAATCCAGTCTGAAAGAGGCCGATTACGCCACCATCAGCACGCGTGCCGGGCAGCTGGTGTTGATCCGCATCCGCGCCGACAAACCGCTCACCCTCACCGCCGTGGGCGGTAGCGACATCAATGCCGCTGCGCTGCTATTCAACGCGCGCGATTGCGCCGGCCGCCTCGCCACCGTGTTGACGCCGCCGCAAGGCTGAGCGCTTGGCATCGTTTGTGCATGCCGCAAGGTACTCATTACTCACCGTTTGTAAGGACAACTCGTGTCAAAACTCAATCTGGAACACCTGCATTCGCTGGCCGGCTTCGTCGGTGCGGCGCTGGTCGATAGCGACAGCGGTATGGCATTGGGCATGACCGGCGGTGCCGAGCTCAACCTGGAATTGGCAGCGGCCGGCAATACCGAAGTGCTGCGTGCAAAGCGCCGCATCGCCGAACAACTCGGGTTGAACGACACCATCGAAGACATCCTGATCACGCTGGCGCGCCAGTACCACCTGCTGCGCCCGCTGGAAAGCAACGGCGCGCTGTTCCTGTACGTGGTGCTGGACCGTGCCAAGGCCAATCTGGCCATGGCCCGTCACGAGCTCAAGGCATTCGAAAAGACCCTCGATTTCGGTTGATGCCAACAATGCGGTGCACGTGCATCGCCTGCTCCAGCCTGCCGGTGCATACCGGCAGGCGTCTTGCTCTTCCAATGCGCCGCCAAGGCGCCGGATCATGACCACACCCATCAATGCCATGCGGGTCGCTACGGCCGGCCTGGACCTGCTGCACACCACACGCCTGAAACTGGCGTGCTCGCTGCTGCTCGCCGAACGCATCGACGTGCAGTTGGGCGAATGGCCGCAGTACGCAGCCGATGTCGTGGTGCTGGGCCTGGACAGCGCCGGTGGCTTGGCCGCCTGGCAGGCACTGCAGGGGCAACCGGTGCGTGTGCTGGTGGTGTCGCGCATGCCGGTTGCAGGTGCGTGGATCAAGCACGGCGCCACCGTGCGCGAACTCAACGAACAGGTGCGCATGCTGTTGTCCTCGCCACACGCCACCCCGGTGGCGGAGCCGGCGTTGTTGCTGCGGCATTGCCGCGGCGAATTCGGCTCCGGCGTGGTGACCCTGCAGCATGCGCAGTTGCAGGTGCGAGTGGACCCGATCCATGGCTGCGTGCAGTTACCGGCTGGCGTGGCGCTGGCCGAGGTGATCGCTGCGCTCGACCGCTCGGGCTGGCACGCCGTGCCCGACCTTGCTGGCACCGCGTTACCGCAACGTCTTTCATTCGAAGCGCTGTTTTTCGCCCTGCCCGAGCATCTGCGCACGGCGCTGCCGGCCGTGGAACCCAGCCGTGCGCTGCAACTGCGCCAGTGGCCGGAGTTGAGCGCAGAGACCAGTTCGCCAGCTCAATTGCTCGCCATCGCCCACCTGCATGCGCGCCCATGGCGCCCGCAGGCGCTGGCCAATGCTTGCAAGCTGCCGCTGCAAACGGTGGAATGCCTGTTCGCCGCTGCACTCGCCAGCGGCCTTGCCCAGACTGCGGAGATTCCCGTGCCTGCAACGCAGCGTCGTCCAGACAGCGGCAACACGCGGTTCTTTTCCTGGGTCGCACGTCGGTTCGGCCTTTCCCTCTTCCAGGCGCAGTCATGAGTCTTCCAGCCAACAAGCTGGTGTTCGTCGGCGGCATGGGCGCGGGCAAGACCACCGCAGTGCGCGCCATCTCCGATGTGGAGCCGGTCAGCACTGAAATGCCGCTCAGCCAGGACGCCTACGGCGACAAGACCTACACCACCGTCGCGCTGGACTACAGCTCGATCGAGCTGGAAGACGGCGAGCTGCTGCACGTCTACGGCGTGCCCGGGCAGAAATACCTGGATTTCATGTGGCCGCTGGTGTGCGACGGCGCGCTCGGCGTGATCGTACTGACCAACGCACGCGACCCGCAGAGGCTCAATGCCACGCTGGAGTTGTTGCGCGAGTTTACGCAGATCGCACCCCACGCCAGCCTGGCGGTGGGCATCACCATGACCGATGAAGTCGAAGATTTCCTGGTGCCGCCATTTCGCGATGCCCTGGTGGCCGAAGGCTTCCGCATCCCGGTCATGCGCGTGGATGCGCGCTCGGCCACCCAGATCACCTTCCTGGTGAAGTCGCTGCTGTCCTATCGCTACACCTCGGCAACCAGCTGATCGCCAGCGCGCCTGGCGCGTGCATGTGCGGTCGACTTGGTGAGTGAAGACAAGGAATCTGGTCACGACGGTGCCTGAAAGGGCGTCACGCGGGGGATGCCGCCTCTAGGGTGGCGGCGACGCGTCCGTTTTCCTTGAAGCCAAAAACACGACTCAATCGCGATACGAATGTGCGGTGCGTCTGACTTATTCAGTATGGCGTGCGGTCAGAAGCCAAGACATCGGGACATTCCCGACATCGCGCAGGACATACCGGCGATAAGTCATCGGCATATGCCGCATGGCGTGCCGGCCCTTGCGTGCCTGTGTTCGCCGCATGCTGGTGATCAGCTTACGGCAGCGTTGGTGGCGCGTGCCTGCGTCTGTCACTGACTCTGTCGCTGCGTCTTCGTCATCGCGCGCATCCGCTGCGGCTGCACGCTCGCCAACGCAATGCTGCCGGCTAGGGGCCATCGCCACGATCAGATAAAGTAGCGCGATGACAATTGAACTGAAGCCCGGCGGCTTACTGATCGCCATCGAAGGCATCGACGGCGCCGGCAAGACCACCCTCGCCCGCTGCCTGGCCACCACGCTGGAAACCGCTGGCGCGCGCGTCGTGCTGAGCAAGGAGCCGACCAACGGCCCCTGGGGCACCCAACTGCGCCAGTCTGCCGCCACCGGCCGCCTGAGTGCGGACGAAGAAGCCGAGCTGCTGATCCGCGACCGCCACGAACACGTGGACACCTTGATCGCGCCCGCGCTGGCACGCGGCGACATCGTGATCCTGGACCGCTACTTCCCCTCGATGGTCGCCTACCAAGGCGCCGCCGGCCTGCCGCTGGACGAGCTACTGGAGCGCAACGCCTTCGCGCCGCGCCCGGACGTGCTGCTGCTGCTCGACCTGCCCCCACCCACCGGCCTGGCGCGCATCCGCGCCCGCGGCGATGCGCCCAACCACTTCGAAACCCAGGACAACCTGGAACGCTGCCGCACCATCTTTGCTGGGTTGGAATTGCCAGGCAAACACGTGGTGGACGCCAGCGCCGATGCCGACAGCGTGCTGCGCCAGGCCCACGCCATCATCGTAGCCGCATTAGCCGACCGCCTGAGCGGCGATGCAGCGCACGCAGACTCCGGCAAGGCCGCGCTGGAACTGTTATCGGCCGGCCGCCCGGCCTGATCTGCTACACCTGCTGTCGCGCGAAAACATCGCGCGATGAGTGGTGAAGCGTTGCAAGCAACTTAGCGGAACACGCTTAGGGCACGTTGCTCAACGCTTCTCGCGTTGGAGAAAGAGCCATGGCTTGCACGCCCTGAAACGCGTGCGCTGAGATGCCCGCGTCACAAACACAGGCCGCGCAACAGAACAGGTTTGAGGTGAGGGGGGGGGTAAGGCAGGCCACCGTCCCGACGCACGCGCCCGCTTTTCAAACGCTGCGCACGATAAGGTCCGTTGGAGGAGATGGCGGCAGGCAACACGCTCACCGTGCTTGGCGCCGCTGACCGAACAATCCGGCACACTGCAACGCGTGCTCGAACCGCAGCACACTCAACCGTGATTGCCACGTGCGCGTGGATTGAAGATGGTGCCGGCACCCGGATTCGAACTGGGGACCTACCGCTTACAAGGCGGTTGCTCTACCAACTGAGCTATGCCGGCGAAGGCAGGCGCATTGCGCGCCGATGCGCATTCTAGCGCAGCGCGGCGCAATCTAGCGAACGCTGACGCGCGGCCCCGGCAGCACCTTGCAAGGCGCTGGTGGCCGCGCTGCTGCGCACATCGATCCACCACCGCGATTGCCCACTGCCGCTGGGCACCAATTGCGCTGGAAACCCTGCGCCAACCAGGCTGGCCTGGCGCCGCTCGGCGCGCTCGCGGCTCTGGTACTGGCCAAGCGCCACAGTGTTGTCCTCGCCCTGTGCGATCACGTAGTAATCGCCCATACCAGCGGCGGCAATGCGCTTGACCAGGGCCTGCGCAGCCGCGCGGTCACCCACGTTGGGCAACATCACCCGAAACGTGCTGACGCCAGCGTCCTTGTCCTCGCGCACAGTGGCGCGACTGGCCTGCCCACGCACGCGCGCCAGCGCCGCATCGGCATCGGCGCGTGCCGCGAATGGTCCCAGGCTGGCGCAGCGCTCCGGTGCAGGCACAGGCGGTGGTGACGTGGTTGGCGATGGTTTTGCAGCCGCAGCAGCGACGCTTTCGGCGGGCTTTGCAGCAGCTTTTGTCGTCGGCGACGTCTCGGCTGCGGCACGCGGCGCCTCCACCGCGATGGCGGAGGCAGCAGTCGTCGATGCAGAGGTGGCAGTGGATGTATTAGCGACTGGCGACGCGTTTGGCGTTGCTACCGATGCGGACATAGGTGTCGATGCTGATGCTGTCGAAGCCGCGGCGGCCGACGCAGTCGTTCCGCCCTCTGATGGTGATGGTGATGGTGATGGTGATGCCAATCCCGCACTCGCCGCAGCGGGCACCGCAGCACCGGTCACCGTCGGCAGCAACTCCAGCCGCGCGACACCGGTCGGTTGCGGCGGCGCCGGCGGTGGTGCTGGCGGCGGCTGCAAGGCCCACCACAACGCCACCCCGGCATTGAGGACGATCAAGACGACGATGAGCGCGCGGACATACATGCGCCGATTCTACGTGGACGCCGCAGCGGTCGCCCACGTCGCCAGACCGTCCAGCACCAACGCAGCGCGGAACGTGGCAGCGGGCAACAGCGGTAGCAGCGGCGGCGCGCCACCCCCATGGACGAGCAGCCGCACCGGCATGCCCAGGCTGCGTTGCGCGTGCTGCAGGCTGCGCTCGATCAGCGCGACCGCCGCGCCGTCGCAGCCGGAGGTCAACGCATCGTCGGTGTCGGTGGCCAGCTCGACGTAATCGCCGCCGCTGACCGGCAGCTGCACCGCGCGCGCATGCAGCGCTTCGCGCATGGTGGTCGGCGAGGCGGCGATGCGGCCGCCGTGATGCAGGCCATCGGCGCCAAGCACGTCGATGGTCAATGCGGTGCCCACGCCGGCCACCAGCACCGGCGCATTGCCCCGCGCACCCAGCAGCGCCAGAAAACGGTCCACGCCGAAACGGCTCGGATCAGCGTAGGCGATGCGGATGCCGGCGCATTCGGCGGCGGTCCGCACGATGCGCACCTGCGCAAAGCGCTCCTGCAGGCAGGCGATCATGCGTTGCGTCAGTGCCGGTGCGGCCACGCTAGCAACGTGCGCGATACGCCCGGACGGCAGCGCTGCCAGCGCGGCCGCATCCATGGCTTCGGCGCCATGCGCCCATGCCTGCACCTCGCCGGCACGGTTGCCGTGCAGCGGCGCGTACTTGAACCGCGAATTTCCCAGGTCGAACAACCACTCGCTCATGCAGGTCTCACGCTCACTTCTCCGGAGTGGAACAGGCGCACCGTGTCGCCCAGTTGCACACGCAAGGCGCCGTCAGCCGCCAGGCCAAGCGCGACGCCACCATGCCGGGTGCCGGCCTCTTCAACCTGCACCGCACGCCCACTCAGGACATCCAGGTCTGCATAGCGCCCCAGGAACGGCGCCAGCCCCTGCGCCTCGAACAGGTCCAGTGCCGGCAGCAAGCCGGACAACACCGCCGCCGTGACGCGGTCGCGCGACACCGGGCTGTCAGCCAAGGTATCCAGATCGATCCACGGCTGGTCGATGCTGGCCGCTGCTGCCGCCGGCATGTGCACGTTCAAGCCCAGCCCGATCACCGCACGCGCGTTGCCGGCCATTTCGCCGCCACCCTCGATCAACAGGCCGCCCAGCTTGCGCTCGCGTGCCAGCAAATCGTTGGGCCATTTCAGCCCGACATCGGCGAACCCGCAACCACGCAAGGCTTCAGCCACTGCCACCCCGATAGCCAGGCTAAGGCCGGCCAGCTGGCCCAGCCCGCCACTGAAACGGCGCGACGCAGACAAGTAGATGTGCGCGCCCAGCGGCGAGGTCCACTGACGGCCGCGTCGGCCACGGCCGCCGGTCTGGCGCTCGGCCAGCAGCACCGCCACGCCGTGTTCGGGCGCCGGCTGCGCCAGCAAGGTGGTATTGGTGGATTCCAGCGTCCAGGCCACGTCCAGCGCAGCGAGGCCGGCTGCCGCATCCGGTGCCATGCCGGCGCGAATGCGCGCCGCGTCCAGCAGATCCAACGGCGTGGCCAGCCGATAACCATCCCCGGCCCGTCCTTCGATGTCGACACCCGCCGCGCGCAGATTCTGGATGCGCTTCCACACCGCCGCGCGGGTCAAGCCGGCATCGCGTGCAAGCGCATCGCCGGACCGCCGGCCACCGGCGAGTTTGGCCAGCAGGGCACGATCATCCACGGCTGGGACACGCAATAAGGGGTGAGATGGCAGGAGCTGCGGCATGCGTAGAAGAACGCCCTACATGCTTGACGGGCCGTCCGGGGGACGCGCGTAACGCAGCATCGGCGTGCCAGACGAAGCGTGCTGTCGGGTTGATGGCCGGCAGCAAACAGGGGGCATGCTGCGGCTGGCCATCACGCGCGTCGGACCAGTAGTGCCCCGCGGCACCTGCGCCGCAACGCTGGCCGCCGGCGCCTCTCATTTCAAAGTGCATCACACGCCCGAAGTCCCCGAATCCATCCGCCAAAGTATGCGCCAAGCCCTCCCGGGCGCCCAGCGCGGCTTGCGTGAGGGAGTGAAAAGCGCGTTATGATCGGCGACTCACGCCGCTTGCCCTGGATGTGGACGATGCGCCGAATCACGGTTTGCCTGCTCATGCTGTTGGCTCCGCTTGCCGCACTGGCATCGGACAAGTTCGTCGACGGCGATAATGAGAGCTGCGTCAGCACCAACTCGGCCGCACGCGGCAGAACACCGGCCCCCGAGGCGGCACCGGCACGCACCACCCCGCACAAAGCCGCGCCCTCCACCAATGGCGGTGGCGGTGGCAGCGATGGCGATTCGTTATTCCCACGCATGCGCACCATGCCGCGTTGGCACAGTTTCCTGCCGGGCATGTTCCGCTGATCCAGTGGTTAACGCGCTGGCTGCGCCGGACGCCTCCCGACATTGCTGATGCACTCTGGCAACCGCTGTGCAGCAATTGCGCGTGGGTCGCAGCGCTCGATCCGCCTCGCCAACAATGCCTGCGCGCATTGACCGCGCAATTCCTGCATCGAAAAAACCATTTCGCCCGTCGACGGGCAGCTGCAACCGCACGATCAGCTCGTGCTGGCTGCGACCTGCTGCCTGCCACTGCTGGAAATAGGCGCCTCTGGTTGGCGTGGCTGGTAGCAATTGATCGTGTATCCGGATGCGTTCCGCGTGCAGCGCTCGCACATGGATGCTGCCGGAGTGATGCACGCGTGGGACGACGCCCTGATCGGCGAAGCGTGGGAGCAAGGTCCGTTGATCGTCAGCTGGGCTGATGTGCAAGCCGATCTGGATGACCCGCAGGCGGGCTTCAACGCGATCGTGCACGAAATGGCGCACAAGCTCGATGCACTGGATGGCGCGCTCGACGGCACACCGCCATTACCACGCGATGCGCAGCGGGCCTGGGCCTGGGCCCGGGATTTCCAGCGTGCCTACGATTTTTTTGCCAGCGCGTCGATGCCGGCGAAGACACCGAGATCGACCCGTATGCCGCCGAAGCGCCGGAAGAATTCTTCGCGGTGGTCAGCGAATATCACTTCTCCGCACCGCATCTGCTTGCACACGCGATGCCGCAGGTCGCTGCGCACTTGGAACGTTTTTACGGGCCCTCACCGTTTGCAGCTTCAGCGCAGCGTTGAGTGTGCTGCTGCACTAGCCGGCGTCGCTGTCGCTTTGGCAAACGACACGTACAGCCGTCGCTTGAAACACTGCCGCCGCATTGAAACAAAACCACCGTCATGTTCTGCACATGTTCTTTCGTGCGCTTGGTCGCTCTGCGAATTCACACCAATCCAAGATCGCGTGGTTTAGCGCCGGGGAACACCCGCTCCAATTGCGCTGGCGACAGGCCCCACACGCGAGTCAGCAGCCCGCCAAACAGACTGCGGTAATTGTTGAGCACCGGGTAATCGCGGTTCTGCAGCAGCTGCGCCTGTTCGACCGCCACTTGTTCGCCAGCGATGCGGCCGCCGTGCACGCCTCCGCCCAACACCCAGTACGTGGTGCCATGGCCGTGATCAGTGCCCTTGCTGCCGTTTTCGCGGAAGGTGCGTCCGAACTCGGAGATCACCACCACCACGGTGTCGTTCCATGCCGGCCCCAGCGCATCGGCATAGGCGGCCAGCCCTTCGCCGAGATTGCGCAGGTTGTTGGCCAAACCACCTTCCACACTGCCTTGGTTGGCATGCGTGTCCCAACCACCGACATCGACAAAGCCCAGGCGATAACGCTCGCGCATCAAGGTCGCCATGCGCCGGGTTTCGTCGGCAAAGGTGCGTGCGCTAGCGGCGCCGCGGCCGGCCTGCTCCATCTCTTCGCGCAGCTGCGCGGTGACCTGCTGACGCAATGCAAGACCATCGCGCGCAGCGGCGGCCAACGGCGTGCTGTCGTACATCTGCGACAGGATCTGCGCCTGCCGCGCATCCAGCCCACCTTTGCCGATGCTCCGCAACGACACGTTGGGTAAATCGCCGCCGCCTTGAAACGTCAGCGGCAACGAATCGGTAAACGCGATCGCCGACACTCCACTCAGCACACCCGACAGGCGCGCCATGAACCCGGAGCGGTAATCGCGATGCTTGCCCGCCTGGCCGGATTCGATATCGTCCTGGGTTTCGAAGTGACTGCGCGACAGATCGTCGGTGCCGGCGAACGGCACGAAGGCCACTTGCTTGCGTTCCCACAGCGGCAGCAGCGTATCGCGCACCACCGGGTTGAGACCCCACTGCGCGTTCAGTGCCACAGCGCTGTTTGGATTGGCGGCATCTGGCCGCGCAATCGCCAGACTCGGCCGCGACTGGTAATAAAAATCGCTGCTATGCGGTACCAGCAGGTTATTGCTGTCGTAGCCACCACGCAGAAACACCACCAGCATGCGCGCGCTATCGCGTGGCGCAGCGAACAGACGACCGGCCCACGGCATGCTTGCAGCGGCTGCAGAGGCAAGCAGAAATTGACGTCGTTGCATGGTGTACTCCCGCGGCGATGACCGCTTGGCATTCGTTAGATCGTTGGATTGGTGGTTTGAATCTGCGCGCATTGAACCGTTGGCGCTGCATCAGCGCAGCTGAATCGATGTCGTGATGTCGTTGCGTCAGCGATAGTTGAAGTCAGGCGACGACAGCAAAAATCCATTCCATTCGGCGGGCGAGCGCGCTTGCGTCAGTGCCTGCTGGGTGGCGGCAGACAGCGAGGGCGCCAGCCACCGATACGAAGGGCGCGTGTCGATTTGCGTCACTGCCGGAATCGGCGTGTCGTTGTCGCCGTCCAGACGAAACAATTGCTTCGGTCCGCCACCGATCGAACGCGCCACTTCAAAGCGCCGCGCCAATTGCCCGGAACTGGTCCACGCCTGCGACTGCAGCGACCAGCCGTCAGGCGTGATGCGTCCGAACAACGGCTCGCCGAGCTGCTGCACCCAACTGGCCATCGGCGCAGCATTGATCACCGCTTGATCCTCATACGCCACCCGCATCGCCGACACCACAAACCGGTTCGGGTCTTTGAACTTGCGCGGTTGCGCCTGCGCAAACTCAGGCGACGCCAGCATGGTTTGCATTACCTTGGTGATATCGCCATCGCTGCGCTGGAACGTGTTGGCCATGCGCGTCACCAGCGCAGCGGGCGGCGTGTCGCTGACGAAATACTCGGCCAGGCGTTGCGAAATGAAATGTGCGCAGGCCGGTTGCCGCACCAACAGCTGCACGGCGCGCTCGATCTCATCCAGATTACCTCCGGCGATGTGCTGACCAAGCAGCATCTTGTCGCCGGGTTGATGGCGCGCCGGATTGAATTCGAACAAACCCTTGCGCACGACCTGCGCCTGTCCTGGCGATGCGGGTGGCAACGGCGGTGCGCCGTTGGCCTTGATCGCCACCAGGCCTGCGCCGGTAAGGATCAGCGCCAGCTGCTGCACATCCTGCTGGCTGTAGCCGCCATGCACACCTAGCGTGTGCAGTTCCATCAACTCGCGTGCGTAGTTTTCGTTGACCTTGCCCTTGGCATTCTTGGCGTTGTCCAGGTATTCCAGCATCGCCGGGCTTTCCAGCGTCGCCATCACCAAGTCGGCAAACTTGCCGGTGGCATTCGGGCGAATCGCGTTTTCCATGTAGTCGGCGGCCATCCATTTCACACGCGCCTTGTCGGCATACACGCTGAAATGATTAAGCCAGAACCACACCAGTTGCTCACGCAGCTGATCCGTCGCGTACACCGCGCGCAGCAATTGCGCCTGGCGCGCCTGCACCAACATCTGCCCGCCGCGCGCCTGCCAGTCCTTCTTCAGGGCAACCTTTTCATCGCCATCGGGCATGGCCTGCAGGCGGAGCTTGTCGGCCTCGTATTGGGTCAGCAAATCCACCAGCGGGGTGTGCAACCCATCGAAGCGCTGCAGCTGTGCCCGCACCGGCGCGGGCAACGCCCCGTCATCGCTGGGCTGCAGTAACAGCGCACCGAAGCGTTTGGGGCCAAGCCGCGTCAGTTGCGTCGCGCTGTTGCCATCCACGCCGTAGGTGGCGCGTTGCAGCCAGCGTGTCTGTGCTGGTGTAAGCGGTGATTCGGCAGCCGTGCAATTGAGCGCGCAGACGCTGCCAATCAATAGCGGCAGCGCGCGCCATCCACGCCAGTGCCGCGCGTGCGCCGCACGCGTTTCCATGCGCCCTGCCTGGCTAACTTGCTCGAACATGCGGCCCTCCATCGCAACGGCTTACCGACCCAGTATGGGTAAGCCAACGCATGAGCGGTTAAACGGTTGTCGGAAGGTCTGCGGGCATTGACCAGGTGTTCATCGGGCCACTCCCGATGGTCACAGTCCCGGCGGCAGGGTCACGTCGAAGCGGGCGCCGCCCAATTCCTGCGAGCGCACCACCTGCAGTTCGCCACGGTAGGCCTTGATCAGATCCTGCACGATCGACATGCCGATGCCATGCCCTTGCACGCGCTCATCGCCACGCACACCGCGCTGCAGGATTTTGGCCACGTCTTCGGGCGCGATGCCGGGACCATCGTCTTCCACCGACAGGATCAACCCGGCACGACGGCTACCGGTGGTGGGGCCTGGTTGTGCGGTCAGCAGCACGCGGCTACGCGCCCACTTGAAGCCGTTTTCCAGCAGATTGCCGAGTAGTTCCTGCAAATCGCCCGGCTCGCCGTGAAAGCGTGCTTCGGGCGAAATATCGAATTCGCACAACACGCCCTTGACCGAGTACACCTTCTCCAGACCACGCACGATTTCTTCGGCGGTCGGCTCGATCGGAAGCGGTGCGGCGAACAACTTGTGTCCGCTGGAAGCCGCGCGTGCTAGCTGATAAGACACCAGATCGTTCATGCGGCGCAGCTGCACATCCATTTCTTCGTGCAGATCGCGCTCGGATGCACCGCTGTCCAATTGCGTGCGCAACACGGCGATGGGTGTCTTGAGGCTGTGCGCCAGATCGGCCAGCGTATTGCGCTGACGCTCCAGGTTGTCGCGTTCGCTCTCGATGAAGGCATTGATGCTGTCGGTCAGCGGCTCCAACTCGCGCGGATGCTGCTCGCTCATGCGCTGGATCTCGCCGCGCTGCACCTTGGTCAGTTCATTGATGACACGCCGCAGCGGGCGCAGGCTCCATTGCAGGATGAAAGCCTGCAACACCAGCAACACCACACCGGCGCTACCGAGATAGAACCACACTGCACCACGGAACACGCGCAGCTGCGCGCCCATCGAGCGCGCATCTTCCATCACATAAATGGTGTAGGGAATCTCGCCGCCGTGTTCGCGTTCGACGTAGCTCACGCCCAGGCCGTAGCGATAGAGCTGGCCCAGGCTGCCGTCGATCTGGGTCATTTCCAACGGGCCGATGAACTCTTCCTGGCGCGGCTCTAGCATGCGGCCGTGCGGAATATTCGGGCCTTCGGCAGACATCGAGGTCCAGCTTTCGTCCGGGCGCACCACTTCGACGTACAGCCCGCCGCCGGGAACGTCAAAGCGCGGGTCGGGCGGTTGTCCTCCGATGTACAGCGAGCCATCGCGTACGAAATCGATATTGGCCGCATACGCGGAGGCGTAATTCTTCAGCCGCTCGCGCAGATTCTTTTCAGCGGTGTCGGCAAACGCCACATCCAGCGCGTACCCCGCAAGCGCAAGGAAGGCCACCAGACTGAGGCTGGCGGCCAACAGCTGGCGGGCCTGCAACGAGCGCGGCCGCCAGCGTCTATACCACTTGGAGCGGCCCGACACCCTGTCTTCCTGTTTGCCGACGCGCGGACTCAGCCTTCGGTACGCGGAATGGCGAAGCGGTAGCCGCGACCACGGACGGTTTCGATCGGCTTGAGCTCACCATCGGGATCGAGCTTCTTGCGCAGGCGACCGATAAACACTTCCAGCACGTTCGAATCGCGGTCGAAGTCCTGCTGATAGATGTGCTCGGTGAGGTCGGCCTTGGAGACCAATTCGCCGGCATGCATCATCAAGTACTCGAGCACCTTGTACTCGTAGCTGGTCAGGTCGACGTTGGCGCCGTTGACGCTCACCGTCTGTGCTGCCAGATCCAGCGCGACCGGGCCGCATTCAAGCGTAGGCTTGCTCCAGCCAGCCGCACGCCGCAGCAGCGCGTTGACGCGCGCCAACAACTCTTCGACGTGGAACGGCTTGACCAGATAATCGTCGGCGCCCTGCTTCAGGCCTTCGACCTTGTCCTGCCAGCTCGAACGCGCGGTCAGGATCAGCACCGGAAACTTCTTGCCTTCATCGCGCAGGGCTTTGATCAGCTCCATGCCCGACATTTTAGGCAAGCCAAGATCAATGATGCCAACATCGAACGGCACTTCACGGCCCATGTAGAGACCTTCTTCGCCGTCCTGTGCAGCGTCGACCGCAAAGCCTTCGCGCTTCAGACGCGCCGCAAGGGTTTCGCGCAGCGGAGCTTCGTCTTCGACCAAAAGGATACGCATGCACTCTCCCTAGTTACGTTGTCGGCCAGCGGCCGGGGAATTTATAAGACTTAACGCAGAACTATCTACGTTCAGTGGTTATCGTCGCGTGGTGGCGCGTCCGGTGGTGGCAAGTTACGCGGCGGCGCGGCCTGCGTTTGCTCCGGCTCGTACACGGTGTGCACGCGTCCGTCTTTCATGTACTTGACCCGATTGAGGTTGCCGCCATCGAACGGCACGCGCTCGGCGCCCAGGATCTGTCCACCGGTAGACCGTTGTACGTGTCGAATGGTGTCCGACAACGTGCGGCTATTGCCGCGTGCCGAAGGCGGCAACGCTTCGCGCCCGCTCTGCACCATCGGGTAGCCCTGGCCCCAGGCCGACGGCGCGGCCACGGCAACCCAGAGGGTAACCAGAGCAACTTGGCGAGCGCGGCAGAGCAATTGGGTCACAAACGAATCCTAGCGAGTTGTTCAGGAACATTCAAAATTCGTGAAATCGACCAGGTGTTAGTGATGGTCGAGCGTCGGAATCGAGCCAAATTCTTGATTTTGTGGGGTGAATCCGATCTGAACTTTTTAGCTCCGAGTTAACGGCGTTCAGTGAAATGAATATTGCCGGGCCTTGAAGCCACGATGGGCGGGGGTTTGTGGCAAATGCACCCGCTCCAAGGAACCCCGAAACCATCGATAACCCGGCAGCCCGTTCAGGAATGCAAACAGTGGGCCAACGTTAGGCGACCACCCGCCAGGGACGCGTATCGGTACGCTGCAGCGCCTGCTCGACCAACTGCCAACCGGCCCCCGGACGATGTGCGCCTTCGCTCAACACCTGCCGGAACGCCCGAC
This sequence comes from Xanthomonas vasicola, assembly GCF_000772705.2. Taxonomy (GTDB): domain Bacteria; phylum Pseudomonadota; class Gammaproteobacteria; order Xanthomonadales; family Xanthomonadaceae; genus Xanthomonas; species Xanthomonas vasicola. The sequence continues at coordinate 99,955 of NZ_JSBW02000002.1, forward strand.
CGCCGGGCTGGCCATGGAACAGGCCCAGCACGTGCCGCGTCATGTGCTTCAAGGCCAGACCTTGCGCTAGCTGCGATTCCACATACGGCCGAAATGCGCGTAGCAAGGACTCGCGCGGTTGCTCGGGCTGCTGGTTCAAGGCAGCGTCCAGACAATGCAGAACGTACGGGTCGTGGTAGGCCGCGCGGCCGAGCATGACGCCGTCGGTGTGCTGCAGATGCGCCAGTGCGGTGTCCACGGCCGTAATGCCGCCGTTGAGCACCACCGGCAGGCCGGGCCGCTCCTGCTTGAGCCGGTAGGCCCAGTCGTACCTCAGCGGCGGCACTTCGCGGTTTTCCTTTGGCGACAGGCCCTTGAGCCAGGCGTTGCGGGCGTGCACCACCACCATCGCCGCGCCGGCCGCGACCACCTGGTCGACAAAGCCGGCGAACACCGCGTGGTCGTCATCGTCGTCGACGCCGAGGCGGCATTTGACCGTGATAGGCAGGCGGGTGGCGGCGCACATGGCAGCGACGCACTCAGCCACCAGCGCCGGCTCGCGCATCAGGCAGGCGCCAAACCGCCCGGCCTGCACGCGGTCGGACGGGCACCCGCAATTGAGATTGATCTCATCAAAGCCCCACTCCTGCGCGATCGCCGCCGCCTGCGCAAGCAAGGCCGGATCGCTGCCGCCCAGTTGCAGCGCCAGCGGATGTTCGACCACATCGAAGCCGATCAAGCGCGCGCGATCGCCGTGGATCACCGCGTTGGCGTGCACCATCTCGGTATATAGGCGCGCCGATGGCGCCAACAGGCGGTGGAAGACGCGGCAATGGCGGTCGGTCCAATCCATCATGGGTGCCACGGAAAGGCGGATTTCGTTTTTTTTCAACACTTTACGTGATCCTTGGTGCTACTGCGGTGCAATGTAGCTCCCGCTAAGTCCCTGTTTTTCCCTCTCATTCCCAGTGTAATGTACCCGCACTGCACCAAGCAGAGGGGGTTGCACCAGGTGGCACTGATTGAGAAACGGGGCAAGAAATGGCGCGCACTCGTGCGCATCAAAGGGCATCCTACCGCCTCGAAGACGTTCAACGGGAGGAAGGCAGCGGACGACTGGGCGCGCCTCACGGAAGACGCCATCAGGGGCGGTACGCTACCGCCGCAGGAGAGCATGACGCTCTCGGCGCTGATCGACCGATACGTGAAAGAGATGGGGAAGTTCCGGCCGATATCAGCGACGAAGCGCGGCAACCTCAAGCGCTGGGAGGAATCGCTCGGCGACCGCGAGGTGAGCACTCTCACCGGCCAGGACATCCTCACCCACATTGGCCAGCGCAAGGCGGGGCCGGCCACCATGACCATGGAGCTCGGATTCTTGGGCGAGGTGCTGGCAGCGGGCCGATCGCTTTGGAACATGACGATTCCCGACGTGGTCGCAGCCGCGCGCCCTGTGCTGCGCCGCGCCGGTGCCATCGCGAAGCCTGTGGAGCGCAATCGGCGGCCGACGGCAAAGGAGCTGGACGAGCTGGCTGCGTTCTTCCGTTTCAACCTGGGGTCCATCCCGATGCGGGATCTGATCCCCTTCGCAATCGATTCGGCGATGCGCATGGGCGAGATTGTCGCCCTACGCTGGGAGGACTACCGGCCAGGCGACAAACCCACAATCCTGATCCGCGACCGCAAGGACCCGCTGGAGAAGCGCGGCAATAACCAGCGGGTGCCGCTGCTGGGGCGCACCGTCGAAATCATCGAACGCCAAGAGAGGGCAGGCCCGCTGATCTTCCCCTACAAGCCAGACAGCATTGGTGCCGCCTTCCGGCGCGCCTGCGTGCGCCTGCAAGTCAAAGACTTGCACTTTCACGACCTGCGGCACGAAGGCGCGTCACGGCTGTTCGAGAGCGGCTACAGCATCCCCGAGGTGGCCATTGTCACAGGGCACCGCGACTGGAAGTCGCTCAAGCGATACACGAACCTGCTGCCAGAGTCGCTTCACCGGCCAAAGCCGCCAGGTAAAACCGAGGAAAGTGAACAAGCGGAGCGTAGCGATGCGTCCGAGCGCAAATTGTGAGAGATGGACTACTTCGACCAGTTGCGTGCGAACTGCGCTACCACCTCGAAGGCTTGAGCGATCGGATATGTCCCAGCTCAGGTACAGACGCGCTGCCTGGGATGGGGAGGTACACGTTGGCCTCGCCAGATTGGTTTCACCGAACCCGTGCGAGTACGTCCGCACGTCCTGGACCGTTAGCCAAGACATACCATTCGCCCCTATCAATGGTCTCGCCGAAGCCGGGTTTTGCCAGTTCATACCGGAAGGCACATCCGGCAGCTTCAGGCCTTCTGGAGCAATGACGCTGGGCTCTTTGGAGCGCTGCAGCGCAGCACGGTGGGCGGATCGGGAGGCATGTCGCACATCCTACCGCCAGCTGTCGCAGGAACTGCGACTGGGCGTCGGCCTGGCGCTGCTCAGACGCCTTCGGTTGAGTCATCAACGGCTTTCGTCGGGCAGAGTTTGATCGACAGCGTCAATATGACTGAAGTGAGCCGTCAGCGGCAGGCAAGCGCCTGGAACGATGACCGTTGCGCATATCCAGTCCGCATCGAATGGAGTAGGAAAGTGCACTTCGTCACACCGCGAACGCGCTCATTTGACGCGCCCGCACCTGAGCGCACACACTGAATGCAGGAACAATGATGTTCCGTGGAAACGCAAGGAAGTTCACAATGATTAAGTATGTAGTGGGTCCGGCACTAGTAGTGGGGCTCGCTTTCTCGTCCTCAGCTTACGCTGGAGTCGCAATTTGCAATGATTGCAACCTTGGACAGAAGCAAACGAAGTCTCGCGAGTTAGGGGTTGGAGATCACCATCTCTGGGATTTCAATCGTCGAACCGCATATCACATGATCGTCTCTGTCAACGGCGGGGGCAGCCCACCAAGTCCGATGTCTATGCCTGCGGCAGACTATGTTCGGCTCACATCAGACTCCCGAATGACGACACTTACCGGAGGGCAGCTGATCGTGAAGGAAGTAGCCCTGACTGCTGCCGAACAGCAGGGCGTCGCCGCGGGCCTTGCTGTTTACGACGCAAATGGTGGATCGCCATACGTCGTAAGCACCTTGCCAGCGAGTATAAATATCGCTGCGGCTGCGGCAGCAAAGAAGGTAACAGCTAAGATTAGTCCACAAGCCGAAGCAACACGCCCCATGACCGCGATGGATGCCGTCACAACTCCGGTTTATCGGGAGACCGCGACGCGGGCAGCTTTGGGCATGGATAACCTTGGACCTTTTTGGTACTTGAACGAACAGCTCCGAGTCGCAGTTTCCAACTTGACAAGCGTTATTAATATCGGCGCCATACGAAGCCCGTTTGTGGTTACTAACATAATACAGTTCCCTGACGGCTCTTACTTTAAGGTCGAATGGAATTGGAGCCTTAAGGATTATTCATATGTGAAGGGCAGCGCTAAGGATGCTGCAGGTAACTTCATCCCTGAAACGAAGGCCGACGTTACCGGGACCGACGCCGAACGCATTTATGTCTATCCCAACTATCAAACATCTTTCGATGCCGGCGAGCGCATGATCGAGCACATCAGCAACCTGGGCGTTAGGTGGCAGGGAAACACAACGAGGCCAGTAGACCGCAGTTTCCATTTAGCATGCACGAGCACCCCGACTGGGGCAGTGTGTCAGATCGTTGCGATGTAAATATATGAACACTCAGATACAAACTAGTAACGCCTTTGCGATCCGCTCCTTTCTAACCCTCACTGGCGGCGTGGTTCTCTTACAAGTAGGCAACCTAATAGGTAAAGGTTCCTCGTATCAGTTAAATTGGTACTACCTTGCACTATGCGTTCTTTATGCATTGGTTCCGATAGCCATCCTTCGAGCTATCCAGCGCCACCCCAGTTTTTCTAGGCGGGGCTACTCGATAATTCTTAGCACTTTAGCGCTCTTAGCAGTTGCTGGTGGGATAGCCCTTTCACTGGTCCCCCTGCCTGGCCCCTAGTGCTTGGCTAGCACGGAAGGACCCTTTGCGGCTGTACCGACTCAGGCTCATGCCTGGGTCGGTTCTATCCAGGCAGCCAGCTCAGCGGCAATGTTGCCAGCCCCACCCTCCCCGCTGGCGCGAAAGGCATCGTCCATCGCCTCCAGGATCTTGGGCCGCTTCACGTCGTTCTCGCGCAACCACAGCTTCGCGAATTCCTCCAGCGACATGGTGGCGCCGTAGTGGCGTACGAGCTTGCGGTAATCGCCTAAATCTCGGCGGAATAGCACACGGAGGCCCTCCAGCAGTCGCGGCCGGCGTCTTCAAGGCCATGCCAAGCCAAGATCTCATCGAGCCGCCGGGAGACGAATTGGGCATCCTCGCCAGTGACGGCGCCGTCCTCAATGATGTCGGCCATGCCGGCGAAGGCCTGCCAGAAGTGACAACGGTCGGGGCTGCTCTTCAGCAGCGGCTGCACCGCGGCATCGAGGTGTTCCAGATGGGTTCGAAGTTCGGCTCTATCCATGCGGCCAGTATCGGCCGGGCCGTCTCACTGCTTGAGACGCATCGCCGCGAATTACACATTTGCACATTGCACCAAGCTATTTGCGGCTGCCCCTAAAACAAAGTCGCACCAGAATCGTTCCAGGACTTGATGATCAGCTCGCCAAAATGCTTGTCTCGACCGGACGCACCTCCGATCGAATAGCTCAACTGAAGGGGAACAGTTTCGAACTCTGCAAATATGCTCCGCATAGCCGGGTGATCATTTAACGAGACGATGAATTTGCCGCTACTATCGCGCATGAGCGCGGCCATCCGTTCGTACTCCGAAAATGGGAACTCAACACCGTAGCCTTCGGTCTGCCAATACGGGGGATCAAGGTAAAACAGCGTCTCAGGGCGATCGTAGCGCGCGATGCATTCGTACCAGGGCAGTCGTTCGATGACGACATTGGCGAGGCGCAGATGCACAGCGCTCAGCTCTTCCTCTATACGCAGTAGGTTCAGTCGCGGCCCTGCACCGCTCGCCACGACACCAAATGTCTGACCCTCTACCTTCCCGCCGAAGGCTAGCTTCTGCAAGTAGTAAAACCGGGCAGCCCGCTGGATGTCCGTCAGGGTCTCAGGGCGCTCCATCTGCGCCCACTCAAACATCTCACGCGACACAAGCGACCACCGAAACATGCGAACGAACTCGTCAAGATGGTGCCGCACACAGCGGTACAGACAGACGAGGTCGCTGTTGATGTCATTGAGGACCTCTAGCGGCGCAGGCCGTGGTCGCATTAGCAGTGCGGCTGCACCGCCGGCGAAGGCCTCCACATAGGTCTGGTGCGCGGGGAAATGAGGATAGAGGTGCTTGATCAAGCGGCGCTTGCCGCCCGGCCAGGGAATCATGGGTCGGGTCATTGGGTTCTCAGCTTTTGCGATGTCGGTAGCCGACACTGCGGCCGCTCTCGCGAGGGCGCAGGGTCTAGGCCAATGCCAGGTGGAGAGAACACCTGTGTTGCGGCGCTGGGCGTGCAGTAACAGCTGCACGTCCGGCGCCCTGTTTTAGGCCTCTGCCAATCGCTTGGCGGGAGCCAGACTTGCGGAAATGGCGGCGTTCGTCGCAGCCTTGATCAGTGCGTGTAGCTTCCAGCCTTGCAGCTTTTGTGACGCAGATGCGCCGGGATATCGGATCACGTAAACCAGCGCGAGTGAATCAGCATCGACGCAGCCAACACACCCAGGGTAGCGCCTCGATCCTCAGTCTGGAAGGTCACGTAGCCGGTATCGTTGATCGGATTTTTGTGCTGTGCTGGGCAAACGCCTGGAAATTTCTTCTGCGCAGGCGCAGTGCCATCGGGCGCTGTTGCAGAGCTCCTCTCGCATCGTCGGCAAAGCCATACGAATTGCCGGGCTCCTTGCCTCAGAGGATTGAGCCCTTCTGAAGGATGCGATTGTGGTACAGCGTGCTGCCGCCCGCGAGTTTGCCGTTGAGCGAGTGCCCGAACACTGACATAGGCGCATCCGCATAGTAGAGCGCACCTCCGAGCGTGGCAGCCATCGCTGCAGCTGGCCTCGCATCCAAATTGTAAAGACAGATCGACTTGAGCATGCCCCGCTGCTGCAAGGCTCGCATGTACCGCAGCGTTTCGCGCAGCGCATAGAACTGCTCGAACGGGGCGTAATTGAAGTTGCTTCCATAGGACGCATACACCTCCGCTGGCTTCCAACCCTTCGCAATGAATGATTGGTAGATCGCTCGCGTGGTGCTGTCGAGGATCGCCGGTAACGGCATCGCCGAGCTGCCCAGGTCCGCGTAGACGAACTGGCTGGGCTCGATGCAGGTGCCGCCGATCGACGCATACCCAAGTTCGGTGGCGGAGATCTTCTTCATCTTGGGCACCCACGCCGTCCGCACGCCAGCGTAGGTATCGTCGAAATGAAACGTCCCGCCCCAACGCACACCATCGCGCACGAACGTTAGCTGCAACCGGTGCGCCCTGAGGGGCATCAGGTTGCTGTTGGTGTTGTATCCGCCGATGACGAAATCCGCATTGGAGGGGATCGCGGGCCGCTGCGCGGCAGGAATCGAGTACTGGGCCGACACACCGTCATAGACGATGGTCAGCAGGCCGGTGCCGATGTTGAGCGACGCTACCAGCGTGTGCGCACTGGTGTTGAGCGCACCCAGGTCGGCGAAGTACTGGTTGCCATCTGGGCCGACGCCGAGCTTCAGAGTCGAGCCATCGGCCATGATCTCCACTGCACCACCGAGCCGTAGCACGCGCGCATAGTTGCCCGCGGGCGTGGCCGTGACCTGGAAATCGACCTCAAGCCGCCACTCGGTCTGCGTGCCACCGCTGAAGGTCGGTGTCTTGAACTGCCCATAGCCCGCAGTTGCCGTGCCGTCGCATAGCAGATAGGTCGAGCTTCCTGTCGGCGGATAGTGGGCGCCAGAAGTACCGGGATAGGTCACACCAGGCGCCACGGCCACCACCGCATTACCGGTCATGCCGGGCAGCCCGTAGGGATCGTACCCGCGGCCGTAACCTGGCTGCGGGCTTGCCTGAGCGATGAATCCGGCCTGCTTCGGCACGTAGTGCGCTCCCTGCCAAAAGCCCACCGTGTTCTTGATGCCGGCGCTTGCGTCGATCGGCGTGCGGGTCTCGTGGGCCTTGCCCTGCCCGCTGGATCCACTCAGCTTGCGCTGGTTGCCGTCCGAGGTGCTGTAGGTGTAATCCATATCCTCACCTGCTGCGAGTCCCGCGACGACGCTTTCGGCGCTTCCGGTGACGCCGGACGTCAACCGGAAGTACCACTCGATTCCAACCTCGTCGATATTCGGCTGCGTCCAGATGGCATCGACGCGGAAGTCCGTGCCCACACCGTACTCGGTGTAGTTCGCAGCGTAGGCAATGCGGCACTCAGGGAAAGCGGCGCGCACATCTGCTGCAATCTGAGCGCAGGCCGCTACCCACATTGCCCATTGCGCGTCCGGCGCTGACTTCTCGATTGCACTGAACTCCGAAGCCAGGTACCACCAAGCCGGCGTGATGCCGTTTGCGAGAAACAGCGCGATGTAGTGCGCATGCATGGCCTTGTAGCTATCTAGCCACGCCGAGAACAGCGAGGTGCTCGCCCAGTGGAAAAAGCCGCGCCAAACGAGGGACTGGGATTCGGCCAGACCGCTGCCGCTGACCCGCCCGAGCACGATCGGGACAAAGCCCACTTCGTAGCCGCGATCCAGCAGATGTTTCATGCCCCTCACCTGCGCACCGTCGTCCTGCGTGCCGCCGGCAGATCCTTGCAGCTGCAGTGCGCCGGCGGCGGCCACTCCACTAACGCTCCATTGCGTCGGATTGGATAGCTTGCTGGCAATATCAGCGTTAATCGCAGGCTGTACGATGCCGGGGTTTGCGCCATCAAGGCTGCTGCAAACTGAGAACCACTGCGTCCAGACGCAGACGGTGCGCACGCCGGTCAGTCGAGCCAAGTTGTCGCGCACGGTGAAATGAAAATTGGCCTTGGCGTTGGCCAACGTCACGTTATTGATGATCTCGTCCATCACGGTGTTGAAGCCGCGCCCAGCTGTATCCACTTGGGGCACCGTATCCAGATCGAACTCGTTGAATGGCGTCAGCATGACCGCATCGGCATGCCCAACCGCCGAGCCGATTTCTGCATGCACAGCCGTCCCGTCGATGGCATCGCGGCTCGGGTAGCGCCCGACCTCTTCCCCAATCAGGCCAGACTTTCGGTACAGCCCCAGATAGCTGCCAGAGTCCACGGTAACGAAGAACAGCTGCCCGTCGCCGACCGCAGCGATGCCCTCGGCGACCGATTCGAAGATCGCAATGCCACCGCTTCCGCTTCCGGCCAAAATGGCACTGAGCGATGGCACCGTGATCGTGCTTCCATCTGCAACGATGATCGATACGGTGGGCTGATCGGTCGTGAAGAACTCGACCTGCTCGCCGGTGAAGATATTGTATTTCTGCACTAGCGCAACGAGCTTGTTTGCGAGCTCCGCATTGCTGAGATAGCCAGGGTCAGCCATATTTTTTCCTTAGCGAGCGCCGCGAATACGGCCGTTGATGTTGGTTAGGCTGATCGTCTGCCCGTTGATCTGTCGAATGACAAAACGAAAATTGTTGGTGACCGCGGTCCAGTCGTCCAAATACATAAAAGCCATCGACGCGTTGGTGAACTTGAAGATCGCGTAATCGCGGCTGGTGATATTCCACCACTCCGCAGGGTTGTTCGGATTCTGGCGCTGCAGCGTAACCGTGCAGCTGGTAGCGTCCTGCCCGTCGCCGGTCTTCAACTGCAGGGCCAGCACTAACTCAGGCCGATGCGACTGCGTGGCGTTAAGCGGCGGGTCCAGCGTGAACACCGGGCTGATACCGCCGTTGCTGATCGAACCGGTCCAGCTCACAGCGGTCGAGGTTTCAAAGGAACCGGTGATGCTGCGCGCAGACACATCACCACGCACTTCTACGTCACCGCCGAACTGCGCGGTGCCGTCTTTGCCAATACGCCAACCACGATATATGCCATTGGCACCATCCCACTGGTAGTTGAGAGACTTGATTTCCTCGCCGATTTTCGCGTTTGTGATCGTGCCGTCGCGAATCATTGCGGCGTTGAAGTAAGCCACCCCGCCGACGATCTCGAACGGGTAGAAGTACTGCCCGTTTACCGTCTGATTCAGCAGCACCAGGCGATCGGCCAGCATCACGATCTCGCTCTGCGCCACCCCGCCACTGCCATCCACGCCCACGCCGATGCCGGCCAAATATGGCCTGCCATCGATCGTTGTCTGCACCTTGACGTTGTAATAGGCCGAGAGCGTGCCGTTGATGTTCGTGACCGCCTCGGAGGTCTGCTGCACGGTGGCGCGTAGGTCACCCGTGGCCGCTGCCACCTGCTCCCGGACCAGCGCGGCCGCGCCCTCCTCGGTCACTGAGGTTTCCTGCAGCGCAGAGATGTACGCCCGGTTTTGCACCTCCCGGCCGTTGATATGGGCGATGTTGATTTCCTGCTGGATGATCGACTCGGCTTGCTCATCCACTTGCTCGATCGTCTCGACCAGGCGCTGCTCATTGATGGTCAGCTTCTGCACAACCTGCACCAACTCCTGGCCAAGGTTGTTCGTCAGCGCCTTCTGCACCGTGAGCATGGTGTTGGACAGATTGCCGCTGGTGTTCATTGCACGAATAGCAAACGTCCAGCTGCCTGCCTCCGGCAGGGTCGATTCAAACGCCGATGCGTGGTAACCATCGTTGTCACCCAGCGGCGTCATCGCGGACCAATTCGGGTTGGCTACGCTGCCGGCGATGTAGCGGATTTGCACACCCGTGTAATCAGGCGAGCGGATCGTGTTTGCATTGAAGGCCCACGAATATCGGCGAATGCCTCCGGATAGCTCGTCGATGGTGAGTGTATCCACGTTGATCGGCGCAGAGCCGGCACCGGTGGTTGTGTACGTGCCGCTAACGGAAACTCCCGGGAAGCCGTCAGGATTCATCGGCCTAACCAGGATTGGATACGTCCCAGCACCAGGGATGCGCCACCGCGCTGTGCGTGTGATCGTGTCTGCAACCAGCTCGAGCTCTGAGTTTCCGTCAAGGTCGGACATGACGATTGTGCGACCGACTGGCCCCGTGATGTCGAAGGTTGCAACCAGTTCGGTGTACACCGTGTCGCCCTGCACCACCTGCGACTCGCTGATTTTGAGGTTGCTCGCGATCGGTCGAGTAGTTAGGAGCGATTGATTCGGGGGTGGAATGTACTGCCCTGTCTTGACGTAGACCCAGAACTCCGGCGGCTCGGCTACCACCGATACGCTAGCCCCCCGAAGGTCGCTCTCCGGCTGGATCCCGACAACCCGAACGCGGTAGCCAGGCGTCTGTTTGAAGTCGTAGATCCAGATGGTGTCATGCGCTGGATTGAACGCATCATCGCCCGGCAACGCAGCGTCGTTAGGCCAAACTTCCTTCAACGTGAGAGTGTTGGACAGACCACCGAAAAGCCTCACTCCAAATACGCGGTAGACTTGCTCGCCAGGAATCCGCAGACCGATGAATGCATTGTCAGCGGGGGGCGCAGGCACTGCCTCGTCCAGTGTTAGCGTCACGATGCCACCCAAGTTCACCGCAGCCTGCACGCGACCACCGTACCCCCACTGGGTCATGTCGTGCTGCAGAGCGAGCGGTGTGAGCCGACGGTAACTAAGGTGCTCCAAGTCGGTGCTGTAGCTAATGTCCTTGTACTGATACAGCGACTGCGCTAGGTGATAGCGCGCCATCTCAGCCGCATGCGCCTCGCTGGTAATGCCCTCGCCAGTCAATTTTGCCGGGTTGAGCATTGTGACCACGCCCGGCGCGGCGACCCGAAGCGTCTTGGTTTCCCAGGTTGTGCTGTCGTAATAGCTGTACTCAACGCCGTCTGCAGCCTCAGCCAAGGTGTAGTCCACCTGGAACTGGCCTTTCTTGATCGTGGACATATTGACAACGCCACCCAGGGGCTGCTCATCGGCTGCCCACACGACGGACAACTTTCCACCCGCCCACGTAACTTGACCCATCCCAGCCAGGGCCAGCGCATTTAGCATCTCGTCGTGGCTGCGAGGGTCCTTGATGCAATAGTTGTAGGTGTAGCCGTTGGCCGCGCAGTGAAGGGTAAACGCCTGAAGCGCTGGCACATCGATCATGTCGTCGCTTAGACCAATACCGGCGATGCGCTTGCCACTCGGATCGGTCAAGCCTCTGGCAAGGCGCAGGATCTGTGCGCCTGGGTTTGAGGTTTCCTGCTGCACCCAGGCGGATCCGGTCCACACATCGGTCGCCTTGGTATGGACGACGCAACGAATTTCGTCCGGCGCGCCGTTGAGCTGACCTGTAGCCTTCATTCGAATGCCGATGCGCGGAATACCTGGGTACAGCGTATCGTCGGCCTGGACGCTGCTTAGCGTGGTCCACTGAAAATCGTTGCGCTGGGTGTTTGAGCCCGAGTAGTTACCCTGTCCCAAGATCCGGGCGCGCACATCGTACTGCCCACGTGCAACATCCTGCGCCAGCGTAGCGCGCCTTGTCGTAGCAAGATCTTTGCTCTGGAAGGTCCGCGTCATCAGCGAGGTCCACCGCGATGTGCCCGCCGGGCAGTACTGGACTTCGACAGTTTCACCCACTTGATACGGCTTGCCAGAGGTGCCGACGCCACCCAGGATGTACTCAAGGTTGACCTGGATGCGCACGGTGTCGGCGCTGGTGGTGCGCGTCACCCATGCGGTGGTGTTCGACAGCACGCCACCGTCCACTGTGTCTACGTTGCTGTAGAGCGGGATGGTCTGCTCCGGCATGCCGGAGAAGCCGCTGAACCATGTGGCAACCCCCTCGTAAGACGAAAGCAGCGCATCACCCAGATAAAGCGCCTCGACACTGGACGCGTTGATGCCAGGCGTGAGCACGAGCCCCACGTACTGGTCGTTACCTTCGTACCAGGTATAAGCGTTGGTGAGCACATCCGGCGTAACACGCACCGTGCCGAAGTTGAGCGACAGCGGTTGGTACTGGCGAGGCTGGTTTCGGGCAGAGCCGATGCTGTATACCGAATCGGCTTCCTGCTTTGAGCTGGATTCGGCCTTTGGCGCCAGAACCTTGTTGATCAACATGGACCCGGCCACAAACACAGCAGAAGCGAAGATCGCACCCGCGATGCCGCCTCCGAATGCACCAGCCGCTGCGCCAGCGCCCCAGCCTGCGGCCGTACCGATGCCGAATGTGAAGTAGGTTAGCGCGACCATGGCCACGATATACAGCGCCTGCTTACGCACTACGCCGCGCACCTCGATCAGGGTGCCATCCTTTGGCCGCACACGCTCCATGACCGCTACAGGCACCAGCACGCCATTGATGCGCACTTCCCAAGCATCGCGCGTCCAGTCAGGGACGTTCCGCCGCAGGAAGCTGCCAAGCGTCTCGCCATCCTCAATCTTCGCCGCTAGGTTGGTCTGCCCATCGAGAACGACTGGATGCGGGGTGCACACCAGCCGACTGTGCCCCGGCAGTATCTCCATCACGCCCATGCGTAGATTCCCTCCACCGGTGCGCCAAACTCGGCCAACTGACGAACCTTATGGATCACAGAACACCCATTCTTCTCATTGCTGTGGAGGCAGTGGCCCTCATGAGCCAGCCAGAAATACACTCCGACATGCGCCGGCCGGCCGCCTTCGTACATCACCACCAAATCGCCATCGCGGGGCGTGACTGTGCGAATGCCGTAGGCCTTGGACAGCTCACCCAACGCCACCTGCCCGCGCACGCCACGGGGCCGACCATTGGGAAGCAGCACCTCGCGTCCGAACAGCTCGCGCTGCACAAGCACGACGAGATCGGCGCAGTCACAGCTCTGTGCGTCATAGGGAATGCCAACGAATCGCTCAACATCAGCCAGACGCATCAGAAGATTCCCGGCGTCAGGTGCGGCGTGTAGCGCAGCAGAACCGACTGCTGACGCATGAGAAAGTCCACGCCACACTGCGCGGTCGCCGAGGCAGAATTTACGCTGACGCTGGTCATCGGCAGGTTGAGTGTCTGCACAATCACACTAGGCGCAGCCTTGTCGGCGATCATCAACTTGGCGCTGACCATTTCGTTGGGTTGCAGCGCTTCCAGGTCTTCGGTAATGCTGCGACCAACGTTGTCAATGATCAGCACGGCACGCGGCACCTGCCCAGCAGTGTCGTCAGGCAGCTTGAAACCGAAGCGCACGCCGATATATTCGACACCGTTGCTCGTCCAGTTCTGCGTATCGTTAACCAAGCGCAACACATCCGTGAAACTGTTGGCGCGCACCTCCAGAAACAACAGCACGCCACTCGGCTCGGTTACCCGCTGACGGTTTTCGGCGAAGCTCATCGCAGATACTCCAGCACCACATCTTGTTGCCACGGCCTATCCGCGCCCTCGGCTGGCCGCAACTCTCCGAGCGCACCGCCCTCAAAGCGCGCCTGCACTAGCGCCCCGGTCAATGGATGGGAAAAATCAAACCAATCAATTCGATGAATTTCATCGAAGTACCAATTCTCAAACCTGACCGCATCAGCCGGGTTAGCAAAGTCGAGCGTCATCGCGAGCTTTATCAGTACCTGGCTATTCAGGACTCGCTGCTTTGGGACCCCTCGTTCCATTTCAGTACGCTCAACGGACGGGTCGAACGAGGTGCGCACGCTGTCATACAGCACACCCGCATAGGCAGGAAAACTCGCCATCACACCTGCTCACGCAAGCCGAATCGGCTTTTCATTGCTCCGGCCATTTCGCCGCCCTGCGCAATATTGCGCGCGCCGATTTTCACAATCACTCTCTCCAACTCATCACCATTGGGCATCCGCTGGGTCTGTCGCTCCTGACTTACCTGCTGCCCAGTAAAGTTCTGGATCTCGACGCTGACACCGCTCGCTCTCCGGCCTGAGGGTGCGACTGCATTGCCTACGAGTCCTCCATCGGCATAGCCACGACCACTGCGAATGGTGTTGAGTAACGCAAGAAATGCACCCGGCCCACCGATCGACGCGATATCGCGCTGACTCAGCACGCCCTCGCCTTTGTGCACGACACCGGCCGGTTGAAACTTGCCGCCCGGCCCGGTATAGCCACCGGTGTCCCAGCCCTGCAGCGGAATCGGCTCCCGCTGCACGGCTCCGACTTGGCCGCCGCCGAACACGCCGCCCAGCAGGCTGGTGATTCCCTTGCGCACCGTGATCCGCGCAAAGTCGGCGATGATCGAGTTGGCCATGTCTCGAAAGCTGACCTTGCCGTTACCGGTCGCTTTGACCACCATGTCCTCGAATGAGGTCAGCGCCGAGGTCGTCGCGCTTTCCACTGCACCCGCCGCATTGCTGGCTCCGTCGCGATAGTTCGCCCACGCGGCCGACACGCCCCTGCCCCAATCTGCCTGCGCATCAGACATGCGCACGTAACCGTCGCGAATCACTTGCACGCGGCGCTCGGTTGCCGCGCGCACGGCCTGTTCTTCAGCGGCTGCGGTCTGCTCATCGATCGTGCCCACGCGCTTGAGCAGGGCCAGCTCAGTCAGCCGCTGCGCCTGCTCGCGATACACCTCATTGAGCCGCTGCTGGATCTCGAACTCGCGATCGCCGGAGCCCACACGGGCGACCATGGCGTCCATTTCCTCGCGCAGCGCGCCAGTGCTCGCATCAAGTGCAGCCTTGTAGGACGACAGTGCGTCCTCACGCTGTTTCAGCAACTTGCGCTCGTCGGCTGCCAGCACGTCCAGCTTGGCGGCGCCCTCGGTACGCACCTTCTTCAGCTGCGCCTCCATCTCGCCGACCTGCTTGCCGATGTCGATCGCATCCTTGCCCGTGACATTGCGGCCCTTGAGATAGTCGATCTGCTTCTGCAGGGACTGCGCCTCTGTGTTGGTGCCGCGCTCGGTCAGCTCGCGCAGGCGTTGGTAGTAGGTCTCGGCCGACAGCTCGCGCGCCTGGTATTGGGCCTGCAACACCTTGGTGCTGGTTGCGATCTGCGCCTGCTCGGTGGTCAGCGCATCCTTGAGTGTCTGCAGCCCAGCCGATCGGCCAGAAGTTGCGAGGCTCGCCGCGCCCTTTGCACCGGCTGCAGCTGCGGTGTCACGCATTGCACGCTCGCGCTGCTGTAGCACCTTGGTGTCGGTGATTCCTGCCTGCGCAGCTAGGGTGCGCATGTCCTTAATACGCTCTTCGAGCTGTGCCTGTTTGCTCAGATACTGCACACCCTCTTCTTGGAACTTGGTGCGCGCCTGCTCTTGCTTGCTGTCCACCTCTGAGTAGATGCCAGCCATGATGACCTTGACCGGCTTTTTGTTGGCCGCCTTCTGCAGGTCATCGATCTGCTGCTGGAATTGCTTGACCAGCCTGGTGCGGTTGGCATCACTCAGATCTTGATAGACCCCACTGCCGCGGTTGATGCCGTCAATGTTGGACTGCAGTTGCTTGATCTTCTCCGTTGCGGTGTCAGCCCGGCCAACGCCGAGCATGGTGTCCCACGCGTCAGAGGCCACACCTTTGACCGCGCGCCAAGCGCGTTCCATGTAGCCCAGGTTTTCCTGCACATCGGCCGCCCGATCCTTGAGCGTGTCGGCGTAGATCTTGAACGCCGCCGCGACTGCCTGGACCTGGTTGCCCTGCTCGATCAGCGTCTTGATGTTGGCCAGCTGGGTCTGGTCCAGGAAGTGCATCGTCTCGTTGAGCTCAAGCAACGCAGCGACCGGGTCGGCCTTGATCTTGGCGAACTCGGCGACCGTCTCATTCACTGCCTTGCCCGTGCCGGCGCGCATCGTCTCGGCAGCGATCGCCACTGTCTCCAGCTGCTCGGCAGTGAACTTGCCGGTTGCCGCGACCTGCGTCAGGGCAGCTGCGGCACTGGAGGTTGTCACACCGGCGATGCCATCCATCTGGGCAGCCACTTCGGCGAGGCGTGCGGCTGTCTGCCCATATTGGTTGCCCGTCAGGATCAGCGCCTGTTGGTAGGCGGTGGCCTCATCGCTACCCAGCTTCCATGCCAGCGCCACGGCTGCCACAGCCACCGCAGTGATCGAGAGCGGATTGAACATGCCCACCAAGGCAGTCGACACACCAGACAGTGCAGGCCCCACCCCACCGAAGCTGTCCTTGATCTGGCCACCTTGCTGCACAAGCACCGTGAACCAGGGCATGCCACCTTGAAGGCTAGTAAAGATGTCCGTGAACTGCGCCGGCAACTGGCGCATGGCATTGCTGGTTTGCCCGGCAGAAATACCTAGCTGCTTGATCGGGTCGTTTGCAGGCAAGGGGGTGCCCGCCTGCTTGCGCACGTCGGCCAGCTGCCCGCGCAGCAATGCGAGGCCCTGCTTGATGTCGTTGACGTCCGCACTGATGCGGACGCGCAAGTTTGCAGAAGGTTCGGCCATCTACCTGATCAGGTCGTTGAGGTACTTGGTAAAGGCGGCAGGCTCGGCGCCCATCGCCATGCGCACGGCTTCGGCCGTTGCCGCTTGTTGCTGGCGTTGCTGCGTGCGCTCATCGCGGGCGGCAGCAGCCGCGAACGCCCTGGCTTGCGCCAGGGTGTAGGTCATGACGTCTCGGCGTTGGTGGCCGCGGGCGATGAGGTAGTGGACGATGTCGGCCCACCCGGCGGTGCCTGCGTCGCCACCATCGCGGGGATCGCCTTGCCTGCCGCCTGCATCAGGCTCGGCAGGCGTTGGCCGAAAAAATCCTGGTTGAGCTCCACCACCGCCTCTATCAGCGTGGCCGCATCGGCCAAGCTGCCACCGGCAATCCAGTCTTGCGGCTTGCCGGTGACCAGCGCACCGCCCTTCGCAAACGCTTCCCCATCCTGCTCCAGCACATCCATCAGCAGCGCGGCCACCTCGATCGAGGCGCCAGCATTTGCCAGGCTTGCGGCGATCAGCACTCGGCCGATGATTGGCCGCGTAGCGTTGATAAAGGGACCAATCTGCGCCAACGTCAGTGGCGACAGCACCAGCGGCTCGCCGCGGTAGCTGATGGTCCGCGTCGGCGGGCTCAGCACGTCGAGGTCGTCCATCACTTCTCCGCATCCCAGGTGAAGTACTGCGACACGCCGGCCGGCTTGCTGGTGTCTTTGCTGAGCGTGCCGGTGACCGTGCCAGCGCCGTACTGCTCGCCGATCAACGCCAGCTCGCCGATCACCCCGCCGGACACGCGGTAGGCCTGGGCGCGCACCTTCTTGCCGCTGCGCGCTTCGTTGAAGCCCAGGAACAGCAGCTCGTACTCTTCGTTGGGGTTGACCAGCGCTTGTAGGCGCTCGGCCGCGCCGAAGCTGTAGGTGACCTTGATGTTGGCAGCGCCATCGGCCGGGATGGCGATCTTCGAATCTGCCGGCACGTAGAGCGCGCCGTTCTTGATATCCCAGTCCTTGCCTTTTTCGTACACCGCATCACCGATGACCGGCTTCACCGCGGTGATGTCGGCCGCCAGATTGGCCAGCGGGGTCACACCATCTTTGTATGCCACCACGGCCTCATCGGCTGCATTGCCGGCCACGATGGTCGTGGCGGTACCGCGCAACACGTCGGCGAAGTTCTCCGCGCTGAAATCGTGCATGGTGAAGCTCACCTGCACCTCGGTGATCCGATCGACAGAATTCCGGTTGCCACCGCCGGGCTGCGTGCTGTCGAGCAGGTTGATGCGGTTGGTCTGCGGCGAAAAGCTGAAGGCCGAGCAGTTGCCGACGCCGCGGAATGGCTTGGCCGCGCCGCGCTTACGCAGGTGCAGCTCGCCGCTACCGAGGTAGCTGTAGTCGGGGGAATTGATGGGCATGGGTGCTCCTTGTAGGTGCCGCGTGCGGCGTCAGGTAATGGGGATGTGCGTTTGGTAAGTGAGCAGCGCGCCGATCCAGCTCATGCCCGCCTCGGGCTTGACCGGCTCCATGGACACGTACTGCGGGAACTGAATGCCCGTCGGGTAGCGGAACTGCTGGTCGGCCATGGCCGCTTCGATGTCTGCCACCAGCGCGTCCAGCTGCGCCTGCGCGGTGTCCAGCGGCGCGGGCGCCTTGGCGACGATCACTACCGTGGTCAAACGATGCGTGCGCGTCAGTGCGCTCTCGCTTGCGCGCTGCTGTTTGGCCACCAATACGGTCAGCACCGCATTGGCGTCTTCGTCGACCTGGCCCGGCTCCAGCGTCAAGCTGGCGCCGGCATCGGTCTGGTAGCCGTTCGCTACGCTGATGCGCTGCAGGCAGCTGCCCACCGCAGCGCGCAGGTGTTCGCGCGGGCTAGCCATGGTCGGCCACCCACTGGCTGATGGATTCGTCCTCGCGCACCCGCTCCGCGAGCACCAGCGTCTCGCCATCCAGCAGCACGCGTCCGCGTTTGGCAGGCTGTACCTCGGCACGCTGCAGCGTCACAAGCGTGTAGACAGTGCTCACCGGTGCGAGGTCGCTACCGAAGTCGCGCACATCGCGGTCGATCTGTACCGTGCATGGCACCGCCTCTGTCGTACCGGGCGCTTGATAGCGCGCGCCATCGGCCAAGCCGACGTCGGCAAAGGCAGCAAATGCGGTCGCATCGAATGCCCGCATAAACTCGCGCTGGCTCATGCCTGCACCTTCGCGATCGCGCTGCGGATCGCTTTATCCAGCTCGCGGTGGAAGTAGAACGGCATCAGCTTGTCCCAGGTGCGCTGGGCCAGTCCGAAGATGTCGTAGCGCGGCGTGTAGCTGGCCCGCGAGGTGAACACGAACACGCTGCGCACCGCGCTGCCGAAGCCGGTACCAATGCGCTCATAGATGCCCGGCGCCAACTTGCCGCGCTGACGCTGCAGGGCGAAGTAGCGCCCACCGCGGCGCACGGTGCGCTGCATTACCGCCACAGTGTTGAGACGCGTGCGGCCCAGATATTCCGCGCGGCTGCGATCGTTGCTGCGCTGCTTGGGTTTTTCGGTGTTGGCATTCTGGTAGGCATCGCGCTGCGCGCCCAGCTGCGACAGGATTGCCGTTACCTGGCCGCCGGGCACATTGCCGTATTGGTCGATGCGCGCTCCGCGGCCGGTCACTGCGAACTGCCCCGCTGGCATCAAGCCCTTGGCCTGCAGCAGCACTTCGAAGCCTTTCTTGCGGCGCTGGCCGCCTTCCACTTCCGTGCGCAAATACTTCGCCGGCGGCGTGCCCTTGAAGGCTTCGTCGCGCAAGAAGATCTCGGCAAACAGGCGGGCTTTGGTCGCCTTGCGGTACATCGCCGCATTGATGGTCAGCGGTGCCGGCCGGTCGAACACGCGCGGCGCGGTGCGCTTCCAGACCTCACGAATTTCGTAGGCGGTGGCGTTGCACGCCTGCACGATGGCGAACGGCAGCTGCTCGCGCTCCAGCGTGGTGAACTGGCGGCCCAGCAGGTTGTCGGCGTCCACCGCGATCCGGATCTGGCTCATCGTGCGCCCTCGCCCGCCGGCGTACCCTGCACTTGCTCAATCTCGCCCAGGTTCGCTTCGTAGAACTCCAGACAGCGCTTACGCCCGCGCGAGACGTCCAGCACCTGTTCCAGCGTGCCGTTCTTCACCCATGGGCAGCGCTGCGTTAGTCGCGGCTCGATCTGCACATAGGTACGCACCGGCACTGCAACCACGGCTGGCGCCGGCGTCACGACGATTGGACGTGCCGGGTCTACCCGAGCCGCCTTGTTGCCACACCCAGCCAACGCAGCGGCCGAAATCACAGCGATTAGCAGTGCGCGCATCAGTAGCCTCCCAGGCTGGGGCATGCCGCGGCCAGCGCCTGCAGTGCGGCGATGCACTCGGCCGGGCGTTGGTCGTATTCGTGCTTGAAGGCTTTGGCGCTGCGGTCGGCAGCGGCCTTCGCGGCGTCTGTCTTGTCACGCAGCCCGGCATTGCGCTCCTGCAGCAAACGTAGCTTTTCTGCCTCGGCCTGCAACTTGGCGGCGATGGTGGCCAGCGCGGCGTCCTTGTCGGCGTTGTTGCGTTCCAGCTCCGCGCGCTTGAGCTGCGCTGCTTCCAGCGCCGCGACTTGGTCGCTCTGGCACTGCTTCACCTGGCGGGTGACCACAATCACCTGCTGGCCTTTGCGGTAGGACGTGAGCGAGGCAATCGACAGCAGCGCAGCGAGCACCGCACACACCACCTTGAGGCGACTGCCGGGCTTACGCAGCCAGGTCAGCGCGTCAGCTGCCCAGCCGAATACCAGCGCAACGAGCGCCTTGAGGAAGGCCAGGATATTCATCGCCCGCTCTCCCGCCGGCGCCACGGGTAGATCAGCAGCACCGTCAGGCACACACGCACCAGCAGCACGTACCAAGGCGCCGGTGTGTGCTGCGCCAGGTCGCGCAGAAAGATGCCCAACATGCCAACAGCCAGACCAATGAAGCAGGCGCCACGCAGCGCCCAGGCAGCGCGGTCGCGCGCACGCTCGCCGGCATGAAAGGTGTGCAGCAGCTGCCACGTCGTCGCACAAAACACGGCCAGTGTGCTGACCAGGCTCAGCAGGTAGACGCTCACGCAGCACCTCCGGCGCGCCCGGCCAGCCGGTCGGACCACTTCTGCAGCGCGGCCAAGTAGTGCGGCAGCATCGGCTTGATGATGGAGCCGCTCAGCCCGCTCACTGCAATGCCGATGCGGTGCACTGACGGAAAGTAGTTGGCCAGCGCCACCACGATCCAGCCGGCGGCCAAGGCGAAGCCCAACACAAACAGCCCCAGCAGGCCCACCCGGAGCAGCAGCGTGAGCCACTGCACGCCTGGCCCGCCGCTTGGCGCGGACACCTTGCCCACGTCGATCTCGCTGAGCAGCAGCAAGCCCACCAGCGCGCCCACCACCGCGGCCAGAAACCACGATTGCGGGATGCCGAGAAACAAATGCTCGCTGCCGGTGATCACCTCAGTGACCACCGCACTCCCCGCGCTGGTCGCCACCAGCAGCGCGGCCGACTTGAGCACCACCGTGGCGCCGCCGTCCATCACCGGGCAATCCCCGCCAGCTCAACGCCGTCCCAGATGACCGCATCGCCCCAGAAGTTGCCGCCGTTCTCGTGCTTGGCAATCGCCTTGGCCAGCTGAAATGCTGTTGCCGGCGCTTCCACGCTGATGCGCTGGTCGACTTCTACGCCCAGCGCCTTGGCGACTTCGCGCACATAGGCGCCGGTGTCGTTCTCCACCGGCGGCGCCCAGCGGTTGATGATCCCGCGCACGGTGCGCAGGTCATGCTTGCGCTGGTAGGTCAGCAGCGTTTTGACCAGGGCACGAAAGCCGTCTTCGGGCGTATCGAACACAGCAAAGCGCGCCTCGCGTGCGCGTGCGGCCACGCTACGGTCTTCGCCCTGCCAGGCCACGCCGGTGCGATCGATGTTGCCTGGATTGTTGTTGCGGACGCCGCGCGGCGGGGCCATGTGCTGATCCTTGGGGTCAGGTTGAAGAGAACCACCACCGCACGTGCCACCCGGGCATCTGCGTGCGGTGGCGGGTAAGGCTTAGGCGGCCACCGGCGTGGCGGTGCCCGGCGTCAGGCGTACCAGCACCGTTGCGACACCGTTGCCGGACGCTTCGATGGCATAGCCGATGTTGTTGGTGTCACCGGCACCGCCGGCAGCCGAGATGGCCTGCTTGGTGTCGGTATCCCAGTTGACCGAGGCGCCGCGCGCGAACACGGCGGCCGCCAACTTGGGCAGTGCAAACACGCCTTCGACGTGCGCAGCAATCGTTTCGCCAATTGCGCCGTCGGTGACGGCGACAGCCACCAATTTGCCGTCAGCGATCACACCGCCGCTGGTCACAGCGGTGGTCAAGGTCACGTCCAGCACGCGGCCGTCTTGATATGCGTTTTTCATGGGGAGTACTCCAGATGCGAAGAGACACCGCACCGCACCCGCGGTGCGGCAGGCGGCTTATTGGCCGGGGTTCTTGTAGATGCCGCGGTAGTCGGCGATGGCCGGCGCCGCGTCCATGCGCACCTTCCAGGCCACACCGTCCACGGTGAATCCCTCGTGCTGCTCCAGATACGGCGTCTGGTTGCCGTCCAGATAGCCCACCACCAGCGCATCCACGTAGGCCGAATTGGCAAGGCCGTACCACGCCTTCGGATCTGCCCCATCCAGGCGGCCGTCGCTCTCCACCTCGAAGGTGTTGCGCACGATGTTGGGTGTGGTCTGGTTGTTGGCACCGCCCACGGCAAACTCGGCAGCGCGCACGGTGAGCGCCGCGCCGGAGAGCGCCACCGGCGTCAGCAGCGTTTTCATCGGCACGCGGATGATGTTGTTGTCGGCGTCTTTCTGCAGTGCCATGCGTGCCTGCATCGCGCTGACGCTTTCGGTGGTGATGGTCGCGGCCGGCAGCAGGTTGCCGTGGTCGGCATGGAACAGCGTCTTGCCATCGGCCAGCCGCGGGTTCTTGGTGATCAGCTCGAACACCGCCTTGGCCAGCGTGCGCTTGGCGGCCTGGCCCATCTTGCGCGGCACATCGCTGAAGATGCCCAGATCGTCGTTGATGATGGCCTGGCGGGTGATGGTGAACAGCCGGCCCCAGGTGACGATCTGCATCGACTGCGACTGTTCGCTGAAGGTGCCCTGCTTGTACTCACCGCCCTCGCGTACCGGCAGCAAATCGGAGAACGCGCCCAGGCCTACCAGGTTGGTCGGCTTGAAGTCCGGCACGCTCACCGCGCGGGTGAACTCGCTGAAGCGCTCTTCCACTTCCTGATAGCCCTGCAGCACCGAGCGGCGCGCAGCATCGCCCAGCAGTGCCGGGAAATCCGAGGTGGAATGGGTGAACGCCATACCCACGATCTCGCGCCGGTCCATGCCACGAGGATTGACGCCGGCCTGCACCAGGCACTCGCGCGCCATCTCGGCCAGCGAGTGACCACGGTATGGGTTGTCGCCGGTGGCCTGGGTGAGGCCCACGCGGGCCTCAATTGCGTTGGTCATCGCCGCGCGCACGTTGTCGCGCTGGTCGCCGCCAGCGACAACCCCGGCGCGGCCGTTAAGCGGCTCACTGTTGCGGCCCATCAACGCCAGGATGTGGCGGCCCACATTGTCAGGGGTCACCGCAGGGTCTGCAGCGGCAATGACGCCGTCCACATAGGCGCGGATCTCCGCGTTGCCCATGTGCGGCTCGGCCATCGCCATGATGTCCGCATTGCGGCCGCGCATCGCGACCAGCGCCGCTTGCACGGCGGCCGTGGCGTCCGGCGCAGCAGCGACAACCGGCGCCGGAGCGGTCGCAGGCGGCGTAGCCGTGGCGGTGGAAGCACCCTGCCCGCCACCGGCGTTGGCGAGGATGCGAAGGTAGGTTTGTTGGGTCATAGGATCCTCGATGTGGCCAACGACGGCCGTTTGGGTGACCTCGGGAAGTGAGGCAAAAACGCTGGGGCTGAGCGCAGCGGCGATATGGCCGCGCAGCTGCGCGGCGACCGGCGCCGGCGCTTGGGTGATGGCCTGCAGGTAGCCGGTCAGCGCTACGACAGATGCGGCCTCGGCGCGGGCGGTGGCGGCGGTGTCCGCCACGCGGTCGGCAAAGCCGAACTCCACCGCCTGCACGCCGGTGTACCAATGGTCGGCACCGTCGGTGAGCAGCTCCTCCACCTCGGCACGCTTGCCGGTCTTGGTGGCGTACGCCTCCAACATTGCACCGGCATGTGCATCCAGCGCGGTCGCGTATTGCCGGAAAGAGGACGCATTGCCGGCAGCAACCGTGTGCGGCGCATGCACCATCAGCAGCGAGCTGGCGTACATCACCAGCTCATCGCCGGCCATGGCGATCAGCGAGGCAATTGATGCGGCCTGGCCGTCCACGAACACCACCTTGCGCGCGGCGTGCTGCTTGAGCGCGTTGTAGATGGCCATGCCGTCGGCCACCACGCCGCCACCGCTGTTGATGCGCACGTGGATCGTGCCGGCGGTGATCTGGCCGATCTGTTCGGCCAGCTGCAGCGGAGAGACAGATTCATCCCACAGGCTGTCGCCGATGGTCCCGTAGATCATCACCTCGGCCACGTCGGTGGCACGGGCTTCGATCTTGAGCAGGCACGGGCCGAGCGCCGGGCCGGCATCGGCGAGCACGCGGCCCAACGCCGCGGTCAGTGCATGGGTTCGCATAGTCAGATGTCCCTCAACATGTCGCGCGAAAGATCGGCGCGCAATTGGGCACGCGCTTCCGCAGGTGCCGGCGCTGCCGGCTGCAATTGCTGCTGCTGTTGCTGCCAGTCCTGGCGCTGGCGCAGTACTTCGTCGGGGTTGTTGCCGTACTGCAGCGTGTTCTGCTGCGGGCTCACCCAGCCGCGGTCCTCGGCCTCGCCTTTGGCGTAAGCCTCCTTGAGCGGATCGATCCACGGCATGATCGGGCGCACGTATGTGGACGCCGCCAGATGCCGCAGCGTCCAGCCGCGCGGCATGCGCACCTTGCCGGACAGCACGGCCGCCTCGATAAAGCGCTGGCGTGTCGGGCGCACGAACAAAGCAATGAAGCGCTCGGCCAGCATCAGGTAGCTGCCCCACTTCTCCACAAGCTCCTGGCGCTGCGCCGAATACGTGCCGTTGTAGTCCAGCGACAGGCTGGAGTAGCTCACGCCGATGCCGCCGGCAGCAGCGCGCAGCTGCTCCTTGCGCCAGGTTGCGGCATTCGGGTTCGGGCGGTCGGTGCCTAGGCTCTCGATGGATTCGCCGGGCAGCAGGTCGTCAAAGATGGCGCCGGGCGCCATGCGCAGTTCGCGCACCGGCACGCCCTGCTTCATCAGCGCCACGCCGCCCAATCCTTCGCCCACGGGCTGGTATAGCTCGCCCGAGCCTTTCTTGATCTGGAACGTCATCGAAGCAGCCACCTTGGCCGCGATGCGCTCGGACTCTTCGTAGTCCTTGACGTCTTCAAAGCGCGACATCGCACTGGCGAACACGCTCAAGCCGCGCACCTGATGCAAGCGCTTGAGATTGGCGATGCAGTGCATCACCTCGGCGCTCACACGCTTGGTATCGGTGGTCCAGCCCAGCGGGTCGCCTGGGTGCTGCTTGTACACGTGGTAGGCCACCGGGCGCCCCCACGCGTTGCGCTCCACACCCTGCAAGATGTTGCGGGTTGGGTCGTTGAAGTCCAGCGGCACCAGGTCAGCCTCCAGCATCTCGATGCTGTAAGGCACGCCGCCGCCATGCTCTAGATACGGCACACTGCCGCTGAGGTCCTGATAGAACGCCTCGCCATCGCGTAGCCAGCTGCGTGCCAGCAGTTGCTGGCACGCGCCGTAGTCGTGGGCACGGGTGACTTCGGGCGCGTCCCACCACACGTCCCACAGCTCATCCAGCTGCAGCGCCAGTTCGCGGTTGATCGGCTGGCCTGGCAGACGCGGTGCAGACAGTACGTCGATGCCGGAGCCGACGGTGTTTTGCACCAGCACGTTGAGGGCGTTGTCGGCCAGGTCTAGATCGCGCTCCAAGTGGCGCGCTTGGTCACGTAGCTGGCGGGAGTCCATGCCGGCAATCGCGTTGCCGCTGCCCCAATCGCGGGCCAGCTTGCGGCTGCGCGATGGGCGGGTGACTTCATGGGCACGGGCCACCACACGCAGCTGCTGTTCGCGCACTGCAGTGCGCGCCTCGATAGCGCGCACGTTGCGGTCAGTGGAGATAGCGACACCGAGGCGCTCGCGGGCGATGCGTGCGGAGGCCATCAGGTCCGACCACCAAAATCAGCAGTGGCCCAGCGGGCGCGACGCCCCGGCTGGGCCACTCTATCTACGGCGGCCTGCCACTCCTGGCGACCCTTGCGGATCTCTGCCAGATCCGCGCGGGTGAGCACGCGCTCACCTAGCCGAACGCTCTGCCCCTGCAGCACGGCGATCTCTGCCTGCTGATACGTGGTGAGCATTTCCTGAGCCGTCTTCATGACGAGTCAGGTTATTGAGAGCAGTGTCCCGCATCTATGCGAAAGTTGGCACAGCCTGAAGCGCAAACAGTTGATTTAT
The DNA here is from genome assembly GCF_000772705.2 of Xanthomonas vasicola. Taxonomy (GTDB): domain Bacteria; phylum Pseudomonadota; class Gammaproteobacteria; order Xanthomonadales; family Xanthomonadaceae; genus Xanthomonas; species Xanthomonas vasicola. Next base: position 125,898 of record NZ_JSBW02000002.1, read on the forward strand.
ATGAGCGTCCCTACCCGATTTGTCAATAGTTTGACCAACTTCTGGACTAATCGTCCCTCGGCGAAAGATACTTCCAACAATAACTAGCGAAAGGACGCACCGAATGCTTTCCCCACTCTATGATCTCGATGAACTTGTACTGCAATGTAGAGATGAGCGAGCCAGGAGTTACATACGCGAAGCTGTGGCAAGCTATCGAGCCGGCGCATTTCGCGCGTCAATAGTGGCAACCTGGGTCGCCGTCTGCTATGACATCATGGCGAAGCTTCATGAACTAGCCATTGCCGGCGACGCCGCTGCTGAAAAACAAGTAGTCGAACTCACACGCATTCGGACCAATGGCGACGTTCGCTCGGCGCTCGCATTCGAAAAGAAAATTTTGGAGCATGCCAGGAATCAGTTTGAGCTCATATCGCATCTTGAGGAGCTGGACTTGGCGCGACTATTAGAAGATCGCAATAGGTGCGCTCACCCTTCACTGGTGGCTGAAGGCGAGGCTTACGAACCGCCCGGCGAGCTTGCGCGTTTGCACATCCGCAACTCTGTCGATTCACTTCTCAAGCATCCGCCAGCTCAAGGCAAATACGCTTTGGAGCGACTCCTGTCCGATGTAAGGTCTAATTATTTTCCAACTAGAAGTGCCGATGCTCAGGCCTGGATGGCAAATGGGATCCTTAAGAAACCACGCCGCTCGTTGCTCGACAATTTTGTCATCTCATTGGTTAAACATTTGCTACTTGAGCAGGAATCTGCACAAAGTAGCCAAAGCCACTATTCTGCGTTGAATGCATGCTATGCCCTCCACCCGCAGCCTTGGCGTGACGTCCTAACGTCAAAGCTGTCCCACACCATGCGAAGGATAGAGGACAGAAGCCTCCACCGAGCAGTGTTATTCTTCTTCCGTTGTCCCGAAGCCTGGGACTGCATCGATACAGACGTGTCCCAGCGCATACAGAACTTCATTCAAAATCTCCCTAGTGCATCTTTCGATGTAATATATATCGCTCTAGAGATCCCAGCTCTTGTTAGTACCGCGGAGCGCCGCGCCAGACGGTCTACCCTCGAAGAAATATCCAGCACCCCTTGGTTCACGCTCCCGCGCGTCGTAGCCGACCGGCTCGTTACGCTATACCTTGAATCGCACTCATTCAATGAAGCAAACCAAATAGCCAAACAGCTATCTAGCTACGCATCCGAGTTAAAAAAAGAACATGTGTTGCGACTTATTTCAGGAGCGGCTGCCAATGCGGAAATCACTGGAAGCTTCAGCTTTTCTCCGCTTCTAGCAACTATTAAAGCAAGGGTCCCTGAAGTTACCGACCTCGGAGATTTCGACACGCTGCTACAGCAACATGGCTTGGAAAGATTCGCCGGTGACACGTCCGAATCCTAGTGCTAAACGCTTGGCCCACGCGGCAGCCCCCCTGGGAACAAGCGATGGAGTTGGGAGCGCGAGATGCCGAATTTCTTGGCCACCCTATCTGCAGACTCCCCTGTCTCCAATGCGTGCCTAATCGCGTCTATAGGGTACACCCGGGATATCGCCGGAAAATACGGACGTTCGCCAGCAAGGCAATGCATGACTACCTCTACGAGCGGCTGCGCCATTTTTTCGCTGATGCCTATCTCTTTCAGCATGGCACCTAGGATCCGGTCCCTTAGCGTTTCGGAGCTTTCGTTTTTCTTGGCCATCAGAGCACCCAGCCCTCATTAGCAAAGCCAAGTGATCTCTGTTCTTTTCCAACTGATCTCGAAGGCGCAAGAGGCTCTTGCTTAGTCAAGCTGGCCGAGGATGTTTCACGGGAATCATCGCTTACTGGCAGCGAAACTTCTTTTAAAACATGCTCATCCAAACAATCCCAGTCGACTTTGCTGTAGCGATGCAATCGAACTTCTGAGTGATGGGCCGCTGCGTAGGCATACACCCACGTATCAAGGGGCTCATTCCGCACGACTCGCTTCTCAAAGCGATTCTTCACCGGGTTGTAGACCTCCGACACCAGGCCCGGGAAGAACTCCGGCGGCAACTGGTCACTGAAGTGAACGAGCCGCGCATCCGCCTGACGTTCGGCATCGGCTGAGAGCCGGCTGTAGAGGTAGTGCTTTGCGGCTACACCGCCCACGTGATAAATCGTGATGCCGCGCTTATCGGTGCGTCCGCGCCACGTGACGTCAACCAGCTTTCCCTTCGAAAGGATTGGGGCGTTGTTCGGCACGGCGCCGAAGATGCCCATTGGCCGGTTGATCAGTCGCTGGCGAACGTAGTGCTTGACTGCCTCGGTGCGGTGGCCACCGGCATCTATAGCGGTGGCGAGGGGCCGCAGCTGCGCGCCGTCTTCGCGCTCGATTGGGCGGTTCAGAAGATCCGTCAACGCAACCCACACGGCCTCTTCGGCGGGGTCACCCGATAGCTCGACGTAATCCAGCGTCCACGCAGCCATGCCCCTGCCCCATCCCACGATGTGCACCGCCAAGCGGTTGTCTTGCGTGTCGACGCCTACAGTGATCGCCAGCACGCCGCGCGGCGCATGCCGCAGGCGGTACGGTTCCGCGCGGTCGGCGATGACGTTGTGCTTCACCGCCCGCATCGACGGGTCTTCCCACGTCTCCGCAAGCCGGTCGTTGATGAACGTCTTGAGGGAGGCGGGATCGTTCTGGGCATCGAGCCACTCGCGAGCCAGATCTGCCCAGCGCGGCCCAAGGCCGAATTGGTAGTACAGGCAGTTGATGGTGTAACCGCGCACATCAGAATCAGGGTTGGCGGCCACCCAGCGGCCTGCGGCGATCATGTCAGTCTTGTGGTGCTCTTCGATTGCGGAACCGCACTCGCTGCACCCGTACCAGGCGTGCTTGGCATCGGGTGACCACACCAGGCCGCTCCAGCTCAACGCCTGGTAATGGCCGCAATGCGGGCACGGCACATGGAAACGGCGCTGGTCGCTCTTCTCGTAGAGCTTGGCAATGCGGCTCAGCCCCGCGATCCCCGGGGTGCTGATGTAAAGGCGCTTGTAGGTGGAAGGAAATGCCGAAGTGCGCCCGTCCAGCATCTTGACCGGGTCGTCGCCGGTGATCAGCTGCTGCGGCGCCTCGTCGATCTCATCGACGCCCAGATATTTCACTGTCGTGGACTTCAGTCGCTGCGGGCTGCCCATGTGCTCCACGTAGAGCTGCCCCCCGGCGAAGTCTTTGAAGGTGCGCTGGTTGGCGCTGTCACGGCTGGCGGTACTGCTGAGCGCGCGGCGCACGGCTGGGCACACTTCGATCATGGGATTCAACTTCTGGGCAATCCATTTGTTCATGGAGGCCTCGCCCGGCAGCGCGTACATGATCGGCGCCGGTGCGTAGTCCATCCAGTAGGCGATCGCGTTAGTGGCCAGCTGGCTCTTGCCGAACTGGATCGGGAACATCGCCACCAGCTGGTGCACCGAGCTGCGCGCGGACATGGCGTCCATCGGTTCGCGTAGTGGCGGATTGCGGTCGGTGACCCAGCGCCCCGGCTTGCTGCTGCCCTTGGTCGACAGGCGCATGTGCTCGTCGCACCACTGCGAAACCGTCTGTGGCCGCCTTGGCTGCAACGCTCGGGACAGCACGGCTTTGACGCGGAGGTTAGCGGACGTCATGAGCGATTCCTCCGCTATTCTTAGTTGCGTAAATTCGTCCAGTGGATCCCATATGTGGAACCGAGTCTCTCTCACCAAAGTAACCGCCCGCATTAGGTCCGCGCTTAAATGCAGTTGGCCTGCAGCCCTTGTAGCTGCAGCCTGTGGATCTATCGTCACCATTCTTCTTATCGACCCAGCGCTTTTGTCCGGCGTGCTGTTCAACGACCTTGCTGCCAACTGGGCCAGTGCAGTCGGATCGATTTGCGCAGTAGGGGTCGCACTGCATTTGGCAGGTTCGGCTAAGCGCGATGCAAATGAGGCGGCAAGAATAAGAGCAGAAGTTGCTCTCCGACTGCTCTGGCCAGATCTGCGAAATTACCAAGCTGCCCTGAAGCGACTCAATAGAAGCACCATCACCACAGAATCGTGGTCGAAGGATATCAACACGGTTCACGTGCAACGAATACTTGGCCAGCTTGGAAGTGATTCGGAGCGCGTTTTCAGTCTGTCTCGTGACCTCCAGGGCCCTCAGCTTGCCGCGATGTCGCAAGCAGTGGCGCATATCCGCCATGCGGAGCGGCATGCTACTGAATTGCTCATGCACTGCTCCGACAACTATGTGTCTGTGAGCTCTTGGCAGAGCAAGCAGCAAGCGGCACGCAAGTCGTCTAGCACTGCCCAACAATATCTCCATCAATTGATCGACGAGGCAAAGCTGCTGGTCTAGAGCTGAGGCGCCTTTCACTTGTCTTGCCCAGTGTGGATGTCACCCGCACTTGTAGCGGCACGAAACCCTCGACTCACCTCCTCCAGCGCATGCATCAACTCGTCCCACAGCAGCTGCCGCACCTTGGCCTCGTCGGTTGCAGCGGCCAGCTGCGGCGCCAACGTGTCCGGGATGCGCTCCAGCGCCACCCGCAGCCCGGTGCCCGCCTCGGAGATGGCTTGCTCCACATCGGCACGCGGCAGCAGTTCGCCCAGCTTCTCAGCCAGCTCGATCTGCGCCATCTGCGCATCCGTCTCGGCCTTGTCCGCCAGCGCCTTGGCCTTGCGCTTTGCGTCGCTGGTCTGCGGCTCGTCGGCGTCGTCCTGGTCGTCGCTGCCCTCGCCCGCCAGCGCAGCACCACGCGCCTCGGCGTGCCGTGCAGCCACGCCGGCACGAGCGGGATCGCGCGTCTGCTCGTACAGCGCCAGGGATGCGCTCTTGAGGTAGCCCTTGCCGCCCTCGGCCTGCACCAGCCGGCCATTGCGCTTGAGCTCCACGATGTAAGACGGCCGGCAGCCGATGTAGGCTGCCAGCTCCTTGCCTGTCACCACCACATCGTTGTCCGTCATACCCAGCACTCCACTTCTTCCATTTCTTTCAAGGCCAGCAAGACAGGAAAAAACGCGCGCGCGTGAGCGTGTGCGGCCTGTGCGGGAACGTGTGCGGGACGCATATCACCCGAGACATTTGCGGCAGTAACGATGTGCGGGATGTGCGGGATGTGCGGGCACTCACACACGCGGGAAAGGCATTGCACGCATGCGAGTGACACGGCTGCCCACGCGCCCGCGCCCACGAAGGAAGCAAAAGGCCCGCACATCCCGCACATGCCTACTGCCGCATGCGTTTGCGCCCGCACATCTGCCCGCACACCGTCCCGCACATCCCGCACAGCCACAGGCGCAGTGCTCATGCGCGTCCCTTGTATTCGTTGAACGCGCCGCGGAACCCGACCACTTCGGTGCCCAGCCATGACGATTCGGTCTGGTCATCCGGGCACGCTGCATTGCCCAGCAGCAGGAATCCATGCGGGCCGTGACTGGTCTGCTCGATGAGGTAGCGCTTGCGCGCGCGATCCGGATGCGTGATGCCGCGTTTGCGCACCAGCGCGTTGATGAACTTGGGCGACGGCGCCGGCTTCACGCCCTCGCGGCCGCACCAGACCTTGTAGACCTCGTACCACTCTTTCGACGGCGCCGGCCGCGGCTTCAAGCCAGGGATGTCCTGGCCGTACAACTCGTCCAGGAAGCGCTGTGGGCTGTCCTGCCCCAGGTTGATCAGCTCGGCTTTGGCAGCGGTCATCGGTGGATTGGTGCCATTGGTGAAGTCGCCCAGGTCGACCTGCAGCAAGTGGTGGTGCAGCGCTGCGGTGCCGCCGGCGCGGATCTCTGCCAGCACCTCCTGGTAGAACTCGGCCGGCAGCTTGTCCGGCGTCCAGATCACGGCATGCCGGCGGTCATCTTCCTCGAGCACAACCGGCATCGCCTCGTTCGACAGGAACACTAGGTTGGCGTGGTTGTCTTCTTCGTAGGCCTGGATGTTCTTCGGGTTAATGCGGATGCGGTCGCCGGTGATCAGCGCCTTCAGCTTGTTCTTGAGGTGGTACACCTCGGTGCGCGCCACCACTTCGTCCGCCAGCAAGAACAGCTTGCGGCTGGCCCAGTCGTTGAACTTGTCCTCCAGCGCGGACTGGTCCAGCACGCGGCCGTATTCGCCGAACAGCTTCATGTACTCGTCGAAGAACATGTTCTTGCCGGTGCCTTGCGGCCCGTGAATCACGATCGTCGATTTCATCTTGGCGCCCGGGTGCTGCAGCGGGTAGGCCAGCCACTTGATCACCCAGTCGTAGAGCATGCGCTGGTTGGCTTCGTTGCCGCACATGTGCCACAGCAGCTGCAGCAGCTTGTCGCAGGTGCCCTCCTGCGGCACGGTCGGCCAGCCCGCGAATAGATTGCAGGTGATGCCGGGCTTGCAGCCGGATGGGTCGAAGTCCACCTCTTGCACACGCACGATGGCGCGCTGCGGGCTCTCAAGCCATGCGCGGTGCAGCTCGCGCCGCACGCAGGCATCGCGCATGTCGCCCAGCGCCACAAGCATGTGCTCCTGGTGATCGAACACCGTGCCGCCCTGCCCGTACACCAACGCAAAACGACTCAACAGTGCATCGATGCTGTCGATCGGCTTGAGGAGTGCCTTCCCCGCGCCCCCGGTGCTGGGGATGGAAGCGGCGCGTTTTTCCACCGGTGCCCGCCACGATAGCTCCGTGATGCGGGCCTCCACCTGCGCGCGCACCACGTGCAGGCCTTCGGCCAGGTGCAGATCATTGAAGTCGCTGACCTTGCGACCCTGGCCGATGTAGTTGGCACGGCGCGTGGCCTCATCGGCGAAAACCGGTAATAGCGCAGCACCGCGAACATCCAGTGCCGCGGCGCTGGCGCCGAGCATGCCGGCGTTCTCCGCCCTGTGGTCTTCACCGCAGGTGGGGCACGCCTTCGGGTGATCGGAGAGCACCAGGCGCGACTTGCACACGCGGCACTTCTGCAGCACGTCGTCATCGCCACAGATCAGCACCTTGGTGCTGCGGTAACGCTTCGCCAGCGCGCTGGCCACCGGCATCAGGTTGCCCGCGTCGAACGCCACGGCCACCGGATAGCCGGTAGCCATGTGCAGACTCGCCGCCGTGGCATAGCCCTCTGCCACCAGCAATATCCACTGCGGCGTGCCGCCGATCAGGTGGAAGTGCCCACGCTTGGCCAGGCCGGCAGGCCAGAACTCCTTCACCGGCTTGCGCTGCTGGTCGGCCTGCTTGGCGGTCCGCAGCAGCTGCAACCCGTGGATGGCGCCATTGCCATCGAGCAGCGGCACAACGGCAATTCCCGATCCGCCGTAGCGCAGGCCAAAGCCTTGCACGCCCTTGGCGGCGAGGTAGTCGGATTCGCCGTCGTGCAGGGCCTTGCCCCATGCCCGGGTGGCACGTTCGGCAGCGCGGCGGTTCTCGTCCTGCCGCGCGGCTTCTGCGCGGCGGCGGTCTTCCGCCAGCCGGCGCTTCAATGCCTCACGCTGCTCCGCGGTAAATTCGCTATCGCGCTTGCGCAACTCCACCTTGATGGCGCCGTTGTCGTTGCCGCGCCAGATGCCGTAGGTGCCAACAATCAGCACATCCGTGCCGTTGGTGTGCAGCTCGTGCAGCACGTACCAACCGCGTCGCTCGCGCGAGCCTTCGACTTTGCAGCGGACCATACGGCCGCTCGCATCAAGACCGTCGAGGATCAGACCCGCGTCGCGCAGCTGGCCAAGCACATCATCGTAATTCGCCAGCATTCAGTAACTTCCAGCCGCGCTATCTACCAAGGGAACGGGGTTCGAATTACCCGCATCGGGGGTCGGCCAGGAGGACCCATCGCCCGGAGCTGAACGCCTTGTCCGCTCGTTCAGATTCAGCGCCTCGCCATGCGCGCGCGCCCTTTCCGCCGCTTCCCGGGGAGATGGGGCGCAGGGCAGCGGCAACACGCCTTGCGCGTGCGCGCCTGCGGTATCGGCATGGCGCAACCGCTCGCGCTCGGCCAACGCGTCATCGCCAGCCAAACCAGGTGCATCGCTGTAGAGCAGGCGCAACGCTTCGGCAACGTGTTGCTGCGCGGCGGGGCTCAAGGTGCGGCGGATGTGGGAGGCGCGGTTGGTCGTCATGTCATGCACGCTTACGGCCCTTGGCTGCCGCGCGGCGCACGTTACGCTCCAGGCGGTGGCACATCGTGCGGATCGCCTGCAGCTCATCCACCATCAAGTCGGCTTCCTGCAGCGACAGATGCGCGTCGTCCAGCGCTTCGAGCGCAACACCAGACAGGCGCCCCGCGTGCTTGGCAACGTGCAGCAGCTTGGCTTGCATCGCGGCCACTTCATCCGGCCAGCCGTTCTCCGGTGCGGGCGGTACGAAATCCATGGCCAGATCGAATTGCGCGCCCAGTGATTGAATCCAGCACGTCGCCTGCGCCTGCCCGGCGCTCAGCTCCTGCATCCACTCAGTGAGCATCTCCGCCATCTCCATCGACAGCGATTCGCCCTCCAAGCCCCGCAGCTTCTTGCGCAGCGATTCTGCGGCGATGGCCTTGCCGCGACGCTCTGTCAGGTAGGCGGCGGCCGCACGCACATTCCCCGGCATCTGCGACACCGCGTTGTATAGCGCGTCGCGCCAATAGATATCTGAGCGTTGGCACGTCATCGCGCGACACCCTGAAACTTCGTGCAGTTCATCGTGGTGGCCGCCCGGCTGGACGACGCACCATGTGCGTCATGCTCACCACCACCCCACTCCTTAGGTTCACCGCCCTCCGACGCTACGAGGTCTGCACTGGCATTGGTGATGTTGTCGCTGTCTTCTTTGTTGCCGAGCAAACCGGAGCAGAACGCGAACAGTCCCGCCGCAGTCAGGGCGATCGCAGCGACATTGCGTACAAGCCCCGGAATGGTTGAGTCCGCCGACGCCTGCGCACCCTGCTCCCATCGCCGACGCGCGACATCGAGCGCCGACTCTTGGCTAGGCTTACGCATAGGTGCCACCCTCCCCGCGATATGCTGGGACCCCCACGGCACCAACAAGAGCCCGCAAGGAGGGCGACATGGACGACGACGTAAAACAGCGATTGAACGAAATTCTGGCTATCATGAAATCGCAGAACGATTTGCAAGTAGAGTTCAAGGACCAAATTGCCGCAGCGCATGTGCTGCTAATCGGTATTATTCGGGCATTCGCGGACACGCCAGGATTCAAAGAAAATGTAGAGCGAACGATCTTGGAGATCGAAGCGGGTACGATCCAGCCCGGAGCAAAAAAGCAGATTGCGGAAATCACTCGTCGCGCCCTTTACAGACACGAGTAAAACCATTCACTCGGCAATTGGCGTCTAACACGACAGGATTGGACGCCTCCGAGGGATGTATTGAACCTCTGAGAGCGGCAATCTCAGCATCAATTGCGTCCCACCTCGCCTTCTCATTTACCGTTTGGCGATTGAGCCAGTTGCGAACCCAAAGTCTTGGATTCCAGCTATCAGGCAACATCGGCCACCTCCAGAAAGTTGAGCGACCAGCCCACCCGGCGGCGGCGCTCGGTGAGCGCTGCCCAGTCATCGGCGGTCAGGCACAGATCGGCGATATCGCCGTTGTTGTGGATCGGCAGGCCCACGAGCGTGGCGAGCTCGCCCGCACTCAGGGCGTCATCCAGCGGCGTGACGTGACGAGACATCAAGCCACCTCCTGCACGTTGCCTGCCGGGCCGAAAATGTCCGGACGAAGATCGGTGCGGCGTATCGAACCGTTCGATATCCGTTCGATCAACGCGCACCGCTCTGCAGGCACCTTCACCACGCCGGTCTCCCACTGAGAAACGATTCCTTGCGTTGCAGAGGAACCTGCGTCCGTAAGCAGCGCAGCGAACGCGGCCTGCGACAGTCCTACCTCTCGGCGATATGCGGCAATGTCCATGCCCAAATATTAGCGCCACTCATCCACATGTCAATAGTGCCGCTGATGGAAAGCTGCAATGTCCTCGATTAGCGTTACTAATATGGAATCCAGCCGACGCGCCAAACCCACCATCGCTGACGCTGAAGCGGCCGAGCGCCTGAAGACAGCTTGGTCGGAGCGCGCACGTGAACGCGGGATCACACAAGACAAGATGGCGGAGGAACTGGGGATTACCCAGGGCGCTGTCAGCCAATATCTCAATGGCAAGATCCCGATGAACTATCGGACGTTGATGGCGTTCTGCCAGGCACTTGGGATAGACGCTTGCGATATCCGCACCGATCTGCCCGAGCAACGCCTCGTCAGCCACGCTGCTTCAGACGACTCTGACTGGACTGCCGTGACCGGCTACTCCCAGGCGGTAGGCCTAGGCGCTTCCGGCGCAGAAGCCACGGAGTACGCTGAGACCCACAGTCTCCACTTCAAGAAGACCAGCCTGCGCCGCCGGGGCATCCTCGGTCGGCCGCTGGCGGTGTACTACGGCAAGGGCGACAGCATGGAACCGGCTATCACCGACGGCGATGCCATCCTGTTCGACACATCCGACACCCGCATTGTGGATGGCGTGATGTACCTGATCCAGGTGCACGGCGCCGCCAATCCCGAGTACTACGTCAAGCGCGCCGAGGTACTGGATGGCACGGTGTACTTCCGCAGCGACAACCCGCACGGCGACCACGACTGGCGCAAGCCCAAGCGCATGGACTCACAACGCCAGCCCATCACCGTGGTCGGCCGCGTTCACTGGATAGGCGGCTGGGCCGACTAATGATTGAGGGAGCCACAAGGACGTGACGGGTCTAGCCAAGCAACCGGTCTGCATCGAAGAAATCCAGGGAAGAACACAACAAGGTGCTACCCGGCCATTCCTGTGCCGTGGCGATGATGGCTTGCTCTACTACGTCAAAGGGGTCGGTGCAAACCGGCGCAGCCTCATCTGCGAGTGGATGGCTGGCAGGCTTGCAACCGGATTCGGCCTCAACATTCCCCAGTTCGAGATCGCTTATGTGCCGCCAGGGCTGGCTGACCTGCATCCCGAAGGCCGTGATTTAGGATCGGGCCCCGTCTTCGCATCGCGGGTTGCCCCCAACGCTAATGAGATCGTCTTTCTGGAGGCGACCCGCGTGCCTCGGGACGTGCGGCGGGACGTAATCGCGTTCGACTGGTGGATCCGCAATGGTGATCGCTCGCTGACAGCGAAGGGTGGAAATCCCAATCTTCTGTGGGACGCTGGAAACAGTGAGCTGGTGGTGATCGACCACAACCTGGCGTTCGATCAAGACTTCGACGCTGACGCATTCCTTGCGACGCACATCTTCCAAGCTGAATTTCCTGCGTTACGCGCCGATCTCGTACTCATGGCAGAATATGCTGCTCGAATGAAAGCCACGCTGGAGTTGTGGGACCATGCTTGGCGTTCGGTTCCCGACGAATGGCTGTTCCACGACGACGAGCAGACTGTTTCGACTGACTTCGACCCTACCGCCAGTGCTGCTTTGCTGGCACGCTGCCACACCGAGGACCTGTGGAGGCTCCCATGAATATGCGAGTCCCTTGCCAATACGCCATTGTCCAATTCCTGCCCTATCCGGAAACCGGGGAGTTTGCGAACGTGGGCGTGGTGTTGGCCTGTCCTCAGATGCGCTACCTGGGAGTCCGCATCGCGCCCCACAGACGTACCAAGCGGGTCACCGATTTCTTCGAGGGACTGCAGGCTCGCGTGTATCGCGAGGCGCTCCGATACATCGAGGGCGACCTGAATCGGTTTAGTGACGCGGTGGCCCATGGACAGATCCCGGCAAACCTGGCGTTCGATGAAATCACACGTCCACGCGAGGCACTGATTCGATATGGTGCCGCGCGCACCATCATGAGCAACGGCCACCCGAACGACACATTGCAGCAGTTGTACGACAGGTTTGTCGAACGTGACTTCGCCACGAAGGAGTATCACGAGACAGCGATGCGCCAGCGAGTGGACGACTTGCTAGCTAACGCCCATCTGCGCAGCTACTTCGCGGAGGCGGCGGTAGGCGATGACAGCTACCCCGTGAAGTTTCCTTTCGTCTCCATCGCTTCGGAAGCGCCGCAGATCGTAATCAAGCCGCTCAACCTGACCCAGGACGAGCCGTGCAAGATCTTCGAACACGGCAATACGTGGCTTGGTCGTGTCATCAGGCTACGCAAGCACGGGCAGCTACCTAAGACGGTGCTTTTTGCTATCGATCAGGCGGCCGAGGGTGAGAAGCGGATCAAGGCAGCAGCCGAGGTGACCGCTGACCTGAGATCTGCAGGAGCGATTGTCGAGCCGCTCCGCCACACCGATGCGATCCTGAGGGTGGCAAAGCAGGCAAAGCCGTAATTCCGATGCAAACCCTGCTCCGGCTGGGTTTTCTATGCGGGGAGCATGCAATTCAAGCTCCAAATTACTACTCTGGAATGCGCTTTCCCATTGCCGGCTGTGGCGGTCCAGCAGTCGCGCTTTGAGAGCACCGCCGAGGACTGGATGGCCAGCCACGCCAACGACGCGAACGACCCCAGCCCTGGGATGATCGAAGCCGAGTAAAACGCCGACCTTTTCGACACAGTTTGGACATCTAGCTGGCAATAAATTAGCGCCCCTATTGACTTATAGTATTAGCGCCCCTAATCTTGTCCGGTCAGCTCTCCAGCTGACGGGCGACCGGCGGGTCGTCCCTGTCGGTCAGCCCTCCCCCTCTGCCCGGTAGCAGGCCCCTCCCCTGGCCTAATTGACCCGCCGGCGCCCTCCTTCTTCGGAGAGAGCGCCATGTCCCGGAATGCAGACCTCGAGCTCGACGAGCTCACCGCAGCAGCGACGAGCGGCCCCGCCACTCGTCGCTGCCTCAGCGCCTGTGCTGCCGCAGACCACGCTCACGCTAGTGCGCTCAAGCGCCGCGGCATGTCAAAGGGTCCAAAACGCTACCCGACGCGCAGCGATCGCATAGAACTGAGGGGCCTGCGAGCCGAAGCAGCCAGCCGCGACTTCGTCCGGGAGCTGCGCGCATGAGCGCTGTTGCAGCTTCGTTGACCGCAGAAGATCTGACGGCCGCAATCATCTGGGCCGAGGACGCTATCCGCGAGGACGCGCACACCCTCAAAACGCTAGGCGACTACGCCTCGGCGAGCTATGCAACGTGCCTGCAAAAGAGGATCGCCAAGCGTAGGGAGCAGTTGGAGCGCTTCCGCTCTGCACTCGCAGAGGTTGGTGCCGCATGAACGAGTTTCCCTCTGCCGGCTTCCGGCCGGGCCGTGGTCAAGGCACCTTGCTGCGGCTGTGCGTCAAACGCGATTCGGTGAGCGCTGCGCTGTATGGCACAGACCGCGGCAGAGAGCTTGCGGTGACTGTCTGCCGCCTCGGCGACGTGCGCCGTATGGCCGGCGCGCTGCAACTTGGCCAGACCGCGTACACCGCAGGCGATGACGCTCTGCAGGCTATGTGCGAGTGGATGGCGGCGCACGGCGTGCCGGTACGGGTGACTCCATGAGCGACCATCCATTGGAAGCCTTCTTCCCCACCGGGCATGCCAGCCAAACACTTGCGCTGATGATCTGCAGCGACTGGATCTGGGCTGGCCTGTACGACGGCAAGGTCACGCCATCTCTAGACGGCTGCGCAGTTGCGCCGTGCCTGCGCGCACGCGCCACCACCCGCCATCTGTCCATTGGCCCCGACTCCTTCGCACTGGCACCGCGCGTCCTGCTGCGGGCCACACGCTGGTTGCGCCAGCACGGCGTGCATGTCCAGGAGCAGCGCGCATGAGCCGCCTTTATGAGCGTGCCATCGCCCTTGGCTGGACATTGGTGGCCATCGCCGCCGCCGTCTGTGTGCCGCTGCGCCTGGCCGAAATCCACGCCGCGCAACGCAGCGCAGTTGCACAGCCGGCAGTGGTCACAGAGCAAAAGGCGTCCCTTCCCCACGTGCGGCTGGCGCGAGCAGAGGACTGACATGCGCCAGGAAGCCAAACCATTACCGCCCACTGTTTCTACATGCCAGCCAGGCCATCGCCCGCAGCTGGTCACCACGCACGGCGCACCGCATCGCTATCGCATTGGCGGCCCCGCACCGACCACGTTCCACATCGAGTGCTGCCGCTGCGGCAAGGCCACCGCGCCCAGCCCCAGCCGCGCGCTCACCGAAAGCCGCTGGACCGAACCCACCGGCCAGCATCGCATCCCGCTTTCCCACCTAAGCCGAGCACGCGAGCAGCTATTCGCCGTGCTGGCGCTTGCGGCCCACGCCGCCTGACCGAGGTCACCATGCATCTACAACCCAAAGCACAAGCCGCGCTCAAGGCGGCATACACCTCACAGGGCCGTACCCTGCGACGAACCCGCGGAGGCTTCGCCGCCATGCCCGCACAAGTAAAAACCAGCGGCCCCGTGCAGATCCAAGCGTTCACCCGCCGCTGCATCAACTGGCTCGACGAAGCCGGCCTGGTGCAGTTCGACGACCCGCAATTCCCGAACGTCATCACCCTCAACCCGCGCGGCATCGCCTACGCCGAACAGCTGCTGCGCGACGAACCCGCTGCGCGTGGCAAGGCAGGTGTGCAATGAGCGCCTTTGCCCTCTCGACCGTCCGTCACAAGGACCGCGAACGTGCCGATCTTGCCGCGCATCTCAAGGCATTCGCTAAGTGCGGCGGCAAAATCGAGAAGCTCGGCGCGACACCTTTGCGCAGGAGCCTGTCGCGGCGCGAGGTTAACGATGGGCGTGTTCGCACAAATGTTTAGTCGAAAACGTGGCGACTTTATTCCTCAGGGCCGCAGATCGAGTGGGATGGGCATGAACACTATCTTCGCAGCAAGACCAATCGCTCGATTACTCGAGGGGAACGCTCGCTCTCCTGTCGTCCGTTGTCCAAGCTTCAACGGCGTGTATTGCCTCATTCAACTCCCTCTGCGCTTCTTTCAGAGCCCAGTAGTACAGCCCCCAGAAATCCGACCAATTCCCGTCGCTCTTGATTGTGTTTCCGATCTGCGCGCCGTGCTCAAAACGTACAACGGCGTGCAAGGCGCTTGCAACTTTGTAAGCAAGAGTGATGCTGACGGATGGCCATTTAGAAAGGTCAACGTCGTATCCCGTAGTCATAGCGAGTTGCTCTGTAAGAGCTTGAAAATCAGCCCTGCTCGTGAGGTCGAATCCAAAGGACATCTCCGCCTCTCGTTGGAAAACGCTCCCACTTCCATAGGGAAACGCAGTCTCAAAATTATGCAGGACTGCTGCGACGCGTTTGAGCTCATGTATATAGGCCAGAGAAAAAATCGCATTAGCTTTTCTCCGAAAGGCCATGTCTCTAAGCCAAGGAGCGGCGAGAGCAGTGCAGACCCCAACGGCAGTAGCTATGGCCGCCCAGGCATCCCAATTCACTATGCAGTACCTGCTCAGCCACCAGCACTGGCTGACGCCATCCAGCATGCCCATCCGTTGATCTCCCTGAGTCAGGAGGCGATTCTGCCATGACCAATCTCCATCCGAACGACAGGCTCGCGGCGCTGGATTGGGCGCTGAGCCGAGCGCGGGAAGCAGCCGCCAGCGATCAGCTTATCCACCTCACACACTTGCCAGCTCTCCAACATTTGCGCGATCAAGCGCATGAGGTGCGCGGTGGCTGACGGCTCGCACTCTTTCAACTTTCCCGCTCCGCAGGTTTCGTACCTGCGCCCGGGCGAGATCGTGGTCGACCTGTTCGCTGGCGGCGGCGGCGCGAGCGAGGCGCTCAAGCAGGCGCTGGGCGTCGATCCCGCGCTGGCCTACAACCACGACGAGTGGGCGATCGGCATGCATGCGGCCAACCACCCGCTGACGATCCACCACCGCGAGGACATCTGGCACGCCGACCCACGCAAGGACGTCGCCGGCCGGTCAATCGGTTGGTTCCATGCATCGCCGGACTGCACGCACTTCAGCCAGGCCAAGGGTGGCCAACCGCGCAACCACAAGACCCGCGCGCTCTCATGGGTCGCGCTGAAGTGGATCGGTCAGCTGCTACGTGCCGACTTGCGAGACGGCACGAACACCGCGCCGCGCATTCTGTCGTTGGAAAACGTGTGGCAGATCCTGACCTGGGGTCCGCTGGTGGCCAAGCGCTGCAAGATGACCGGCCGCGTCCTGAAGATGGGCGGCACCGTGGCGGCCCGCGGCGAGCGGGTTCCGGTGGCGAACCAGCAGCTGGTGCCGGACAAGCGCCACAGCGGCCGCACCTGGCGCCAGTTCGTCGCAGCGCTGGAGTCGAAGGGCTACCGCGTGGAATGGCGCAAGCTGACGGCTAGCGACTATGGCGCCGGCACCAGTCACGAACGACTGTTCCTGCTGGCGCGCCGCGACGGCGAGCCGATCGTATGGCCGGCCCCGACACACGGCACCGCGCCCGGCCTGCCGCGCGTGCGCGCAGCCGACTGCTTGGACTTCTCCCTGCCCTGCCCGTCGATCTTCACCCGCAAACGCCCGCTGGCAGATGCCACGTTGCGCCGCATTGCCAAGGGCGTGATGCGTCACGTGCTGCAGTCGGCCGACCCCTTCATCGTGCCGGCCACGCACCATGGCTCCGACTGCGTAAACGACGTGCGGGCGCCGCTGCCGACAATCACCGCAGCCCACCGCGGCGAGCTGATGCTCGTTGCGCCTGAGCTGGCGCCCTTCATCACCGAGCACTCGAATGCCAGCAATCAGCGCACGATGAGTGGTGACGAGCCGCTGCGCACGATCTGCGCCGGGGTTAAGGACGGGCATTTCTCGGCAGTCGCGCCGGTCCTGGCGAAGTTCCGCGGCGAGAGCGACGGGCGCGCGGTGACGCAGCCGGTGCCAACAATTACCGCCGGCGGCGCTCTGGGTCTAATTGCGCCGACGCTGGTGCAGACTGGCTACAGCGAGCGCGAAGGTCAGGCGCCGCGCGCACTGGTCCTGCAGCAGCCTCTCGGCACCATTGTCGCCGGCGGCGTGAAGCATGCGGTGGTTGCCCCGATCATGGTGCAGGCTGGCCATGGTGAGGGGCGCCCCGGCGGCGTGCAGCGCTGGGGTGCTGGTGGCAAAGATGCCCGTACACCTGTCGGCACTGTCACTGCCAGCGGCAGCGGCGGCCAAGCTGTCGCGTGTGCGTTCCTCGAGCAGGCAAACGGTGGCTTTTACGAAGGCGGCGGCCGCGATGCGCGTGAGCCAATGAGTACCATCACCGCGACAGGCAGCCAGCAGCAGCTCGCGACCGCGCACCTGATCACCATGCGCAAGAACCCACACGGACAGGATGCTGCCGACCCGCTGGGCACGGTGTGCGCCGGCGCCGTACACCACGGGATGATCGAGTGCACGCTGAGCGCCGAGCAGCAGGCCGGCGCGCTGAAGGTCGCCGCGTTCCTGGTGAAGTACTACGGCACTGGCATCGGCGTCGACCTGCGCGAGCCGCTGGATACCGCGACAACGCGCGATCGCATGGCGCTAGTAACGGTGGTGATCCAGGGCACGCCCTACGTCATCGTCGACATCGGCCTGCGCATGCTCAAGCCGCACGAGCTGTTCCGCGCGCAGGGCTTCCCCACCGGCTACCGGATCACGCACACCGCTGACGGCCGGGCGATCAGCACCAGCGCCGCCGTGCGCATGTGCGGCAACAGCGTCAGCCCACCGCCACTGGTCGCGCTGGCGCGCGCCAACCTCGACAAGAAGCCGCTGCCACTGCAGGTGGCAGCATGATCACGTCGCCTGCGTTCCGCTACCACGGTGGGAAGTTCAGGCTGTCGCCATGGGTGCAGCGCCACCTGCCGCCGCACCGGACGTATGTCGAGCCTTTCGGTGGCGCGGCCGGCGTGCTGCTGACTAAGCCACGCAGCTATGCGGAGGTTTACAACGACCTCGACGGCGACGTGGTGAACTTCTTCCGCGTGCTGCAGTCACCTGCCGATCGCGATCGTCTGGTCGAACTGTGCCAGCTGACGCCGTACGCCCGCGCTGAGTTCGACATTGCTTGGGATCCGACCGACGACGCTGTCGAGCGTGCACGCCGCCTGCTCATCCGCGCCCAGATGGGTTTCGGATCCGCAGGTGCCACCAAGGGCAAAACCGGCTTCCGGATCGATTCACAGCGTGCCTACGGCACTGCGCAGCATCTGTGGAATCGATTCCCCGCTGGCCTGGCCGAAATAGCGGAGCGCTTCGCCGGCGTGCTGATCGAAAACCGATCCGCGATCGATGTAATGCAGCAACACGATACGCCGCAGACGCTTCATTACGTGGATCCGCCGTACGTCCATAGCACGCGCGTCATGCAAGCAGGCAAAGCCGGCTACTACCGCCACGAGATGACCGAGGCGGATCACAAGCAGCTGCTAGATTGCATTGGCAGCCTTACGGGCATGGTGGTGGTGTCTGGCTACCGCACTGACCTCTACGACTCCGCTCTCGCAGGCTGGCGCCGCGAGGAGACACAGGCGCGGATCAGCGCAGGCCGTGGCTGCAAGCTCCGGACTGAATGCCTGTGGATCAGTCCCGCATGCGCATTAACAGGGCACCAGCATGGCCTGCCGCTGGGAGACGTCGCATGACCCTCACCCTCCTCGGCCGCGGCCTGGACGCCATCCTGCAGCACGACCTCACCGGCATGCCGCGCCAGATCACCAACGCCGCGCGCCTGCACCGCTACGAGCGCGCCCAGCAGCTGCGCCGCGCCACCCAGTCGCCCGAAGCCCGCGAGATCGAACAGCTCCGCGAGCAGTTCGGCCACAACTACCAGACCGCCTGGCGCAACGGCCAGCGCCCAGACCTCACACAGCTACCGCAGCACTTCGCGGCGATCAACAAGGAGCAGCAACATAATGGGCGCCGCTGAGCACTCAACTTTCTGGCTGCTATACGGCCACTACGGCCCGACGATGAGCGTCGAGCAGTTCCGGGCCGAGTTCATGCCCAAGCTGACCATGAAGACGTTGCAGAATTGGATCGCGCGGGGTGACGCACCCAAGCCAATCAATGGCGTTGTAGATGTGCGGGACGTTGCCACTTGGTGGGACGGGCAGCGGAAACAGAAGACCGGGTAGGCCCAGAGGGCCTGGCTCGTTTCGGCCGTTACTTAGCCGCTTTAACCATATCTAACATGGCCTTGACAAGTTCAATTTGCGGAGTCGTTATGCCGGGATTGCGATTACCTTCGTCGTTATCTTGCTTCCCTGAACTAATCATCCGCACTAATGCGAGCGTCAAGGAGAGCGGCACCGCGGCCAGGATTACTAGAACTAGACCTGTCAGCAAGATGACGTGCCAGCCGGCACCGCGAGCGGATGCCAAGATAGCAAGCGAATTGTCATCAACTACGAAAAAAATGGCGATAGGCAACATGACAAGATAAGCCAAGGATGCAACGCCAACGGCATAGAACGCCCAACGACGAAACGAACGATGCGCTTCCTCGCTTAGCTCGTACTGATCTAGATAAACCTCGCGCTTCGCTTTGGGAGGCGCGGGCGAATTCGAGGAGCCTCTACCTTGTGCAGCCCCAGCAGCTTCTCGGGCTGCCGGGGCTATCTCCGGAAACGCTTTATCAGGCTCAGGCGGCGAATCGGTCATTTATGCGACGCTCGCAGCATTTGCTGCTTGCGCCTTCATCTCCCTGATCTTTGCCTGGTAGTGCTCTTTGATCAGCGCATTGTCGATCGGAGCGAAGTACATGTTTCGACCGCCTTGCTGATGCCACGCGATCGACCAAGGTGTCTCCTCCATGTGAGTCATGGCGGAAAGCTGCACACCACTGAATCCAGCATAGCTCTTCCAAACAGACTCCAGAAGGCTGGCTGCATTCGCGTCAACCTTCGTTTCCGACAGCCAGGGGAATGGGCTCGGGGACAATAGCCCCTGGACAGCACCACTACCAAATTGCCTAACACGGTCGTACAAGGACTTAATCACAGGGCCGTACTTCCAAGCTTGCACCTGCTCGTTGATGAGCGGTTGACCCATGTAGCCAAGATGCCAGCCATGTGCGATGTACACCAACTTGATCAGTTGCATCGGCGTAAGCGCCCGTCCCTCTTGCGAGGCCTTTTCAAGGAAGTAATTCGCGATGGTGGAGGGCGAGTAGGCCATGAGATGAGCTCCCGTCCGGAGGCAGTGCAGGATCTGGGAAAAAGGTCGAACGCGAATATCACACAATCCAGTCTCACAAATTGAGAGACAAACATAGTGCGGCTGCGACCACCGCAATACCGTTACTGCACCAGGATTGTACCAATGGGTACGCAAGCTATTGTTTTCAAGAGGAATGCGACCAATCCATCATCGGAGCGACGGACAGGCGCAGGGAGGCGGCGTAGCGATCGGCGGAAGCGGTCATCGACGAAGTGGCCGCAGCGAGCAGCCATTAGAATGCGAAGCAGGATCAACAGCTTACACGGGCGTCGATGAATCTGCGGCGGTGCGGAGTGGCAGGCTGGGGCGGCTGCCTTTTGGAGTTAGCTGCGGGATCGCCCACTCGCTGCGCCAGGTGATCGACCCTATCAGTCGGCCGAATGCGAGCATTGCGCGCGATTGTGGATGGTGCTGGTGACGCGCTTCAGCCGCCAGCATCGCGGTTGCGTCCTACTGTCGGAAGAGGCGAACAGCATCGCGTTGACGCTGTTTTCGTTTCACTCACTCGCCAAGCGCGAGTGGTAACGGGAGGCATCGCTGCAGGATGCGCGGTGCCTGTCTGCGTTCGCCTCTGCGGCGAACGCGGTGCATCGTCAATGACACGTGGAGCTTTCCAAGTCCAGCGCCGCAGTCACCGCTGCGCCTGGACGAACCCGGAACTTATGGGTTACGGACACCAACACGCTCTTCGGCGCTCAGCGGCTTGCCGAGGGCGTGGTACGAGGCGACCAGCGTGATCAGGGCAGTGCCCATGACCGTGTAGAAGCTCCACGACTTGGCCAGTACGTGCACCTGGCCGAAGACCAGTGCGACCACGGCAGTAGCGGTGCACAGCACCATGGCCAGCAGAGACATCAAAAAAGGGATGGAAGGATCGAGCTTCATGGTCCGGGGGTTCCAGGGTGCGATGCGATAGCTGCAGCATCGGCGTTCCCGGCGCTTTCTTGAACTGTTTTCTGCGCTTTTTTTCAGGCAATTTCGAGCAGGTCAGCAAGCACTCAGTTTTCTGTCAAAGCCTTGGCGCGCAAGGGGTTGCGTGTCGGAAAACTCCCGACGCAATGGTAGAAAAATCGCCACCCGCGCCAGAGTTACAACGCGGCTGTGGCGGAAAACCGGCGGGGCTGCACGAGGCGATTTGTGGCCTGCCGCAGGTGCGGCCTCTGACGTTGTGTCGGTTGCGGTTCTTCTGGGCGATGCAGTGGGGTGCGTTAGCGAAAGAGAGCGGTAAAGCTCGGAAGTCGTCGCCAGGCTCAGGCAAGAAACGTGCAGGTCACCAGCTTGGCGCCGCGCTTCCAGGCGCTTGCCGGGACTAGGCTGTCCTTGGGCTGTCTTGACGATGGCTGGGGCCGCCGATGTGGAGAGAAGCCGGGGATGCGCTGCCAGGCAATGGCTCAACCTGCAGAAGACCTGGAAGGTGCACCTGGGTCTGCCAACGCTGAGCTAAGTCCGACAAGAGCTCTTGAGCGACAGCCTATGCCGCGCAGCGGGCAGCAGCGGCCATACGGGTCTGGCGCCGGCATGGACCAACGCGAAGCGGAACACCGGGGCGCTTGTAGGCCGATGACCAGCGCACGAAGCACGCGGACCTAGCCAGCAAGCGAGATCGGCACGCTCAGCGCGCCGGAGCGGTGGCGAATTCGCCGCGTTGCAGCTTGGTCACGTCGTTGCCCTGCCCGTCCTTGAGGCTGAGGTCTGCGCCCTTAGCAGCCAGGTCCTTGAGCACGTCGGTACGTTGGAACAGCGCCGCATACATCGCGGCGGTCTGGCCGGCGTTGTTGCGCTGGTCGGGCGCACAGTCGGCCTGCATCAGGCGCTTGGCGATGCCCAGCTCGCCCTTGAAGATGGCGCCCATCAGCGCGGTATTGCCACGCTTGTCCTGCGCACAGGGGTCGGCACCGGCGCTGAGCAGTTGCTCCACTGCCGGGCGCTGGCCGTGGTACGCGGCGAGGATCAAGGCGGTATAGCCCTTCTCGTCGCGGGTATTGAGGTCGTAATGCGAGCGAATGAATTCCGCCAGCATGTCCTGGCGACCTTCGCGCGCAGCGTCGAAGAAATACTCACGCAGTTGCAGTTTGATCTGCTCAGGTGTGGCGGTAGCCGTCGCGTTGACGGCGGGTGTGGATGCCGGCGAAGCAGCATTGGCAACTGCAGACAGGCTGCCAAGCATCAAAAGCAATACGGTGCGCATGGGGATCTCCCGAAACTAACGACGACATCGCGGCGCAGACTGCGATGTCGTCGGGCGGATCAGTCCTGCAGGCTGGAGGCCAGCTGCTTGACGCGCGACAGGTCGCCCCTGGCCACGCGGGTAACGCCGGTGCCGTACTCGGGGTCGGCCTTGTACAGGAACGACAGCATCAGGTGCTTGCTTTCGGTATCGGTGGTGGCCAGAGACTCGCCGAAACTCTGCACCAGATCAGCACGATCCTTCTTGCTGTAGGAGCGGTACAACTCGCCGGCCTGCTTGAAGTTCTGCTCGCGGGTGATCTTGGCCTGCTGGGTGGTGCCCGACAGCGGCAGTTCGCTATAGCGCGCAGCGGTGTCCTGCGGACGCGGCTGCAGACGGCTCGGCTCGTAGTTCACTCCGCTGGTGGTCTGGCCGATATTGCCCTGCCCATCCTGGTTGCCGTTGTTGACCGCCACACGTGGACGGTTAACCGGCAGGCTCAGGCCATTGGCACCGATGCGATACAGCTGCGTATCGGCATAGGAGAAAATACGGCCCTGCAACAAACGATCTTCAGACGGCTCGATACCCGGCACCAGATTGGCCGGGGCCATCGCGACCTGCTCGGTCTCCTGGAAGAAGTTGTCGACGTTCTTGTTCAACACCATCTGGCCGACCTTCTGCTCCGGCACGTCCGGCCAGATCTTGGTGGCGTCGAGCGGGTCGAAATCGAACTTGGACAGGTCTTCCGGCTTGAGCACCTGTACGTACAGGTCCCACTTCGGGTAATTGCCCTTCTTGATCGCATCAACCAGATCGTTGGTCAGGTGACTGTAGTCCTTGGCCTGCACGGCGGCGACCTGCTTGGGATCGAGATTCTTGATGCCTTGCAGCGTCTTCCAATGGAACTTGACGTAATGCACTTCGCCCTGCGCATTGACCAGCTTGTAGGCATGCACGCCATTGCCGTCCATGAAGCGATAGCCAGCCGGCGTGCCCTCGTTGGAGTACAGCAGCGTCAGCGTGCGGGTTGCTTCGGGCACGTGCGAGAAGAAATCGAAGCGACGCGAATCGTCGTCCAGGTTGGTGCGCGGGTCTGGCTTGAACGCATGCACCATGTCAGGAAACTTGATTGCATCGCGAATGAAGAACGTGGGGAAGTTGTTGCCGACCAGATCCCAATTGCCTTCGCTGGTATAGAACTTGGTGGCGAAACCATGCGGGTCGCGCAGCGTTTCCGGCGAATGATTGCCGTGCACCACCGAGGAAAAGCGCACGAAGACCGGAGTTTTTTCGCCAGCGCTGAAGACCTTGGCTTTGGTCAGGTTGGACAGATCGGCGGTGGCAGTGAACTCGCCTTTGACGCCGGTGCCGCGCGCATGCACCACCCGCTCCGGGATGCGCTCGCGATCGAAGCGCTGCAGCTTCTGAATCAGCTGGACGTCTTGCAGCAGGGTCGGGCCGTTGGGGCCTGCCGTCTGCGAATTCTGGTTATCACCGACCTTGGCGCCATTGTCGCGGGTCAGAACGGATTGGGCGAAGACCGGCGGGGCGATCAACGTCGGGGCTAGCAGGGCTAGCACCATGAGGTGTCCAGGGCGCATGGCGTCAGCTCGTTTGGGGGAGCCTGAATCATGGCGAGCAGGCAGAAGCGTGAGAAGTCGTTAGTTATGATCGCTGCGATAGGGGAACGTAATGATGACTGCGTTGCGTGATATGCATCGCCAAATTTGCGGGCAGTGGGTTGCAGATAGCTCCAGCAATGGGCGTCTGCATGCAGCATCCGCATTTGGTTTTGCATGATCTGAGTTCCGATCGCTCTCAGCGAATGCGGCGCTGCAAGGACGATGCCCAGCATGAATGATGCAGGTCACCTCTTACACGCATGCGCGATGCAGTCCTGGTCAATGCATGAAGCAATCAGCTGCGGGGCATGCAATGCGTGGGATCATCGAATGGTGCAGCTGCGCCATCGCGTGGTGCAGATGTGGAGCGACCAGCCACGCTCTTTGTGTTGCTGCACAACGCGGCGCTGGATTGCACCGCGCAGCAATCGCACCGGGCGCGCTACACGCGTATCGGCTGCGCCAGCGCACACCGCCGCACGCGCCATCGTCCGGCGCGATAGTGGTGGCACCGCAGATCGTCAGGCAATACTCAACGCCCAATCACCCGCTTGAACGGCGGCAGTGCATCGATGATGCGTTTGCCGTAGCGGCGGGTGAGCAGGCGCGAGTCGAGAATGATCACGCGGCCATGGTCGTTGGAGCTGCGAATCAAGCGGCCGGCGAACTGCGTGAGCGTGCGCAGCGCATGCGGGATGGCGATCAGGTTGAAGGCGTTATGACCGCGACTTTCCAACCATTCGCTCAGGGTAGATGTTTGCGGATCGGTGGGCACGGCGAACGGCACCTGGGTGATGACCACGGTGGTGCAGGCTTCGCCCGGCAGATCCAACCCTTCGCCGAAAGAATTCAAACCGAACAACACCGAGCCTTCGCCAGCAGCGATGCGGCGCAAATGTTCGGTGATCAATTGCGACTTGTTGCCCTCGCCTTGCACCAACACGCGATTGCGCTGCGCCAACGGCATCAGGTCGGCCACCTTTTCCATCTTCCAGCGCGAGGTGAACAACACGATGCTGCCCTTGGCGCTCCAATCCAGTTCGCGCACCAGATATTTGGCCACTTCCTTGGGATGGCCTTCGCGGTCGTCGGGTGTCACCGGGAAATTGGGCACGATCAATTCGGCTTGATTGGGCAGGTCGAACGGCGAGGCCAGCGAGGCCATTTCTGCGTGATCGGGCAAGCCATTGTCGATGGCGAAGGATTGGAAATCGCCGCCGCCGGTGAGCGTGGCCGAGGTCATCACCACCGAATCCACTTCGTTCCAGATCATCGTGCGCAACACCTGCGCAGCCGACACCGGCGAGCAATGGCAAATCAAATCGCCATCGCGTGAGAGGGTGATCCAGCGCGCCATCGGCGGCTGGCCTTCCTTGTCTTCGCGGCGCCAGCCACTCCACAGATTGTGCTGCTGCTCGGCCATTTCCAGCGCCAGGCCAAGGCTACGCTGCAAACGTTCGCGCGCGGAGTCGTCTTGTTTTCCCTTCGCAATCGCGCTATGTGCGGCATGCACCCAATTGAACAGCGCGCGAGTTTCTTCGCCGAGTTCTTCGATGGCCGGGCCCCATTGCGGCGGCAACTTGCCATTGGCCGCACGCCACAACGGATCGCGCTCGCCGGGCTCCGGCTTCCACACGCGTTCGACCTCGGCGTGGAAGGCCTTGAGCAGCTTGGACACGCGCGCAGCCACCTCAATGGCTTCGTTGGGCAGCAAATTGCCCAGCTTGTCCTTGTCCACTGCGCGATAAGCGGCCGCGATGAGGATCTGCATGCGCCCGGTACGCCTGGCCATGTCGTCCAGCGGCAGATTGGCTGCGCCCTGATCGATCGCTACGCCGGCGATGTGATGACCTTCGTCGAGCACCAGCAGCATGTCCGATGGCGGGGCGATGAGTGGCTGGCCGTTTTCGGCATCGCCCAGTGACAACGACGACAGCAGCAAGGCGTGGTTGGTGACCACGATCTGCGCCTCGCGCACATCGGTGCGTGCCTTGAGCACCGGGCATTGCGCGGCGTAGCTGCAGCGGCGCCCCGCACAGCCGGAGGCCGGCGTGGTGATGCGCATGCGCAGCGGCACCGAAACCTGCTCGGGTGCGTCGTCCAGGTCGCCGTTCCAGGTGCGTGCGGCGTAGGCCTTGGCCAGGCGCTTGGCCAGATCCGCATCGACCGGGCTGAGCGGGCGGTCGTAGAGCGCCTGCTCGTCTTCGAACATGGCGTTCTGGCTGGTGTCGCCTTCCAGCTCGGCGGCGTTGCGGGTGCACAGGTAGCGGGTGCGGCCCTTGGCCAGCGCCACGCTGGCGTCCAGCCCGGTGGCCTTGAGGAAGGCCGGGATGTCGCGTTCCACCAGCTGCGATTGCAATGCCACGGTGCCAGTGCTGATGACCAGTTTTTTCTTGGTGGCCAGGGCGATCGGCACGCCGGCGGTGAGATAGCCCAGGCTCTTGCCTACGCCGGTGGGTGCCTCGGCAATGCCGATGCCGCCGGAGGTGGCCAGCGCACGCGACACCAGGCCGATCATCTGGCTCTGCGCACGGCGCGTGGCAAAGCCCGGCGTATTGGCCTGCAACTTGGCGTAGGCGTCGCGGATGCTGGCCTTGATCGGGTCGGTCAGGGTGCGCTGGGTGGGAACGGGCGCCGACGGCGCGGCCGGTGGGGCAACTTCACTCATCGCACTATTTTCGCACGGACCGGCGCAGCGCCTGCGACCGGCGTGGTACGCGGCTGAACGTGTTTGCTTGCGCGGGGACGTAGTGCGGCCAACCTATACGCCGGGAGCGAACGCTGCACAGCCAGCCATATGGTTCGGATGCTCGATTAGCGCCTGCAAGCACTGGCTGCCTGCTTGGACCCGGAAGCTCGCGCGATGGATGCCGACCGAGGCCCCCGCTGCCTGCAATGCGCAGGCAGCGTCTATTTGTTCGTCAGCCGCGCTGCGTCCGCGACGGCCACGCATAGCGCGCCCACACCAAGCCGATGACTGCCATTGCGATGCCCATCAACACCATGCCGACGCCCACGCCATTCGGCCCGAAACGTTCGTACAGCAGGCCGCCGCGATTGACTGCGGCCAGCGCCTGCGGATGCAGCAGCGTCCACACGCCCTGCCCGGTGCAGACCAGCCCAACGATCACCAGCAAGATGGCTTTGAGCGGGATCATGAGCGCGGACCAGTGGCGGGCGCCAAGCGTTGCAGGCTGGCCGCCAGCGTCCACACCAGCACGCCGATGCCGACGGCCTGCACGGCCATCAGCACGAAGTGGGCGATGCTGACAACCATGCTGATCTGACGCACATTGCCTTGCTGCAGCAACAGCATCGGAATCGCCTGGAACGCGACCTCGGCGAACAGGCAGCCCAGCAGCAACCAGAGCGCGGCCAGGCCGGCACGCCGCAGCGGGCTCTGCGGGGCGCGCCATAGCAAGACCAACCCAAGCAGCACCGCAATCAGCATCGGCACGCGCGACAGCAGGCTGGTGACCAGGGTCAGCAGGATAGCGGTGACATCGGGGCTGCCCATGTCAGTCGGCACTGACCAGCACGGCTTCGCGCGCGCGCAGCGCGGCGTAGACCGGGTCGGTGTCCGGGCGCACGCCGTGCCATAGCGCGAAGCTTTCTGCAGCCTGCTCTACCAGCATGCCCAGGCCGTCGATGGCATATCGGCATTGCGCCGCACGCGCCCAGGCCAGGAACGCGATGGCGGTGTCGCCGTAATTCAGATCGACCGCAGCGGTGAGGCTGTTGACCAGGCCCAGTGGCAGCGCGAACGCGCCGGCATCGCGATCGCGGCCGGCGGCAGTGGCATTGACGATCAGTTCGAAGTCGCCCAGCTCGCGCAGGTCTTCGATGTAACGCGAGGTCACCCGCGCCGGCTCGCCCAGTGCATCGCACAAGGCATCGGCGCGCTCGGGCGAGCGGTTCACCACCACCATTGCGGTGATACCCGCCTCCAGCAGTGCCGGCGCCACACCGCGCGCAGCACCACCGGCGCCCAGCAGCAGCACGCGGCGGCCACGCAGATCCAGGCCCTGGCGCTCGGTGAGATCACGCACCAGGCCGGCGCCATCGGTGTTGTCGCCCTGCCACTGGTCGTCGTTACGCACCAAGGTGTTCACTGCCCCCGCCAGCCGCGCGCGATCGCTCAGGCTACTGGCCAGCGCATAGGCGGCTTCCTTCAACGGCAGGGTGACGTTGGCGCCCTTGCCGCCCTCATCGGCGAAACGTTGCAGCGCGGCAGTGAAGTCCTCCGGCGGCGCGTCGATGGCGGTGTAGTCCAGCGCAATGCCGGTCTGCTTCCCGAAGTCGGCATGGATGGCCGGCGACAGCGAATGGGCGACGGGGTGACCGAACACGGCATAACGGGATACGGGCATGAAACGCTCTCTGGTTGACTAGACTGTGCGCGACTTTAGAGCCGCTCTTGAGGCAGGAACACCGCATGCAATATCGATGGACCCTGCTCACGCTGGCGGCAAGTTTACTCTGCGTCCCGTCTGCTTCGGGGCTTGCCGAATTCGGCATCGAGGGGATGGGTGTGGTCTCCACGCCAGCCAACGAGGCACGCGCCACACTCAGCCCGGACGGGCAGCGCATCGTTTGGGCCAGCGACCGCGCCGGTGGCGCTGGCGGCTGGGATCTGTGGCAGGCGCAGCTACGCGGCGGGCGCTGGCAAGACGCGCGGCCATTACCGATCAACACCGCACAGGACGAGACCACCCCATTGTTCAGTGCCGACGGCCGCTGGCTGCTGTTCGCCTCCACCCGACCCGCCGGCGCGGGCGGCAGCGACCTGTACCGTGCGCCGGTGGATGCGCAAGGCGCCGTGGGTGCGGCGCAATCGTTGGGTACGGCGATCAACAGCGCCGGCAACGAGCGCGCGCCAACGCTGTCGCTGGACGGGACGCGCTTGCTGTTCGCCAGCGACGGGCATGGTGGCGCCGGCGGCATGGATCTGTTCGTGGCGCGCTGGGATGGGAAAGCCTTTAGTGCGCCGGCGGCCTTGGTCGACATCAACAGTGCAGCCGACGAACTGGACGCGGCCTGGCTCGGCGACGGACGCGCGCTGGTGTGGGCCCGCGGGAAGACCGATGGCCCCAGCCAATTGCTACTGGCGGTCTGCAAGGACGGCCATTTCGCCCAGGGCGCGCCGCTGCCGCTGTCGTTCAACGGGCCGCAGGAGCGCACCTTCGGTGCGGTCGTGGATACGGCAAAGCCCGGCGAATTGTTGGTGACCGGCAGTGCCCGTGCGCCACGTGCAGGGCAGCTGGACATCTACCGAATGAAGGCACCGGCAGCCGATGGCGATGCGAATTGCCGTTGAGGGGGATGGAGGCACCAGGTCAGAGCCAGATCGGCTGGCTTCCATTTATGGCACGCCGGTTTGTTGAAGGGCGAATGGTCTGACCTTTGCTGCAGGCTGACTTACTCTGAGTTCTGGCTGCAGGCAGCTGATCTGCGACTTGGCTGCAGGGTCCTTGCCCGCCCACCATCGCAGGACACGCTGCAAGTACGTCCTTGTAAGCTCCTTGGCTGCATCCATGCCGCCAAGGGTCCCGCGATGGTGAGCGGGCAAGGACCAGTGACGTCGGTCGGTGTGCATGGCGTACGAACTGCATTGCGCGATTCGTTAAACGAATAACGCGTTGGCTCAGTTGATGTCCTGTCGCAGCCGCTGGCTGCTGTCATGACCATGCGATTCGCAGCAGCAACCAAATCGACACATGCAGCAATCGGTTCGTAGCATTGAGTTGCTTTAGTTAGATGGCAGCCAACTCTCTGTCGCGGTGCCCTCGCCGCTTGCGGGTTTACGGCGTGTCCAGCAAGCGGTGAGGACACCGCGCACTCGACGGAGCAGACTTTCGACTGCATCAACAAGATGCAGCCAACAAACCGCCGCGCAGATGCTAAGCAAGCGGCGCGCAGGTAATGCTCGAACTAGGAGTCGGCATATATCAGCCGCGTGTTGCGATTCTCCAGCCTACGGCTCTGCGCTTGCAGCTGCCTAACGCTCACCAGCTACGTTCTGTTAGCCGAGGTAAGGCCGCAATCCCGCAGCCATCACCGCACTCAATACACATCGCGCCGATAACGGCCCGCCGCGGTCAATGATTCCAACCGCGTGTCACCGAGCAGTTCTCGCAAGGTTGTATCGACTTCGCGCGCCATGCTGTCCAGACTGCCGCAGACGTAAATCACGGCGCCGCGGTCGATCCAGTGCCGCAACGTGTCGCCGGCTTCGCGCAAGTGATGTTGCACGTAGCGCTTGTGCGGTTGGTCGCGCGAGAACACCCACTCCAGTTGTTGTAGATGCCCACTTGACTGCCAGGCCTGCAACTCGCCGGCGAACAAGCGGTCGTGCGCGGCATGCCGTTCGCCGAACAACAACCAGTGCCCATGCACGCCGGTCAGCTCGGCTTCGCGTAGCAGCGCGCGCAGGCCGGCAATGCCGGTGCCATTGCCGATCAAGACCATCGGCATTTTTTCCACCCGATGAAACCCGGGATTGGTGCGCAACCGTGCGCGCACCGGCGTGCCGGTCGCCGCATGGCAGATCAGCCAACCCGAACCCAGACCGGGGCTGCCATCGGCACGCGCGGTCAGCCGCACCACGACCGTCGCCGTCCCGTCGGCCGGCACGCTGGCGAGTGAGTAATCGCGCGTGGGCAGCCAGGCGCAGGCATCCAGCCAGCCTTGCGGATCCACAGCATGGGCAAGCGGCGTTGCAGGCGGTTCCGGCAGCACGCGCTCGGCGGCGGCCTGCTGCAGCTGCAGTAATTGTGCGTCCACATGCACCAGCGCGTCTGGCGACAGACCCCAGGCAGCCAGAAAAGCACGCACCTGTGCTTCGGCATGCGCGGGTTGCACTTCGAGGATGTCGCCAGCCTGCCACTGTGCTTCGGCCGGTGGCTGCAGATCGATGCGCCAGATCGGTGCCCCTTCGCTGCCCGGATTCACATGGGTGCGCGAGGACAGCATCCATTCGGTCAAGGTGGGCCGTGCCAGGGGCACAGCAACCACCGGTGCACCGGCGATCTGGCCCAGCTGCGCATGCCACTGCGCCAGCGCTTGC
The DNA here is from genome assembly GCF_000772705.2 of Xanthomonas vasicola. GTDB lineage: Bacteria > Pseudomonadota > Gammaproteobacteria > Xanthomonadales > Xanthomonadaceae > Xanthomonas > Xanthomonas vasicola. The sequence goes on from NZ_JSBW02000002.1 coordinate 156,781, forward strand.
GGATCGACGTTATCCATTTCCACCGCAGGAAACAGCGCGCGCGCGCCCTGCGCATCCAGCCACTGTTCGACACGCCGCGAGAACCCGCAGAACTGTGCGTATTGGCGGTCGCCCAGTGCCAGCACCGCATAAGTCAGTTGCGGTAATTCCAAGCGTTGCCGCAGCAGTCCACGCTCGAAACCGCGCGCCGCATCCGGTGGCTCGCCATCGCCAAACGTACTGATCACGAACAGCGCGTGCCGGGTGCGTTGCAGTTCCTGCGCATCCAGTTGCGCCAACGAACGCACCTGCACCGGCAAGCCGACCGCCTGCAGATGCCCGGCGGCCTGCCACGCCAGGCGCTCGGCAAAACCGCTCTGGCTGGCAAACGCAATCAACCATGGCGCCGCTTGCGAGGCCGGTGCTGCGCCTTGCAATACCTTGCGCGCAGCGCGCAGTTCGCTTTTTTTGCCGCGCCGATCCAGATACAGCATCCAACCAGTGACGAAGAATACCGACATGCCCAGGCTGGCCAGCATCACCACGATGCGCCCGGGCAACCCGAAGAAGCTGCCCGAATGCAGCGGGAACATGCTCACCGCTATCTGTTGCCCGCGCGGCAACAGCGCGTAGTCCTGGCGCTGCAGCAGTGCTCCGCTGTCCGGCGCGATATCAAGACTGTCGTAGGCGCGATCGTGCGCGGGATTGTCAGGCAAGAACCGCACGTTCAACGGCTGCCCGGCGCGCGTGGGAATGCGCAGATCCAAGGCAGCGCTGCGGGTGGCGGGAATGCCATCGAGCGTACGTTGCACGCCTGCGAAATCGATGGTGGCCGGGCGGTTATCGCCTCGGTCGCCGCGTATCGCAGGCGTGGCGCCGAGCAAGGCCACCATGCCATCGCGATACCAGGGGTAGGACCAGGTCAGCCCGGTCAGCGCGACCAGCAGATACACCAGCAAGCACCAGGTACCGAACACCGCGTGCAGGCTCCACAAAAAACTGCGCCCCTGCCGTCGCCATTCCACCACCCACCAGGTGCGCGGGCTCCACCACCGTCGCGGCCAGCGCAGATACAGCCCCGATGCGCAGAAGAACAGCAAGATGAAGGCGCTCGCACCGGTCACCGGCTGCCCGCGCTTGCCGGCGGTCAGATTGCGGTGCAGGTCTTCGATGAAGGCAAACGCAGCGCTCAGCCGCGGCGGCGCAACCCGCTCCCCCGTGTAGGGATCGAAGTACACCCGGCCACCGCCCTTGCCGGAGAGGCGAGCGGCCGAGGGCCGCGCGCCGGTGGGGTCGATCAACAGGCGCGTGACCGTGTGTTTTTGCACTGCATTGGTCGGCGCCAGATCGAGCCGTTGCAGCAACACATCCACCGGCAAGGGCTGCTCGCCCGCCGCATGCCGTTGCGCCAGTTGCGCAATGGCCGGGTTGGCCATGCGCACGATCTCGTTTTCAAACGACATCGCCGCACCGGTCAACCCCATGACCGACAGCACCAGCCCGGCAGTGATGCCGAGCAGCCAATGCAGCTGGAACAAGAGCGTCTTGATCAAGACCTGGGCACGAAACAGGACGGCCGGCCATTGTAGATGAGAATGAGTCTCGCATCCGATCGGCATCGGCTGATGGCGTTCTGCCGCAGCCTGTCATGCAGTCCCTCGGAAACGGCCAGCCTTGCTTCATGCGCGCTGCGGCACGCCGTCATCTGCCGAACATAACGCGGTCATCGTTTGGACATCGCGCGTTGCCACCTTTCTCACTCCTCCTGGCAAGCGAGCTCTGCAATGCCTTTCTTCTTGCGCAGTTGTGTGGTGCTGGCAGCGTTGTGCACGACCTCGGCGGCGGTTGCCGCCACCAGTTGCCCCACGCTTTACGCAAACGGCACCCCGCCTGCCGTGAGCAGTTCCACCACCCGCACCACCGAGGTGTGCCACACCGAATACGTGCTGCTGGCCTCGGGCGTGACCAAGGACCCGGTGTACTCGGCCGAGCACCTGACCGACCAGCAGGTTGCCGGCGCCGAGGCGACCGGCCGGGTCGGCTCCTTCCACGACGAAACCGGTCTCCCGGCCGCTGATCGCTCGAAAAGTTCCGACTACACCAACACCGGCTACGACCGCGGGCACATGACGCCGGCCGGCGATGCATCGACCGAAAGTTCGGAAAAAGAGACCTTTTCCATGGCCAACGTCGTCCCGCAGGACCACAAGCTCAACACCGGCGAGTGGGCGTACATCGAACAACAGGTGCGTCAGCTGGCCAAGCAACACGGCGAGTTGTACGTGGTGACTGGCCCGGCCTTCGACAGCGGCACCGCAGCGACCATCGGCACCGACAAGGTCGCCGTCCCGGCGTATGTGTGGAAGGCGATCTACGAACCGGGCGTGGGCGCGGGCGCGTATCTGTGCGTCAACGACAGCAGCATCAACTGCGACGTGGTGTCGATCAACGATCTGGTCATGATGACCAACGTGGACCCGTTTCCCTCGCTCAGCGCGAGCGTCAAGTCGCAGGCGATCGCGCTGGTACTGCCGTAACGTCCAGGTTTGCGCGCGTAATTCAGCTGCATGTGCGTGACGCGGGCGGACGTCGCGCGTAAACGGCAAGCGGGATCGCTCATCGCAGCGGCTGTTGCCATGCAGGTGCATACACCGCCGCTGTCAGTTGCTGCCGGCGCCCGCCTCCGGCGCGGCGCAGTGCGCGGCCAATCCCGCTGCCAAAGCCGCGAACACCGCACTGCAGGCCGCACTGGCGCGCAGGTCTTGATGCATCGTGACCCAGACGTCCAGGGCAACGCCGACCTGCTGCGGCAACACCGGCAGCAGGCGTGGGGTCCGCCGCGCCAGCGCCGCCTGGCAGAAGCCGATGCCGCATCCGGCACGGATCAGCGCCAACTGGGCCAAATCGCTATCGGCACGTAGCGCGAAGGCCGCATGTTCCCAAAACGGCAAGCCCTTGCGCGCGCTGCGCAGGAACGGCGTGTCGGTGTCGAAGCCCACCAGCGCGTGCTGCGCCAGATCGTCCGGGCGCTGCGGCACGCCATGCCGGTCTACATAATCCGGATGGGCGTGTAGCCCGATTGCGATCTCACCAACGCGGCGCGCCACCAGCAGGTCCTGCTGCGGCCGGATCATGCGCACCGCCACATCGGCTTCGCGATGCAGCAGATCCTGCACCCGATTGCTCAACACCAGTTCCATGCGCAGCTGCGCATGCGCGTTCCGTAACGCCGCCAGGATCGGCGGCAGGATTTCAGCGCCCACCACTTCGCTCGCGGAGATTCTGACCGTGCCTTGCAACGCGTCGCCATGCCGGCCAGCTGCGCGCTGCAATGCCGCGGCCATATCGGCCATGGCGCGCGCATGAAGACGCAACGCCTGCGCAGCATCGGTGGGCAGCAGTCCGGTTTGCGAACGTACAAACAGCGGCACTGCCAGCAGTTCCTCCAACGCCGCCACATGCCGCCCGACCGTCGGCTGGGTGAGACCCAGCGCGCGTGCCGCCGCAGACAGCGAACCCTCTTCCAGCACCGCGAGGAAGGATCGGTGGAGCTCCCAACTGATCGTATCGGCCATACATAAATGTATAGCTGCGCGCGCATCTTCGCCAATTTATTCGTAGCGACGACCTCTCCACACTGGCCGCATCTCGACAGCGGAGCAGACTCATGAGACAGACAGCGAGCGCCCTGGTACTGGGTGCCAGCGGCGGTATCGGCGGCGAAGTGGCGCGGCAACTGCGCGATGCAGGCTGGCAGGTGCGCGCGCTGCAGCGCGGATTTGCGGCTAATGCGGAGCACCGCGACGGCATCGACTGGCGTCGCGGCGACGCCATGCAGCAACAGGATGTCTTGCAGGCAGCGCGCGGTTGCGCGGTGATCGTGCACGCGGTCAACCCGCCCGGCTACCGGCGCTGGTCCGAGCTGGTGCTGCCGATGCTCGACAACAGCATCGCGGCGGCCCGCGCCGAGGGCGCCACCATCGTGTTGCCCGGCACCGTCTACAACTACGGCCCCGACGCCTATCCGTCGCCGGACGAGGATGCGCCGCAAACGCCGACCAGCCGCAAAGGCGCGATCCGGGTCGAGATGGAGCGCCGCCTGCAGGCCGCCACCGCAGATGGCGCGCGGGCGCTGATCGTGCGCGCCGGCGACTACTTTGGCCCGCGTGCGCGCAATAGCTGGTTCGCACAAGGGCTGGTCACCCCAGGGCGCCCGGTCACCACGGTGACCCTGCCAGGCGCGCAAGGCGTTGGCCATCAATGGGCCTACCTGCCCGACGTTGCGCAGTGTGTGCTGCGGCTACTGCAGCGCCGCGACACGCTACCGGCGTTCGCCCGCCTGCACATGGCCGGACACTGGGATGCCGACGGCACGCAGATGGCAGCGGCGATCGGCAGGGTGGTGGTACGCCATGGCGGCGCACAGCCGAAGCTGCGCCGCTTTCCGTGGTGGGCGATCCCGCTGGCCAGTCCGTTCGTGCCACTGGCACGCGAACTGCGCGAGATCCGGCCGCTGTGGAGCAACCCACTGCGCCTGCGCAACACACGCCTGCTCGAGGTGCTGGGCGAAGAACCGCACACGCCTCTGGACGCGGCCGTCGAGGCAACGCTCAGCGGATTGGGTTGCCTGCCGACACCGTTGCTGGCACCAGCGCACTGACATAAGAGCAGCTAGCAATACGACTGCGCAGCCGCCAGGCGGGCGCGGCCGGTGCTCGCTGCGGCATGTACCACTCGTACACTCCGGTTCCTGTGCGCCGTCCGCACCCACCTGACGACTGCTCGCTACGTTTTGTTAGCCGCTCTAAGATGCGCCTGCGGCGACATGGCCGCAGGCGCTCGCGCTCAGCGTGTTTCCTCGCGCAACCAGCGCGCCACTTGCGGGGCGAAATAGGTCAACACGCCGTCGGCGCCGGCACGCTTGAAGGCCATCAGCGCCTCGAGCACGCACTTGCGCTCATCCAGCCAGCCATTGGCCGCTGCCGCCTTGAGCATCGCGTACTCGCCACTGACCTGATACGCAAAGGTCGGCACGCGGAATTCTTCCTTCACCCGGCGCACCACATCCAGATACGGCATGCCCGGCTTGACCATCACCATGTCTGCGCCTTCTTCCAGATCCAGGGCGATCTCGCGCAAGGCTTCATCGCCGTTGGCCGGGTCCATCTGATACGTGGTCTTGTCGGCCTTGCCCAGATTGCCGGCGCTGCCCACCGCATCGCGGAACGGGCCGTAAAACGCCGAGGCGTACTTGGCCGAATACGCCATGATGCGCACGTTGAGATGATCGTCGGCATCGAGCGCGCGGCGGATCGCGCCGATGCGGCCATCCATCATGTCCGAAGGCGAAATGATGTCCACGCCCGCCTGCGCATGCGACAACGATTGCCTGACCAGCGCTTCGACCGTGATCTCGTTGAGCACATAACCCTTGGCGTCGATGATGCCGTCCTGGCCGTGGGTGGTGTACGGGTCCAGCGCCACGTCGGTCATGACGCCCAGCTCCGGAAAGCGCGACTTCAATGCACGCACCGCGCGCTGCGCCAGGCCGTCCGGGTTCCAGGCCTCGGCAGCGTCCAGGCTCTTGCCGGCCGGGTCGATCACCGGGAACAGGTCGATCACCGGGATACCCAGTTCCAGCGCGTTTTCCGCTTCGCGCAGCAACTCGTCCAGCGACAAGCGTTCCACGCCCGGCATCGACGCAATCGGCGCGCGGCCGGGCAACGCGTGCACGAACACCGGCCAGATCAGGTCATCGGTGGTCAGCGTGTTCTCGCGCATCAACCGACGCGAAAACGCATCGTGGCGCATGCGGCGGGGGCGATAGTGCGGGTGGGCCATGACAAGGCTCCTGTAGACAGCGCATCAGTTTACGCTCGCCATCCCGCGCAGGACGCGCTGCGACGCAGTGTCGCAGCGCTGCAACGGCACGCAGGCTCTTGCTTGCATGCTGCTGGCGGCAGGTCGGGCAAGGCACCGAAGTCTAACGATGCAGACCCTGCCCGACGCGCGCACCCGACATCTGCACACGCAGGTGCGCATCGCCGCCTTATCGAAGGCGCTCTAGATAATCCCGCCGCCCAATGTCAGGCGCATCGCCCCGACCACGATCACCAGGCCGTTGAGCACCAGGCCGGTCTTGGCACGGCCGCGGTTGCCTGCCGAGGTGAACAACAGCGCGATGGCGGCGATCAGTGCGCCCACCGCCGCAAACGGAATCAGGAACCAGTTGCCCCAGCCCAGCAGCGGGATGAAAGCCAGGACCATCCAGAGCAGCGCCACGATGCCCCACAACAGACTGATCAATCCCACGGGCCACCTCATCTTGAAGAAAGCACGAGCTTACCGGCGCGACCGTCCGCGCGCCGTGGGCGGGTGGTCATCATGACCAATGGCGGTTTGGCAGCAGCCTCACACCGGCATGGCTAGGGTGCGCCGAAGTGCGGCGCGATTCAGTCCAAGCGCCGGATCATCGCTGCCACTACCCGGCTTTCATTACCCAAAGGGGGGTCCACCATGCACAAGCAATCGCTGATCAGGAACGTTGCCATCGCCGCGGCCACCGCCGCCTTGCTGGTCGGCTGCGCCAGCAGCTCCAAGGTGATGCTGGGCCAGGCGCGCGCGCCGATCGACCCGGCACAAGTGCGGGTGTATTCCAACGCCCCGGTCGGCTCGGTAGAGATCGCCCAGCTCGAATCGACCAGCGCGGCCGGATTCGGCACCCAGGGCCAGACCGACGCTGCTGTGCAACGCCTCAAGCGCGAAGCCGCCAAGCTCGGCGCCAACGGCGTGGTCATCGTCGGCGTGGGCTCAGAACGCTCCGGCGGCGGCCTGTCGGTCGGCGGTGGCAGCTACGGCGGCCGCGTCGGCGGCGGCCTGGGCATCGGCATCCCAACCACCCAGAAGCGTGCGGCGGGCGTGGCGATCTGGGTGCCGGCGGGGGCAAGCGATGCGGCACGCCCGCCACTTGGTCAATAAGCCATTTGACTCGGATTCGTATGTCTTCGACCAGTAAGACGCCAGTCTCGAGAGATACTGGGCGTCTTGTCGACGCTTCTTGCAACGAACGGCCTAAGCCGGCTTGTAATGAAACCCCAAATCGGATGCAGTATCCTCTGGCGGCGACAAGATTGGGACCGCCTTAGCCGTACATACCAGGTTTCCTGTCTACTGCGCTTTAGCCACTTGATCCTGGCAACGCGTAGCTGTTGGCCTCAGTCATCTAAGGAATAGTCATGAAAAGCTGGATATGGATGTTGATGTTGGCGATGTGTTTCGTTGGACAAGCTGCGGCTCAAACTAAGGGGGTAAAGCTTGTCTGCCGCTCCGATGATCCATTTGTCTTCTGTACGCAGGGTTGCAAAGATCAAGACAAGAATTGGATACCGGTGGATCCAATTAGCGCGACCTGGGTCGCCGTGCCCGGATATTGTCTGTTCCCTAGCCCGACACCTTGCTGTGCCGGCCCAGTGTGCCTCCAGGCGTGGACACCGACTGCCATTACTGCGCTTGCGCAGTATCAGAGCGTTTGTCCGCAAGCAAAGAAACAGGGAAAGTGGACAGGTCAGCAGCGACCTGAGAATGTTCCATTCGCTCATTGAGCGCACCCGCTCGATGAAGCTTCATACAACAGGCCACCGTCCAGATCATTAATCGCGCGGCGGCTTATCAGTGTGGCCTGCTCGCCAGCACGCAGGTCACGCTCTTTTGTATTTCCAATGAAGCTGTATCGCCTTAATCAGCTTCAACTTCAGCTTCGAATAGTGTTCATTAAATCGACGCGGCCTGCAGGGCCGCGCCTTAGTTTCAGTATTTGAATTGCCGAGAAGAACCAGCTAGGCCAACCCCGGCTGAATTTACTTCTGTTGCGCCGGAATGAACTGCGTCTCCACCGCCTTGGCCAGCTGATCCGGTGGGAGCAGGCCTTGGTCGAGCAAGAAGTTATTGAAAGCCAGGCGATCGAACTTCTTGCCCAGGGCCAATTCGGTGCGCATGCGCAGTTCGAGGATGCGGGTGTAGCCGTAGAAGTAGCTGCCGGCCTGGCCGGGGGCGCGGACGGTGTAGCGGTCCAGTTCCTGGCGGGTCATGGCCGGCGAAAGGCCGACGTCGTCTTCCAGCACCTGGCGTGCGCGGTCGCGATCGATCAGGCCCAGGTTGAGCATGGGGTCGAGCATGGCGCGGGCGGCGCGCAACAGGCGGAACTGCAGGGCGATCAGTTGGCCGTCGAGCGGTTCGTACGGCACCATTTCCGCTTCCGCATACAACGCCCAGCCTTCGACGTTGACCGAATTGAAGGCGAACAAGCTGCGCGCCAGCGAGACGCCGCGTTCGACCATGGCGGTGAACTGCAGTTCGTGGCCGGGGCGGCCTTCGTGGGCGCTGAGCGTCCAGGCGGCCGAGCCGAAGTTGAAATCGTCGTACTGCTCTTTCTTGGCGCCATCGGCGGTCGGGTTGCCCAGCGGCAGCACGAACTGGCCCTGCTGGCCGGTATTGCCGATCAACGGCGCCGGCAGAAAGTGCGGGGCCGGTTGCGCAGCGCTTTCAGCGGCGCTACCCAGGCGCATCTGCATCGGGCGGTTGGGCACATCGACGATGCGCTGCTTGCGGATGATCGGGTCGATCTGATCGATCACGCCGCGGTAGTGGGTTTCCAGCTGGTCGTCGGCAATCTTGTTGCCCTTGAGCGCGCGGATCACCTGCACATAATCGCCGCCCTGTACGCCCTTGGCCTTGGCCACCAGCGGCGCCAGCTGGCGCATGGCCGAGCGGGTTTCCATGAACTCCAGTTGCGCGCGCTGAATCAGCTGCTGCGGGGCAATGTCGATACCGACCTGCTTGAGTTGAAAGGCGTACAGCGGCTCGGGCAGGCGGGTGTCCTTGCGTGCCTTGGGCAGCACGGTGGTGCGGGTCCAGGTGGCGTAGTCCTTCAGTTGCGTGGACATCGCCTTGAGCGCTTCGTCGGCGCCCGCGATCTTGTACTTGGCGAAGAGCTCGCCGATGCCGGTCACGTACGTGTCCACATTGACCAGGGCCTGCTCCACCTCGCGCTGGGTGGGCTGCAGCAAGGACTTGTTGCCCAGCTTTTCCTCATAGCGCTGGCGCGCCAGCGTGGTGGTGGGCGTGCTTCCCGGCACCAGGCCAACATAACGCTTGAGGCGGTCCAGCGCCTTGGCGCGGCGCTCGGGCACGGTCTGGTCGGAGAGCAAACCGTTGAGGCCACTGAAGACCAGTTCCGGGGCGTCGTTCCACGGCAGCAGGTAGCGCTCGTTGAGCTCGCTGCCTTCGATGTTCTGCTCGGCCGCGCCGATCATGATCTGCAGGTCCTGGCGCACGTTGGCATCGCGCTCGGTGGCCAGCTTGGTCTGCAGCGTGGCGCGCGCCTTGCGCATGGCATCGCGATAGCGCGCGGCGTTGTCCGGGCCCAGGTCGACGACCTGATCGTCATAGCCGGGCACACCGAAAAAGCTGGCGTATTCGGGCTGGAACGGCGCCTGCGCGTTGAGCAGGATCTGCGCGTACCCATTGCTGGTCTGCACCCAGGCCGGACTGGCAGGCAGCGTCGGCGCAGCCTTACCGGTCTGTGCCTGCAACGGCAACGAAGAACCGAGCGCCAGCGCAACGGCGAGAACAAGTGGCTTCATGAGGCATATCCGCAGATTGAGTAGCGCGACCCTACCCATCTGCAACGGCCGCGGCAATCTGCCTTAGGTCATGGCAGGCAGGGCTACGGTGGCGATGCTGGCCGTAGCACAATGATCTGGTCGCCATCAATGCCGGCGAAGGTCAGTGTCTGGTAGGTCCAACGTCCATGCCTGCGTGTGCATCCACCTGCACGCTGCCTTCGCCACGCGGGCCCTGCAGCCCAACGCTGAAATGCGCCTCACCGGTTGGGGCGGAATAGTGAATGCTGGCATTCGGCAGGAAGGCTTCGGTGATCGGTGTGCCGAGTTGTTGCACAACCCGCGCATCGGTCTTGGCAATCTGCAATGCATCGCGATACACATCGCTGGATTTCACCGCTGCATTAATTACGTAGAGCACCCCACCGATCAGCAGCGCCGGCAGCAAAAACAGCGCCACACCGATGCCGGGGACAATCCAACTCCAATGCCGGCTCCAAACATCAGCCACGCGCTGGGGCTGCGGTGTGATGCTAGAGGAATCGGTAGCGGCAGGGACATGGCACTCCTTGTGCAAACACTAAGAATGGCGGGCGAGTGGTGCGACGCATGCGCGTGTGACTTGAAGCAGATTACAAAACAACTGCAGCACCGCCGGGCGGGCGCGGCCGGTGCTCGGACGGCATGTACCTCGCGTACACCGCGGTTCCTGTGCGCTGTCCACGCCCACCTGACGACTGCTCGCCAGGTTTTGGCTAGCCACGCTTAGTCGTGCATCGGCATCAGGCAACGCTGCAAAAACGCTTCGGCGGTCTTGTAACGATGCAGTGCTGTGGCACCCGACAACCCGTGCTTCGCGCCGGGATACATCATCAATTCGAATGCGGTGCCGCGTTGCTGCAGCTCGCTCATCAGCGCAGTGGAGTTGGTGAACAGCACGTTGTCGTCGGCCATGCCGTGGATCAGCAGCAGCTTGGCGTGCAGGCCGTCCAGATGCGTGGTGATGCGTGCGTTACGATAGCCTGCGGCGTTGCGAGCCGGCAGGTCCATGTAGCGCTCGGTGTAATGCGTGTCGTACAGGCCCCAATCGGTGACCGGTGCGCCAGCCACGCCGCACGCATAAGCGTCGCTGTGTTTGGCCAGCAGCATCAAGGTCATGTAACCGCCGTTGGACCAGCCCTGCACGCCAATGCGCTTGGCATCCACCCAGGGTTGTTGCTTGAGCCAAGCCACACCTTGCAGCTGGTCGTCCACTTCCACCGTGCCCTGCTTGCCGTACAGCGCGCCACCGAAGTCACGCCCGCGCCGCGGAGTACCGCGATTGTCCAGCGAAAACACCACGTAGCCACGCTGGGCCAGGTATTGATCGAACAAGGCATCGCCGCGGCTGGGCCAGGCATCGAGCACGGTCTGCGCGGCCGGGCCGCCATACACATACACAATCACCGGGTAGCGCTTGGCCGGGTCGAAGTTGTCTGGCTTGGTCAGGCGGTAATGCAGTGGTGTCTTGCCGTCGGCAGCGCTGAGCGTGCCGAATTCGATCGGACGCTGCGCGTCGCGGTAGTGGGCGTACGGATGCTGCGGGTCGCTCAAGTCGTTCTTCAGCAGCGTGGTGATTTTTTCGCCATTGGCGCGAAACAACTCGATCTGCGGCGGCGTGGTGGTGTTGGACCAGGTATCGACGTACACGCTGGCGTTGTTCGCAAAACTCGCCGCGTGCGTCCCGTTGGTGCTGGAGCGCTTTTCGATCGCGCCGCCGGCCAGCGGCACGGCGTAAATGTGAGTTTGCGTGGGCGCGTCTTTGCTTGCGGCGAAATACACCATGCCGGCCTGCTCGTCGACGGCGAGCACGCCATCGACCACCCAGTTGCCAGAGGTCAGCGGCGTCAACGTGCGGCCGTCTTCGGACGCCAGATACAAATGCTCGTAGCCGCTGCGTTCGGAGTTCCAGAGAAAGCGGCCGTCCTTGAGAAATCGCAGGTCGTTGCTGAGCGGTACCCAGGTGGGCGAGGTTTCGGTGATGAGCGTGCGCTGCGCGCCGCTGGCCAGCGTGGTTTCGATCAGCTCAAGGGTTTTCTGGTCGCGCGACTGGCGCTGGAAGGTCAGGCGCTGCGCATCGCGCCAATCCACACGCGCCAGATAGATGTCCGGATGCTTGCCCAGATCGATCCAGCGTGGGGTCGCCTTGGCGCGCGGTGCAATGACGCCCAGCCGCACCGCCACATTCGTCTGCCCTGCCTGCGGATAGCGTTGGCTGATCACCTCGGTGTGGTCGGCATACACTTCTGGGCGCTTTTGCACGGGCACTTGCGATTCGTCGATGCGCGCGAAGGCAATGGCCGAATCATCCGGCGCCCACCAATAGCCGGTGTGGCGATCCATTTCTTCGTCGGCGACGAATTCGGCCACACCATTGCCGATGGTCTCACTGCCATCGTGGGTGAGCTGCAGCGCGTTGCCACTGGCCAACTCGATTACCCACACGTTGCGTTCGCGCACGAAGCTGACGAACCCGCCCTTGGGCGAGAGTTTGGCGTCGGTGGCAAATCCTTCGCCGTGCGTGAGCCTGCGCACCGCTGCCGCGCCGGTCTTGCGCAGGTCGTACAAATACAACTCCCCGCCGAGCGGGAACAGCAGCGCGTGCGCATCCGGTGCCCACTGATAATCGACGATGCCGGTGAGCGCGGCGATGCGTTGGCGTTCGCGACGGGCTTTTTCGACATCGCTCAGGACTTCGGTGCCGGGCAGCACGATTTTTGAATCGACCAGCAGGCGGGTCTGGCCGCTGGCGATATCGTATTCCCACAGGTCCAGCTGATTGCGATCGCTGTCCTTGCCGCGTAGGAAGGTCACGCGCGAGCCGTCCGGGGCCACCTTGGGCTTCATCAGCGTGGGGCCGGCAAGCGGCAACGGGCCGGTGATGGCCTCCAGGGTGAGTTTTTCGGCGTGGGCCATGGGAGCGGTGCTGAGCATGAGGGCAAGGGCGGCGAATAGTGCGCGCATCGATGATCCTGTTTGACGACTGCGCACAGGATGCGGCGGTGGTGTGGATTTGAGAAGCGCAGCGATGCCGATGTTGGACGCTTGGGCGCGCGTGCGTGGGGATGCATGGCGCTGGAGTTGCGCGTGCATCGGGATATGTCGGTGCGTGGTCGATAACAACCGCGCGTCGCGTGCGTGAGCAGCTATGTGTTCGCTGTCAGTGTCCGCCACACCGTACCGTCACCCCCGTTTCGCGCCCCAGCCCGCGTTTGCGACGCGGGCGCGCCAGGGCACGCGCGCCAGTGGCGCGCAAAGACGTGCCTTCTTGCCCAGCGGGAGAGGGGCTTTAGGCGCCATGTTGAGCTGTTCTCCCCGGTGTAAAGGGACTTCAGCGCCCGTGTTGAGCGGCCATGCCCGCTCTGCTGTTGCGACTACGCTTCAGCGCTTGCCGAACAGGTGTTTGCGCTCCTCCTCGCTGAGCGGCTTGCCGGCATTGGGATTGACCTTGTCCTTGAGTGCGTAGGCGCGCTGGGTGGCCGGGCGGGCGGCGATGGCGTCGTGCCAGCGCTTCAGATGGGGGAATTCGGCGTAGTCCGGCTTGAGATCGCCATACACTTCGATCCACGGATAGCTGGCCATATCGGCGATGCCGTAATCGTTGCCGGCCAGGAAGGCGCGGTCGGCCAGGCGCTTGTCGAGCACGCCATGCAGGCGGCGCACCTCGTTGTTGTAGCGCTCGATCGCGTAGGGAATCTTTTCCGGTGCATAGACGTTGAAGTGGCCCATCTGGCCGCTCATCGGGCCCAGCCCGCCCATCTGCCAGAACAACCATTCCAGCGCAGCGATGCGGCCGCGCGCATCGCGCGGCAGGAAGCGGCCGGTCTTTTCGGCCAGATACAGCAGAATTGCGCCGGATTCGAACACGCTCTGCGCGCCACCGCCGTCCACCGGTGCATGGTCAACGATGGCCGGCATCTTGTTGTTGGGCGAAATCTGCAGGAACGCCGGTGCGAATTGTTCGCCCTTGCCGATGTCGACTGGTTTGACCGTGTATGTCAGCCCGACCTCTTCCAGGAACAGGGTGACTTTGTGGCCATTGGGCGTGGGCCAGTAGTACAAATCGATCATCGGGCGCTCCAGTTCAAAGGTAGGGTCGTACCAACAGACACACCACAGCGAGCAGTCTTCACGATGCCAGCATCCGGGCAGGCAATGCACCTCGCCGCTGCCGAATCCGCTTGCCATTGCGCATTCAACCGCCCGCGTTTGCTGTGTCCGTGGCATCGCATGGATATACGTTGCTATCGAAGCTTGATGGTACGGCCAAGCGATTACACGCGGATATGCTGAAAAACCGAACGCAGTGGAACGCGATGTGACGCGATCAGGTCGCGGTCGATGCTGCAGTGCAAGTTGACTTTGTTAAGCCTGCAGTAACAAATGCGCGATTGTTCGTTTGACCTTTGCCTGTCCCGCTCGGGGGCCGGCCTTATCTTTTGTTTGGGGAAGAAATTACCGTGAGAGAGACTCGCACCCTGCCGCGTACGCGGCGCTTGACTTCTGCCCTGCTGTTCGCATTGTCGACTCCGCTGGCCGCGCAGACCGCGCCGGCGCCGCAGTCCGCATCCACCGTTCCGGGTTCCAGTCAGGCCGACCCCGCCACCCTCGATACCGTCCAGGTCAGCGGTATCCGCGGCAGCCTTACTTCGTCGATGAACGTCAAACGCGATGCCCAAGGCATCGTTGACGGCATCGTGGCCGAAGACATTGGCAAGTTCCCCGATACCAATCTGGCCGAGTCGTTGCAGCGCATCAGCGGCGTGTCGATCGACCGCTCGCTGGGCGAGGGTTCGCGCGTCACCGTGCGCGGCGTCGGCCCGGACTTCAATCTGGTGCTGTTGAACGGCCGGCAGATGCCGGGCGCCAGCATCGAGGAATCCAACGCCTCCAACTCGCGTGCGTTCGACTTCGCCAACCTGGCGTCCGAGTCGATCTCCGGCATCGAGGTGTTCAAGACCAGCCGTGCCAGCACGCCCACCGGCGGTATCGGCGCGACCATCAACATCAAGACTGCCCGGCCGCTGGATAACCCAGGCATGCATGCCAATGTCGGCCTGAAGGGTGTGCACGATGCGTCCAACGAGAACCTGCCGGGCCGCTTGCAAGGCGATTCGCTGACGCCGGAAATCTCAGGTATTTTCAGCAACACCTCGGCCGATGGACGCTTTGGCGTGTCGCTGAGCGGCAGCTACCAGGAACGCGACTTCGGCTACAGCCAAGTTGGCGTGCCCAATGGTTGGCGCGCGTTCCGTGGCGACTCCACTGCCTACGGCACCATTCCGCAGCCGGGTGCGCCGGGTTCGGAAAACATCGTCAACCGCCCCGGTCCGAACGATATCTATTCGGTGCCGCAGAACCTCAACTACCGCGTGGTCGGCGTCGAACGCCAGCGCACCAACGGCCAGCTGGTGCTGCAGTACAAGCCGCTGGACAACATCACCACCACGCTGGATTACACCTATTCGGAAAACAAGATTCAGCAACAGCGCAACGAAATGTCGGTGTGGTTCAACTATGGCCCCTCTGCCAGCTCCTGGACCAAGGGACCGGTCTCCGGTCCGATGACCTATTCGGAAATCGTCAATCCGCCCACCAGCGATCTGGCCACCGCCGGCTCCAACGCGGCCACGCGTAACCAGAACAAGTCGCTCGGTTTCAATGTGGATTGGGCGGTGAACGATCAGTTCAAGCTCAACTTCGACATCCATCGTTCCACCGCCGAAGCCGGCGCGGACAGCCCGTACGGGTCGAGCAACTCGCTGGGTGTGTCCGGCTTCTACCGCGGCACCTCGGTGGTGGATTTCAGCAAGGATTTCCCGGTGTTGCAGCAGCAGCTGGGCTTCGGACTGAACGGTCTGGACCCGTCGCGCACGCTGGTCACCGGCTCGGCATTCCGCAACAGCTACATGAAGTCGGAAATCGATCAAGCGCAGGTCAATGGCGACTTCACCTTCGAAAACTATTCGCAGTTGAAGTTCGGCATTGGCAGCACCGAGGTCAAGAACCGCTCGGCGTTCTCCAACGTGCAGCGCGACACCTGGGGCGGCAACGGCACCGCGGCCGATTATCCGGACGACTTGTGGATTCCCAGCTCGTTTGCGCAGTACTTCGATGCGATCGACGGCAGCGGCAATCCGCAGCAGTTCAACCAGCTGTACCTGTTCGACTTCGAGCGCGTGCGCCAGGCTGCTGCGCAAGCGGCTGGCGATGAGTCGCTGTACCGCATCTCGCCGGTGTTCACCACCGACCGCCGCGTGACCGAAAAGTCCAAGAACGCCTACCTGCAGTGGAACAACAGCTGGGACGATCTGCGCGTGCCGATCAGCCTGGCGGCAGGCGTGCGTTACGAAGAAACCAAGGTGGACGCACAGGCGCTGGTGCCGGTGGCAGTGGGCATCGACTGGGTTGCCAACAACGAATTGCCGATCCGTCTGGCCAACTCGGCGTTTGCCGGCGGCAGCGGCAAGTACGAATACTGGTTGCCCAGCCTGGATCTGAGCTTCAAGCTCACCGAAGATCTGGTGCTGCGCGGCAGCTACGGCGAAACCATCGGCCGCCCGGGCTGGGGCGATATCCAGGGCGGGCAGACGCTCAACCAGATCGGCCGCATCGAAGGCGGCACCGGCCAGGAAGGCAACCCGGGCCTGAAGCCGCTGCTCTCGCACAACATCGACTTCTCGCTGGAGTGGTACTACAGCGAGGCCAGCTACGCCTCGGTGGGTTTCTTCCGCAAGAACATCGACAACTACATCGGCGTCACCACGCGTAACGATACGTCGCTGGGCTTGAACACCCCGATCGGTGGCACGTACTGGAATGAAGCGTTGGGCAACGGCTGCGCCTCGGCCGACCTGACCTGTATCCGCAACTACATCTTCCGCAACCGCGGCGGTGCGCCGGGCGTGGTGCGCGGCGCTGACGATGCCAACGGCAACGCCACCGGTGTGATCAGTGGTCAGCCGGGCGACCCGGTGGCCAACTTCGCCATCACCGCGCCGGCCAACCAGCGCTCGGCATCGTTGGACGGCTGGGAATTCAACGTGCAGCACATGTTCGGCGCCAGCGGCTTCGGCGTATCGGCCAACTACACCAAGGTCGACTCCGGGTTGACCTACAACAACTACGTGATCGGCGAGCAGTTCGCGCTGGAAGGCTTGAGCGATTCGGCCAACTTCGTCGGCTTCTACGACAAGGACCAGTGGCAGGTGCGTGCGGCCTACAACTGGCGCGACCAATTCCTGGCTGCGCGTTTCGATGGCAGCGGCCAGCCCAATCCGGTCTACACCGAAGCCTATGGTCAGCTGGACTTGAGCATCGGTTACCAGTGGACCGAGAACCTGTCGCTGAGCCTGGAGGCGATCAACCTCACCAACGAAATCCAGCGTCAGCATGGTCGGCAGAAGAACGAGATTATCTATGCCACCCAGACCGGTCCACGCTACATGCTGGGCCTGCGTTACAAGTTCTGGTGATCCACGCTTAGGCGATGCAGGAATCGGGAATGACGGCATCGCTGCAGTCACCAATACGTCCCCGGCAGCCTGGCTGCCGGGGACGTACACGGCCGTTGCACCCGGCCCGACGATGTGAATGCGTCCAGGGCTTGCCGTGCAGTGGCGATTCGTTGAAGCATAGGCCACGCGCCCCGCGTGCAGTGCCAATCCCCCATGACCAATGCTGTGTTGTTGAACAATCTCGATCACCGCGATTTACGCGTGATCACCGCGCACGGCGCCGCCTACGGCGATGACGTGATGTCGGCTGCGACCTTTCCACAAGAATTTCGCCAGTTGCAGGCGCAATACCCCATCGTGTTCCATCGCAGCGGCGAGCGCAGTTTTCGGCCGCTGGTGTTACTGGGATTACGCCTGGGCGAAAACCTGTTTCTGCATGGCGCGCGTTGGGATGCGCCCTATATTCCGCTGTCGATTCAGCGACAGCCGTTCCTGATCGGCGAACAACCCGACGGGCCGATGGTGCACGTGGACCTGGACAGCCCACGCGTCAGCAGCACCGAGGGCGAATTGCTGTTTCGCGAACACGGCGGCACCACCGAATTTCTCGACCACATCAGCCAGGTGCTGCGCACGCTGCACGATGGCCTGGTGGCCAGCACGGCATTCGTCGAACGTGCGCTGCGTTACGACCTGCTCGAACCATTTGTGTTCGAAGCCGCCTTGAACAACGGCCTGGAATGCCGCCTGGCCGGGCTCTATGTCGTGCACGAAGAACGCCTGCGCGCACTCGATGACGCGGCGCTGCTCGATCTGCACCGGCATGGCGATCTGGAACCGCTGTACATGGCGATGGCCTCGATCGCGCAATTTCGCCATCTGCTTGAACGCATGAATCGCCGCCATGCTGGCTGAGCCGCGCGCCATCGAAGAGCGCCATGGCCTGGACCCGCAACAGCTGGACCCGGCCATCCTTCGCTCCACCACGCCGCTGGTGCTGCGCGGGCTGGTGCGCGACTGGCCGCTGGCGCAGGCCGGTGCGACTTCTGCGCAGGCTGCTGCAAACTATCTGCGTGGTTTCGACCGTGGCGAGGCGGTGGTCGCGCAGGTTGGGCCACCGGAGATTGGCGGGCGTTTCTTCTACAACGCGGACATGAGCGGCTTCAACTTCCGCCCTGAGCGCGTGCCCTTGGGTGTGGTGTTGGACACCTTGTTGCGCGACCTCGATAACGCGCAGCCACCGGCCATCTATGTCGGCTCCACCACGCTGGACACCTACCTACCCGACCTGCGCGCGCACAACCCGATCGCGCTGCCGCAGAGCGAGCCGCTGGCCAGCATCTGGATCGGCAACCGCACCCGCATCGCCGCGCATCAGGATCTGCCCGACAACCTGGCCTGCGTGGTCGCCGGACGGCGCCGCTTTACGTTGTTTCCACCCGAGCAGTTGGCCAATCTCTATATCGGCCCGCTGGATCTGACCCCGGCCGGGCAACCGGTCAGCCTGGTGGATGTCACGGCGCCGGATCTGCAGCGCTTTCCGCGCTATGCGCAGGCGCTGGAACATGCGCTGGTCGCCGAACTGCAACCGGGCGATGCGTTGTTCATTCCCAGCATGTGGTGGCATCACATCGAAGCACTGGAAAGCTTCAACGTGCTGGTCAATTTCTGGTGGCGGCAGAGCCCGGCCTACATGGATTCGCCGATGAACGCGCTGATGCTGGCGCTGCTGACCATCCGCGACTTGCCGGCAGAACAACGCGCCACCTGGCAAGAAGTGTTTCGTCACTATGTCTTCGAGGCCGACGACAGCACCGCCGCGCATCTGCCCGATGCCGCACGCGGCGTGTTGGCCACGATGGACGACGCCAACGCGCGCAGCCTGCGCGCGCGGCTGCTGCAACGCTTGAATCGCTGAGGACCTCGCCATGCCCCACACCATGCCTTCCGATCCGCAACAGCGCCCGGTGCGCCGCATCGTCATCGCCGGTGGCGGCACGGCCGGCTGGATGGCCGCTGCGGCCATGTCGAAGTTGCTGGGCCGGCACCTGCAGATCACCTTGGTGGAGTCGGACGAGATCGGCACGGTGGGCGTGGGCGAAGCCACCATTCCCAGCCTGGTCACCTTCCACCGTTTGCTGGAGATCGACGAGGCCGCCTTCATGGCCGCCACCCAGGCCACCATCAAGCTCGGTATCGCCTTCGAACACTGGCGCGATGTGGACCGGCATTACATTCACTCCTTCGGTCATGCCGGCACCGATCACTGGAGCGCCGGGTTTCAGCATTTCTGGTTGAAGGGGCAGCAGCGCGGTGTGGCGCGCGACTTCGGCGACTATTGCCTGGAACTGCGTGCGGCGCAGGAAGGCCGCTTTGCGCACCTGCCCAATGGCGGCATGAATTACGCCTATCACCTGGACGCCGGGCTGTACGCGCGCTTCCTGCGCCGCTTCAGCGAAGGCTTCGGCGTCACGCGCATCGAAGGCCGCATCGGCCAGGTGGAAACCAATGCGGAAAGCGGCTTCCTGACCGCGCTAACGCTACAGGACGGCACGCGGGTGGAAGGCGACCTGTTCCTGGATTGCACCGGCTTTGCCGGCCTGCTGATCGGCAAGACGCTGGGCGTGGGCAGCGACGATTGGTCGCGCTGGTTGTTCGCCGACAGCGCGCTGGCAGTGCAGACCGAATCGGTGGGCCCGCCCGTGACCTACACCCGCTCGCGCGCCGATCAGGCCGGCTGGATGTGGCGCATTCCGCTGCAGCACCGGGTGGGCAACGGCATCGTGTATTCCAGCCGCCACATGGACCAGGACAGCGCCCGCGTAGTGCTGGAACGCAACCTCACCGGGCGCGCGCTCACCGCGCCGCGGCCGCTGCGCTTCACGCCCAACCAGCGCCACCGCGTGTGGGAGAAGAACTGCGTGGCGCTGGGCCTGGCCAGCGGCTTTCTGGAGCCGCTGGAATCGACCAACATCCATCTGATCCAGCGCGGCATCATCCGCCTGCTGCAGACCTTTCCACAGGTCATCAATGCTGTCGACATCGCCGAGTACAACCGTCAGGCGGCCGACGAAATCACCCACATCCGCGATTTCGTGATCCTGCATTACCACGCCACCGATCGCCGCGACACGCCCTTCTGGCGCGACTGCGCGGCAATGGATATCCCCGATTCGCTGCGCCATAGGGTGGAGTTGTTCCGCCAGAGCGGTCGTGTATTCCATCAGGCCAATGAACTGTTTGCCGAGAATTCGTGGGTGCAGGTGTTGCTGGGCCAGGGCATCGTCCCGCAACAGCATCACCCGGTGGCCGACCTGATGGGCGATGCGGAGCTGAGCCGTTTCCTGGAAACCATCCGCACCCGGGTGGAGGGAGCGCTGGTGCGGTTGCCCGCGCACGCGGACTTCCTGCAACGCTACTGCCCTGCCCCGCCGCCGCCCGAACCGGCCGCACGCGTGCCGGCCCCGACGGTCATGGCGACCCCTGCGGGATAAATTTCGACGATCTGCTGCGCAAGCTTGGCTTAGACCGGCCCGGCAATGCTAGATTGCGGCATTGCCGTCCATTGCGGGAACAATGGCCGGCGCTCGCCGCAGCAACGTTATCTTTCGCATTCGGGGTAAGGGAGACGCATGTTGGATCTGACACAGGGCCGTATGGCACGCCGGATCGCGCCGGTCATTTTGTTGGTTGGCCTGGCCGCCTGCTCCAAGCAGGAAGACAAGGCCGCCACCACCGCGCCAGCCACTGGCAGCACGCCGGCAGCACCGGCGGCCGCACCGACACCTGCCACAGCGGTCTCGCCGCAAGTGCAGTCGATGGGCGCCGACCAGCTGCGCGCATCGGCCACCAAGGCACTGCAGGACAACCGCATGTACGCCCCGGCCGGCGACAACGCGCTGGAGTACTACCTGGCCTTGCGTGAGAAGCAGCCGCAGGACGCCACCGTCAACAGCGCGCTGACCGACCTGCTGCCCTATACGCTGATCGCCGCCGAACAGAGTATCAGCCGCGAAGAATTCCCCGAAGCGCAGCGTTTGATTGCGTTGATCGAAAAGGTCGACCCCAAGGCACCGGCATTGCCGCGCCTGAAGAGCGGCCTGGAAACCGGCATGAAGACCGCCGCCAACCGCTCCGAGCAGGATGCCGAGCAGGCCAAGAAGCAGGTCGAGGACAAGGCCAAGCAAGCCGCCGACCAGAAGCGTCTGGCCGAGCAGCAGACCCGCGAAGCCGCTGCTGCCCAGCAGATTGCCGCGCAACAGGAAGCGGCCCGCCAGCAGACCGCCGAGGCCGAACGCCAGGCCGCTGCACGCCGTCAGGCCGAAACGCCCGCGCCGGCACCAACGCGTCCGGCTCCGGCGCCTGCGGCCGCCGCGGCACCGGCCGCGCAGTCGCTGCGCCCGATCAGCACCCCGGCACCGCGCTACCCAGCCGAAGCATTGCGTGCCGGCACCTCCGGCGAAGTGCTGGTGGAACTCACGGTCGGCACCGACGGCTCGATCACTGCCTCGCGCGTGCTGCGCGCCAACCCACCGCGCGTGTTCGATCGCGAAGCGCTCAACGCAGTCAAGCGCTGGCGTTTTGAGCCGGTCGCCGCACCGGTGACCACGCGGCGCACGCTGTCGTTCAATCCGGGCGGTTGAGTGAGTGGCTGGGTGGCTGGGTGGTTTGCTGACGGCTGACTGAGTGAGTGTGTTAGTCGCTGGTCGTTGATTGACGATCGTTATTGATGCACTGCACTCCCGGCAAATGCCGGGCGCCAAATAAAAAGCCCGCAGCGATGCGGGCTTTTTGTTGGTTAGTCATCCGTACCCTCATCTGCCCTTGGGGCACCTTCTCCCCCATGAAGGAGGACAATGTCCCCAGGGGAGAAGGGATGCTAAATGCCAGGAAAGGCACTGCAAGCCCCTCTCCCTTGGAGAGGGGTTGCGGTGCGGGTACGGTTTCGCCGGGCACTTACAGCGAACAGCCAATTGCTAAAGAACATCAGCCCGAAATCGCCAGACGCTCCTGATGATAACGGCGCACTGCCGCATACCACAGCAATGCCGCCACACCGAAACCGGCCAGCAGATACACCGCCCAGGTCTGCACGTTGATGGTCTCGTGGCGGATCACCTTCAACAGCATCTGGTTCTGTGCCAGAAACGGCACCGCAAAATGCCATAGCTGCGTCTTCAGCGGATACGCCATCAACGCATAGCCCGGCAGCATCGGCAGCAGCAGCAACCAGGTCATATGCGCCTGCGCTTCCTTCATGCTTTTGGCGGCGGCGGCCAGATAGGTCAGCAGCGAGGTGCCGACGAACAGCATCGGCACCAGGATGAAGAGCATCTGCAGCATCGGCAAGAAACCGACATTGAGCTGGCGCCCAAGGTTGGACGTGGACAGCTGCGCACTCAGCTTGAACGCCAGCAAGGTGAGCAACAACGACACCATGCCGATCACGCAGGCCGCAGCAATCTTGCCGCTGACAATGGCGCTGCGTGGTGCGGGCGTGGCCAGCAACGGCTCCAGCGATTGGCGTTCGCGCTCGCCGGCGGTGGCATCCAGAATCAACGACGCGCCACCCAGAAACGAGGTGATCACCAGCAACACCGGAAGCAGCATCGCCATCATCTGGCCGCGTTTGGCTTCGGCAGTGGCCAGGTCTTGCGCGGCAACTTCCAGGGGCCTGGAAACCTGCGCATCGATGCCGCGTGCCAGCAAACGCAAGGCGCCGACCTGCTGGCTGTAGCCGGTGAGCGCGGCCTGCAAGCGCATGCCTGGCACATCGGCCTCGCGGCGCGTGCTGTCCTTGATGATCTCCACCAGCGCCGGCCGACCTTCGCGCCAGTCATCGGCGTAGGTGTCGCTGATGCGCAGTGCCACATCCACATCCTGGTTGCGAATCGCCGCCGTCAGATCGGCTGGCGCATCTACTGCATTGAGCCCTTGCGCGGCGAGAAAACGCACCAGATTCGGCGCGTTGCTGCGACCGAGGGTGGGAATGTCGAGCGGCTTGTCGATCTGCGTACGCACGCGGCTTTCGCTTAAGGCACCCATGCCCAGAATCAGAATCGGGTAGAGCAACGGCGATAACAGCAATGCCAATGCCAGGGTGCGGCGGTCGCGCGAGATGTCACGCAATTCCTTGCGCAGCACGGTCCATAGCGTGGAGAACAACGATGTGCTCATGCGTGCAATCCCTCGTCCGAGCCGATCGCCTTGACGAAGGCGTCTTCCAGATTGTTTTCACCAGTGGCAGCGCGCAGTTCGTCAGCGCTCCCGGATGCCACCACCGTGCCCTTTGCGATGATGACGATGCGATCGCACAGCGCTGCCACCTCCTGCATGATGTGGCTGGAGAAAATCACGCAGCGCCCTTCCGCACGCAGCTGCTGCAAGAAGCCACGCATGGCACGGGTGGTCATTACATCCAAGCCGTTGGTGGGCTCGTCCAGAATCACATTGCGTGGGTCGTGTACCAATGCGCGCGCAATCGCGGTCTTGGTGCGCTGACCCTGGCTGAAACCTTCGGTCTGGCGGTCCAGAATGTCGTCCATGTCCAAGGCCTTCGACAGCAGCGTTGTGCGCTGCGCGATCTGTGCGCGCGACATGCCATGCAACTCACCGAAGTAGGCGATGTTCTCGCGTGCGGTCAAACGCTTGTAGACGCCGCGTGCGTCCGGCAACACGCCGAGTGCGCGGCGCACAGTCACCGGGGCGCGGGCGACATCCACACCATCGATGGTGACCCTGCCCTGGTCGGGTGACATCAGCGTGTAGAGCATGCGCAAGGTGGTGGTTTTGCCGGCACCGTTGGGGCCGAGCAGGCCGGTGATCTGGCCATCGGCAGCGCTGAAACTGACCCCGTCGACGGCTTTCACCAGCCCGGCCTTGGTCTTGAACGACTTATGCAAAGTATCGACGACGATCATGCGAGCGCCTCCGTGGCGTGGTCGATGCGGCTCATGGTTCCCATCCGTTGAACGAGGTGAACGCGGGCACGGTGTTGAGGTTGGCAACGCAGGTGGTATCCAGCGCCTTGGCATCGGCGGTCTGCATGAACTGGCTCAGCACCTTGGGCATGCAGCCCAGCCGGAACACCCCATGCCCCTGCCCGGGCGCAATCACGTGCCGGCCGTTGGGCAGTCCCTGCAGTACCCGCTCGGCGTAGCGTGGCGGCGTGACCGGATCGAGCTGGCCGGAGAGCAGCAACACCGGCAGCGTCGATCGGAACGGCGCGCTCGCAGCGGCCGGTGCCGGTTTGGAGGGCCACACCTTGCACGGTGCAAAGAACATCTCGGCCACCTCGTTGCCCAGCAGCGTGGCGTCCTTCTGGTCGGGTGCGTGATAACGCCCGGCGTCTTCGCTGCACAACACCGACCATTGCATCAAACGATTCATCTGATCGGACATGCCAGAAGCGCTCATCTGCGCCAAGGCCATCAACGAGGCATACCGACCTGCGGCCGCTTCATCGAGCACCAGAGGCAACAGCGATGCGGTTTCTGGCGCATACGAGAAACCGAACGCCAGGCCCGCCACGGTGTCGGCAGTGACCTGCTCGTGGCGCAAGGCACCCGTGCGCGGATCGCGGTATTCCACCGCCACCGGTGCCTGCCGCAGCCGCTCGACCACCTGGCGCAACTGCGTGGCGGTATCGACCGGAAAGCGCTTGGCGCAGGCAGGCTGCTGGCGGCATTGCGCAGACTGCAGCGCAATCGCATCTTCGAAGGTATGCGCGAACTCGCCGCCGATCACCAGATCGTTCGGCGCCACGCCATCGATCACCACGGTGCGCGTGTGCTGCGGATAACGTGCGGCATAGTGCTGCGCCACACGCGTGCCGTACGAGGCACCGATCAGATTCAGCGACTGCACGCCCAGTGCCGCGCGTACCGCATCCAGATCGCCAATGGCTTCGCTGGTGGTGTAGTAACGCGGGTCGGCGTCGTTGCGCAAACCGTCGGCGCATCGGGCTGCATACGCAGTCAATTGCTCGGCGGTGGCTTCGCTGCTGTTGTCCAGCGCCAGCGGCTTGCCGGCCGCGTCACGACACTCCAGCGGATGCGAGCCACCGGTGCCGCGCTGATCGACCAGAAAGATGTCGCGCTGCTTGCGGACTTCATGCAGGCCCATGTCCACGATCGCCGCGACTTCGGTGGCCGATTGCCCCGGCCCACCAGCAATGAAGAACACCGGGTCGGGCGCGCTGCCGCCACCGGCTTCGCTTTCCAGCCAGGCAATCTTCAACGCGATGCTGCGCCCGCTCGGCGCGGCCGGATTTTCCGGCACGCGCAGCGTTGCGCATTGCGCTTCGATGTTGCCTGCAGCACCACCAGCACTCAGCGTGCACGGCGTGAACAGCAGCGTGCCGTAACGATTGCCTGCTGCGCTGCCGGGTGGGTTGCTTGCAGCAGGCTGCTGCGCAGTCGTACCCGGCGCTGTCGCGGTGGATTTTCCTGCAACGTCGTTTGCTGCGGCGGGCGCTGCGGCGCGCTGGCATCCTGCAGCCAACATCGCGATCAGCACGGCCGCCACTACTGTGGATTGCTTGACCATCGTCATCCTATCTCCTGGTATCCCTGTCCCCTGACGTTGCAAACGGCCACACGTGACCGCGGCAACGAGAGCGTGTTATGTACTTTGAGGTGAGTGCGAAGCGTCCTGTGGCGCGTCGAGACAAGGCGTGCGCTTTGCCGAGGCTGGCCGCCTGGGCAAAGCGCGCAACGCAGTATCGGCGCGCCACAGGGCACTTCCCGAAGGGTTGGCCGCCAGCGGCACGGAGCGCCGCGCAGCACCCGCTCCGCGCCGCTGGCGATCAACGCATCTCATCTCAAAATACATAACACGCTCTAATGCCCGTCTTCGTAAAGAAAAACGTGCTCGATCGATTCCCCAAACAAACGTGCGATACGAAACGCCAATGGCAGGCTGGGATCGTATTTGCCGGTTTCCAGCGCATTGATCGTCTGCCGCGACACGCCCAGCCGTTCGCCTAACTCGCCTTGCGACCAGCCACTGGCCTCGCGCAATTCGCGCACGCGGCTATTCATTCAAAACGACGCGCGTGGATGCTTTTGGTAATGCCGTAGATGGCGCACAACAACGGAAATACCCATAGCATCGCCGCGCTCGCCGGAACATCGATCAGCTCGGCTGCCTGCAAGAATCTGGCGGTCATATACGCACCGCTGACCAGGCCGGCGGCAATGGCGATGGCTTCCAGTTCGATACGTCGGTCCATCTCGTCCGAATCGCGCACGTAACGCGCCACCGCACGAATCACCAGCACGACCAGCACCGCCGGCAGCAAGGCGATCAGCACACGCGCCCAGTTCGGGCCGACATGCCCAAGCAGATAGCGCCAGAACAGCATCACCACCACGTACAACGGCATCGGTACGCCGAATTCGCGGTGATACCGCTGCGCCAACGCTGGGCGGGTGCTGTCGCGCAGATTGCCGCGCGCCAGCCACATCGGCACCGAAAACAGCATGCACGACCCACCAATGCCGGCGCTGAGCCAGGCGATGTAATCGTCCATCGGCAGCACCTGCCGCAGACCCAGCAGCCCGATACCGAGGAAGAACACTCCCACGCAGAACACCCAACAGCGTCTTGCGCTTGCAATTCGTCATTTGCACGGCCTCGGAGAAGCGACTGCCTGCGCTGCACGAGCCCTGCGCATACACCTGGCGGCTGTTCGCACAGTGCGTTGCGGTGTGCGGGCATGCCTGCATTCCATTTGCCTATGCTGCTGCCGCATCACATTCGCCTGTCAAGTACGCTTGACAGGCAAGATGCGCTTACTCGAACCTTCTGTCAAGCACCCTTTACACATTCGAGCCGGCGCATGGGCGTCGTCTGCGTTGCTGGCGGATGTTGTGCGATGCATGCAGTCAGACACGCGCGGTTTTTGCGTCGTCGGCGCGCCACTACATGCATGCGGTCCAAGGCGGCGTTCCCAACGGTATCGCGCAACTTCTGCAGTGGTGACGCATGCGAAGTGGCTTGTGATGCACATTGCCGCACGCCGTTGCCTGCGTGAGATGGCATCTGCATGCCGCACCAGCGCAGACCACGCCCGCTTTGCGATACGCGCAGTCGCTTCGTTGACCGCTCTATTTCAGATAAGTCTTGAGGATGGCGGTGATGTCGTCCACTGCCAGCTCGCGCTCGCCCAGTGCGTCCGGCGCGGCAACGTGGTGCTTCAGATGCTCGCTGAGCAGCTCGACCATCAAGCCCTGCGCCGCGCCGCGAAAGGCGGCTACCTGGGTCAGTAACGCGGTGCATTCCACGTCCTGCGCCAGGGCTTTTTCCAGCCCTTCCACCTGCCCGCGCATCCTGCGCACGCGCGCAAGCAACTTGGATTTGTCCTGATTGAGATGCGCCACCTATACCCCCCTGGGGTATTTAAGATACCCTGTGGGGGTACCTTAGCCAGAGCCACACCCGATGTCGACAACGCACGCCGCGCCGCATTGCGCGCAGTCGCACACCTTCGCCAGCGCCAATCCGCTTGCCGAGCGCAGTACCCGCAAGGCGGTCATCCTGACCGTGCTCATGATGATGGTGGAGATCGTGGGCGGCTGGATGCTCAATTCCATGGCCCTGCTCGCCGACGGCTGGCATATGAGCTCGCACGCGTTGGCGCTGGGGCTGGCGTTGTTCGCTTATCGCTTTGCGCGGCAGCATGCCGGGGATGTGCGCTTCACCTTCGGCACCTGGAAGGTCGAAGTGCTGGGCGGCTACACCAGCGCGATCCTGTTGTTGGGCGTGGCCGGGCTGATGGCCTTCCAATCGGTGGAACGCTTGTTCACGCCCGAGCCCATCCAATATCGGGAAGCCACCGTCATTGCGGTGATCGGCCTGCTGGTCAATCTGATCTGCGCGTGGTGGCTGCGCGACTCGCATGGGCATGCTCACTCCCACGGGCACGACAGTCACGGCCATGCGCACCCACACGATGGTCATGGTCATCACGATGCGCACAGCGATCTCAATCTGCGCGCGGCGTATCTGCACGTGGTGGCCGATGCCGCGACCTCGGTGCTCGCCATCGTGGCGCTGGTTGCCGGCATGCACTGGGGCGTGACCTGGCTGGACCCCATCATGGGCATCGTCGGCGCGGTGCTGGTCACCGTCTGGGCCTGGGGGCTGCTGCGCCGCACCGGCAGCGTGCTGCTGGATGCGGAGATGGACGCGCCGGTGGTGGCAGAGGTGAAGCAGGTCATCGCCGAGCTTGGGCATGCGATCGACATTGCCGACCTGCATGTCTGGCGCGTCGGCAGCGAGCGGTATGCCTGCGTCGTCAGCCTGGTCACTGCAGCCGACATCGATGCGGAGCTGGTGCGCCGCGCACTGCAGATTCACGAAGAACTGGTGCATGTCACGGTGGAGCTGCAGCGGCCTGCGCTACTGAACGCTGCGGCCTGAGCACCGCAGCAACGCCGGGCCGCGCTGCAGGCCACAGCGTACCTGCGGGCGCAGGCGGCTTGCACGCGCAGGCTGCAGGCCGCCTCAGACCTTAGGCGGCGTGGAGCTGACGTACTTCTCGCGGCGGATCTGCGCACTCGGCAGCCCGGCCGCTTTCAGCGCTTCCAGGCAGGTGTCCACCATGTCGGGGTTGCCGCACAGATAGGCGATATCGTGCGCAGCATCGGGCGCGAACTCGGCCAGGTGCTGCTGCACGTAGCCGTGCCGTACATCGGCGTGCGGCTGCTCGGGCAGTTCGCGCGAGAAGCACGGCACGTAGCGGAACTGCGGATGCGCATCGGCAAACGCGCGGAAATCGTCGCCGTACAGCAGCTCGGCCGGGGTGCGTGCGCCCTGCAGCAACACCACCTGCACGCCGCGGGTGGCGATGGCTTTGGCCAGCAGCGGCAGCATCGAGCGATACGGGGTCACCCCGGTGCCGGTGGCGATCAGCACATAGCGCTGGTTGTGGTCGCCTGGCTGCAGGCAGAAGCGCCCGTAGGGCCCGCTGGCCTGCAACTGGTCGCCAATCTCCAGGCCTTCGAACAAGGCCGTGGCCGAGCCGCCGGGTACGAAACTCACCGCAATATCCACCGCCTCGCCCGGTCCCAGCGCGTGGTCGTGGATGGTCGCCAGCGAATAGCTGCGCTTGGTCGGCGTGCCATCGGCGTAGTCGAAATGGATCTGGATGAACTGGCCGGGCTGGAAATCCAGCGGCTGCCCGTCGTCACGGACGAACTGACAGTGGGCCACGGTGGGCGCAAGCATGCGCCGGTCAACAAGCTTGAGGGGGAATTGAACGGGCACGAACGTATATAGGACAGTCTGTGACGGGGGCAACCCCCAACGGGCTTCTATAATAACGGCTGCAACTTGCTGCGCCGTCACCCTGGCGCGAAGGACCCGGCTTGAATTCCCCATCTCCCAGTGCGCCCGCCCTGCGCGTGTGCGATCTGCGCAAGACCTACGACAACGGCACCCAGGCGCTCAAGGGCGTGTCGCTGGACGTGGCGCCCGGCGATTTCTTCGCCCTACTCGGCCCTAACGGGGCCGGCAAATCCACCCTGATCGGCATCATCAGCTCGCTGGTGAACCTGTCCGGCGGGCAGGTGGAAGTGTTCGGTACCGACCTGGTCCGCCACCGCAGCGATGCGATGCGCCTGATCGGCCTGGTGCCGCAGGAAATCAACTTCAACCTGTTCGAAAAGCCGTTCGACATCCTGGTCAACTACGCCGGCTTCTACGGCATGCCGCGCAGCCAGGCCGAAGCGCTGGCGAAGGTGGAACTGCGCCGCGCGCACCTGTGCGAAAAAGCACAGGTGATGAGCCGCACGCTCTCCGGCGGCATGAAGCGCGGGCTGATGATCGCCCGCGCCATGATGACCCAGCCGCGCCTGCTGATCCTGGACGAGCCCACCGCCGGTGTGGATATCGAAATCCGCCGCGACATGTGGCGTGTGCTCAAGGACATCAACGCCGCCGGCACCACGATTATCTTGACCACGCATTACCTGGAAGAAGCCGAGCACCTGTGCCGCAACCTGGCCATCATCAACCGCGGCCAGATCGTCACCCAGGGGCCGATGCGCGAACTGCTGGCCAAGCTCGACGTGGAAGGCTTCCTGTTCGATATCGACGGTGAGCTGCCCGCGCAGTTGCCGGTGATCGAAGGCACCACGCTCACCGCCATCGACGGCCACACGCTGGATCTGGACATGCCGCGCGCGATGGACCTCAACTGCGTGTTCGCCGCCCTGGGCGATGCCGGCATCCGCGTGCGCTCGATGCGCACCAAGAGCAACCGGCTGGAAGAATTGTTCGTTCGTCTGACCGGGCCTGGCGAGACTGTCGCCGCCCCGGCTCCTGCCACAGCGGCGCCTGTGCGCCCGGCAGGCCACCCATGAGTTCTTCGGAGCCGTCGATGTCCGCCACGCCCGCAACACCCCGCCAACGCAACTGGATTGCGCTGTGCACCATCGTGCGCCGCGAAGTGCAGCGCATCCTGCGCATCTGGGGCCAGACCCTGGTGCCGCCGGCCATCACCATGACGCTCTACTTTTTGATCTTCGGCGGGCTGATCGGCTCGCGCGTCGGCGACATGGGCGGCTATAGCTACATGCAGTTCATCGTGCCGGGCCTGGTGATGATGAGCGTGATCCAGAACAGCTACGCCAACATTTCCTCCAGCTTCTTCGGCGCCAAGTTCGGCCGCCATGTGGAAGAGCTGCTGGTCAGCCCGATGCCCAATTGGGTGATCTTGTGGGGCTATGTGTCCGGCGCGGTGTTGCGCGGGGTGCTGGTCGGCGCAATCGTGTTGATCATCGCGATGTTCTTCACCCCGGTGCGTATCCCGCACCCGATCGTGACACTGACCACGGTGCTGCTGGGCGCGATCATCTTTTCGCTGGCCGGCTTCGTCAACGCGGTCTACGCCAAAAAGTTCGACGACGTGGCGATCGTGCCCACCTTCATCCTGACCCCGCTGTCCTACCTGGGCGGCGTGTTCTATTCGGTAAAACTGCTGCCCGGCTGGGCCGAAGCCGCCACCCAGGCCAACCCGATCTTCTACATGGTTAATGCGTTCCGCTATGGCCTGCTCGGCAGCTCGGATGTGCCGATCTGGGTGGCCTACGCATTGATGCTGGGCTTTGTCGCCGTGCTCAGCGCGGTCGCGCTGTGGCTGCTGCGGCGGGGCGTGGGATTGCGGAGCTGATATGGATCACAAGTATGTGACGCAGAGCGTGGAGGGCTATTCGCATGCGCTTCTCGCGAGCGCGGCTCGCTCTTTCCTTGAAAGAAGCGAAGATGCTGCAGAGGAACAGCCTAACCATTTCGCGCTAGGCGCCATGATGATGTGCTGCTTCGCTTTGGAGGCTTATTTCAACCAACTCGGGCAGACGCTACATGAGCGTCAAATGATTCTCCACCTCCAAGACATCCGAGATTTTGAGCGCAAGGTACCTGATCAAAAGTTCCTGGAATTGATTGATGCGTTAGATCTCACGTTAGAAAGCATCTCGCTTAAGACGGTGAATCAATTCTTCAAGTTCCGCAACAGAGTCGCGCATGCAAAGCCTTATTCGCGCGAAGACGAGAGCACCACATGGAAAGGAGCTCGGCCGCTCATTCCCAGCACAGATCCGCCTTGGGCTAAGCAGGCAAGACCGATAGAAGCACGTCGGTTTTTTGAGGACATGGAGGAAGTCATAAGCCGCATGAATCAAGCTAGCCTGCAAAAGATAGGTCAGGATTTCCCACTGAATGTCTTTGGCGGTGGTAGTCAGGTCTACTGCCCATAAACAAAAAGGCCCCGGCGAGTCCGCCAGAGCCTGATGCCGACCGAGAATCCCCGATCCGGCTGAAATCATAGCGCACGTCTGTGCGTTCGAATTAAGTTGAAAGGAATTTTTCATGCGTATCTTGATCCTCGGCGCCGGCGGCACCGGTGGCTATTTCGGCGGACGTCTGGCGCAGGCCGGCGTCGACGTCACCTTCCTGGTGCGCGAAGCGCGTGCGGCGCAGTTGCAGGCCGACGGCTTGCGCATCCGCAGCCCGTTGGGCGATGCCGATCTGCAGGTGGCGCATGTCACCGCGCAGGACCTGTCGGCGTTGGTGGCGCAGCAGCCGTTCGATCTGGTGATCCTCAGCTGCAAGGCCTACGACCTGGACAGCGCGATCGAAGCGATTGCGCCAGCGGTGGGCGAGCACACCACGGTGTTGCCCATCCTCAACGGGCTGCGCCATTACCCGGCACTGGACGAGCGCTTCGGCGCGACACGGGTGCTGGGCGGGCTGTGCTTCATCAGCGCGACCAAGGGCGAGCACGGCGAGATTCTGCACCTGGGCAAGCCGGCGGCGATGACCTTTGGCGAGCGCGATGGCAGTGCCGCGTCCGCGCGGGTGCAGGCGTTTGCTGCGGCCTGCGCGCAGGCCGGCATCGATCATGTGGCCAGCGAGCAGATCGCGCTGGAACAATGGATCAAGTACAGCTTTCTCACCGCGCTGGCCGCGGCCACGTGCCTAATGCGTGCGCCGGTCGGCGCGATCGTGGTCACCGACGACGGCCGTGCCTTGATCAACGGCCTGTACAACGAATGCCTATGGGCTGCGGATGCGGCCGGGCACTCGATTCCCGAGCCTGCACGCGCCAAAGCGTTGCAAACGCTGCTACAGGTGGATTCGCCGCTCAAGGCCTCGATGCTGCGCGACCTGGAAGCCGGCCAGGACGTAGAAGCGGCGCAGATCGTCGGCGACATGCTGGCGCGCGTACGCGAGACCGGGCGCAACGCCCCGCTGATGATGGCGGCCAATGTGCACCTGCAGACGTATCAGGTGCTGCGGCATAGTTGATGCTGTTTGGAGAGTTGCCATGCTCGGCGTGCACCAGTCGGCGCGGTGCCTCGCTTACCTCCCACAGCACGCCGCTGGCACACATGGTCAAAAGCGAGCAGATGCATCAGCCCTCACACCATCCGATGCTGAGGAGCAGTCAACTGCTCCCGCTGCTGTTCATGCTGCTGAGACTGCTGTAGCCGCTGCTCTCACTGAGTGACTGCAGCTGTGCCAATGACTGCGCGACCGGTTGTGCGATCGCATCGTTCGTCTTCATATGCGCCATCCTGTGCGCAGGGTCGTTCAACGCCCCTTCGACAACAAACACATTCTCGCCCTGCCGCGCAGACTTGGTTTCCTCGCTCAGCACAACGTAATCGATCCGCGACAGCCCGTTCTCCTTCGCAAGATACGCACTACTTGCTGCAAGGCGGGCGCTGTTGTCGTCGTAATCACGACCCAGGCCTTGTTCGAGACAGAGAATGGCTTCTTCTGCTTGGCGGTGTAGTGGATCCTGCGATGGCGTACTTGCTGCGATTGCAGTGACATCAGCTGATGTATGTCTGATTTCCAAGCTGGGCCTCACCGATCACCTTATGCCACCACTGCTGATCGGGCTTGGGATTGATGTGTTCCTTGTTCAACTCACTTTTTGGCATGGGTGCAGGAATACTTCTGACATCGTCTACATTTTCCGCCGGCCTGAGCGCGCCCTCAAATACTTTGTCGACCCCTTTCTTAGTCATGCGATGCAGGCCCGCGTGATTGAGTGCATCCCACGTAAAGTCGATACAGCTATTATCCGCCCCGTTGTAGTGCATATTGAATCCGCTTTTTGCAGGATTCGCACCAAAATCTGCCAGCTTTTCGTACTGCTCCTTGCTGACCTCCATCGCACGTGAGTAGTAGGGATCCTTGTAGGTGTCAACGTCATTAAAAGAAACTCTCCCTGGCCCGCTGGCTGCGCCATGCTTGACCGGCGAGAACCCATAACTTTTAACGGTCGCCCCATCGTCAATCGAATAGTACATATGACCACCGAAAGACGTTCCTCCAGCCATCAATGGCGTACCTGCGGCAGCAACGTAGACGGTGACTGCATAGCGCTTTTCATGATCATCCACGCTTATTCCCCTTACTTTCCCTTGTAGGCGTAGGCGACAATAAGTTGCGCATTCGCCGCAATCAACGCCTCGGAATTGCGGTCAAAGCGTAGCGTGAGCCGATATCGGCCTGGCCGAACAGCATTATTGTATCCAAACGCCAACTCTCTAGACGCAGCATGTTCCACGGATAGAGCGGCGTCGCGCATCGTCGTCCCGTCCGCATCAAAGGCGAACAGACCAGGCGCAATGCCATCAGCAGATAAGGGAATGGACGCCTGCTGCCCTACCCCCACACGTTGACTACGCTGCAATCCCACGAGAATTGCACCAGATGGTTCAATCCGTTCTAGGTGAAGCTCGGCCGAAACACCAGCGCTAATTAGCCTGTCGGCAGTTTCGGAAACTGCAGTTGGATCGACGCCGGTCACCCGCACACCGATGAATATGGGCGGAGTAGGGTCATCCGGAAGTGCAGGCACATCGAATTCCAGGTCAACGGGCACACGGTGATTTGGAGTCAAGCTCCGCACCAGTGGGATGGCGGTTCTCATCTCTATCTGCTCCTTTGCAGTGGGCATAGTGGCAGGCGGCAATGGCGCGCTGCATCCGGCGATCAGGCAGGCGATCAATGCCGTGGATGCAAAGCGCTTTCGTTGGTTTGCACGGGGCACGGTACTTATCCAGTGAGTGGTTATACAGCAGCCGGGATTTTGCTAGTTTATAAGCGACACCGTGTCATGATAGTAGTCTGTCGCAGTCAAATTTAAATAGACATACCAAGCAGCAGATTTTTCGTGGCGCCTTTGGCCGTGAGCATCAGCCTTCCGGCCGTCGGGTGTTGTAAAAGCCACGCAGATATAGGGGGCATTCGACTGACTCCGCTAGCCACAGCGCTTTACCGCCGCCTTCGCACCGCCACGACGCCAAGCACACGATGCTCTGCATCCCTCTATCGCCGTCATCATCATGAAACTGCTCAGCCACCTGTTCCGTGCCGGTCACTTCGTGATTCTGGCGTTTTTCGTGCTGTGCGCGGCGGGCCTGGTGACGATGGCCGGGCTGGAGTTGTGGCACGGCTTCACACCCGGCGGCGACATGGTGGTGCGCGACCGTTTCAACGTGGTGCTGGAAGCGGTGGGCCTGCTCACGGTGGCGCTGGTGACGCTGGAACTGGGCCAGACCATTTTCGAAGAAGATATCCTGCGCGACGTCAAAGTCAGCGGGTCCACACGCGTGCGGCGTTACCTGTCGCGCTTTTTCGTGGTGATCGTAATTGCGCTGGCGATCGAGACGCTGGTGTCGATCTTCGAACTGATGCATGCCGACCCGGCCAAGCTGCCGTATGCCGCAGCCGTTGGCTCCTGCGCGGCGCTGTTGCTGATCGCCTGGGGCGTGTTCGTCAAACTCAATCGCAGCGCCGAAGAGCTGGAACCGGAGGCGATGGAAGAAACCAAGCGCGAAGACCGTGAGGTGCAGGAGTAAGCGCGGTCATAGCGGCTAAGTCCACGTAGTAAGCGGTCGTCAGGCCGGAGTGGACGGCGCGCAGGAACCGCGTGCACGTGATACATGCTGCACCGAGCGCCGGCCGCGCCCACATGGCGGCTGCGCAGTCGTTTTATTCGCTGCTCTCAGTGGGCTGTCGGTAACGGCGGTACTGCGGTCGGCTTGCCATCGGCGCCGAGCGCAATCATCACGAAATGCCCGCGCGTACACAGCTCTCGCGCGCCGCTGAGCAGGTCTTCGGCGATCAGTTCCACTTCCACCTTGATCGAGCTGCGCCCCACCGACACCACGCGGGCGATGGTTTCCACCATCTGGCCCTGGCGGATCGGCAATTTGAAGTCGA
The DNA here is from genome assembly GCF_000772705.2 of Xanthomonas vasicola. Taxonomy (GTDB): domain Bacteria; phylum Pseudomonadota; class Gammaproteobacteria; order Xanthomonadales; family Xanthomonadaceae; genus Xanthomonas; species Xanthomonas vasicola. The sequence continues at coordinate 192,623 of NZ_JSBW02000002.1, forward strand.
CTTGATCCGAACGCGCGGTCACCACGGCGCGCCGCGCGTAGCGCGAAGCCGCCAGAAACGCCGCCTTGTCCATCCACGCCAGCGCCTGGCCGCCGAACAGCGTGCCCATGTGATTGGTATGGTTGGGGAACACGATCTCGGCCATGCGGGCTTCGGTCGGTGGATTTGCGCGACTGTCGGGCATCAAAGTGTCTCCAATGAACCTGAGCGCAGGCCTTGCATGTTGCCGGTGCGTGCTTGCCTGCGTTTGCGAATGACGCGCCGTGCAACCGCAGAAGCAGCTGCAACCAGTTAGAGGCTAGTCTTCACCGCTGCTTCCACCTGCGCCGGTGACTGGAATCCGGGCAAACGCACAACTTCCGCACCGTCCTTGAACAAGGCCAGGGTCGGTGTCTGCCGCAAGCCCAGGCCACGGAAGAACTCCTCGCCCACCACTTCCAGCTTGACCTTGAGAAGTGCGACGCCTGCGGCGTCCTCGCTCGCAGCGAACTTGGTCAGCGACATGTCGAGCATCTTGCAGCCCGGGCAATTGTCCTTGTAGTAATCGACGAGCAAGCGCGGATGCGCGGCCAGGGCGGCAGCGTAGTCGTCAGGCGTGGAGGCGTGGAGAGTTTGCATGGGGGGATGTCTCTGTACAGGCAAGAATGTGGTCGGTCCAGCGTTGAATCTTAGTGGCGTCGCGTTCGCCGTGGGGCATTTGTTCGATCTCCAGCCGCGGGTAGCGCGTACCGAAGAATGCTGCGATGCGCCGGGCCGCACCGCAGTAGTTCTCCTCGCCCCACTGCGTCTCGCCGGTGCCGAACACCGCAAGGCGTTCCGGCTTACCGACCGCGGCAACGAGCTGTTCGATGAAGCGTTTCATTTCCGGCGGCGTACGCCCGGCGTTGATGCTCCAGCTGCCGAGGATATAGAGATCGTGCTCTGCGCCATCGGGACATGCCTGCGCTAGCGTCTGGATATCGGCATCGATCCAGGTGACCACATGCCCCAGTTCCTCGCAGCGCGCACGGATCGCGCGCGCGACATCGCGCGTGTTGCCGCTGAGCGAGGTGTGGGCGAGGAGGATGCGCATGGGGTCAACTCAAAATAAACGTCGATGTACATCAGTCCGATGTTGGCATAGGACAAGACTTTGAGCCCTGGAATATGGAAACCGCCTTTGCTCTCATCTCCGGACCGCAGAACTCATGCATATCTAGCATTTCAATCAATGCATCAACCTGCGCCTCACTTCGGCTTTGCAACGCCAGAAGCTTCTCAATCTGCTCTTTAGAAAGGTATTTGCCAATATATGCGTAAGGATTAGCATCCTTTGGAGCGTGTGTGAGGAGCATGTTCCAAAGTAATTTTTTTCGAATTCCGCGAAGGACCCGCTTATAATAAAGGTAAGGCTGATATGTCTCAGCATACCGAGAGAGAACCTCGCCCCAATGCCAAGAGTAAAACCTGTGGACGCACTTTCGATACTGAGAAAAAATATGGCGAACATCAACCGGGTCGGAAGATTTTGCTATGTACTCTTTAGCACCGGTATTCCAACCAGTCCATCTAAAAAGCTCTTTCTGCGTTATGAAAAATCGGACTTCACGTGCTCTAGTCTCAAAATCATGGATGATGTTCCAGTTAGCTTCCGCAACTCTCCAGTGCGTGTTGTAGTTCCGAAATCCCTGAAGAAATGCATGAAGACCGCTAGGGAACACTTCCCCCTTTTTATCGAGGTAGCCATTAACCGGATACTTTTCTTGGAAAGAACGCGCGTGATCAACCAGAGTCATTAGAGAGGAAGTGCAATTGAAAATGCACTTTTTCACCTCTCTCGTGTGGTTATCAGCTTGACTGGAGTTAACTTGTCGCCAAAAAGCGGCATCCCTACTGCGATCCGCAAAAACGCTTATCTCATCGAATAGTTCCGTCGCGGACTGCTGAAAGATCCATATTGTGTCTTGTAGATCACTCAGCGAGCGCCACAATTGACCACCTGCGGTTTCATCAATAACTTCTGGCGTTCTTACGAAATTTTTAAAGTAAGCCTCCTCGATCACTTCGCGAGACCAAGGCTGCGACTCGTTCTCAAGTAGGCTTAACTCTGTTGATAGCATGACCTGTCGTCCCTGCTGTGCGTGTGCACAGATTTATCGGTTACAAATCATCAAACCCGTTATCCGAATTGGTCTTCTTGTAAGACGCATTCCGCATCTCGAAGAAATCGGTCTTGGTCTCGGTGAAGTTGTCGGCGTAGGCCTTGATCCACGGCATCACGTTGTCGTTGGCGCCTTCGTACAGTTTCTCGATGCCGAGCATGCCGGCCATCTTGTTGGCGCGGTACTTCACGTAGCGGATCATCTCGTCCACGTCGATGCCGTCGATGCCGTCCAGCACTTCGGCAGTCCACACCGTTTCCAGGTCGATCGCGTGTTCAAAGGCCTTGTGCACGTAGTCGGTGAGCTGGTCGCCCTGCAGCGCCTGGTTCTCGCCGATGATGGCGCGAATCAGTTCGCTGATGAACTTCGAATGCGCCAGTTCGTCGCGGTTGATGAAGCTGATGATCTTGCCGGTGCCGGTCATGCGGTTCTGGCGGACCAGGTTGTAGAAATACGCAAAGCCGGAATAAAAGTTGATGCCTTCCAGGATCGAGGACTGGATCAACGCGCGGATCAGCGTTTCGGCCGTCTTGTCGCGCATGAAGTCTTCGTAGGCGCCCATGATCGGCGCATTGCGCTTGATGATGGTCGGGTGCGTGCGCGCGATTTCGAACACGCGGTTCTGGTCGGCCAGACCGGTGATCGAGGCCAGCACGTAGCTGTAGCTCTCGTTATGAATCACTTCCTGCTGGCCGATGATGGCGGCATTGGCATGCGCGGCCGGGTCGGTGATGTATTCGGCGACGTTGTAGATGAAACGCGTCTGCGGCGAATCCAGCGTGGCCAGCAAACCGATGATCGAATCGTAGGCATTCTTTTCGCGCGCCGACAGCTCGTTGTACTGGCGCGCGTCGCCCTTCATGTCCACCTCGTCGGGGATCCAGAAGTTGGTCGACAGTTCCTTGTAGGCCCGATAGAAAGACGGGTACGGAATGTCGTTCCAATTAAGGATGCCCGAGGTCTGACCATTGATGATGCTGGTCGAACGGTTCGGGTGACGCGGCTCAAGAATTTTGATGCGTTCAAGCGGTGTTGCGGACATGGTTTCTACTCGTGTTTCAGGCGTCGCACACGCGTACAGCAGGGACGACGGCAACAATCGTTCTGGAGGAAAGCCCCCTGAGTCAGGGGGCGCGCCGAAGGCGCAGGGTGTGGATGCTGGTGAAGCAGGGTCCACGGTTCGCAACGCGAACCGTGGAAGCGAAGCGCGAATGCGCTTAGCTACTGCACCACTCACACTCACTGATGTCGATGTCGTTGGAACGCACGTAGTACGTGGTCTTCAACCCTTCGCGCCAGGCCGTCATGTGCAGGTCCAGCAGCGTGCTCGCACGGATGGTGCTGGGCACGTAGAAGTTGAAGCTGATCGACTGGTCCACGTGACGCTGACGACGGGCGTTCTGGCGCACGCTGGCGAACTGGTCGACCTTGTAGGCGCCCTTTTCGTAGTACGGCCAGGTTTCCAGCGACAGGCCAGGCGCGGCAACCGGACGCCGGAAGTCCTTCTTTTCTTCGTAGTAGAACGCGCTGTAGATCGGGTCGATTGAGGCGGTGGAACCGGCAATCTGCGCGGTGCTCATGTTCGGTGCAACCGCCAGCATCCACGCATTGCGCACGCCATTGACCGCCACCTGGGCCGACAGTTCCAGCCATTGCGGGCTGTTGTAGTCGCGTGCACGGAAGTACTCCCCGTTGTGCCAGTCGCTGCCGCGGAACACGCTGTAGGTGCCCTTTTCCTTGGCCAGCTCCATGCTCGCCTGGATGGTCAGGTAGTTGATGCGCTCATACAGCTCATCGCTGTAATCCTCGGCTTCCTTGGCATTCCAGTGGATGGCCTTCTGCGCGAGCAGATGATGCCAACCGAAGGTGCCAAGACCAATCGCGCGGTATTTCTGGTTGGTGATGGTGGCCTGCGGTACCGGCAACTGGTTCAGATCGATCACGTTGTCGAGCATGCGCACCTGGATCGGGATCAACCGTTCCAGCACGTCGGCGCCCAGCAGATCGGCCTGGTCGGCCTGCACTGTGATCGCGCGGCCCAGGTTGATCGAAGACAGGTTGCACACGACGAAGTCGCCCGCCTTCTTGGTGGTGACGATCTGATTGCCGCTGATGATCTCCTGCATCATCCGCGTCGGGCTCATGTTCTGCAGGATCTCGGTGCACAGGTTGGACGAATAGACCATGCCCTCGTGCTTGTTCGGGTTCTTGCGATTGACTTCATCGCGATAGAACATGAACGGATTGCCGGTTTCCAACTGGCTGACCATGATGCGCTTGAAGATTTCGATCGCCTTGACCGTCTTGCGCGTGATGCGCTCGTCGGCGACGACTTCTTCGTACTTGCGGCGGAAGCTGCTGTTGGCGTCGCCCTTCTTCTCGTCGTAGAAATCCTGCAGATACCAGCCCTTGATCCGCTTCACTTCGTGCGGGTCGAACAGGTACCAGTCGCCGCGACGCTCGACCGCTTCCATGAACAGGTCGGGGATGCACACCGAGGTGAACACGTCGTGCGCGCGCAGACGCTGGTCGCCGTTATTCAGGCGCAGGTCCAGGAACGCTTCGATGTCGCGGTGGAAGATGTCCAGATAGACCGCGATGGCGCCCTTGCGCTGGCCCAGCTGGTCCACCGACACGGCGGTGTTGTTGAGCTGCTTGATCCACGGCACCACGCCGCCGGACGAGTTGGACACACCACGGATCGCCGAGCCCGACGAACGCACATAGCCCAGGTAGGCGCCCACGCCGCCGCCGTGCTTGGACACGCGCGCCACGTCGGTGTTGGAGTCGTAGATACCCTGCAGGCTGTCGTCGACGGTGTCGATGAAGCAGCTGGACAGCTGGCCGCCGACCTTGCCGGCATTGGCCAGCGTCGGCGTTGCCACCGTCATGTAGAGGTTGGACAGCGCCCAATAAGCCTCGCCGACCAGCTGCATGCGGCGCTCGCGGCTGCCCTTGCCGGTGCCGATCTCGTCCTGCATCAGGTACAGCGCAATCGTCAGCCAGCGCTCCTGCGGCAGTTCGAACACGCCACGCGAGCTATCGGTGGCCAGGTAACGCGTGGCCAGCAGGTACAGGCCGTTATAGGCGAACAGCTTGTCGCGCTCGGGCTCGATCATCTTGCCGGCTTCGATCAGTTCGTCCTTGGAATAGCGGCGCAGGATGTCGTTGGAATAGACATTGCGGTCGGCCAGGCTTTCCTGCAGGCCGACGAACGAGCCGTACTTCTGGCTGGCGTCGTAGAAACGGTTGCGGCTGGCGCGCTTGTACAGGCGGCGCAGGTACAGACGCGCAGCGAAGTGTTCCCACTCCGGGGTGGTCAGATCGACGCGGGCTTCGGCCTCGCGGATCAGGTGGTCGACCAGGTCGTCGGCGTTGACGCTGTCCTTGCGCTCGACAAAGCCGAACACCGAGCGCTTGTAGTCAGCCACGTCCAGCTGCGGGAACTCGGCATGGATCTGGTCGATGGCGCGATTCAGGCGCTCCGGCTCGAACGGAATCTTGCGATTGCCCGCTTCTTTCGTAATCCAGGTAGAGACGTTTTGTTCTTCGATGGTCTGTGCGTGCATTGCAATGGCTTGGCGGGGCGGCGGCACGATGTCCGACGGGTCGATCAATTCCGGCGCGCAGGCGGGCGCGGCAACGCTGGTGGGTGTTGCGGTACCGGCGGCGATCGCGGCAAGGGTGTCGTTGGTGGTCATGCGTCCTCCATGCGTAGGCACACGAACCTGCCGGAGAGCAGGCGACAGCCGAGCGGCGTCCAGACGGCATTGGCGACACGCCACGCACAGCGCGCAGGCCATCGCCCGCGGCGGCATCATCCACCAATGTCCCTGAACTCCCACGGCCGCCATCACGCGGTGTGCTGTCGCATGATGGTGTTTTGGTGGCAACGCGCTGCCGTCATCGGGCCGGAAGCGACCGCGGCAATGCCGGGGCGCGTACAGGTCGCTGAGATGGGAGCCGCAGGCGACATTGCGCTTGCGCGTCGCCTTCGTCTAAACGGTGCCACTTGGTGGCGGTCACCACCGAACCCCAAGATAGTGGGGTACCCCCGGGGGGTCAACACCAAATATGCCAAAATTGCGGTGAGCCTTGCAGGACAACGGGCTGCGCTGACGAGCGGTCGCTTCGCGCAGCGGAAGGACGCATACGACTGCGCAGGTCAAGTCAGGAGGGTCCTGATCCGCGAACCGCATTCACCCGCCGTCGACACCAAGCATGCTAGCGATCGCGCTTTTTAAGCTGCCGCCCGCCTTATCCGGTGTCGCCGGCCTTGCAGCAGAGGCACCACCTTGCCGGTGACCTCTCAGATCTCGGTCGGCCCGAGATGGTGGCGCTTGCGGTAGCGGATCGACGACCACACCGAGGCGGCGATGAAGGCCACGCCGATCAGGCCGGTCAGCACTTCCGGCACGTGGTAGACGGTGCCCACCAGCATGATGATCGCCAGCACGCCGATGGCGTAGTGGGCGCCATGCTCCAGGAACACGAACTCGTCCAGGGTGCCCTTGTGCACCAGGTAGACTGTCATCGAGCGCACGAACATTGCGCCGATCGCCAGGCCCAGCATGATGATCACCACGTCGCGGGTGATGGCGAATGCGCCGATCACACCGTCGAACGAGAACGAGGCGTCCAGCACTTCCAGATACAAAAAGGCCGCAATGCCCGAACGCTTGGCCGGGCCCATGCCACCGTCTTCGCTCTCTTCGGCTTCGAACAGCGCATCCACGCTGCCGACCAGCAGATACAGCAGGATGCCGCCCAAACCAGCGAACAGCACGCTCTGGAAGATGCCATCGGGCAGGAACAGTTTGGTACCCAGCAGCACCGAAACCGCCACGATCACCGACATCGCATCGGCCTTGCCGAGCTTGCCGACCAGCCGCTCCACCGGGCCGAGCCAATGCAGCTTGCGCTCCTGGTCGAACAGGAAATTTAGGAACACCAGCAGCAGGAACATGCCACCGAAGGCGGCGATGGACGGGTAGTTGTCGGTCAGCACCTGGCTGTAGCGTTCCGGCTCCTTCAGCGCCATCTGCATCACCGGCGCCAGGCCCATGCCGGTGGCCACCGACACGATCACGATCGGGAACACCAGGCGCATGCCGAATACGGCAATCAGGATGCCCACCGTCAGGAACAATTTTTGCCAGAACGCGTTCATGTGCTTGAGCACGCCGGCGTTGACCACCGCGTTGTCGAACGACAACGACACTTCCAGCACGCTCAGCACCAGGCACAGCCACAGCGCCTGCCACAGCCCCATTGAGGTGGTGTGTCCCCACCAGGCGGCCACGCTCAGGCAGACGGCGGCAACCAACAACGACATTCTGAACTCGCGAAACATTGACACTCCCAGGCGGGCCGAGACGACAGCCGGAGCAACGGGCAAGGCGAAGCCTGGCAGATCCGGCGTGCGGTGGAGGATGGGGGACCGCGGCGTGACACAACGTCAGGCCGGGCGCGGCTCGCCCATTATAGGGAGTGTCACTGCCATCAGGGTCGCATCGTCCGGATCCGGGCGCACGCCGAAGCCCAGGCTCTGGCACATCGCCAGCATGGTGCGGTTCTCGCGCAGCACCTGGCCTTCGATCTGCTTCAGGCCCAGCCAGCACGCGTACTCGATCATGATGCGCATCAGCTGCCAGCCGATGCCGTGGCCCTTGAGGTCGGAGCGGATCAGGATGCCGTACTCGCCGCGCTCGTAATCGGCGTCGGCGTGCAGGCGCACCGCGCCGAGCATGTCGCCGGTCTTGGGGTCGATGGCCACCAGCGCGATGGAGCGGGCGTAGTCGAGCTGGGTCAGCCGGGCGATGAATTCATGGCTGAAATGTTTCACCGACTGGAAGAAGCGCAGCCGCAGGTCTTCATCGGTGACACGGGCGAAGAACGCGCGGAACAGGGCGTCGTCTTCCGGGCGCACCGGGCGCACCAGCGCGTGGGCGCCATCGCCCAGGCCGATCTGGCGCTCCCATTCTTTGGGGTACGGGAAGATCGCAAAGCGCGGATGGCCGCGGCCCTTGTGCAGCTTGCGCGCCGGCGCCACAGCCACGCGCGCATCGAGCGCGATCACGCCATCGCGGTCGGCCAGCAGCGGGTTGATGTCCAGCTCGGTGATTTCCGGGATGTCGGCGGCCAGCTGCGCCAGCTTGACCAACACCAGCGCCACTGCACGCTCGTCGGCGGCCGGCACGTCCCGGTAGGCCTTGAGGATGCGCGACACGCGGGTGCGGCCGATCAGCTCATGGGCCAGACGCAGGTCCAGCGGCGGCAGCGCCAGCTCGCGGTCGTTGATGACTTCCACCGCGGTACCGCCGCGCCCGAACACGATCGCCGGGCCGAACACCGGGTCGTCGGCAATGCCGGCGATCAGTTCGCGTGCCTTCGGCCGCAGCACGGTGGGCTGCACGATCATCCCTTCGATCACTGCATTGGGATGCGCAGCGCGCGCACGCGCCAGGATGCCGGTGGCCGCTTCGCGCACCGCCGCCACGCTGGAGAGGTTCAACCGCACGCCATCCACATCGGACTTGTGCGCAATCTCGCTGGACAACACTTTCAAGGTCACCGTGCGGCCGACCGCCAGTAGCGGGTCGGCCAGCAATGCGGCCTCGTTGGCGGTGGCGGCCACCTGCAGCGGCACGATCGGGATGCCGTAGGCGGCCAGCAGGCGATTGGTCGCGACCGGGTCCAGCCAGCGCCGGCCGGCCGCCAGGGCCTCTTCCACCAGCGCCCGCGCGATGCCGGCATCTACCACAAAGTCTTCCGGCAGGCTGGGCGGGGTCTCCATCAGCGCTGCCTGCGCCTCGCGGTAGCGCACCAGGTGGGTGAAGCCGCGGACCGCGTCCGATTCGGTGGCATAGGTGGGCACGCGCGCGGCGTTGAGCGCGGCAATCGCCGCATCGTCCTGGCCCAGCCACACTGCAAACACCGGCTTGTCGCGCTGGTAGCGGTCGCGCTGGTCCAGTGCGCGGGTCAACGCCTTGGCCGCATCGGCCGAGGAGGTGAACGCGGTGGGCACGTTGACCACCAGCAGCGCGTCGTTTTCCGGGTCGTCCAACAAGGCTTCGATCGCCGCGGCATAGCGCGCGCCGTCGGCGTCGACAATGATGTCGACCGGATTGCTGCGCGACCAGCCTTCGGGCAGCGACTGATCGAGTTTTTCCAGCGTCTTGGCCGACAACTCGGCCAGGGTGCCGCCGCGCAGCACCAACTGATCTACCGCCAACTGCCCCACCCCGCCGCCGTTGCTCAGGATGGCTAAGCGCCGGCCGGGGAAACTGCCGAGCCGGCCCAGAGTTTCGGCGGCGGCGAACAGTTCGTCCAGCGCGCCGACGCGCAAGAGGCCGGCACGCGCGAACGCGGCGCCATACACCGCATCCGAGCCGGCCAAGGCCTGCGCGTGGGTGCCGGCATTGGGATTGATGCGGTACTGCCGGCCGGATTTGACCACCACCACCGGTTTGGCACGCGCGGCGGCACGTGCGGCCGACATGAACTTGCGCGCATCGCCAATGCGTTCGACGTACAGCAGAATTGCGCGGGTGCGGTAGTCGGTGGCGAAGTAATCGAGCAGATCGCCGAAATCCACATCCAGCGTATCGCCCAGCGACACCACCGCCGAAAACCCGACCGAGCGTGCCACGCCCCACTCCACCAGCGCGGCAGCAATGGCGCTGGACTCGGAAATCAACGCCAGATCGCCGGCCTGCGGGCAATGCGCGGCGATGCTGGCATTGAGCCGCGCATGCGGGGCGATCACGCCCAGGCAGTGCGGGCCGAGGATGCGCATGCCTTTGGCACGCGCAGCGGCCTCCATGCGTGCGGCCGGCGAGCCGGGGCCACTGCCCAAACCGGCGGTCAGAATGATCGCTGCGGCCACACCGCGCCGCGCGGCGATCGATACGATGCGCGGCACGATGCGCGCCGGCGCGGTGATGACGACCAGGTCGGGCACCCACGGCAGATCGGTCAGCCGCGCCACCGTGCGCACGCCATCGATCTCGTTATAGCGCGGGCTCACCCAGCCGATCTGCCCCGGAAACCCGGCCGCGCGCAGGTTGCGCACCACCGCCCGCCCGGCCGAGCGATCACGCGGGCTGCCGCCCACCACCGCCACGGTGCTAGGACGAAAGACCTGCTGCAGGTGGTACGTACTCATCGGACCGGGGACGCGAATGCCATCGCGCTACGGTACACGCACTGGCATGCGAAGGTGCGTACAAGCATCCGCGCTGGGCCATGCTCTTGCCGGCAACGGCATGCCGTCATCCCGCTACGGCCAGGCAAGCGCTTCCGCTGCACCATGTCACGCAATCGCATCGCTGCCTGCCGGCCCTGGTCTCCCCCGAATCAACCGACCTGGCTTCGATCCGGACATGCAGCCCCGTCGCGAGAGAGTCGGCTGAACTGCCTGCAAGGGCCATTGCCACGGTGCCTTGGGCTGCGGGATAGGCCCAGAACTGCCAGAGCAAGCCGCTTACGTGACCCCCGTTGCCCAACACCCCCAGGGCTACTAGCGCTCTACGTAGTTGCCGCTTTTGTCAGTTTCAGGCGTATCTCGACCCTGCTTCGTGATTCCGTAAAGGCCACATACCCCTGTAATAACCCTCTCATTGCCTTGGCCATGTGCTTCCCAGGCGGCCTTTACAGAGCGAGGGGCATCTGACCAGGAGACGAAGTAGCCATTCCGGTCGATTGTCGAGAACGGAATTTGAGTCCATTGCTGGCAATCGATCAGGTTCTTCACGTAAGCCCAGTTGCCGTATGTGTTGGCTATGGAAATTCGTTCCCAAACGTCGATATGGGGCGGCTTTCCTTGCACAGATGGCTGATGAATTTGGATCTGATCAGACACGCCATGCCAGGCCAAATCGTTCATCAGCTGGATTCCAATGGGATTCTGCTCGCTTAGGGGCACAGCCAGAGTGGTGCTGAAGAGCGGGACCCCCCATATGGCAAGGCTCGTCAGAATCTGGGCTTTGGTGGCCATCGTTCTTCCTTGGTCTGTTACTCATTTTGCCCCCTATATGACTGGCTACTGCAACCAAGTGCAGGACATGGAGCCGCAGTCCGCCGTTTGGGGCGGTTCGGCCCGGCCGAACTGCGGCGCTGCGATGACCCACCATCCGATGCACCCCCAAGCGACACAGCGCATTGCCTCGCATGGCCAGTACCTTGCCCGGAAGGAAAACGGACTCTACAACAACGTGCCGCTCAAGATCAGCGCAGCGATGCTGAAATAGATCACCAGGCCGGTGACGTCCACCAAGGTCGCAACAAATGGCGCCGAGGCACTGGCGGGGTCGAAGCCGAAGCGTTGCAGCACAAATGGCAGCATCGAGCCGGAGAGCGAACCGAAGGTGACGATGCCGATCAGCGCGGCGCCGATGGTCAACGCCACCATCTGCCAATGCGGGCCGTAGTTGTACAGGCCGGCGGTCTGCCAGATGGTGATGCGCACGATCGCCAACACGCCCAGGATCGCGCCCAGGGTCAGGCCGGTAGGCAGTTCGCGCAGGGCCACTTTCCACCAGTCGCCCAGGCGGATTTCGCGCAGCGCCAGCGAGCGGATCAGCAGAGAGGTGGCCTGCGAACCGGAGTTGCCGCCCGAGCTCATGATCAGCGGGATGAACAAGGTCAACACCACCGCCTTGGAAAGCTCGTCCTCGAAGTGCTGCATCGCGCTGGCGGTGAGCATTTCGCCCAGAAACAGCACGCTCAACCAGCCGGCGCGCTTCTTGATCATCTGGCCGAAGCCAATCTGCATGTACGGCTTGTCCAGCGCTTCCATGCCGCCGAACTTGTGCACGTCCTCGGTGGATTCGGCGATCAATGCATCCAGCACGTCGTCCACGGTGACGATGCCAAGCACGTGGCCGCGCGCATCCACCACCGGAATGGCGAGCAGGTCGTGGCGACGGATCAGCCGCGCCACTTCTTCCTGATCCAGTGCCGGGTCCACGGTGACCGGCGGATTGACCTGCGCCACGTCCAGGATTGGTGCTTCTGGCGCGCCGGTGATCAGCCGGCGCATGGTCACCACCTGCTGCAGCACACGCGTATGCGGGTCGAGCAGATAGATCGCGTAAACCGTCTCGCGGCTGCGCTCCACTTCGCGGATGTGCTGCAGCGTGCGGCCTACCGTCCAGTCGGACGGCACGGCGACAAACTCGGTGGTCATCAGCGCGCCAGCCGTATTGGGCGGGTAGCGCATCAATGCCTGGATCGACAGCCGCGCCTCGGCGCTGAGCAGCCACAGCAGCGGCTGGCGCTGCTCGGCATCCAGACCGTGGAAGATGTCGGTGGCGCGGTCGTCGGCCATCTGCCCCAGCAGCGACGCAGCCTGCTCGGCCGGAAGCAAGGCCACCAGCGTGCTGGCATCGCGCAATTCTGGCTGCTCAAGCACCTTCACCGCACGTGGCGGCGGCAACGCGGCCAGCACCTGTGCCGCTTCGTCGCGGTCGAGGGTGTTGAGATATTCCACCGCATCGGCCGTGTTGAGCTCGGCCAGGGGTGCGGTCAGTGCTTCGACGCCTTCGGCGAGGCGCAGGGTTTCGTCGTACATGGTGGTTCGCCTGGTGACGACCGTCGTCGATGACAGCCAGCGAACCTCAAGCCTCAGGCGCGCGCCAGCTGGGTCATCGACCCGGGTCTAGGGTGACTGTCGCTGGACATGGGTAAGGACTCCAAAGGTGCGTCCCGGCCGGTGATCCGGGCGGTGGCGCGGCGCAGTCTGCGCGCATGAGTCGGCTTGGTCAATGCCCTGTGCGCAGGTCGCTTAAGTGGGCTTCCCGAAGCCGGGCGTCGCAGGTATGCATCGAGCGTGCACGCCAGCGGGATTTGGGTCAACAAGCCAGCGGCGCGGCGGGGATCGTGCCTGCGCACGGGTTGTCGCGCGCCATCAGAGGCAGGCCGACGAAGAACCCAGGGCGCCGCGGCACCGCCATGCCAGGCCAGCGTGTTAGGAGAGGCGGATGCACCGTTACCGCGACGCCCATGCCGCGGCTGACGCGCCGAGACGGAGCCGAGCCACCGGCCGTCACTGCGCTACGCTGGAAGTCAGGGGTCATTCCTACAGCCCGCTTCGCGCAACATCCCGTGCGTTACATCTGTGCATCGCCATCCACACACGCAAACGCGTTGTCGCATCGCATGCCATCGCAACCGGCATTCACCGTCGCATAGATGGCACGTGCGTGCGCGCAGGCCAGTGAGCCTGCGCGGCATAATGCGCACCTCAACGGAGAGTACGCATGCATAGCGGTGGTCTGGAACTGGCGTTGGTGCTGATGCTGGCCGCCATCGTGGCGGTGCCGGTGTTCAAGCGCTTTGGCCTGGGTGCGGTGCTGGCCTATCTGGTCGCCGGCGTGGTGCTTGGCCCGGACGGCGTGGGCGTGGTGCAGGATGCCGAACGCATCAGCGGTGCGGCCGAGATCGGTGTGGTGATGCTGCTGTTCGTGATCGGGCTGGAACTGTCGCCGGCACGCCTGAAGGTGATGCGCCATTCGGTGTTCGGCGCCGGTGCCACCCAGGTGCTGGTGACCGCAGTGATCCTGGGCGGCTTGCTGATGGCAGCTCAACTGGGCTGGAAGAGCGCGTTGATCGTCGGCGTGGCGCTGGCGCTCTCCTCCACAGCGGTGGGCCTGCAATTGCTGGCCGAGCGCAAGGCGCTCAACAGCGACTACGGGCGGCTGGCATTCGCCATCTTGTTGTTCCAGGATTTGATTGCAATCCCATTGCTGGCGGCCATCCCGCTACTTGGTGGCAGCAAGAATGACGCGCTCGAATGGCAGGACGTGGCCAAGGCCATCGCAGCACTTGCGTTGGTGATCGTGTGCGGGCGTTTTGTGTTGCGTCATCTGTTCAACGTGGTGGCGCGCACGCGCATGCCAGAAGTGTTTACCGCAAGCGCATTGCTGGTGGTGCTGGGCACCGCCTGGATCATGCAGGAAGCCGGATTGAGCGCCAGCCTGGGCGCCTTCATCGCCGGCGTGTTGCTGGCCGATTCGGAATTTCGCCACGAACTGGAATCGCAGATCGAACCGTTCGAAGGCTTGCTGCTGGGGCTGTTCTTCATCTCGGTGGGCATGGGCATCGACCTTAACCGCGTGGTCGCCGAGCCGTGGTTGATCGCGGCGGGCGTGGCGATCTTGCTGGTGGTGAAGTTCTCGCTGCTGGTCGGTATCGGCAGCGTGGCCAAACTGCCGCTGCGCAGCAGCCTGATGCTGGGCAGCGTGCTGTGGCTGGGCGGCGAATTCGCGTTCGTGGTGTTCAACGAGGCCGACCGCGTCGGCTTGCTGGAGCCGGCCAATCACGACCGGCTGGTCGCCATCGTCGGCGTGTCGATGGCGCTGACGCCGCTATTGCTGCTCGGCATGCAACGCATCCTCAACGGGCCGCTGCGCGTGCGCGCACCCAAAACCGATCGGCCGTTCGACACCATCGATGCGCAGACGCCCAAGGTGCTGGTGGCCGGCATGGGCCGCTTCGGCCAGGTGGTCGCGCGCCTGCTCACCGCGCGGCATGTGCCGTTCGTCGCGCTGGAACACAATCCCGACACGGTGGAAGACTTGCGCCGCTTCGGCAGCCAGCTGTATTACGGCGACCCCACCCGCCCCGAGCTACTGCGTGCCGCCGGTGCCGACCGCATCAAGGTGTTCGTGATCGCGGTGGACGACCCGGAAACCAACATCAAGACGGTGCGGCTGATCCGTCGCCTCTATCCGCAAGCCACCGTACTGGCGCGCGCACGCAATCGCCAACACGCCTGGAAACTGATGGATCTGGGCGCCGAACCGTTCCGCGAAGTGTTCGCCTCCAGCCTAGAGCTGAGCGAACGCGTACTGACCTCACTCGGCCTGGGTGAAGCACTCGCACACGAGCACGTCAAACGCTTCCGCCAGCATGACGAAGACCTGCTGCGCCGCCAGCATCTGGTCTACGATGACGAAGCCAAAGTGATCCAGACCTCACGCGACGCACGCGCCGACCTGATGAACCTATTCGAAGCCGACGTCAAGGCGGATGTGGATGGCGAGGCTGCACCCGCCACGCTCGATCAATGAGCTTTGGGTAGGAGCGCGCTTGCGCGCGACGAGGGGTTATCGGTAACGCCTCGTCGCGCGCAAGCGCACTCCTACAGGGATTTTCTGCACATACAGCCGCCGCACGATCGCAGCGGCTGCACGTTGATCGCATCACTCAGCTGCGCGGTGTGCGCACTGCGGTCTTGCTGGCCGACTTCTTCGCTGCGCTCTTGCCAGCCGCAGCTTTGCTCACGGTCCTTGCAGCTGCTTTTGCGACCTTCTTCGTCGCGCGCCTGGTGACGGATGTCTTTGCCACCTTGCCGGGCGAACCGGCTGCACCTTGAGTGGATTTTGCAGCATGTGCGGCGGCACGTTTGGGTGTTGCCTTACTCGCTTTCTTCGCGATCTTCTTGGCGGCTTTCTTCACCGGCGTAGCAGCACCAGCGCGCGCTTCTGGCGGGCGGCGCGGTGGTGGCTTGCGCCCGGGAGTGAGTGTGCGCCAGGCGTGGCCGCCGTTCATTGCCAGCAAGGCATCGGCAGCCGAGGGGCCGGCGCTGCCGGCGGCGTAATTGGGGAAGTCGCTTGGCGGTTGTTTCCACGCATCCAGGATCGGTTGCACGATGCGCCATGCGCCTTCCACCATGGCCGCGTCCTGGAACAGGCCGGCTTCGCCGTTCATGCAGTCCTGCAGCAGGCGCTCGTAGCCCACGGTGTATTCCTTGGGGAACCAGTCGCGGTAACGGAAGTCCATCCGCACCGGTGCCAGTGCCACCTGCGCGCCGGGGCGTTTGACGTCGAACTGCAGCGAAATGCCTTCGTCCGGTTGAATATGCAGCACCAGCCAGTCGGGGCCGTAGCCGCCTACTTCGGTGCTGCGGAACGGCGCCAGCGGTGCCGGTTTGAAGCGGATCGCGATCTCGGTGGTGCGCTCGCGCAGGCGTTTGCCAGTGCGCAGGTAGAACGGCACGCCGGCCCAGCGCCAGGTGTCCACCTGCAGTTTCATCGCTACATAGGTTTCGGTTTCCGAATCTTCCGGCACGGTGTCTTCTTCGCGATAGCCCGGTACCGCGCTGCGACTGACTGCACCAGAGGCGTACTGGCCACGCACCACGTCCTCGGGTTTGATCGGGCGTACCGCTTCGATGACTTCGGCGCGACGGCGATGCATCGCTTCAGTCGTAAACGCCGCTGGTGGTTCCATCGCAATCATCGCCAGCAACTGGAATAGATGGTTTGGCACCATGTCGCGCAAGCAGCCGGTGGGATCGTAGAAACGTCCGCGCCCTTCCACGCCGATGGTTTCGGCCGCGGTGATCTGCACATGGTCGATGCGGTCGCGATTCCACACCGGCTCGAACAAGCCGTTGGCGAAGCGGAACGCAAGAATGTTCTGCACGGTTTCCTTGCCCAGGAAATGATCGATGCGGAACACCTGATCTTCGTGCAGCACTTTGCCCACAGTGGCATTGAGATGCTTGGCGCTGGGCAGATCGTGACCGAAAGGTTTTTCCACGATCACCCGACGCCAGCCTTCGCCCTCGCGCTGCTTGACCAAGCCGGCTTCGCCCAGATTGAGCAACACCGGCTCGAAGAAACGTGCAGCAGTGGCCAGATAGAACAACACATTGCCCTGGGTGCCATAGCGCTTGTGCAACTTGTCCAGCACACCGTCCAGCGCCTGGTAGGCGCCCAGGTCGGTGAAGTCGCCGCGCAGATAATGCATGCGCTCGCGCAGCCAGTCCCAGGTGTCGGTATCGAATTGGTCGGTCTGGAATTCGGCATCGCGGCTGCTGAGCAGCTGCGTCATCGACTGCCCCATAGTGGTCCGCCACGCGCGCTCGCTGATGTCGCCATGGTCCATGCCGACGATGGCGAATTGCTCGCCAAACGCGCCGGCGCGGCGCAGGTTGTACAGCGCCGGCATCACCAGGCGCTTGGTCAAATCGCCGCGTGCGCCCAACACCACGATGATGCACGGCGGGGTGGTTGCTTGCTCACTCATGGATGCGTTTCCTTTTCGCCCATGCGTCCATGCAGGCGCAGTGCTGCATTGACCAGGGCCACGTGGGAATACCCTTGCGGGAAGTTGCCGAGCATGCGTTTGCTGCGCGGGTCGTATTCTTCAGCGAGCAGGCCGACGTCGTTGCAGAGCCCGAGCAAACGTTCGAGCAGCGCACGCGCCTGGTCGGTGCGGCCGATCAATGCATAGTTTTCCACCAGCCAGAAACTGCAGGCCAGAAAGGTGCCTTCGCCGGCCGGCAAGCCGTCGGCGCTGTCGTCGGCGCGATAGCGCTCGACCAGTCCATCGATAGTCAGATCACGTGCGATCGCATCGGCGGTGGCCGCAATACGCGGATCGTCCGGCGGCAGGAAGCCCACGATGGGAATCAGCAGCAGCGAGGCATCCAGCCGATCCGAGCCATAGCTCTGTACGAAGTGGCCGTCCGGGTGCACGCCTTTTTCCAGCACTTCGGCGCGGATTTCTTCGGCAAGCCGGCCCCAGTGCGCGCGTTTTTCAGCATCTGCATTGGTGATGCCATCACGTGCGCCGCAGTCGAATGCCAGCCATGCCATCACTTTGGAATGCACGAAGTGACGGCGCTCGTCGCGGATTTCCCAAATGCCTTCATCGGGCTCGCGCCATAGCGATTCCAGCGTATCCAGTATTTTTTCCAGCAGCGACGCAGACGAACCATCGTCGTCCGATGGCGGGCCCACGCCTTTTTCGCGCGCGTAATGAAAGGCGCCGATCAACTCACCGTAGACATCGAGTTGAAACTGATCCACCGCGCCGTTACCGATGCGCACCGGGCCGGAGTTTTCATAGCCGGGCAACCAGGACGCTTCCCATTCCTGCAAGCGGCGTTCGCCGGCGATGCCGTACAGCGCCTGCAATTGATCCGGCGAACCGGCAATGGTGCGTTGGACCCAATCGCGAAAGGCCGCCGCTTCGTCGCGATACCCAGCCTGCAACAACGCAATCAGGGTAAACACCGAATCGCGCAGCCAGCAGTAGCGGTAATCCCAATTACGCGTGCCACCCAGATGCTCCGGCAACGAGGCAGTGGGCGCAGCGACAATGCCGCCGGTGGGCAGATAACTCAGCCCCTTCAGCACCACCAGCGAGCGGCGCACCTGCTCGGTCCATGGCCCCACATCGGTGCAGCGGCGCGCCCAGCCATGCCAGAACGCGGCGGTGCGTTGCAGCGCCTGTTCGGCATCGATCAGGGGCGGTGTCTCCAGATGCGAAGCGCCATGACTCAGCAGAAACCAGGTGCTTTCGCCTTCGCGCAAGGTGAAGTCGGTTTCGGTGCCCATGTCTTGGCCGCGCAGTGTCTGCGGCGAACGCAATGTCAGTTGATCGGGGCCGGCGATGGCGCGGATGCCATCGACGATGCGCGTGACCCACGGCACCGTGCGGCCGTAGTTGAAGCGGAAGGTCAGGCGCATGTGCATCGGCACGCTGCCCTGCAGGCAGCGCACGATACGCACCAGATGTTGATGGATTTCGCCGTTTTCGCTGGCCACCATAAAGTCGACCAGCTCCACCGTGCCGGTGTCGGTGATCATGCGCGTGCACAGCACCAGGCTGTCGTCTTCGTAGGCGCGCTCGCTGCGGAAGTCGGCAGCCGGCGACAATGCCCATTGCCCGTGTTGTTCCTCGCCCAGCAACGAGGCGAAGACCGCATCGGAATCGAAGCGTGGCAGACACAGCCAGTCGATGGTGCCGCGGTGATCGACCAGGGCCGCGCTGTGGCAGTTGCCCAGCATGGCGTGATCCTCGATACGCACGCTCATTGGTTGGGCGTTTCCTTCCGGCGAAAGAACGCGCAGTTTTGCATGCGCCGTGTCGGGATCAGGTTACGGCTGCGCGGGCAAACGCAGCAGTGGTGGCACCGTGTGTTCCAGGCGGCGTATCAGTGCCGGGTCCATGTACGCGTAGTCGTCGGGAATCTGCAGACAGATCACCCGGCAATGGCGCAGGTGCGCAGCGAAGCGTTTGCGCAGCAGTTGCAGGTGGCGACGTTCCATCACCAGCACCACCTGCGCTTCCTGCAGCAACTCCGGGGTGACCTGCACTTCGGCATCTGCGGCCAACCCGGCCGATTGCGCCTGCACGCCGGGCCAGTCGGCGAACACGCGCTCGGCGGTGGGGCTGCGCAGGCGGTTGCGGCTGCACACGAACAACAGCCGCAGCAGTTGCCCGCCGCGCTGGCTCAGCGGCCTTCGCGCAGGAAGCGCGCCATCGAGGAGACGCCTGGCAGCGCGGGTTCGAACTGGCCAGCCACATCAATGAAACCGCGCATGATGGCGATCTCACGCGGGGTGCGGTTGAGCGCGTCGCGGCGGTCGGCATCGGCGCCGGCCCGCAACAGACGCTGCACCAGCAGCGGCAGGCCGTGCAATGCGGCCAGATGCAGCGGGCCGAAACCGCGTTGGTCGGCCACGTCCAGCGACACCTCTTCGTCAAGCAGGCGTTCGACCCCGGCCAGCACCACCTGCTCGTCGCAGGCGGTGCCTGGTTCGGCACGTGCGCCCAGCAACAGCAGCAAGGGGCTGACCCGGCCACCGGCCAGGTGTTCCGGGTCGGCGCCGGCCAGCAGCAAGGTGTCCAGCAAGGCGAGCAGACGGTTCTTGTCGCGCGCGGTGAAGCCGTACAACGCAGCGCAATGCAACGGCGCCAGCTCCTGATTGTCGGTGGCGTGCACGTCGGCCGCGGCGGTGAGCAGGCGCGCCACGATGTCCGGCAGGCCCAGCGCGCAGGCCAGCATCAGCACGGTCACGCCACCCGGCAGGCGGTGTTCGATCTGCGCGCCGGCCTGCAGCAAGGCGGCCACGATCTCGGTCTGGCGCATGCTCACCGCCGCCGACAACGGCGTGGCGCCGCTGTTGGCGGCACGCTGCGGATCGGCGCCGCGGTTGAGCAGATGCGCGACCACGCCAAGGTGCCCGCCACCGGCCGCACGCAGCAGCGCGGTGCAGCCTTGCGCGTCGACGGCGTCAACCGGCAGGCCGAGGTCGATCAGGCGGCGCACCGCATCGGTGTCGCCGGTCATTGCGGCGGCCGGCACATCTGCTTCGCGCAGCGTGCGGCGCGGCAGCGACCAGATGCGCCAATCCAGCCAGTCGGCCAGATCGCGGCGGCCGATCGACAGCGCCACGCCCAACGGGGTTTGCCCATCGGCAGCGCGCGCTTCCGGCGAGGCGCCCTGCTTGACCAGCAGTTTCAGCGAGGCGTCGCGGCCGAGTGCGGTCGCCAGATGCAGCGCGGTCATGCCGTGGCTGTCGCGCGCTTCGCGGTCCACGCCATGTTCCAGCAACCACTGCTGCAGGCGCAGCCAACCCAGCCGCACCGCCAGCGACAACGGCGGATCGCCGGCGGCCGAGGGCGCGAACGGGTCGGCGCCGCGTTCGAGCAGTTCCAGCGCTAACTGTTCCAGCCCGCGCGATGCGGCGTCATGCTGCACGCAGGCACTCAGCAAGCGGGTCAGACCACCGGCACCGGCCGGCGAGACGCCATGCCGCAGCAACGCCTGCAGGGCCGGCACCGCCTCCACGCCGCGCGAGAGCAGCGCGAACATCGGTACATCGCCGCAGGCGTCGCGCACGTCGGCATCGGCGCCGTGACGCAGCAGCCAGTCGACCGCCTCGGCATTCAAGGCCAGATGCGCATCGTGCAACAGGCCGCCAAGTTCTTCCGGCGCGCACAGCCGCGCCAGCGCAACCAGGCCGTCGCGCTGCCCGAACTGCAGGCCTTCGCGCAGCAGCACCAGCGGCGGACGATCGGGCAGCACGGCAACGCCGGGCGTGTCGCCATGCCCGTCGCTGACCGCAGCCGGCAACGGGTAAGCGGGATCAAGCAACTGCACGATCGCCCAACGTCCGGCTTCGGCAGCTACATCCACCGCGCGACGGCCGTGCGCATCGACGCTATCGGCAGGCACCTGCAGATCCAGCAAGCGGCGGATCAGCGCTGGCGACACGTTGTCGGCGGCGCAGGCCAGCATCACCGCGTTGCGGCCGTCGCCATCAATGGCCAGCACATCGGCCTTGCGCGCGACCAGGCGCTCGAGCACCGCGCTGCGCGCCTGCCGCGCCGCATCCAGCCACGGCGTGCGGCCAAGCAGATCACGGGCTTCCAGATTGGCTCCCGCCGACAACAGCGCCTCGACGATGTCGCCGTGGCCGGCCAGTGCGGCTTCGTGCAAGGCGCTGCGGCGCTGGCGGTCGCGCGCATCCACGCGCGCCTTGTGCTTGAGCAGCAGCTGCACGCCGGCCGGGTCGTCTTCTTCGGTGCCGGCCGCGGCCAGGAGCACCGGGGCGCCGCCCTCCGGTTCGGAATGCGCGCCGCGCTCCAGCAAGAACTTGGCCAGCCGCCAGTTGCCAACCTGGCACGCCATCGCCAGCGGCGAGTGGCCTTCATTGTTGAGCGCGTCCAGCTCGGCAGCGGCATCGCGCAACAGCGCGGCCACGCCCGGGTCGGAACTGCGCACGGCGTGATGCAGTGGGGTGTTGCCGTCGTTGTCGGTAGAGCGCGGGTCGGCGCCGTTGGCCAGCAAGGTCATCACCGCGTCCGGGCGGCCGTGCCAGCTGTCGCGGGTGGCGGCGAGCAACGGGGTCATGCCGCGATGCGGTTGGTTGACGTCGACGCGGCGCACGATCAACTCGCGCAGCAGGCGCAGGTCCGGCAACACCGCGGCCAGCGCCGGCAGGCTGCGTTGATCGCGCCATTCCGGTAACGGCAGCGCCTGCGGGTCGGCACCGGCCTCAAGCAATTGCAGCGCGCGGTCCACCCGTCCACTGCGCGCGGCTTCGAACAGTTCGGGCACCAGCTGATGCTGGGCCACTGGCTCCAGCGGGCGCGGCGCGGCTGCCGCTTCGGAGAAGAAATCGGCCGCCTGGCGTGCCGGCGGCGCATCGCAGCGCACCGGCGCAGCAGTGCGTTGCAGCAACAGATGGGCCGCTGGCAGCAGCACAGCGGCGGCAACCGCCAACCCCCAGCGCAGGCCGCCGGACAACCAGCCCGGCCAGGTCAGCACCACGGCCAGCGTGCACATCGCCAACACCAGCGCGGCCGCCAGCAAACCGCGCCAGGCATGCAATTCCTGCGTGGCCAGCGCCTGCCAGCGTGGCGCCAGCGCACCGCCGTCGCGTTCCACCTCGCCCCACAACGGCCAAGTCCGCCACAAACCGAGCAACGCGGCGCTGACTGCCACGCTCAACGCCAGCGCGGCAGCCAGGCTACCGCTGTCGCGCAGGGCCGTCAGCGGCCAACTGATCAGTGCGGCCAGCGCCAGCAGGCCCACACCCCAGATCGCCAGCAACGGTGGCAGCGCCTGCGCGACGGCGCGCGGTTGGCTCGGCACTGCGCGCGTGCCACGTGCCCAGGACACCGCCAGCGCCAAGGCCGGCTGCGCCAGCCACAGGCTCAGCGCCGCAACCACGCCGCCAACGCCACCGAGCAAGCACAGCGCCACGCCGGCCGCGCCGGCCAGCGCTGCGGCGCGCGTCCGTGCGCCCCGCACAGGCTCAGTCATAGTCGCACTCGCCTGCGAGCACGATGGTTCTGGGCAGTTGCAGATAGAACCCGTGCTTGCCCAGCGCCTCGCGCACCGTCGCCACATCGGCCTGCGCCAGGCGGCGTTCGAGCGTCAACGCCACATCCAGCACGAATGAAAACGGCGCCAGCTGCGCATGCACGTCGGCAGGAAGACCGGAGAAGTCGTCACGCGTGGCGAGATAGACGAAGGTGTCCTGCTTGCGTTGGCTTTTATAGACGTATGCGTGCATGCGCGCGTGGTCGCGCTCGAAAGAGAGGTGTGTCGCGTCGATTGTGTCGCAATTGCAGCGATGGCGAAAGCGCGGCCTGCGCGAAAATCCCAGCCGTGTCAGCGACATGACTGTCACATTCAGTTGCGCCATCCACGGGGCGGGCGCATGCCATCGATATACTGAGCGCACTTTTTGCCAGCCAGACCATCGTGAGCCAAGCGCAGCATTCGTCCCAGATGGCCCCGGTTGCCATCACCGCGTTCACTTCCACCACCGCGCTCGGCGCTGGGCTTGCTGCCCAGGCCGCTGCGCTGACCGCCCGCCGTAGCGGCCTGCGTCGCAACGATTTCGGGCCGCAACCGCTGCTGCCCTGCTGGGTCGGCCGCGTCGATGGCGTGGAAGAAGTGGTCCTGCCCGAGGCCCTGCAAGCGTGGGATTCCCGCAACAACCGCCTGGCCTGGCTGGCCCTGCAGCAGGACGGCATGGCGCAGGCCGTGCAGGCCGCCGCACAGCGCTACGGCGCCGAGCGCGTGGCGGTGATCATCGGCACCTCGACCTTCAGCATTGGCGCCACCGAAGAGGCGTATACGCGGCTGGTTCAGGACGCGGACGGTGTGCGCTTTCCCGAGGATCTGGATCGCCCGGTCGTGCACACCCCGCATTCGCTGGGCGACTTCGTGCAGCACGCCACCGGCTTGCGTGGCCCGTGCGTCACCGTGGCCACGGCCTGTTCTTCCAGCGCCAAGGTGTTCGCCCAGGCGGCGCGGCTGATGGATGCCGGGGTCATCGACGCGGCGCTGGTCGGCGGCGTGGACACCCTGTGCGGCTGTGTGCTGTTCGGCTTTAACTCGCTGCAGGTGGTGGCCCCGGAGATGTGCCAGCCCTTCGATGCGCGCCGGATCGGCCTGAACCTGGGCGAGGCCGGCGGCTTTGCGCTGCTCGAACGCCCGGCCGCCGCACCGGATGCGGCGCTGTGGCTGTACGGCTATGGCGAATCCAGCGACGCGCACCATATGTCGGCGCCGCATCCGCAAGGCCTGGGCGCGCAGCTGGCAATGCGCGGTGCGCTCGAACGGGGCGGTCTGGATCCGGCTGCAGTGGGCTATCTGAATCTGCACGGTACTGCCACGCCGGCCAACGACAGCGTGGAAGCCGCTGCCGTGGCAGCGATCTTCCCGGATACCTTGCACGCCAGTTCGACCAAGGCCTGGACCGGCCACACATTGGGCGCGGCCGGCATCGTCGAATCGGTGATCGCCCTGCTCGCGCTGCGCGACGACGTACTGCCCGGCACGCTCAACAGCGAGGTTCCCGACCCGGCCTGCGGCCCGCAGATCCGCTTCGATAACGCCCATGCCCGGATCGACTACGCCATGAATAATTCTTTTGGCTTTGGCGGCAACAACTGTTCGCTGCTGTTCGGGCGGGCCCGTTGATGCTGACCGCGACCATCGAAGGCATCGGCTTCTGGACCCAGGGGCTACCCAACTGGGAGGCCGCCTGCGCATTCGCGCGCGGAGGTGAGCTGCAGGAAACCACCGCCCGCCCGGCGCCGCAATTGCTGGCGGCCAACGAACGCCGCCGTGCGCCGGACACCGTGGCCGTATCCCTGGAAGCCGCGCTGGCTGCCTGCACCGCCGCCGGCCGCGACCCGGCCAGCCTGCCGTCGATCTTTACCTCCACCTTCGGCGATTTGGCCATCTCCGATTACATGTGCACCACCCTGGCCAGCGATCCGTTGGCGATCTCACCGACCAAGTTCCACAACTCGGTGCATAACGCCGCGGCCGGCTACTGGACCATCGGCGCCGGCGCGATGACCCCGGCCACCGCGATCAGCGCCAGCCGCGGCAGCTTCGCGCAAGGCCTGCTGGAGGCGCTGGCACAACGCGCTGCCGGTGCGGTAGCCGTGCTGCTGGCCAGCTACGACGCTCGCTCGGTTGGGCCGTTGGGTCGGGTCGCGCCCAGCCAGGGCCTGCTCGGTAGCGGGCTGGTGCTGGGCACGCCCGGCCAGGCCGGCAAGCCGCAGCTACGCGCGCAGCTGGAAGACGGCACACCCTCGCCCGGCGATGGCGCGCTGGCACGCCACGTCGCCCACAATGCGATGGCACCGATGCTGCCGTTGTTCGACCTGCTGGCCGGCGGTGGCGACAGCGTGGCGCTGTATGCCAGCCCGGGCCGGGTACTGCGCGTGGAGATCCAGCGATGAGCCGGCAACCGCTGAGCCGCGACGATACTGCCATTCTGGTGCCAGCCTTGAACGAGGCGCTGCGCATCCGCGAAGTGGTCACCGACGCGCTGACCTATTGCTCGCACGTCATCGTGATCGACGATGGCTCCGACGATGGCACCGCCGAGTGCATCGCCGGCATGCCGGTCACGCTGATCCGTCACCCGCAGCGCATGGGCAAGGGCGCCGCACTGCGCAGTGGTTTTGCCGAAGCACAGCGGCTTGGCATGCGCGCGGTGATGACCATGGACGGCGACGGCCAGCACAAGGCCGCCGATTTCCCGCGCCTGTTAGCCGCCGCCAACCGCCACCCGGGCTGCGTGATCATCGGTGCGCGCATGCGCAAGCGCGCCACCCAGCCCACCATCCGCCGCATCGGCAACGACTTCGGCGACTGGGGCATTGCCTGGGCCTGCGGCTTCCGCCTGGTCGACAGCCAAAGCGGCCAGCGGCTATATCCGGCTTCGGTGTTCACCCTGCCGAATGTGCCCGGCGAAGGCTTCGTGTTCGAAGCGCAGCTGCTGATTTCCGCCGCACGCCAGGCCGGCGCGCGCGTGGTCGCAGTACCGATCGAAACCCGCTATGCCGGCACCTCGCCGGGCACATTTCGCAAGAGCCATTTTCGGCTGGTGCGCGATCTGTGGAATATCACCTCGCACGTGGTCGCACAGGTCTGGGCGTACGGCCATGTGTGGCGCGAATACCGCCGCGTGCGCGCCAACCCGGTGATCGTTGACGATGCCGACGGCGAATTTGCTACTGTGCCCGAGGTCACCAAGAGCAACCAGTCCCCATGAATGTACCGCGCGCCGATGTCGTGATCACCGGGGGTGGCCTGGCCGGCCTGAGCTTGGCGTTGCAGTTGAAGCAACGCGACCCCGCACTGGCAATCACCGTGCTGGAACGGCGCGCCCACCCGGTGCGCGAAGCCGCGTTCAAGGTTGGCGAATCCACGGTTGAAATCGGCGCGCATTATTTTGCCGACGTGCTTGGTCTGCGCGAGCATCTGGAAACGGAGCAGATTCGCAAGTTCGGGTTCCGCTTTTTCTTCTCCGACCAGCGCAGCGATATCGACCGTTGCACCGAACTGGGCGTAAGCAAGATCCTGCCCACGCCGTCCTGGCAGATTGATCGCGGCCGTTTCGAAAATTTTCTCGGCGAACGCGCGCGTGCGCAGGGCATCGCCTTTGTCGACAGTTGCAGTGTCAAGGGCGTTGACCTGTCCGACAACGACACAGACCACGCAGTGCGCTTCGAACGCGATGGCACGCCCGGCACGCTGAGCGCACGCTGGGTGGTGGACGCCAGCGGCCGCGCCGGCCTGCTCAAGCGCAAGCTCGGCCTGGCGCAGGACAACGATCACAACGCCAATGCGGTGTGGTGGCGGGTGGAGGGCCTGATCGACCCCAATGTCTGGTCGCAGAACAGCAGCTGGCTGCAGCGCTGCACGCCGCCGGACCGCTGGCGTTCGACCAATCACATGTGCGGGCCGGGCTACTGGTTCTGGCTGATTCCGCTGTCTTCGGGTGCGCATTCGCTGGGCATCGTCTGCGATGCAGACATGCATCCGCTGGAAGGCATGAACACCCACGAGAAGGCGATGACCTGGCTGCGTACGCATCAGCCGCAGGTGGCCGCCACGCTCGACCAAGCCGATTACCGGCTGCAGGACTTTCTGTTCCTGCGCAACTTCTCGTATGGCTGCAAGCAGGTGTTCTCGCCGCAGCGCTGGGCACTGACCGGCGAAGCGGGCGTGTTCCTGGATCCATTCTATTCGCCTGGCAGCGACTTCATCGCGATCTCCAACACCTATATCTGCGAATTGATCGGCCGCGACCGCGCCGGCAAATCGCTCAGCCCGTACGTGGAGTTGTACGAGCAGCTGTATTTCTCGTTCTACGAAAACACCTTGACCCTGTATCAGGACCAGTACGCGCTGTTCGGCGATGAGCAGGTGATGCCGGTCAAGGTGATCTGGGATTACACCTACTACTGGTCATTGCTGGCACCGCTGTTCTGCAGCGGGCGCATCGCCAATCTCAGTTTGCTCTCGCGCATGAAGAACGACTTTCTGTTCGCGCGCGACATGAATCTGGCAATGCAGCGGGTGCTGCACGACTGGGGCGAGCACAATCGCGCCCAGGCCATGCCGCCAGCCGACGGCCGCCTGCTCGACCAGTACTTGATCGACTGGTTCAACGCCCTCAATGGCGCCTTGCGCGACACGCTCGACGACGAAGCCTTTGCCGCCCGACTGCACAACAATATCGCCCGCATGGCGGTATTGGCGCGGGAGATCCTGCACAAGGCGCAACAACGCCATCCGCTTCTGTCCGATCATGGACTGGACGCCCTGACCGCCAACGCCGTCGGCGACCCGGTGCTCACCGCACCATGGTATGCCGACGCGGCCTGAGGCACCCACGGCGCGGTGACGCAGGCGCCGTATTACGCACTTTGAAGACGAGAAGAGTATGAAACACCCGGGGGAGCGATTCGCTTGGGGGCGCAGCCAATGCGCAGACGGTGGTGCAGTACGTGCGGGAGCCGGTGCTGACGAACGCCAGCGACCTGGTGCCAGCGTGCCGACGCCTGGCGGAGACCCACTACCTCGCGCAGGGAGCCAGCATCTATAACTGGACCGCTTCCTATCACGACCGTGGCGACGGCCCGTACGTCGATGGCCGCCTGCGCGCCAATGGCAATACCGTGTCGGTGCGTTGCAGCGCTGCCCATAGTGCGTATGAGCGCGAACTGGTGATGCAGATTGATGAAACCGGCGGTTGACGCGCTTCGGTCAACTTCAACCCTGCAGGCGTGAACGAAATGCCGCAGCCGCCTGCCGGGCGTAGCCCTCGATCGGCCACTGCGGGTAATCGGGCAACCTGAGCACTGATATGGCCGATAGCTCCGGCCACAATCCGTCAACGTCGGTTCGGCCCAGCTAGCCAACGCATCCCCGCCGACGTCAGCATCCGTTGTTTGCGTACCGACGAGTAGCGCGCTGCGATTCGCTCGCGGTCGATCCTTCAGGACGCGAGCCATGGACAGCAATGCCGTAGACGCGCCCGGTTCGCGGCAAGCACTTCGCTCCCAACGTCATCCTTTCGCAGCGTTCAGTCAGCCATCACGGTGTGGCAGCCCGACCTGGCCTGACACTCCGTCACGCGCGCTATCTGTCGCCCTCCACGGCGATAGCCCCCTCAGCGCGCCGGGCACCGATTACGGTCGCCTTTCCCTCGCCTGGCGCGCCCGCAGAGTGATGCGTACAGGTATGCGCCGCAATCGCTTCCAACGCACCGTCGGATTGGAGAAAACGTGAAGAAGGCCTACCTGTTGACGTTGCCGGCCGCGCTGGCGTGCCTGGCCGTGCCGCTCTACCTGCCGGCGCAAGACACGTCCGGCAAGGGCGCGGCAGTTCCGGCGAAAATGTCGCAAAGCTGCGACGCGCTGGCGGCCAAGCTTGCCTATGCCGATACCACCTTCAGCACGGTCACCACGGTCGACGCCGGCCGTTTGCACAGCGGCGCACGCGCGATCGGCGAACACTGCCAAATCGTCGGCAAAATGCACCAACGCACCAGTCCAGTGGATCAGCAGACCTATGCGATCAACTTCGAGATGCGCTTGCCCAAGGCCTGGAATGGGCGCTTCTTCTACCAGGCCAATGACGGCCTGGACGGCAGCGTGGTCACCGCGACTGGCGACATCGGGGGCGGGGGCGAGCAGAACAGCGCACTGGGCATGGGTTTTGCGGTGATCAGTTCCGACGCCGGCCATGACGGCGATCAGAATCCCTTGTTCGGCCTGGATCCCCAGGCGCGCCTGGACTATGGCTATCGCGCGGTGCAGGTGCTGACGGCGATGGCCAAGCAGGTCATCGCCGTCGCGTACGGCAAGGGACCCGATACCAGCTACTTCGGCGGATGTTCCAATGGCGGCCGCCACGCGATGGTGGCCGCCGCGCGCGATGCCGCCAACTATGACGGCATTCTGGCCGGCGACCCCGGCTTTCATCTCCCCAAGGCCGCACTGGCCGCGATGGCGACGGCGCAGCAATTGGCCGCGCTCAGCGACGGCCACGATGTCGCCAGCGGCCTGACGGCCGTCGAACGCCGCCTGGTGGGCGATGCCATCCTCGCGCGGTGCGATGCCCTGGATGGTGCGAAGGACAGCATGGTGCAGGATGTGGCGGCCTGTCAGAGCAATTTCGATCTGGGCCGCGATGTACCGACCTGCGGCAGCGCCGGCCGTACCGGCAGTTGCCTGACCGCAGCGCAAAAACAAGCCGTCGGCGCCATCTATGCCGGCGCGCGTGATGGTGCCGACGGGGCGTTGTACGCCAGCTTTCCCTACGACCCGGGCGTGTCCAGCGGCGATTGGGCCAACTGGCGGCAGTCGGCATCGCTGACCCTGGTGCCGGCATCGGTGGCGTTCGAGTTCATGAGCCCGCCCGCCGATCGCAGCGCCGAGAAGGATCTGGCCGGCTATGCGCTTGGCTTCAATTTCGCCCGCGACGCGGCGAAGATCTTTGCGACCTCCGGTGTCTACACCACCTCCGCATGGGACTACATGACGCCGCCGCACGAGACCGATCTATCGGCGCTGAAAGCACGCGGCGGCAAGCTGCTGATCTACCACGGCACCGGCGATGCGATCTTTTCCTTCGACGATACCGCGGCCTGGTATACGAAGCTGACGATCGCCAACGATGGCAAGGCCAGCGATTTCGCCCGACTGTTCCCGGTGCCAGGCATGAGTCATTGCGCCGGCGGGCCGGCAACCGATCAATTCGACGCGTTGACGCCTTTGATCGCGTGGGTGGAACACGGCCAGGCACCCGCAGCGATCACCGCCGCTGCGCGTAGCGACAACGGCGAGGTGCCCAGCCAATGGGGCAAGGGACGCACGCGGCCATTGTGTCCGTATCCGCAGGTGGCGCGCTACGTCGGTGGCAATGTCGACAGCGCTGCCAGCTTCAGTTGCCGCTGAGCATGGGCGGCGTGGTGCTCAGCCCATGCCGCCATTGACGCCGATGACTTGGCCATTGATGTAGCCGGCTGCTTCCGAGCACAGGAAGGCGACCAGCGCGGCCACTTCATCGGGTTTGCCGACGCGGCCGGCCGGCACCAATTGCTTGATCACCTCCGGCGCGAAACTGTCGCCGACCATCTCGCTTTCGATCACCCCCGGCGCGACGACATTCACCGCAATGCCGCGGCTGGCCATTTCGCGCGATAGCGACTTGCTGGCACCGTGCAACGCCGCCTTGGCGGCGGCGTAATTGGTCTGGCCGCGATTACCTAAAACGGCAGCAACCGACGACACGCTGACGATACGGCCCCAACGCGTGCGCGCCATCGGCAGCAGCAACGGCTGGGTGACGTGGAAGAAACCGTGCAGCGACACATCAATGACGCGGTGCCACTGCTCCACATTCATGCCCGCCATCGGCGCATCATCATGGATGCCGGCGTTGTTGACCACGATCTGGATCGGGCCGGCGTCCAGCAAGCTCTCCAGCGCCGCCGAACTTGCCTGCGCGTCAGCCACATCGAAGGCCACTGCCTGTGCGCTACCGCCATCGGCCACGATCGCCGCAACCACCGCTTCCGCACGGGCCAGATTGCGATTGGCATGCACGATCACATGCCGGCCCTGCGCAGCCAGATGACGGCAGATCGCACCACCAAGATCGCCGCTACCGCCGGTGACAAGTGCGCGGCGTTTTGGAATGGATGTGCTCATGGAAGTCCAGATGAAGCCGCGGAAACGGCGGCGGAAAGAGCCTCATCCTAACCACTTGCGGCAAGCGCAGGAATAGATCGCCGGTATTGAGCGCCCACATTCGGTAGGAGCGCGCTGGCGCGCGATGAGGCTTTAGCGGTAACGCTTCATCGCGCGCCAGCGCGCTCCTACAGGGTCTTCGCAGCGCCCAGCATCACCGCGGCACGCCCCTCGGCAAGCAATTGCTCGCCATGGGTCAGGCGAAAACTGTATTGCTGGCTGTCCTCGCCCTGCATCAGCAGCTGTGCTTCGCAGTCGATCGCCCCCGGCAGGGTTTCCAGATAGCTAACGTGCAACTCCACGCCACGCAGCGCCACCAGCATGCCCGTGCGTACCGGTTTGCCGGATGCGCGTACCGGCTTGCCGGATGCGCGTCCCAGCAAACCGCCATGCACGGCCATGGCCTGTGCGCCGTATTCGCATAGATGCAGCGCACGCAGGCGCCCGTTGGACCGTAACGGATGCGCATCGCTGCGATGCGCGTGGCTGCGCAGCACGATGCGCTGCTCATCCCACTCGATGACTTCTTCCCACAGGCACATGCTGCCCTGGTGCGGAATCAGCGTGGCAATCGCGTCACGTCCCTGCATGCGGCTCTCCGTTTGCGGTGCGTTCCAGCGCCGGTTCGCGCGATACCAGCAAGGCCAGAATGAAATTGAACAACACGCCCAGCGCCACCGTGCTACCGATGGCACGCAAGACCGGAATGCTGGACGCGGCCAACAACGCGAACACCAGCAGTGTCATCAGGCTGCAGACAATCAACGCATGCAGCGTGCGTAGCTGGTCGGCGTGATCGTCGCCGGCGTGATCGAAGAACAGCGCGTAATCCAGACCCAGGCCGGCGGCCAGAATCAACGCGATCAGATGGAACAGATTGAGCTCCACGCCGGTGCCGCGCAGGATCGCCAGAATCAGCACCGTGGTCAGCGCCATCGGCAGCAGCACGCGCACGATACGGCGCGGGCTACGCAGTGCGATCGCCACGGTCACTGCCAGCAACAAGGCGGCCAATACCAGCGCGCCAAGCACCCGTCCACGGTAAGCGGCCACCAGCGATTCGGAAGCGTCTTTCAGATCCAGCAATTGCGCGCCACTGCCTTGCACGGCCGCCGCCAGAATGGCCGGATCGCGCAAACCGGTCAACGACACCAGCGCGGTGCTGCGATCGCCACGGCTCAGCAGCAAGCCACCAACCGAGGTCGCCAGCGGTGAGCCGGTCAGATCCTTCGGCAGCAGCGGCGCGGCGCGCTTGGCGGCGTCCAGATCCTGCAGGAACGGCGCAAACGCATCGCTGCGGAACGGCGTGGTGGCGACGGCAGCCTCGGTCAACGCACGCGCCTGCGCGGCATCAGGCAACGCCGCCTGCCGCGCATGCTGGGTCTTGGCGCTGGGCAGGTAGCGTGCCGCCATGTCGTAACCGAGCAACGCACCATCGCGCACCAATGCATCCAGGCGCGGGCGCAATTGCTCGCTGGCCTGCAACGCCGCCTCATCGTTCGCTGCCGGCAGCGCCAGCACGTAACGCACATCTGGCGCGCCCAGTTCCTGACGCAGATGCATGTCCTGCGCCAATGCCTTGGGCGGCACCGGGGTCAGCTTCGACAGATCGTTCTGCCAGAACTGCCCCGGCGCAAACACGATCACGGCAATGCTGACCACGGCCATCACCGCCAGGCTGATGCATGGCCGCGGCAAGCGGGCGACGCCCCGCCACAGCACGGCCAGCAGGCGCGAATCGGCATAGTCGCGCGGGGCCGGATCGATCAAGGCCGGCAGCATCCAGCGTGTGGTGACCGCGGCAGTAGCAAGGCCAGCGATGGTGAACACCGCCAACTGCCGCAAGCCATCCACGCCGGAAAACAGGAAGGTCACATAAGCAATGCAGGTGGACACCACGCCGGTGGCCAACGTCGGCCACAGATGCCGCGCGTTTTCGCGTGGATCCAGACCGGGGCGCTGATGACTGAACAGGTGGATCGGATAATCCTGCACCACGCCGATCAGCGTAAACCCGAACGCCACAGTGATGCCATGCACGCCATCGAACAGCAGTGCGACAGCGCCCAAACCGGCCAAACCGGCACTGGCCAACGGCAACACACCGAGCACCGGAATCCTCCAGCTGCGGTAGGCCACCAGCAGCAACAGCACCAGGCCCACCGTATCCAGCGTGCCGATCCACTGCGCCTCGCCTTGGGTGCGCGCGGTGATTTCCACGGCGAATGCGCCCGGCCCGGTCAGCGTCAGGCGCGTGGACGTGCCCTTGCTGACCTTCGCGAAAGCCGCTTGCACGGCGTCGTAAGCCAGCTGCTGGCCGGTGGGGTCGAAGCCGGCCGCGCGTGTCTGCACGATCAACAGCGCCGAAGTGCCGGCACGATCGAACCACACGTCATTGCGCGTCTGCGGCATCGCTGCCGGCTGCAGGGTTTCGGCCAGGTGCAGGACTTCCATCGTGGGGTCGCGCGGCAGCAATGGCTCGACCATGGCCGCCGCCGGCGAGCCCAGATCCTGCACACGCGCCTGCAACGCGGTTTCCAGCGTCGGCGCGTCGAGCGGGGTCTTGTCGAAGCTGTCGCTGAGCAGATAGCGATACGGCAGCAAGCGGTTGGGGATCGCCTCCAACCCGGCGTTGCCACCGTTGCCGACCAGTTCGAACAGCTCCGGCTGTGCAGCCAGCGCTTTCTGCAGTTGCTGCGACTGCTCGGCCAAGGTGACGGGGTCGCCATTGGACAACGCCATCAGCAGCAGCCGCGATCCTGGGCCTTCGCCGAGTTCTTCGATCAATAGTTTTTGCGCCGGCGTGCGCGGGGCGGGCATGAATTTGCGCAGATCGCCGGTGACCTTGAGCGTCTCGCTCAACCAAAATCCGGCAACCGCCAGCAATGCCAGCCACAGCAGCGCCAGGCCGATGCGGCGGTTTGCGTTCAACTTAAGCGACATGGTGTACGTGTCCTGCTGCAGCGGCCGAACGCTCGCCGGCCGCACGCGCGGCATCGGGCGTTATCGGCAACGTGCGCGTTTCAGCTGCGAAGGGTGTGATGTGTTTAGAAACGACCGGCGCAACCATCTCGCGCGCGGTCACGCGCCCGAACCGTGGCAGAGCGTGGTCAGCGCGGCGGCATCGGCGACGCCGGCCGCTTCGCGCGCCGCAGTGCCCAGCAGCGTGCGCTGCACGTCACCCTTGGCCGGCACGCTTTCGATGCAGCGCAGTTCGTCCTTGCGTCCGTACAGACGCAATTCGCGCACCTGCTTGGCCACGGCGGCATCCTTGGGCTGCAGCGTCAGCTGCCAGGCCTGCGGCTGGCCCTGCCCGCTGACACTGTAGTGCTGCTCCAGCAGCGCGCGGTCGCCAGACAGCAACGCACCAAAGCCGGACTTCAAGCCGGCCAGTTCGGGCACGCGGCTCAACGAGAAACGGCGTGGCGATTTGCCTTCGCGTTCCAGCACGCCTTCGTCGCCGGTCAGCGTGGTGGTTTCGTGGTACGGCGCACTCACTTCGCGCACCAATGTCTGCGCATCCGGGCGCCGGTAGTGGCCCTCCACGCGCAACGGCGTCTTCAGCAAGGCAGAGCCCCGCAGTTCGACGAATTCGGTGCTGACCGGTGCAGGGCGGGCCAGGCGCTGTAGCACCTGCCCGACGTCAAGCGTCTCAGGCGGTGCGGCGCATAGCGGTGCGGCGCTGAACAGCAGTATCAGCATCCACGGCAGGGTGCGGCACATCGGCATGGTGGGTGTTCCAGAAATCGTAGAAGTTGAACCAGTTGTACGGCGCGTAGCAGGTGTAATGTTCCAGCCTGGCAGCGTAATCGCGCATGAGCACCGCAAGCACGGGGGCGCGCTGACGACGCGGCACGTCCAGGCCTTCGCTGAAGGTTTCGAACGCCAGCTCGTAATGATTGCCGCC
The DNA here is from genome assembly GCF_000772705.2 of Xanthomonas vasicola. GTDB lineage: Bacteria > Pseudomonadota > Gammaproteobacteria > Xanthomonadales > Xanthomonadaceae > Xanthomonas > Xanthomonas vasicola. Next base: position 227,495 of record NZ_JSBW02000002.1, read on the forward strand.
GTGATACAGGCCGAACGCCAGCACCACCGGCACCTTGAGCGCAGCGGCGATCAACCACGGCGAGGTTGGGAACATGGCATTGCGGCCGAGGAACATCGCCGGCAGCGCCGGGTCGCCCTCGCGCGGACGGTCGATCAGCAGCGCCACCAGCGCACCGGCGTCGGTGGCTTCCTTGATCGCCATGACGATCGAGGTTGCATCCATGCCGGCGTCGATGATGTTGGCGGCCAGCTGCGGGTTGAGCGCACCCAGCAGGTCGGTCATGGCGCGGTTGTGCGCCTTGTCCAGCACCACCTTGACCTGCACGTCCGGACGCTCGGTGGCCAGCACGCGCAGCGCATCGAAGCTACCCAGGTGCGAGCCGAAGATCAGCACGCCGCGGCCGCGATCCATTTGCGTGCGCAGTTGATCCAGGCCGCTGATATCTACGCGGAAGCGCTGCATCTGCCCGCCCAGCATGTAGACCCGGTCCAGGATGGTCGAAGCAAAGGTGTGGATGTGCCGCGCCACATCGCGCAGCGTGGCCGGGCGGCACAGCACCCGCGCCAGATAGGCACGCGAGGCGGCGCGCTCGGGCGCACGCACCAGCAGGAAGTACAGCGTGATCGGATACAGCAGCGCGCGGCCCACTGCACGCCCGCCGTGCCGTGCGATGCCGCGGATCAGCCACAACGCAAAGCGCCCACCACCTTCCGGACGCTGTTTCCAATGCTTGCTCATGCCGCTGCCTCCGCCACCAGTTCGCCGCTGACCAGCAATGTACCGTCGCGCTGCACACGAAAGCGCCAGCGCGGGCCATCGCCTTCCAGCGTGACCGAGGCGGTCTGGCCGGGCAGCAACGGCTGCACGAACTTCACCTGCGGCAGGCGCGCGGCTGCACGCGGACCATGCAGCGCTTCCACCGCCTGCAGCACATGGTCGAGCACGACCACGCCAGGCACCACGGGACGGCCCGGGAAATGTCCGGGCAGGCAGGGATGATCATGCGGCACAACGAAATCCATAAGCGCAGAACTCAGATCCTGGGTTGAAGCATTGCAGCCACGGCCTTGTGTGCCTGCTCGGTCAATTGTTGGCGATCCGGCGCATCCGGCCCGGTCACCGCGATCGGCGTACCGATCCGCACGCGGATGATGCCCGGGCGCACCCTGAACAGGCCATCGACCGGCAACACCTTGCCGCAACCGTCCAGTGCCACCGGAACCACCTGCACGCCAGCATCGATAGCGGCCTGCAGTAGCCCGGCCTTGAATGGCAATAATGCGCCGTTGCGGCTGCGGGTGCCTTCGGGAAACAGACACAACTGTTTGCCCTCGCGCAACAGCGCGGCGGCTTGACGTCGCACCAGCGCCCCTGCCCTGCGGCTGTCGCGGTCCAGAAACAGCATGCCGGTGGCGCGCGCATACCAGTTCACGAACGGCACCTTGCGCATTTCTTCCTTGAGCAAAAAGCGCAGCGGCACCGGCAGGGCGTAGAACAGCGCGCAAATATCGATGATCGACTGGTGGTTGCTCACGAACAGATAGTTCTTGGACCAATCCACCCGCTCGCGCCCTTCCACGATGACGGTGGCGCCCGCACCGCGAAACAGCACCGGCGACCACATCCAGCTGCCCATGCGCAGCAGTCGGTCGGCATCGCGAGTGATCGCCAGCAATACCAACGCGTAGACGATCCCACCAGCGGTAAAGGCCAGCGTGAACACCAATTGCAACAGGTTGAACACAGCCCACGCCAGGCGCGGCGGCATCCTTGCCAACGGCATCTTTGTCTTGTCCCCGAAAATATGCACGTACGTCGCTACCCCTGACCACGCACTCAGCGCAGCAGATCGCGCCAGAAATCCGGCCCGAGCCGCGCCATCTGACGCAAGAAGTCTGGCAGATTACGATAGGGACGCTGTGGAAACCAGCGGCCGCGCAATAGATATTCCCCAATGAAGAAGCCGCCAATCACGCCATAAGCGAGCAGATTGGCGAACAACGAGGCGCGCGCATCGCTGATCGGCAGCGGCGAGGCATAGCCCAACTGCGCCAGCACGCCGCTGGGCTCGGCGCACAGGCCGAGCACCAGATTGGCCAGGGTCAGGCCGCACAGCAGCAGTGCCCAGGCCAGCGTGAGACGGCGCGTATAACGACCTTGTTCGGGTGTGATCGGCATGCCGGCCTGGCCGTACAGGCCTTCGACAATACGGGTGATCAGCGGCGTGCGGCCGTGGCGCAGGCTGCGCCCGAAAAACCAGGCAACCCAAGCGGTGAACATCACCGGCGGTGCCGCCAGCACCAACATCGCATACGGCGAATGCCACAGCGCGCCCAGTCCGGCAAGCAGCAGCAGTGCCAGCGCCCAGGCCCAGGCCCGGCGCGCAACCATCGGTTCGATCAAGACCATCAGCACCAGCAAACCACCGGCGATGACGGCCAGCTCCGGGCGGTGACTGGCATTGGCCCAATGCGCCAACGGCGAATACGCCACCGCCAGCAGAACGCCTAGCCCTAGCACCCACGCGGGTGCGTCGGGGGATTGCGCAGTCGGCAGATCAGACGGTCTTGTTGGCTTGGACATGCGCCGACAATGCGCGCAGCGACGCGAAGATGCGACGGTTCTCGTCGCTGTCCGAACGCAGCTGGAAGCCGTAGCGCTTGCTGATCGCCAGCGCCAGTTCCAGCGCATCGATCGAGTCCAACCCCAGCCCGGTGTTGAACAACGGCGCCTCCGGATCGATGTCGGCGGGTTGGACGTCTTCCAGGTTCAGACTTTCGACCAGGAGTTCGGCCAGTTCACGTTCGGCAGCGGTTTGCGAGGACATCCAGGATTTCCACAGGTCAGGGTCGGGCAACAAAAGTTAAGAACAAGCAACAGCAGCGCGGGCGACCATCGGAATGCGCGGGCGTCGCGTCGGCCGTAGTGTACGTTGCCGTCGCTGCCAATCCGAGCATCTGCCGCGCGGTCTGGCCGGCGCCTGCACGTGCTGACGGCGTTCTTCACACATGCATCGGCGGCCCGCAAGCTGTCCTGGCGGACGAGCAGGCTATCATGACTGCATGACGCTCGCCCGCTACAGGTTCGTTCCAGGATGACTTCCAACGCTGTTCGCCACACCCCGACCGCCATGCCGGCAGCCGGGCCGGCTCCCGGACCGGAGTGTCCGGATGTACTGATCGTCGGCGGCGGCCCGGCTGGCTGCACTGCGGCCATCGCGCTTGCCGAGCTCGGCTGGTCGGTCTCCCTGCTCGAAAAGGAGCAGCACCCGCGCTTTCATATCGGCGAATCGTTGCTGCCGATGAACATGCCGATTCTCCAACGCCTGGGTGTGCTTGAAGATGTGCGCGCCGTCGGCGTGCTCAAGCGTGGCGCGGATTTTCCGAACGACAGCGGCGGCTACAACACGTTTCGTTTTTCGCACGCGCTCGATGCCAAGGCCGATTTCGCCTTCCAGGTGCCGCGTGCGCAATTTGACCAGGTGCTGTTCCAGCGCGCGCGTGCGGTCGGCGTGGATGCACGCGAACGGGTCCACGTGGAGCAAGTGACGTTCGACGGCGAACAGCCCGTGCTGCAGGCACGCACGGCAGACGGCGGCGTGCAGCAGTTCCGTCCGCGCTATCTGCTCGATGCCAGCGGCCGCGACACCTTTTTGGGCACCCGCCTCAAGCTCAAACGTGCCAATGCCAAGCATCAATCGGCCGCGTTGTTCAGCCACTTCCGCGGCGTGACACGGCGCCCGGGCGAAGATGCCGGCAACATCAGCATCTACCGGCATGCGCATGGCTGGATGTGGCTGATTCCGCTGCCGGACGACATCATGAGCGTGGGCGCAGTCTGCTACCCCGAGTACATGAAAACCCGCAAGGGCGACAGCGAGGGGTTTTTGATGCGCACCCTGGCGCTCAATCCGGAGCTCAACGCGCGCATGCTCGGCGCCGAGCGCGTGGCACCGGTGCATGCCACCGGCAATTACGCTTACGAATGCACGCGCATGGCCGGTCCAGGCTGGTTGATGCTGGGCGATGCCTACACCTTCGTCGACCCGATGTTTTCTTCCGGCGTGTTTCTGGCCATGCACGGCGCCGAACGCGGCGCATCCATGGTGGATGCCGCACTGCGCGCGCCGCAATCGGAAGCAAAACTGCAGCGCGCTTTACAACGCGAACTGACGCGTGGCGTGGATGAATTCAAGTGGTTCATCTACCGCTTCACCTCGCCCACCATGCGTGCCTTGTTCGCGCAGCCGCAAAATACCTGGCAGGTGGAACAGGCGGTGGTAGCGATGCTGGCTGGCGATGTGTTCGACAGCCCCAAAGTCCGCATCCGCCTGCGTGCCTTCCGTGCTCTGTACGCACTCACCACTTTTTCGATGATGCCGCGCGCCTGGCAGTCGTGGCGCCACCGCCGGCGCCAGGCCAAGCTCGGCTTCGACGGCGACACCTTGCAACGCGACACGCAACAACGAGACGCTCAATGACCGCTTCCCAGGCCCAGACCACGCACGCCGTGCGCCATCCCCGCCTGCAGGTCGACTATGTCGACCAGACCGACCCCGCCGTGTTGCTGGCCGACCCGCAGGTGTTGGCCGTGTTCGGCTTCGGCGATGCGGCGCCGCGCCTGCACGACCCGCGCTATTTGCGCGTGCCGTTGCAGCCCTATCAGGCCAGCGTGCTGGAAGTGTGGCGCACCGCTGCGCCGGTGCGCAGCGGCCGCGAGGGCAATATCGCCTGGTCCAGCGACGGGCACCTGCAATTCGGCGTGATCGAGATCGACGAGCAGGATGTCGATATGGAAGAAGCGGCCGCCAGGGCGTATGCGGAAATCACTGCCTTCGTCAGTGGTAGCCAGACGCCGCGGTTGCTGCGTATCTGGAATTACCTGGACGCCATCACCCTAGGCAGCGGCGACCGCGAACGTTACCGGCAGTTCTGCGTGGGCCGTGCACGCGGACTGGGCGCATTCGACACCGCGCAATTGCCGGCCGCCACCGCAGTGGGCCGTTGCGATGCCGAGCGCATCATCCAGATCTACTGGCTCGCGGCCGCCAATGCCGGCACGCCGCTGGAAAATCCACGCCAGGTCAGCGCTTACAACTACCCGCGCCAGTACGGCCCGCAGTCGCCGAGCTTTGCGCGCGCCATGCTGCCGCCGGCCGGCAGCGACATGCCGTTGCTGCTGTCGGGCACTGCTGCCGTGGTGGGCCACGCCTCAATGCACACCGGCCAGTTGCTGGCGCAGCTGGAAGAAACCTTTGCCAACTTCGACGCCCTGCTCGGCGCCGCGCGTCAGCATGCGCCTGCGCTACCCGCGCAGTTCGGTGCTGGCACCCGCCTGAAAGTCTATGTGCGCGAACACGACGACCTGCCCAAGGTTGCGCAGGCACTGGACGCACGCTTCGGCGATGCGGTCCCGCGCCTGCTGCTGCACGCGGTGATTTGCCGCGATGAGCTGGCGGTGGAGATCGATGGGGTGCATGGGTGAACATACTTGCCGCAGAGGATATCTGCGGCAGTCGGTCGAGCAGCAATGACTAAGCAGGCGGTGCGGAGCATTCCTGCTCCATGCGCCTGCAACAGAGCATCGAAGGCGTTAGACAGTCGCTGCCGAATGCTGGGACACCGCTACTTTTTAAGCTGACGTCTCCAACACCGAATGAGCTGGCACGTTGAGGCAGCGCTCGATGCGCTGCGTCAAACACGCCTGCTTGCGCGCTTCGCGCTATGTCTGCAGCCTTTCATCGCCAAGCTGGCCGTCACGTCACCAGCGCCTGACTAACGCACGCACGCGCTTGGTCACGCTCAGCCGTTAAGCAATCCAAGCACCACATCGCGCGGCAGTTTGCCGGTTTCGTTGCGCGGCAATGCCGCGACTTTGCGCAGGCGGCGCGGCAGGAACACCGGGTCAAAGCTGACACGGAGTGCGGTCAGTACCTGGGCTTCGTCCAGGGTCGGGGCGACCACCAGCGCGGCGATGCGTCCGACCGCCTGGCCGGGGTCGGGCGCGAGTTGCACGATGGTGCCGTCGACCACGCCGGGAATGGCGAGCAGGCGCCGGGTGAGATCGGCCAGCGATGCGCGCTTTCCGGCGATTTCCAGCAGATCGGCCTGACGGCCACGCACCTGGAAGCGGCCGTCGTCGGCCACGTCCATCATGTCGGCCAGCAGCACTGGTTTGGCCAGATGCGGCGCGTGCACCAGCGTGCCTGCAGCCTGCGTTTCCAGGCGCACGCCGGGCAAAGGCGTCCACGCCGCTTCCAGTGCCGTGCGTCGCACGGCAAACACGCAGGTTTCGGTGGAGCCGAACATCTCGCGCACTTCACCACCGAAACGCGCTTCGGCCGCCGCGGCGATTTCGGGCGCCAACGGCGCGGTGGCCGACACGATGCCGGCCAGCGGCGGCAATGCGACACCGGATTCGACCAACGCACGCAGATGCACTGGCGTGGTCACCAACACGCGCGGCGCGGGAATATCGGCCAGCGCACGTGCCACATCGTCCGGAAAGAATGGGCGCCCGGCGTGCACCGCCAGCGTGGTCACCATCGGCAGCAGCACTGACAACTCCATGCCATACATGTGCTGCGGCGGCACCGTGGCGACCACGTGCGGCACGGCGTCGATGTGCGCCCACAGGCTTTCCAGCGCGACCAGATCCTGACGCGTGCTCGTCAGAAAGCTGCCCCATGTCTTGGGATTGGGTTGCGGGCTGCCGGTGCTACCGGAAGTGAAACCGATCGCCACCAGTGCATCGTCGGCCAGTTGCGGAATCGGGCCCTCGGCCTGTGGCAATTCGGCTGGCAGCTGCCAATACAGAGGCGGCGCAAGTTCCAAATCCAGATCGCCCAGGCAGTACGCATCGGCGTGCCGCGCCTGCACTTCGCCCACCACCGCCGGTGCGCGCGACGACGGCAGCAGCGAGACCTGCCCGCGCAGCGCACATGCGTAAAACGCCACCATGAACCGGTAGCGGTCTTCGCACAGATTCACCGCATGGCTGCCCTCGGGCAGCTGCTGCGCCAGACCGTGCACATGTGCGATGAAGGTGGCCAGATTAACCGACTGCCCCGCGCGCCAGGCCAACGGCCGGTCGAGCGCACCAACAGCCATCGGATGGGAAATAGCGGGCGCAGGCTGGCTGGACATGAAAACCGACGGTCGCAAAAGCGCGCTAGCTTGGCCGCCACCTGCGCTGCTGGCAAGTCGGGAGGTTCCTGTCTGCGCTAAGAGCAGCCAACAAAACGACTGCGCAGCCGCCAGGCGGGCGCGGCCGGTGCTCGGAATCGGCATGTCCCACGCGTACACGGCGGTTCCTCCGCGCCGTCTGCGCTCACCTGACGACTGCTCGCTACGTTTTGTTAGCCGCTCTAAATCATGTTGATCGATGTGGAGGCGTGGCAGGTAGGCGGCTGGCGCCATTGGTTGCCTGCGCAGCGGGCACACCTTCGCGGCGCTGCGATGCATAGATTCGTTTTCACTGTGGGTAATTGGCGTGACACCTTGCAGGTCGTGCGTTTTTCGGCATTTCGAGAAGATTTTTCCTCTTTTGCGTCTGCGCGTTCGCAGCAGCACGCGGTGCGCTAAGCATCGTCAGCACCGTGGAGTTGAAGTGTTCATTCTCTCGCTGTCGCAGCGCGCCTCGCTGATTGTGCCGATTGCTCACCTGCAGGCACAGGCCTTAATCAGCGCAAGAGATGGTCGCGCTCGCTCATGTCAAGCACGTGGTTTCTGCCGCACCGCACGCAGCCACGCACGCATGACCTGTGGCCCAAGCCCGCTGCGGAGGCGAACTGCTAGGCTTGCGCGCTCCCTTTGCGTCCAGCCGTGTCCGATGCCTAGATTGTTGCCGTTGACCCTTCTGCTGCTGGCCACCGCTGTGCATGCGCAGTCTGCCGCCCCGCTCACCATCGAACAGGCGATGTCCGACCCGGACTGGATCGGACCGTCGGTGGACCAGGCCTGGTGGCAATGGGACGGCAAACAGGTGCAATACCTGGTCAAGCGCGATGGCAGCCCGGTGCGCGACACCTATCGCCAGAGCACCGGCGGCGGCACCGCCGAACGTGTGGCCGACACGGCGCGCGCAGGCCTGGATGCGGCAAACCCCAGTTACGACGCGACCCGCCAGCGCATGCTGTTCGCACGTAATGGCGACATCTTCCTGCGCGATCTGCGCACCGGTGCGCTGACCCAGCTGACCCGCAGCAACGAGATCGAATCGCGTCCGCAGTTCGCCAGCGATGGCGGTGCGATCTGGCGCGCGGGCAACAACTGGTACCACTGGCGCGCCGATGGCGGCACCGCGCAGGTGGCCGTCGTCAAGGCCGAGCGCGACCCCAACGCCGCCCCCAAAACCGATGTACTGCGCGAACAGCAACTGGCCACGCTGGCCACCTTGCGCCGCGACAAGGAGCAACGCGACGCGCTGCGCACGCAGGAAGACGCCTGGCGCCGTGCCGACACCACGCGTGCGGCAGCGCCGGTGTATCTGGGCGATGAGGTGGAGATCGTCGACAGCGCGTTGTCGCCAGACGGCCGCCATTTGCTGGTGGTCACCCAGGCCAAGAACGCCGACGAGGGCCAGGCCGGCAAGATGCCCAAATACGTGACCGAATCCGGTTACGAAGAATTCCAGGAAGTACGCACCCGCGTCGGCCGCAATGCACCGGCGGCGCACGCGTTGTGGCTGGTGGATGTCACCTCGGGCACGGCTAAAACGCTGTCTTTCGACCCACTGCCGGGCATTGCCACCGACCCACTGGCCGCATTGCGCAAGGCCGCCAAGCGCGAAGCCCTCAAGGGCAACCGCGCGGTCCGTGTGGAAAGCGATGGCGACGGTAGCGGGCCGGCAGTGCACTGGAGCGATGACGGCCGCAACGTGGCGGTGGAAATTCGTGCGGTGGACAACAAGGACCGCTGGATCGCCAGCGTGGACCTGGACAAGGCCAGGCTGCAGCCGCGTCACCGCCTGAGCGATAGCGCCTGGATCAACTCGGATTTCAACGATTTCGGCTGGCTGCCCGACAACCGCACGCTATGGCTGCTGTCGGAAGAATCCGGCTATTCGCAGCTGTACACCGTGGAAGGCAACGGCAAACCGCGCCAGCGCACCCGCGGTCAATGGGAAGTGTCGATGCCGGTGCCCAGCGCCGATGGCAGTGGCATGTTCTTCATGTGCAACCAGAAATGGCCAGGCGATTACGAGGTCTGCAAGCTCGACCTGCGCAGCGATCAGCTCACCGAAGTCACCGCATTGAACGGCGTGGAAGGCTTCAGCCTGTCGCCGAACGGGCAGCAGTTGCTGGTGCGCTATTCCGGTAGCTATCTGCCGACGCAACTGGCGGTGGTGCCGGCCACCGGTGGCCAGGTCACCGTGCTCACCGACACACGTACGCCCGCATTCAAGGCGCAGCCGTGGATTGCGCCGCAGTACGTGCAAGTGCCGTCCAAACACGGTGCCGGCACGGTGTGGGGCAAGTATTACGGGCCGACCAATCCAGAGCCGGGCAAGCAATATCCGATCGTGATGTTCGTGCACGGCGCCGGGTATCTGCAGAACGTCTCCGAGCGCTACACGCCGTATTTCCGTGAGCAGATGTTCCACAACCTGCTGGTGCAGCAGGGCTATATCGTGCTGGATCTGGACTACCGCGCCTCCGAAGGCTACGGCCGCGATTGGCGCACCGCGATCTATCGCAACATGGGCCACCCGGAGCTGGAAGATTATCTGGACGGGCTGGACTGGCTGGTCGCCACCAAGCAGGGCGATCGCGCACGCGCCGGCATCTATGGCGGCTCGTACGGCGGCTTCATGACCTACATGGCGCTGTTCCGCAGCCCGGGCACCTTCAAGGCCGGTGCGGCGCTGCGTCCGGTCGGTGACTGGATGCAGTACAACCACGAATACACCTCCAACATCCTCAACACGCCCGAGCTGGATCCGCAGGCCTATAAGACCTCTTCGCCGATCAACTACGCCGAGGGCTTGCGCGACCATCTGCTGATCGCGCACGGCATGATCGACGACAACGTGTTCTTCAAGGACTCGGTCGACATGACCCAGAAGTTGATGGAGCTGCATAAGGACAACTGGCAGATAGCGCCGTACCCGTTGGAACGCCACGGCTTTACGCGTGCCGATTCGTGGCTGGACGAGTACAAGCGCATCCTCAAGCTGTTCAATGAGCAAGTGAAGCCTTCAACCTGGTGAAACTGTTCGTGTCCGTTCGTAGATGGAAGCGAACGACACGCGCAGTGCTCGGGCCTTGCGCGTGTCCATCGCCACGGCTGCGCGATCACGGACAGCGTAAGCAGCAGCACGGCACGCAAGCCAACGCACGCGCCTTAGTTGCCCTGCACTCACCTGGTGCTACGCAAGTGGCTCTAAGCTTGGTGCAGGACCGGTAACGCGCCATCGCCACGCGTGAGGCGCTGCATCGGTCCGCCGCATGACCGGTGCGCCGCCGGCATGGCGGCGCTTCCACTCACCACTGGCGCAGGGAAGGAACGCGATGGGCCTGTGGGACCGTTTGTTTGGACGCAAGAACGCTGCGGCAAACACGCCGCGCACAGAACCGACGGCAGCACCTGTCGCTGCCGTAGACGAGCCGGAGGCGGCGGCTGAAATCGACCCCGCACTGCAAGCAGCGCTGACCGCGTTTCAGCGGGGCGACCATGTGGGTGCCTATAACGCTGCGCAGGCGCAGCTTCACCTTGGCGCAGACGCGCAGCGCCTGTGCGCGCTGTCGTTGAGTGCATTGGACCGCTATCGCGAGGCCTACCCCTACTGGCTGGCGCTGTACGCGCTGGAGCCCACCGCCCGCAACGCACTACAGCTGGCGACCACCTCGGTGATGTGCAACGAGATCGACCGTGGTGAGCAATGGTTGCTGACGTTCGACGATCTCAACGCGCAGGAGCGATCGACCTCGCCCGCCACCGCACGCACCAGCTTCCTCACCGCCCTCACCCGTGCCGGCCACGGCGCGCATGCGCTGCCGCACCTGGAATGGTTGCGCGAAGCCTATGCCGGCATGTCGATTACCGACAGCCACTTCCTGTACGTGCGCGGGCTACCGTTTCTTGAAGCCTTTCTGGAGCGCAGCACACCGCTGTTGCGCGAATGCCTGCCAGCCGATGCAGTGCCTGCGTGGTACGCGCAACTGCAACCTGCGCTAGATCCCCCCGGCCAGGCGATGGTGGCTGCCCATATCGCATCGCTGCAATGAGCACCATGCAACCAACATCGGCCAAGCAGCGCGGCGGCTTCGTAACCCCGTTGGCGTGGGTCTCGTTGTTACTTGGGGTGGCCAGCGTGCTGGCCAATCTGGTGCAGATCGCAATCATCGCGCTGACGCCGGGTGCAGCATCGTTGCGACTGCCCGAAGGCATCACCCTGCCCCACTCCTGGCAATGGCTAATCGACCATGCGATGTCGCTCTCTGTCGCCGGCGTGGTGCTCTCGGCTGCCTTCTCCTGGTTGAGTTGGGCACTGCTACAGCGGCGCGAGTGGGCAAGAGTCGGCTTCGTTGCGGTGCTGCTGGTGACCGGGCTGCTTAATTTCGGCGGGCTGGCGTTGATCGGGCCGTTGTTCGACGGCGTACAAACGCTGTTGCCTGCCGATGTGCTGCAAAGCCCGGAGTGGCCACAAATGCAGGCACGTTTGCAGGCCACACAGCAGATGGCGCTGATCGTCACCGGGGTGGGTGCACTGGCCATCGGCTGCGTACATGCGGTGCTCGCATGGCGCCTGTGCACGCCCGCTGTCCGCGCAGAGTTTTCGTCGGTTTCGTAGTTTGGACGCAAGCAGTGCCCTAAGCAGAATCGAAGAAGTCGAGGGCACGATCCCCTCACCGCACCAGAACGTTGGTCGGCAGTTTGATGGGAAACGGCTCGTGCTACGCAGGCGCGCTACATAGCACGCGAACGTCGCCTGTACTGACACACCGACCCTCTCGACTGGTCCTTGCCCGCTCACCGTCGCGGGACCCTTGGCGGCATGGATGCAGGCAAGGAGCTTACACTGACGTACTTGCAGCGTGTCCCGCGATGGTGAGCGGGCAAGGGCCCTGCAGCAAACGTGCAAATCATCCGCTCTACACCAGCTTCGTCGGCACTAATCAAGCATGCCGAGACGCTGGATTTCACCCGTTGCAGTTGCTTGGCGATCCTCAAGCCTGGTGCATCGAGTGCGCGGCGCCCTCACCGCTCGCGGGACACGCCATCAACCCGTCCCTGGGGGCTTGATGGCGGCATCCATCCCACCAACGGTCCCGCAAGCGGCGAGGACACCGCGCCAGATAGTTGGCTGCTGGTTTTGTTGAGAACAAAGAACATCGCACCAGACAGTTTGCTGGCTGCCGGTTGAAACGCTGCGCACCGACCAGCCCGACTGCTCCTTGCCCAGCAGTGACCGCCGCGTTTTCATCCATCTCTCGCATCGCACTGCGACAAACGGGCGCGCTGGCGCGGATGCACCATGTGCAGCACACGGCTTAGAATTGGGTCATGAACGAATTCGACCGTGTACGCGATTTTCTGACCGACCTGCAGGACCGGATCTGCGCTGCTGTGGAAGCTGCCGACGGGAAGGCGCGGTTCGCCGAGGATCTTTGGAAGCGCGAGGAGGGCGGTGGTGGCCGTACCCGCATCCTGCGCGACGGCGCCGTATTCGAGCAGGCCGGCATCGGCTTTTCCGATGTGTCCGGCACACGCTTGCCACCGTCGGCCAGTGCGCACCGGCCCGAGCTTGCCGGTGCCACCTGGCGTGCGTGCGGTGTGTCGCTGGTGTTTCATCCGCATAATCCGTACATCCCGACCACGCACATGAATGTGCGCTACTTCCGCGCCGAGCACGATGGCGAGGTGGTGGCCGCCTGGTTTGGTGGCGGCTTCGACCTGACTCCGTTCTATCCCTTCGATGAAGACGTGCAGCACTGGCACCGCGTTGCGCAGGCGCTGTGCGAGCCGTTTGGCGAAGAACGCTATGCCGCGCACAAGCGTTGGTGCGACGAATATTTTTTCCTGCGTCACCGCAACGAGACGCGCGGCGTGGGCGGGCTGTTTTTCGACGACCTGGGCAAGGAGTTCGAACGCGATTTCGCCTATCAGCAAGCAGTGGGCAATGGCTTCCTGGATGCCTACATGCCAATCGTGCAGCGTCGCAAGGCCACACCCTACGGCGAGCGCGAACGCGAGTTTCAGCTGTACCGCCGCGGGCGCTATGTGGAGTTCAATCTGGTCTACGACCGCGGCACCCTGTTTGGATTGCAGAGCGGTGGGCGCGCCGAGAGCATCCTGATGAGTTTGCCGCCGCGGGTACGCTGGGAGTATGGCTTTACGCCAGAGCCAGGCAGTGCCGAAGCGCGTCTGGCCGATTACCTGGTCCCACGCGACTGGCTGGGTTGATCCCAACGCCGCTGTAAGGCGTGGCGTCCTTGCGGACGTCCACGCAGTAAGCGATGGCAATAGCGGACACGTTGCAGCGCGCGTCGCGAGCAAATGTGCTGCCTGCTGACGACTTGATCAACCGTGTCTCACCAATGCGACACGTCGCCTAGCGCCAGCGCGACGCACACACGGATCGCACGACGCCACGGCGCACTGCTCCTTGGCAGAAGGCACGCGCCGACCAGTGCAAGCATCGGCGCCGAGTGCCCGTCAACCTCGCGCAAGCCCGCCGTCACAGCACCGCAGCCGATGCATCGGCTGCCAGCACGCCCCAACCGCTGCTGAAGCCAATCAGGCGGCGCGCAGTTGATGCGCGTTGTGGAAAGGCGGCCGAAAGGTCGCTTGCCTACCGTGGCACCCATCCTGTGCCGCTGTCGGTGTCTGCATGTCCTCTTCCGCTGGAGTGTCCTGGAGCGTTCTGTGCGATTTCGATGGGACCATCGGAGTGCAGGACGTGATCGACAGCTTGCTGGAGCGCTTTGGCCTGCCCGGATGGGAGGTGCTGGAGGCGCGCTGGCAAGCGGGATTGATCGGCTCGGCCGAGTGCATGCGTGGTCAGGTCGCACTGTTGGACATGAGCGCGCTGCAGTTGCAGCAGCACCTGGACGGAATGCAGATCGACCCGGCGTTCGCGCGCTTTGCCGCAGCAGTCGCCGCACGCGGCTTGCCGCTGCAGATCGTCAGCGACGGTCTGGACCATCCGATCCAACTGCTGCTGGCGCGCCATGCGCTCGAGCATTTGCCGGTCGTCGCCAACCGCCTGTGCATCACTGAGCATCCGCGGCAATGGACGTTGCAATCGCCCTATCAAGCGCAGGGTTGCAACGCCGGCACCTGCAAATGCGCGCAGATCCACAGCGCGCGCGAACGAGCGCAGCAGCGCGTGCTGCTGATCGGCGACGGCACCTCGGATTTTTGCGGCGCGAGCCGCGCCGACTACGTCTTTGCAAAACATCGCCTGATTGACCACTGCCGGCTACGCGGCATCGCGCATAGCCCCATCGGCGATTTCAACGATGCATTGGCACTGCTGCCCGCTCTGCTGGACGGCAGCCTTGTCGCTGGGCGGGCCGTTTTCACCAACGCCGCCGTGCCGTGCATCTGAGCAACACCTTTCCTGCCATTTCCCGATCAACGGACCCTGCAATGAATCTGCTGCGTACTCCTGAACTGGCGCTCGACAACGACGCCCAACTGCTCGCCGACGAGGCGCGCTACAGCTCCTTCGGCGACACCGTGCACTACGTCGACCCGCCGAAGATCTTTCATCGCTGCGCCGGCAGCTACATGTTCGATGCCGCCGAGGTGCCCTATCTGGACCTGCAGATGTGGTACTCGGCGTGCAACTTCGGCTATGCCAACCAACGGTTGAACAACGCCCTCAAGCACCAGATCGACACGCTCCCGCAGGTGGCCAGCCAGTACCTGCACCCGACCCGCATCCAGTTGGCCAAGACCATTGCGCAGGACGTCAAGGGCAAGTTCGGGCTGGACGGCCGCGTGCATTTCAACGTGGGCGGCGCGCAGGCGATCGAGGATTCGCTGAAGCTGGTGCGCAATGCACGCAACGGCAAGAGCCTGATGTTCGCGTTCGAGGGCGGCTACCACGGCCGCACGCTCGGCGCCTCGTCCATCACCTCCAGCTACCGCTACCGCCGCCGTTTTGGCCACTTCGGCGAACGCGCGATGTTCATTCCGTTTCCGTACCCGTTCCGGCGTCCCAAGGGCATGACCCCGGAAGAATATTCGGACCATTGTGTGCATCAGTTCGCGCGCCTGTTCGAGACCGAATACAACGGCGTGTGGGACCCCAAAGTCGGTCAGGCCGAATACGCCGCGTTCTATGTCGAGCCGATTCAAGGCACCGGCGGCTACGTGATTCCGCCGCCGAACTTCTTCCGCGATCTGAAGAAGGTGCTGGATCAGTACGGCATCTTGATGGTGGTCGATGAAATCCAGATGGGGTTCTGGCGCACCGGCAAGCTGTGGTCGATCGAGCACTTCGGCGTGACCCCGGACGTCCTGGTCTTCGGCAAGGCGCTGACCAACGGCCTCAATCCGCTTTCGGGTTTGTGGGCACGCGAGGAACTGATCAATCCCACTGTCTTTCCGCCCGGCTCCACCCACTCCACCTTCAACTCCAATCCCTTGGGCACCTCGCTGGGACTGGAAGTGATCCGCATGGGCTATGAGATGGACTACGCGCGCACCGTGCCGTTGAAGGGCGCGCATTTTCTTGCCGGCCTGCGCGATCTGCAGCAACGCCATCCGGAGATCGGCGATGTGGACGGCCTGGGGTTGGCGCTGCGCGCAGAGATTTGCCAGGCCGATGGCTTCACGCCCAACAGGGCGCTGCTCGATCGCATGGTCGACATCGGCCTGGCCGGCGACTTGCGCCATCAGGGCAAACCGATTGGCTTGGTGCTCGACGTCGGCGGTTGGTACAAAAACGTCATCACGCTGGCACCTTCGCTGGACATCACCTATGAAGAGATCGACTTGGCGATCTCCTTGCTCGATCAACTGCTGAGCAAGGCCAAGGCCAGCTGAGGCGAAGAGATCCCTCACGGAGGCCGCATGCAGTACTGCACCCAACTCGAACCCGAGGCGCTCTTGCGCGGCTTCATTGCTCATCCGCCGCACGGCTTCCAGGCCGAGCGGTTGGAGAGCGGTCTGCCGCTGTTCCGCACCCACTTGAATCTGCTTACCACTGCCGACCAGGCGTTGCGCAACAAGGTCGCTGCCTTGCCTGGGTATCGGTATTGGCAGCGCTGGCTGCAGTGGCAGGCCTGTTTCATCGGCTCCACCGTCACCGAATACACCCCGCTGCCGATGACCGCGAGCATCGATGCGTTGGCCGACGAGGTACTGGCTCAGGCGCATAGAGCGCCGCTGCTGATCGTCAAGGATCTGCCGTACGAATCACCGCTATTGGACCTGCAAAGCAATCAGCGCGCTGCCGCGTTCGCGCAAGCCTTAGCCGAACGTGGTTTCGTGCTGATGCAAGGCATGTCGCTGGCGTGGGTGCCGATCGATTTCGACAGCGAGGACGACTATCTCGCACGGCTGTCCTCTGGCCGGCGACGCAACATCCGTCGCAAGCTGCGCTCGCGCCAGGTGCTACGCGTGGAGACGCTGCCAACCGGCGCAGACTGCTTCGACGATGCATCGGTGTGCGCGCAGTTCTATGCGCTGTACCGCAATGTCTACGCCCAGAGCCAGATGCACTTCGACCTACTGGAGGCGCATTTCCTTTCCACGCTGCTGCGCGATGCGGCCAGCAGCGGCTGCGTGTTCGCCTACTATCACCAGGATGCGCTGATCGGATGGAACCTCTGCTACGAACACGCCGGCATGTTGGTGGACAAGTTCATCGGCTTTGCCTACCCGCAGGCGCGCGCGCACAACCTCTATGCGGTCAGTTGGATGCACAATCTTGCATACGCCCGCCGTGCCGGCCTGAGTCATTACGTGGCCGGTTGGGATGATCCGGAGGTCAAACGCGAACTCGGCGCGCACCTGAGTCCGATGCGGCACGCGGTGTATCCGCGCAATGCATTGCTGCGGATGCTGGTACGCCGGCACGTGCATCGCTTCGAGAACCCGGTCGAGGATATGCCGCAGATCGAGGCGCTGGGATGACCACACCTCTGGTGCTGGACCTGGACGGCTCGGCCAACACAACGCCTGATGCCCGCATCGTGCCGCTGCAGCATTGGCAAGAGCGTGTGCGACTTGGCTGCAGGCACGCGACGCTGCGTCAGTTCGCGCAGGAACTGCAGCCGGCCCTGGCGATCTCGCATGGCACCGTGTTGCTGGGCAGCGGCGACTTCCATCATCTGAGCTGGCCGTTGATTCAACGGGTAGCCGAGCGCAGTAGCCAACCGCTGCAAGTGGTGGTGCTGGACAACCATCCGGACAACATGCGTTACCCCTTCGGCGTGCATTGCGGCTCCTGGGTGCACGAGGTCGCCGCGCTGCCGCAGGTTGCGCGCATGCATATGGTGGGCATGTGTTCGAGCGATGTCAGCAGCAAGCATTGCCTGGAGCATCATCTGTCGCCGTTGCGCCAGGGCAAGCTGCATTACTGGTGCCTGGGCGTGGACACACGCTGGGCGCGCCTGCTCGGCTGTGCGGATGCCGTGCATTGTTTCGAGGAAACCGATGCGCTCCTGGCGGCCTTCGCTGCGCGCGCGGATGCCGCATTGCCCGTCTATCTCTCCATCGACAAAGACGTCTTTGCAGAACACGTGGTGCGCACCAACTGGGATCAGGGGCGTTTCAACGTGACCGCACTGCTCCGCTTCATGGATGCGCTCACTGGTCCACTGCTTGGCAGCGACATCACCGGCGAGATTTCGCACTATCGCTACCGCAGCCGCTTCAAACGTCTGCTGTCGGCGCTCGACGGGCAGCGCCCACCGGATCCAGCACAACTGCAGTTCTGGCAGGCCGGCCAGAATGCATTCAACCGCCGCCTGCTCGCCCTGCTCGACGCCTATCCCCGACTGGCCGCCTCCTCGGCATCGCCGGTGCGATCCACGCAGCGATAGCGGAACCACGCCTACCTGGCGTGCATCGCACTGCGGGCATGCTGCGCTGAAGATCCACATGCGTGCGCGTGCACACGGCAGTGCTTGGTCGTCTGCGAATCACGTTGGTCTGGGCCGTCGCCTGTGACGTCGATTTTCGCGCCGTTCCCGTGGCGATACGCCGGTCGCCCTGCGCGCATGTCCGCGTTGCACGCGCACGCTCGGCTGCGGAGGTGCGCAGACGACGGCGCGGGTGGCGGTCAGTCGCCGTCGGCGGCAAGCCGTGCTTCAGCGCGCGCCAGGCAGGCCACACCGGCCAGGATCAGCGCCGCACCCAGCAGATGCACCGCCGTCAGCGGTTCGCCCAGCCACCACGCCGACAGCACCAGCACGCCGACCACGTCCAAGTGCGAGGCAGCAAACGCCGGCCCGATCGGCGCCCGCTCCAGCAGCGTCATCCAGATAAAGAACGCCCCGACATAACCGAGCACCGCGCCATAGAGAAACGGCTGCGCGAACAAGCGCTGCAGCCAGGCAAGGCTGAAATCCAGCGGCAGGGCGCGCGCACCGGCCAGCTTGAAGCACAGGTGCGCCACGCTGTCCACGCATAGCAGCAGCGGAAAGCCGATCCAATACAGCCGCCTCATCCAGCGGCTCCCACGATGGCCACGCCCAGGCCGATCAGACTCATGCCGGCCACCCGCAGCGGGGTCAGGCGTTCGCCGTACAGCAGCCGCCCGGCCAGCATCAGCGCCAGGATATTGATCGACCCGAGCAGCACCCCTTGCGACAGCGGCACCAACGAGAGGAACGCGATCCAGCCCATGAACTCGACCACGTAGCAAGCCAGCCCGGTCCACAGCCAGGGCCGCGCGAAGCGGGCACGCCAGCGCGTCAGCAAATCGCCCTCGATGGGCTCGAAGGCGGCCTGCTTGAATGCCAATTGCCCCAGCGTGTCGACCGCCACCGTCACCGCCCACAGCGTCACCGCCACCGGCGTCATGAGGCATCCAACGCCGGCTGCTGCCATGCCGTGGCCGGCTGAGGCTGCAGGTCGCCGCTGGCGACACGCTCGAAGAAACGCGCGCTGGCAGTGGTCAACAAGCCGCGTTGTCGGTCCAAGGTCAGCATGTGGTAGCTGTCCTCCATCAGCAGAAACTCGGTCGCACCGGAGACGCCGTCCAGCACCATCCGCGCGTTACGCAGGCTTGCCACATCGTCTTCGGCGGCGTGCGCCACCAGGCAGGGCGCGATCACTTTCGGCAGCCGTCGCCGCACCCGCGCCGATAACGCGCGCAATTCGGCCAGCGAGTGCCAGGGGTTGCCGGGCAGGCCAGCGACGCTGCTGTCTCCGCCTTGCATCGCCGCCGCGATGCGCGCGCGCAGGCGCTCGTCGCGCAACCCATACGGCGATTCCTCCAGGAACATGCGGCGGCGGCCGATGCCGAACAGCTTGAACGCAGGCAGCAGGAACGACAGGTGCCGGGTCCAGGGAATATTCCAGCCGTCGTAGCGGAAGGTGACACCGTAGACGCCGACCCCCGCCACCAGCTCCGGCCGTTCGATCGCCAGCTCCAGCGCCAGCAATGCCCCCATCGATAACCCCGCCACGAACACCTGGTCCACCTGCTTGGCCAGCGCCTCGGCCGCGCGTTCGACACTGCCATACCAATCGCGCCAGCCGGTGGCCAGCAAGTCGTCCATGTCGCCGCAGTGACCGGCCAGCTGCACGCCATGTACGGTGAACCCGGCGCGGTTCAAGCCAATCCCAAGGCGGCGCATTTCCGCCGGGGTGCCGGTCAACCCGTGGACCAGCAGCACACCGCAGCAGCCGCCACTGAGGAAGAATTCGTTGTTGGGACGGATCATCGACATGCCCTCTGGTGTAGAGCGCACGATCCCATTCGAGGTTTTCCTGAAGCTTTCGTTGCCACCATGCCGTGGCCGCGACATTCAGTGCGCACTCACTGCAGCCGCGGCGGGAACCGGATCTCCACGCGCAATCCGCCGTGCGCGCCCTGGCAGAACACCACCCGCGCGTTATGACGCTGCGCGACGCCCTGCACGATTGCCAGGCCCAGCCCGCAACCGTCGCCGCGCATGCCCGGCACACGAAAGAACCGCTCGCCCAGGCGGCCTAACAGTGCGTCCGGGACGCCGGGGCCGTCGTCCTCCACGCTCAACACCACCGCATCTGCCAGCGCGGCCAGGCCCACGGTGACACTGCAGCCGCGGCCGGCGTACCGAAGTGCATTGTCGATCAGGTTATCCAGCAGTTCCTGCAGCCCCAACGGATCGCCGAACACCACCAGGGCAGCGTCTTCGCTGTCGGCCTGATAGCCCAGGTCCACGTCGGCGGCCAGCGCATCGGGCACGCGCGCGGCCACCGCCTCTGGAATCAACCGGTACAACAGCACCGGCACCATGGCCTCATCGCGATGGTGCGGCGACTGCGCGCGACTCAGTGCCAGCAGCTGGCTGGCCGCACGCGCCGCGCGCGCGGTCAATTGCTGGATTTGCAACAGGGCCGCGCGGGTCTGCTCTGGATCGGCGCCCATCGCACGCTCGGCATGCAATTGCAGCCCCGCCAGCGGAGTCCGCAACTGATGCGCGGCATCGGCGATGAAACGCTCATGCAACTGCACGGTATGGCGCACGCGCACGAACAGCGCGTCCAGGGTCAGGGTGAGCGGCAGGATTTCCTGCGGAACGTCCGGCCCGGTGACCGGAGCCAATGCCTGTTCGCGCGCGGCCAGGCGCTCGGTCAACGGACGCAACACCCGCAACCCATGATTGACGCCCAGCCACACCAGTGCCATCACCGCGATGATCAGCACCGTTTGCACCGGCAAGGTCAGCCACAGCACAGTGCGCGCAGTGCGCTGGCGGTCGATCAACGACTCGGCGATGGTCACCGTCAGCACGTCGCCGGCATCGTAGGGCGATGGCATCGCCACCGACGCCGCGCGCAGCCTGCGCACGCCGTCGTCGACCCAATACAGCGCCGGCGGTTTGCCCAGCGCCGGCTGGCGCATGCCGTGCAGCCCGGTATCGCCGTAACGCCACCCCTGGCGACGGCTGAGCACCGCGAAATAGTTCGCCCCGTCCGGGTCGTAGCGCAGCAGGAACTGCGCCTGCGACGACAGGCTGCGCCGTTCGGGCGACTGCCGCAGCAGCGCGGTGAGCGCCTGCAGGTCGTCGGCCAGATTCTTGTCGTGCACGCGATTGGCATAGCCCAGCGCCATGCGATAGGTCACCGCCGCATCGATCGCCAGCAGCACCAGCATTGGCACCGCCAGGAACAGCAGCAGGCGTCGGCGCAGGCTGGGCCGCGCCAGGGTCCGCTTAGCCCTCATCGTCGCCGTCCTGGCACTCCTGCAGCAGATACCCCAATCCACGGATGGTGCGGATACCCACGCCGCTGCCGTGCAGCTTGCGGCGGAGTCGGTGCATTGCGATATCCAAGCCGTTGTCGCTGATGTCTTCGTCCCAGCCGCACAGCGCTTCCACCAACTGGGCGCGATTGGTCACGCGATCGGCGCGCGTGGCCAGTGCACCGAGCAGCCCATATTCGCGCGCGGTCAACTCCAGCGCCTGCGTATCGATCCAGGCGCGGCGTCCGGTCAGGTCCAGGCGCAGGCGCCCCAGGCGCAACTCAGGCGTTCCCTTGCTGATGGCGCGCCGCAGCACCGAGCGCACCCGCGCCTGGAACTCTTCCAACGCGAACGGCTTGACCAGGTAATCGTCCGCGCCCAGATCCAGCACACGCACGCGTTCATGCAGGGCTTCGCGCGCGCTGATGACCAGTACCGGCGTGGTGGCGCCGCGCTCGCGCAAACGCTGCAACACGCGCACGCCATCCATGTTGCCCAGCAGGCCCAAGTCCAGCACCAGCAACTGGTAGTCGGTGCTGCGTAGCGCCGCATCGGCCTGGCTGCCATCGTCGACGTGATCCACCACATGGCCCTGCTGGTGCAGCGTCGCGACCACAGCGTCGGCGATCGATGGTTCGTCCTCGGCAATCAGCACCCGCATGTCGGCCGCCTTGCAGATGCAGCTGGCAACGAAACGACAGGCAGGCGATCGACAAATGCACTCGGCGGCACGATCTTTGAATCTGAATTAGTAATGTGGGCACCATACCGTCATCGCGGCAGCACGTCGCATGGCAGCGTGGTCCCAATTGAGCGGGCATTTATGCTGCGCAGCGGCACTTGGACAGGGCGCTCGGCAACTGTTGAATTGCTTATGCGGTGCTTTTCGTAAGTCCATACGTTCTGTTGCGCCTGCTCACACCAACGCATACGCAACATCGCAGCTAACGGTGCAACGGTGCAACGGTGCAACGGTGGCGCACAATCGGGAAGACGCAAATAAAAAGCCCCGCAGACCAGGGGGAGGTCGGCGGGGCCAGGGAACGGAAACTTGGGGAGGAGTTTCCGCTCCGAGATCTGCTCCAGGGGATGGGAGAGATCTGCCGACAGGCGTTGCGCCCGTCGAGGGATATAACACCACTTTTTACCTTGATGGATCGTGAAGATAACTGTTAAAAAAATGTAGAATTTAGCGCTTATTCATTACATTAAATCAGCTGACTTCGGATTATGTCCGCACGAATGATTGCTGATCTGCGAATTCAGCATATCAGCGCGATTCTCTGCGTCAATGCGCCTCGTCCCAGTTATCGCCCTCGTCCCAGTTATCGCCAATGCCCGAATCCACCACCAGCGGCACGCGTAATTCAGCCGCGGAGGCCATGCGCGTGGTGACCTCGCTCAGCAGTGTGTCGACGAAATCGGTATCGGCTTCAAACACCAGTTCGTCGTGCACCTGCAGGATCATCTTGGCGCGTTGCGCGTGGCCGGCGATCCATCCATCCACGCTGACCATGGCGCGCTTGATGATGTCGGCCGCGGTGCCCTGCATCGGCGCGTTGATGGCAGCGCGCTCGGCGCCAGCACGCTGGCCCTGGCTGCCGGCATTGATGAAATCCAGATACAGCCGGCGGCCGAACACGGTTTCCACGTAGCCCTTGTCGCGCGCTTGCTGGCGGGTGGTTTCCATGAAGTCGCGCACGCCCGGATAGCGGCTGAAGTACAGCGCGATGTAGTCCTGCGCTTCGCCACGGCCGATGCCAAGCTGGCGGGCCAGACCGAACGCGCTCATGCCGTACATCAGGCCGAAGTTGATCGCCTTGGCGGCGCGGCGCTCGTCACCGCTGACGGTGTCGATGGTGCGGCCGAACACTTCGGCAGCAGTGGCGCGGTGCACGTCGGCGCCGGACTCGAATGCGCCCACCAGGCCGGGGTCGCCGGACAGGTGCGCCATGATGCGTAGCTCGATCTGCGAGTAGTCGCAGGCGATCAACTTGCGTCCGGCCGGTGCGACGAACGCGCGCCGAATACGGCGGCCGTCTTCGGTGCGGATCGGGATGTTCTGCAGATTCGGGTCCGACGAGGACAGCCGCCCGGTAGCGGCGCCGGCCTGGTGGTAGCTGGTGTGCACGCGCCCGGACTGCGGGTGGATCATCTCCGGCAGCTTGTCGGTGTAGGTGCTGCGCAGCTTGGTCAGGCCACGGTATTCCAGGATCACCCGCGGCAACTCGTGCTGGTCGGCGATGGCTTCCAGCGCTTCTTCGTTGGTCGAGGGCTGGCCCTTGGGCGTCTTGACCACGGCGGGGAGCTTGAGCTCGTCGAACAGCAGGGCCTGCAGTTGCTTGGGCGAATCCAGGTTGAAGGTGCGCCCGGCCAGCTCGGTGGCTTTCTGCTGGGCGGCGAGCATGCGCTTGGACAGGTCCGCGCTCTGGCGGCGTAGTTCGGCCGCGTCCACGCACACACCGTTGGCTTCGATGCGGGCCAGTACTTCCACCAGCGGCATTTCGATCTCGCGGTAGACCCGCTCCAGGCCCGGCTCGGCGGCCAGCTTGGGGCCGAGCACGTGGTGCAGGCGCAGGGTGATGTCGGCGTCTTCGGCGGCGTAGCGGGTGGCGTCTTCCAGGCTGATCTGGGCGAACGGGATCTGCTTGGCGCCCTTGCCGCAGACGTCTTCGTACCTGACGGTGTCGTAGCCGAGATAGCGCTTGGCCAGGCTGTCCATGTCGTGGCGGGCGCTGCCGGAATTGAGCACGAAGCTTTCCAGCAAGGTGTCGTCGGCGTAGCCGGCCAGTTCCACGCCATGCCGGCGCATCACGTGCATGTCGTACTTGCCGTGCTGGCCGAGTTTGCGCACCGCCGGGTCGGTGAGCAACGGGACCAATTGCGCCAGCGCTTGGGTGCGGTCGAGCTGAACCGGCGCGCCGGGGAAGTTATGCCCGAACGGCAGGTACGCCGCTTTGCCGGGCTCGGCGGCCACACTCAGGCCGATCAAATCCGCCTGCAGCGGGTCCAGGCTGTCGGTTTCGGTATCGAAGGCAAACTGGCCGGCGGCACGCAGCTGCACGATCCAACTGTCGAGTTGCTCCTGGGTGAGGATGGTCTCGTACTCGCCCGGCGCCGACAGCGCTGGATCCAGATCCACCGCGGCGTTGACCGGGCCGGACACGAAGCCGGTACCGCGCGCGCGGCCCGGCTCGGTGCGCGCAGTGGCGGCGGCAGCGCCCAGCGCCACCGGCTCGGACAACAGCCCGGCCTGCGCCGACGTGCCGCCCATCTCACGCAGCGCCTGGGTGAACCCGTAGCGCGCGTACAGCACCGCCAGCGTTTCCGTATTGGGCTCGCGCAGGTCCAGCGCGCGCGGGCCGCTGGCCAGGGTCACGTCGGTCTTGATGGTGACCAGCTCGCGGTTGAGCGGCAGGCGTGGCAACGCAGCGCGCAGGTTGTCGCCGATCTTGCCCTTGATCTTGTCGGCGTTGGCGATGACGCCGTCCAGCGAATCGTATTCGGCCAGCCATTTGGCAGCGGTCTTGGGGCCGCACTTTTCTACGCCGGGCACGTTGTCGACGGTGTCGCCCATCAGCGCCAACAGGTCGACGATCTGATCGGGCCGCACGCCGAACTTGGCGATCACCGCCTCGTCCGAATCCATGCGGCTGCCACTCATGGTGTTGACCAGTTCGATACCCGGGCGCACCAGCTGCGCGAAGTCCTTGTCGCCGGTGGAGATGGTGACGCTCAACCCATCGGCGGCGGCTTGCAGTGCCAGCGTGCCGATTACATCGTCGGCTTCCACGCCGTCGATGCGCAGGATGTCGATGCCCAGCGCATGCACGATGTCGCACATCGGCTGCACCTGCGCGCGCAGGTCGTCGGGCATGGACGGCCGATTGGCCTTGTAGTCTGCATACAAGTCATCACGGAAGGTCTTGCCGGGCGCATCCACCACGAAGGCGATGTAGGCCGGGCGCTCCTTCAAGGTGGCGCGCAGCATGTTGACCACGCCAAACAAGGCGCCGGTGGGCTCGCCCTGCGCATTGGTCAGCGGCGGAAGCGCGTGGAACGCGCGATACAGGTAACTGGACCCGTCGATCAAGACTAATCTGCTCATGACCCAATTCTACGCTGCACGCTCACGGCACACCGCACCAGCGCATACTGGCCGTCGATCAACACGGATACCGACAATGAAGAGAGCACGTCTTTTGCTGCTGCCGTTGCTGCTGCTGGGCGGCTGTGCCACCAGTGGCGCCGACCGCGCCGGTGGCGAGATCCCGGCTGGTGCCGATGTCACCAGCAAGACCATGGGCAACGGCGACAAGGTCGACGAATACCGCGTCAACGGTCAGCTGGAAATGGTGCGGGTCACGCCAACGCGCGGAGCGCCCTACTTCCTGTACGACCGCGACCACGACGGGCATACCGATGCGGAGAAGGACAAGGTCAACAAGGTGTATTGGAAGCTGTATAGCTGGTGATTGGGTATTGGGTGTTCAGTCCCGGCATTAGGTGGATCGGGTTGACCTTGAACCGCTCGGGTTCGGATGTCCACTGTTCGCAGATAAATTCGTACGGTGTCAGACCTTCCAACGCTGTGAGCCTGCGACCGAAGTTGTAGGCGTCGATGAACATGGTCA
>NZ_JSBW02000003.1 GCF_000772705.2 Xanthomonas vasicola
CCGGCATGCTTGCCGGACCTTTGCGCTGAGCGAGACCTGCTTTCGGTATCAGCCCAAGGCCAGCCAGGAGAACGCCCAGATTGCTGATTGGCTTGTGAGACTGACCGCGACCTATCGCGATTGGGGGTTCGGCTTGTGCTTCCTGCATCTGCGCAACGTGAAGGGCTTTGGCTGGAACTACAAGCGGGTGTACCGCATCTACCGGGAGTTGGAATTGAACCTGCGGATCAAGCCGAAGAGGCGGCTGGTGCGCGAGCGGCCAGAGCCGTTGGCGGTGCCGGAGACGATCAACCAGTTCTGGTCGATGGACTTCATGCACGACCAGTTGGCCGATGGTCGCAGCTTCCGGTTGTTTAACGTGCTCGACGACTTCAATCGCGAGGGTCTGGGGATCGAGGTCGACCTGTCGTTGCCATCGGCCCGGGTGATCCGCTCGTTGGATCAGATCATCGAGTGGCGCGGCAAGCCGCGCGTGATTCGCTGTGACAACGGCCCGGAGTACATCAGTGGCGCGCTGCTAGCCTGGGCACAGCAGCGCGGCATTCGGATCGACCACATCCAGCCGGGCAAACCACAGCAGAATGCTTACGTCGAGCGCTACAACCGTACCGTCCGCTATGCCTGGCTGGCCACAACGTTGTTCGACACCATCGAGCAGGTTCAGGACGAGGCCACACGCTGGCTATGGACGTACAACCACGAGCGCCCCAACATGGCGCTGGGCGGCATCACCCCAGCGATGAAATTGGCGATGACCGCATAGCTCCACTTTTGGCGACCGCTAAAAGCGGGGGGATTACCGAGCCAGCTGGATGCGGCGGCGAAAGTCCACGTCCGACTCATGGGTCGGTGCGATGCCGATCTCCGGCTGGCCCGGATCAAGCACCAGACGCGCAACGCCGAACAGCGCGCCTAAGTGATCGAGGTTGGTGCCGGTGGCGAAGGCCAGCATTGTCTGCTGCGCCTTGTCGTTGGCGCGCTGGCGGAGCAATAGCTCGCGGGCTGCGAACAGCTGCAGGAGCTTGTAGACCGGATCTGATTCGGTGAGCGCTGAGAATTCCAGCATCAGGCTGCGGAACTGAGCCAGTGCAGCAGCAAAGATCGTCTCGAAGTCCAGAGCTTCGATAAGGTCTGGCGCTTGCAGCTTGGATAGGTCAACTGCAGTAAACGAAGCCATAATCGCTCCAAGCACCAAAGAAATGATCTTCGGCACTTGGAGCGAATTTTTCTAACCAAGTAGTCTGTAAACGGGTGAGCTACAAGTTACCACTAATGAATCTTAAGCAGTTGCCTTACAGGTGAAAGTGCTTTTTGCTTCCGTCTTTACACCGTCAGCGTCGATAACGGTGGTCAACATCTCAAATGAAGTCGTTTTCGTGCCGCTTGAACCTGTGCAGTACCACTCATTTGTCAAGGGTGACGCCTGCTCAGTCGCATATGTCTTGCTAAAAGAAGGGCAAGTCCAGCCGGTGGGACACGTGGTGAACTTTCTTTCATAGGCCAACGGGAACTGCGGGTTTCCGACAAAGCTGGTAGAGATGGTGATCTTCGGGCCGTTCACTACGGCCGAAGTATTAGCAACTGAGATTTTTTGCGGTGTGCAGGTCTTTCCGCTTCTATTGATCCGGTATCCCTTCTCAACGCCGCGCATTGCCGCATCTCGAAAGACAGGGTCAAGCAGGGCTGTTGCATTGGTAGGGTTTGAGGCAAATCCTACCTCGACCAAAACGGCGGGAACTCCAAGTGCATACGTGTTTTCACCGTATTCAGTGGATGCCTCTGCTGCGCGAACAACCCATTGCTCGTATCCTGGTGTTGCATTGATCACTTCCTTCATGGAGCATGAGACTGCATCGGCCAAAAGTTTGCTCGATTCCCTCCC
This sequence comes from Xanthomonas vasicola, assembly GCF_000772705.2. Taxonomy (GTDB): domain Bacteria; phylum Pseudomonadota; class Gammaproteobacteria; order Xanthomonadales; family Xanthomonadaceae; genus Xanthomonas; species Xanthomonas vasicola. Next base: position 1,883 of record NZ_JSBW02000003.1, read on the forward strand.
GGTTGCGTAGAGAATTTTTGATCCGGTTGCAGTAGTTGATCCTGCATCTGTATGTAGGCTTATGATTGCCTTTGCTTTCAGGTATACCGCGTACCTCGGTCGTGAGCGGATGTCAGAGCCAATTTCATCCTTTGGGAGCGACCCCCACATCTCTTTTTCATTAGGAAGAATTCTTGCGAGATGATACTTGGCGGCCAACTTCCACCACGGCAGCTTGGTGGAAGTCTCAACGGTTTCAGAGGTTGAGCGTGGGAAAACAACGGCCTCCGTGCTCCTCGTGCGCAAATACGTTGCGAGTGTGCTGGCAAGAGTAGGATTATCGACATCTTCATGCCAGCCATTAACTAAAGGGCGTTGCCATCCCCAGCCGCCTCCGTCAACCTTAGGGAAACTCTGAACAACTCCCCTTGATCCTGCGACAATCACACAGACGCAACGGACAACGACGATGCAACTGACCTTCGGCGATGCGGAGTACAACGGCAAGCGCAAGCGGACGCGGCGTGAGGT
>NZ_JSBW02000004.1 GCF_000772705.2 Xanthomonas vasicola
CCTCGGCCTGTTTGAGCACGGCGATGATCTGGCTGTCGGTGAAGCGGGATGTCTTCATGGAACCTCCTCGGAAAAGGGTACGAGAAAATTCCACTTCTGGCGTCAGCTAACCTGCGGGGGGATTACCATTGCATGCAAGCGCACAATCATGTTGGTTGTACTTCCAGGTTCAACGCTTCCCACCAAAAATACTGCCGAAAATACCGCGCACGATCTGCTGGCCGATCTTGTTGCCCACCGTGCGCGAAGTCTGCTTGGCCATTGCTTCGAGCATGCCCTGGCGGCGGCTGGTGCCGAAGACTGCATCCTTGACTGCCTGGCCGAAGCCGCTGTCGTGCGCATCGTCGTCTTCGCGGGTGCGAGCGGGTGGGGCAGCGCTGTGTTCGGTCACCTGGTCAACACGGCGTGCGAGCAGTTCTGCGGCCGATTCCCGATTGATGGCGGTGTCGTACCGCGTGCCGACCGGGCTGGTGGCGCGCACCTGTGCGCGCTCGGGTGCGGTGATCGATCCCATGCGGCAACGCGGTGGTGCGATCAGCGTCTGTTGCACCGGCGCCGGCACGCCCTTGCCCTGCAGCGGCGACACCAGCGCCTCGCCAGTGCCCAGGCTGGAGATGGCGGTGGCCACATCGAGCTTGGGATTGCAGACAAAGGTCTGCGCGGCGGTCTTGACCACCTTTTGGTCGCGCGGGGTGTAGGCGCGCAATGCGTGCTGCACGCGGTTGCCGAGCTGGCCGAGGATATTGTCGGGAATGTCGTCTGGAAACTGCGAGCAGAAATACACGCCCACGCCCTTGGAACGAATCAGGCGCACCACCTGTTCGATGCGCTGTACCAGCGCAGGTGGCGCATCGTCGAACAGCAGGTGCGCCTCGTCGAACACGAATACCAACTTGGGTTGTTCCAGGTCGCCCACTTCGGGCAAACGTTCGAACAACTCCGACAATAGCCATAGCAGGAACGTGGAATACAGCTTCGGCTTGAGCACCAATTGGTTGGCAGCCAGGATGCCGATGACGCCGCGGCCATCGGGCGCCACGCGCATCAGCTCGGCCAGCTCCAATGCGGGCTCGCCAAAAAACTGCTCGCCGCCGTCCTGCGCTAGACGCAGTAAAGAACGCTGGATGGCGGCCACCGATTGGCTGGACACCAGCCCGTAACTGGTAGAGAGCTGCTTGCGTTCTTCGACGACCAGCGCCAGCAGCGCGCGCAGGTCGTCCAGATCCAGCAGCAGCAAACCACGGTCGTCGGCCAGCTTGAACACGATGTCGAGCACGCCGGACTGGGTGTCGTTGAGTTCCAGAATGCGCGCGAGCAGGGTGGGGCCCATCTCGCTGACGGTGGTACGCACCGGGTGCCCGAGCTGGCCGTACAGGTCCCAGAACACCACCGGGTTGGCGGCCGGGGCGTAGTCGGCAATGCCCATCTCTTTGGCGCGCTGCAGCACACCGGGCGCGTCATCGCCAGCGACGGCCAGGCCGGCGACGTCGCCTTTCACATCGGCCAGGAACACCGGCACGCCCAGCCGCGAGAAGCCTTCGGCCAGGGTCATCAAGGTCACGGTCTTGCCGGTGCCGGTGGCGCCGGCCACCAGCCCGTGGCGGTTGCCGAAGCGTCCTTCCAGCACAACCGGGATGTCGTCGGTGACGCCTTTGCCGAGCAGGAACGAGGCCATTGCGCAGATCCGGTGGGAAAGTTCGGATTCTAGCGGGCAATCCCGGCGGGCAATGCCAGCCTGCACATCAGCAGCTTCTGACGCGGCAGCATCGATCAAACCGGCTGATCACGCACACGCCACGCCGCAGCTGCACGCTCAGTCACGCATCGTCGCGGGGAGCCGGTTTGCAGGTGCTGCATGCTTGGATCACTCGCCTCAAGCTAACGGCCCACTGACCCCGGCGACCCCGCCGCCTTGCCCCGGTGTCGCCCCGGCGGCTACCCTGCCTGCCTTTCCGCTGTACTGCCTACGATGCCGCTCGCTCATTTTGGTTTGCGCCCATGGCCGGTTCTGGTCGTGGTTGCGTTGATGTCTGTCGTCCCCGCCGCCCACGCTATCTCCAAACGCGACACGGAGAAGGCTGCCGCGCTCGATGCGCGCATGGCCGCCGCCGAAAAACGCTATCGCGATGCGCTGGTGCTGGTGAACAACTCCGACCCCAAGGGCACCGCCGAAGGCGATGCCGCGCTGGAGGACATGGAAGACATCATCGACGCCTGCATCAAGCAGCGCGGCTGCCTGGTTTCCAATCAATTGGCCACCTACAAGCGCCTGCTCAAGGCGCGCGCCGATGCCGAAGCGCCGGCGGCTGAAGATCCGGAAGACGACGACACGCTGCTGCAAGCCGACCCGGACCATCTTGGCCCGGCGTCGAACGGCGTGCCCGAGGCCGCGCGTGCTGCCACGCTGCTCAACGACCAGCGCCACGACTTCGACAAGATGGTGCAGTACAACCCGGCCGTGCAGGCCGGCATCCGGCGCTGGCTTACCGATATGCGCCCGGCGCTGCTCACCAGCTACGAGAACTACAGCAACCTGCGCGGGGTGATGTGGCCGGAATGGCAGAAGCGCGGCCTTCCCGAGGCGCTGCTGTTCGGCATCATGGCCAAGGAATCCAATGGCAAGGTGCACGCCAGCTCGCGCGCGGGCGCGGCCGGGCTGATGCAGTTCATGCCGGCCACTGGGCGTCGCTTCGGGCTGGGCCCGGACGGCACCGGCTTCGACACGCGTTTTGATGCACGCAGCGCCGCCGAAGCCAGCGCCGCCTATCTCAACGAGCGCATGGCCGAGCTCAACCGCAGCATCGAACTGGCGCTGGCCGCCTACAACGGTGGCGAAGGCCGTGCTGCGCGCGTGTTCTCGCAGAGCGGTGGGCGCGGCTTCTGGGATCAGGACGTCTACAACCAGTTCCCGGCCGAAACCAAGGACTACGTGCCGATGGTGATTGCGGCGGCGTGGATCTTCCTGCACCCGCGCCAGTACGGTGTGGACTTTCCCAAGCTCGATGCGCAGCCGGCCACACTCAAGCTGGCCAAGTCGACCACCATCTACGAACTCACCATCTGCCTGGGCAGCATGGGCACGCGCGACGGCTACATGCGTGCGCTGCGCAATCTCAATCCGCGCTATGAATCCGATGGCTGGATTCCGGCCGGCACCGTCATCAACGCCACCAACCGCATCGCCAGCCTTTACACGCGTTACTGCGTTAACGGCCCGCGCGCGGATCTGGCTCGCACGCTGATCACTGCCGATCTCAATAACGCAATCGTCCGCAGCAGTAGTGCGCCCGAATACGTGCCAAGCGTGGCGGTGGGCGATGTCAGCCAGATGGCCGGCGTACCGACCACCGTGGCCACCGGCAAACCTGTGGTGGCCAAGCCCAAGGCCAAGCAGGTGCGCAACTACACCATTGCCAAGGGCGACACGCTCGGCCGCGTCGCGCAAAAGTACCAATGCGAGATCAAGGAACTGGCGAAGGCCAACGGCTTGAAAGCGCCCTCGTACGCGCTCAAGCCGGGGCAGAGCATCAAGCTGGCGGGTTGCGACCGCTGAACCTGCGAAGGCGGTGCCGTGCTGGTAGTCGAGTCCTGCAACGGCGGTGCGTCTGGCCTGTGCTCGCTGCCGTAGGCGCAGACCCGGCCGCGACGAAGCCGTCCCGGTCGCCCCCTTGGGCGGTGTGTTCTCAATCGAAGGCTGGAAGACGGCGCGTGGATGCAAGACGAGTCGTCGGGAATGCGTCTTCGCGGTCAGGTCCGCTCCTACCAGGCATCGCTTCAATCCGCCGGCGAAATGCAAGTGTCTGACCGGGGCGGACGGACGTTTCTGCAGTGAGTTCGCCATCGAGCATGGCGACACACTGCGGCAGCAAGACAATCACGGTTCGAGCCGTATGGACGCGCCGCGCCTCACTCAAATGATGCGCCTAGATGCCGGACGGGCCGCTGCGCGTCAGCGCACTTGCCAGCGTGCGAGCGCTTGACCCGGCCGTACCGATGTCTCTGCTGCAGGTCTTCCGTCGAGCTTGGCCACACCCGGCGGCAGCAACACGGTGGAGCCGTAATTCAAGCGCGCCACGCCTGATTGAAATGATGCGCCTGAATGCCGGACGCGCCGCTGCGCGTCAGCCAGGCTGACGACGTGCGAGTGCCTGGCCAAGCCGGACCGACGTTTCGGAACCAAGTCCGCCATCAAGCTTCGCCACACCTGGCGGCAGCAACACGATCACCGTAGAGCCGTAGTTGAAGCGCGCCATCTCCGCAAACCTCTCCAGCACGATGCCCTTGCCGCGGTAATCCTTGCGCGTGATGCGGTCGCCATAGCGCGGAATCTCCACGCCGCTCCACACCGTCTCCACGCCGGAAACCAGGAGCGCACCGACCATCACCGAGGCCATCGGGCCGAAGTCGGTGTCGAAGTGGCACACCAGCCGCTCGTTGCGCGCGAACAGGCGCGGCACGTTGCGCACTGCATCCGGGCCCACGCTGAACAGCCGGCCCGGCACGTGCACGGTTTCACGCAAGGTGCCGGTCCACGGCATATGCACGCGGTGGTAGTCCTTGGGCGACAGGTACACGGTGGCGAACAGGCCGTTGTTGAACGGCACTGCCGCGGCTTCGTCACCGAGCAATTCGGCAGCAGTGAATGATTGCCCCTTGGCCTGGAAAATGCGGCCGTTTTCAATCGAGCCGAGCTGGCTGATGCGGCCGTCGGCCGGCATCAGCAATGCTGCTGGGTCGGCGTCCGGCACGCGTGCGCCGGGCTTCAAGGCGCGGGTGAAAAACGCGTTGAAGGTGGGATAGGCGCGCGGATCCGGCTCCTGCGCTTCGCTCAGGTCCACGCCGAACTTGCGCGTCACCGTGTCGATCAACCACTGCTTGGTGGACGGTGTCTCGGAATAGGCCAGCGCGCGCGCCAGCGAAGACAACAACCGGTGCGGCAGCACGTAGGTCAGGGAAGTGACAAGACTCACGGTGCAGTTACCTTGGTCAGCTGTTGGAGGTCGGCGGCAATCGCCTTCGGATCGAGCGGGGGACGGATCAGCCCGGCCAGGCGGCCCTGCGGATCTAGAACAGCGATGCCGGCCGAATGATCCATGCTGTAGTCGTTGGGATTCTGCGCGTAGCCCTTACCCGGCACCTTCTGGAACACAAAGCCCAGCGCGGCGGCAAAGCGTTCCAGCGCCGGCACGTCCGCGGTCGCGGCCAGGGTGTCCTTGTGGAAGGCGTGCGCATACTCGCCCAGTCGCGCCGGCGGGTCGCGCTGCGGGTCCACCGAGACGAACAGCACGCGCGGGCGCAAGCCGTCGGGAATGCTTTCCCATTGCTGCTGTGCCACTGCCAGATCGGTCAAGGTGGTCGGGCAGACATCCGGGCAGAAGGTGAAGCCTAGAAACACCAGCGTCCAATGCCCCTTGAGCTCGCCGGGCACCAACTGGGTGCCGTCGGATTGGCGCAGGCTGAATTGCGGCAGCGGGCGCGGCTGCGGATAAAACGTGATTGTCTTGGTGGGCGGCCATGGCGAACTGGGCGCGTCGCCAAGGAACTTCTGGCCCAGCAGCATCCCCAGGCCAGCGGCCAGCGCCACCAGTAGCACGATGCCGGTATTGCGATTGAACATGGCGGTTTCCAGTGCAACGGACGCTCATGATACCGATCCGACCTTTATAATCGGGGGCCGATTCCTCTTTAGTTGTTGCCATGACTGCCGCCGCGGCCGACGAACTGCACACCATCATCGACCTGATCCGCTACGGCACCAGCCGTTTCAACGCAGCCGGTCTGACCTTCGGCCACAGCTACGACAATGCGCTGGACGAAGCCACCCAGCTGGTCCTGCACGGCCTGCATCTGCCGCACGATCTGGGCCCGGCCTACGGCCAGGCGCGTTTGCTGCGCTCGGAAAAAGAGCAGGTGCTCGGCTTGTTCGAGCGTCGCATCACCGAGCGCGCGCCGGCCGCCTACCTCACTGGCGAGGCCTGGTTTGCCGGCCTGAGTTTCAAGAGCGATGCGCGCGCCCTGGTGCCGCGTTCGCCGATCGCCGAATTGATCGAAGCCGGCTTCGAGCCCTGGCTGGGCGGCCGTGAAGTGACCCGCGCGCTCGACCTGTGCACCGGTTCGGGCTGTATTGCCATTGCGATGGGCCACTACAACCCGCAGTGGGATGTGGACGGCGTGGACATCAGCGACGATGCCCTGGCGCTGGCTGCTGAAAACAAGGCGCGCCTGCATGCCGACAACGTCAGCTTGCTCAAGTCGGACCTGTTCACCGGGTTGGGCGGTCGCCAGTACGACCTGATCGTCACCAATCCGCCATACGTCACCAATGACGAAACCGACGCGCTGCCGCAGGAGTATTCCTACGAGCCCGAACTTGGCCTGCGCGCCGGCGACGATGGTCTGGACCTGGTGCTGAAAATCCTGCGCGACGCGCCGCAGCATCTGAGCGAAGACGGTTTGCTGATTTGCGAAGTGGGCGAATCCGAGCAGCATCTGATCAAGCTGCTGCCGGAAGTGGACTTGGCCTGGGTCGAGTTCAAGGTAGGGCAGATGGGCATCTTCGCGGTGGAATGCCGCGAATTGATCGCCCACGGCGAACGCATCGCCGAGCTGGCCGCGCAGCGATGAGCCTGCGCGCATGAGTGCCAATGCGTTCGGTAAGCTGTTCACCGTCACCACCTTTGGCGAATCACACGGGCCGGCGATCGGTTGCGTGGTCGATGGCTGCCCTCCCGGCCTGGAGATCGCGCCGGAAGAGTTCACCCACGATCTGCAGCGTCGTGCCAGCGGCAAGAGCCGGCACACCTCGGCGCGCCGCGAGGCCGATGAGATCGAGATCCTGTCCGGCGTGTACGAAGGCCGCACCACCGGCACGCCGATCGGCTTGCTGATCCGCAATACCGATCAGCGCAGCAAGGACTACAGCAATATCGCCCAGCAGTTCCGTCCCGGCCATGCGGATTACACCTATTGGCAGAAGTACGGCATCCGCGATCCGCGCGGCGGCGGGCGTTCGTCGGCGCGCGAAACCACCATGCGTGTGGCCGCGGGCGTCATCGCCAAGAAGTGGCTCAAGCAGCGTTATGGCGTGCTGGTGCGCGGTTTTCTGTCGCAGTTGGGCGACATCCGCCCGAACGGTTTCGACTGGGATGCGGTGGAAGACAACCCGTTTTTCTGGCCGCATGCCGCGCAGGTGCGGGAGCTGGAAATCTACATGGACGCGCTGCGCAAATCCGGCGATTCGGTCGGCGCGCGCGTGGACGTGGTGGCCGGCGGCGTCCCGGCAGGCTGGGGCGAGCCGATCTACGGCAAGCTCGATGCCGAACTTGCGGCGGCGTTGATGAGCATCAATGCGGTCAAGGGCGTGGAGATCGGCGACGGCTTCGCCAGCGCGGCGCAGAAGGGCACCGAGCACCGCGACCTGATCACTCCGGAAGGCTTTCGCAGCAACCATGCCGGCGGCATTTTGGGCGGCATTTCTACCGGCCAGGCGGTCACCGCCTCGATGGTGCTCAAGCCAACCTCCAGCTTGCGCCTGCCTGGTGCAACGGTGGATGCCGATGGCAGTGTGGTCGATGTCATCACCACCGGCCGGCACGACCCCTGCGTAGGCATCCGCGCCACGCCGATCGCCGAGGCGATGATGGCGCTGGTGTTGATGGACCAGGCACTGCGCCACCGCGCGCAGTGCGGCGATGTTGGCGAGATCTCGCCGCGCATTCCCGGTCAGGTCGATGTCTGACGCGCGTCGCGCCAAGGTGTGGGTCAGCCAGCCGCTGTTCGACGATGTCGTCGCGCAGCTGGGCGAGCATTTCGAACTGACCACCACCGAGCGCGTCAGTGCGTATTCGCCGGCCGAGCTGGCCGCGCACTTGGCGCCACTGGACGGTGCCCTGATCACCCTCAACGAGCGCATCGGCGCTGCCGAAATCGCCGCGGCGCCGCGGCTGTGTGCGATCGCCAATGTTGGCGTGGGATACAACAATCTGGATCTGGATGCGCTGAGCGCCGCTGGCATCCTTGCCAGCAATACGCCGGATGTGCTCACCGAAACCACGGCCGATCTGGGCTTTGCGTTGCTGATGGCTACCGCGCGTCGCCTCACCGAATCCGAGCGCTGGCTGCGCGACGGGCAATGGGGGCAATGGTCGTTCAAGACCATGCTCGGTGCCGATATCCATGGCAGCACGCTCGGCATCCTGGGTATGGGCCGGATCGGGCAGGGCATCGCACGGCGCGGAGTGCACGGTTTTGGCATGCGCGTGCTGTATCACAACCGTAGCCAGTTGCCGGCCGCCACCGAACAGGCGCTGGGCGCGCAGTACGTCGATTTCGATACCTTGCTGGCGCAGTCCGATCACCTGGTGCTGGTGTTGCCGTACACCAAGGACTCGCACCACATCATCGACGCAGCGGCGCTGGGCAAGATGCGCGCCACTGCCACGTTGGTGAACATTGCGCGCGGCGGCATCGTCGATGAGCTGGCGCTGACCGATGCGCTCGCGAACGGGCGACTGGCCGGTGCCGGTCTGGATGTGTACGAAGGCGAACCCCGCGTGCGTCCGGAGTTGCTGGCGCTGCACAACGTCGTTCTTACGCCGCATATCGGCAGTGCCAGCCTGGCCACGCGCCGCGCGATGGTGCAGCTGGCGGTGGACAACCTGATCGCTGCGCTGGGCAAAGGCCCGCATGCCGGCCATCCGCCGAGCGCGCTCAATGCCGATGCGGTTGCCGCTGCCAAACACGGCGGTACCGACGCGGACGCGAAGAAAACCGGCGTCACCGGCAGCATTTCGACCAAACGATAGGGAACCTCCGCGGCCAGCGTTGGAGGTTCCCCGAACCCAGCGCAGTGCTTCCTCTTTCCCCTTTCGATAAAGACAAACCTCATGAGCAACGAAAACCGTCGTTTCAACGTCGCGGTCGTGGGCGCCACCGGCGCTGTCGGCGAGACCATGCTGAGCATTCTGGCCGAGCGCAACTTCCCGGTCGCCACCCTGTATGCACTGGCGTCGTCGCGCTCGGCGGGCGGGCAGGTCGAGTTCAATGGCGGTAAGGTCGATGTGCTGGATATGGCCGACTTCGACCCGACCGGCGTGGACATCGCGCTGTTCTCCGCAGGCGGCAGCGTGTCCAAGGAATACGGCCCCAAGTTCGCCGCGGCCGGTGCGGTGGTGATCGATAACTCGTCGGCGTTCCGCTACGACGACGACGTGCCGCTGGTGGTCTCCGAGGTCAACCCGGAAGCGCTCAAGCAGCGCCCGCGCGGCATCATCGCCAATCCCAATTGCTCGACCATGCAGATGCTGGTGGCGCTAGGCCCGATCCATCGCACCTACGGCATTGAGCGCATCAATGTGGCGACCTACCAGTCGGTCTCCGGCGGCGGGCGTTCGGCGATGGAAGAACTGGGCAAGCAGACCAGCGAGCTGCTGAGCTTCCAGGAAATCGACCCGCAGCGGTTCCCGGTGCAGATTGCCTTCAACCTGATCCCGCACATCGACGACTTCCAGGACAACGGCTACACCAAGGAAGAGATGAAGCTGGTCTGGGAAACCCGCAAGATCCTCGGCGACGACAGCATTCAGGTGAACCCCACTGCGGTGCGTGTGCCGGTGTTCTACGGCCATTCTGAAGCGGTGGCGATCGAAACCCGCGACAAGATCACCGTGGAAGCGGCGCGCGCGCTGCTGGAAGCATCGCCCGGCGTGGAAGTGGTGGACGAGCGCGCCCCCGGCGGCTACCCGACGCCGGTCACGCACGCCTCCGGCAAGGACGCGGTGTTCGTCGGCCGCATCCGTGAGGACTTCTCGCACCCGCGTGGTCTGAACCTGTGGATCGTCTCCGACAACATCCGTAAGGGCGCTGCGCTCAACGCGGTGCAGCTGGCCGAACTGGTCGCCCAGGAAGGCTAAGAACTGCTGTACTAACGAATGCGCAGCGGCCATCTGGCCGCGCGGTGCTCGGGTTCGGCATGTGCCAGCGGACGTTGCGGTTGCTGTGCGTCGTCCTCACCCGCATGACGACTGTTCGCTGCGTTTTGTTAGCTGCTCCAAGCGGCCTTGCACCTGCAGGCGCGCGCGAGATGCTTCCTTGGGAGGCATCACCGTGCGCAAGCGCTCCCGCAGGTTGCACGCCAGCGCGTTGAAGATGGCTCCAGCCCTCAACAACTCGGGTCCAACCTGCAGGCGCGTGGTCATCGCGCGCCTGCAGGCATGCGCTACCTGCGCGTATCGCTGCATATCGAATAACCCCGGACGTGGGCGAAGTGGGCATGATTGCGCCGCGCCGCAGTCCTGATGCCGGCTTCTCTCACTCCGTTGCCGACTCTGCAGCGATCCGACAGCGCCAGCATCTGTGCGTCCGATGGTGTCACCCACTCGGTTTTTTGCACCATGCAAGCCACGGATGAACCACTGCGCGCGTGATATCTATCGCAGCGTTGTCGCCGATCTGTACGCGCTGTGTGCATCGACCGCACATGCATGCCGCACTGCGGCAGTGGCGCCGTCACAGCGCTCTGCATCACAGCGCCGACTTTTTCGCTCATCCAGCGGCTATATTGATGCCCATGAAACATAGGGGCGGGGGCGCGATGCGTCCGATACAAGGGATAGGTGCGTTGCTGCTGATGGCTTGCAGCGGCGCTGCCATGGCGTTGGGGTTGGGCGATATCCGGGTGCTGTCCAAGCCCGGGCAACCGCTGGTGGCCGAGATTCCGGTCATCTCCAACGAGCCGGGCGAACTCGACAACGCGCGCGTGGCGCTGGCATCGGCCACCACGTTTGCGCGGGTCGGTCTGGAACGCCCGCAAGGCCTGGTCAGCAATCTGCAGTTCCAGTTCGCGCAGGACGCGCGTGGGCGTGCGGTGATCCGCGTGACCAGCAGCCAGGCGGTGGACCAGCCGGCGATCAACTTCCTGATCGAAGTGGAGTGGGACCAGGGCCGGCTGGTGCGCGAATATTCCGCCTTGGTCGATGCACCCAGCACCGCTGCCGCGATCGCCGAGCCGGCCATCCAGGCGCCGCGCGCTGGTGCCAGCAACGCCATCACGCGCGAGCCGGCAGCTGCGCCGGTTGCCAACCGCGATGCACAGGACACCGCCAGAACCGAGCCCGCGGCCCGCGCAGCCGCCAGTGCGCCGCCCGCGTCTGCCACGCAGGCCGGCGATGCGTTGCCGGCCGTGCGCTCGGGCCAGACCTTGTCGGAGATTGCCGCGGTGGTGGCGCGTTCCAGCGGGCATTCGCTGGACCAGACCATGCTGGCCTTGCTGCGCACCAATCCGGATGCCTTCATCAACGGCAACATCAACCGCCTGAAGCAGGGCGCGGTGTTGCGCACCCCGCAGGAAGACGCGCTGGCGCAGGTCGGCGCGGCCGAAGCGGCGGTGATGGTGCGCGAGCAGGCTGCGCAGTGGCGGCAGGCACGCTCGGCGGTGCCGCAACCGGCCGAAGCCGGCGCTGCTGCCGCTACAACCCCGCCACCCGCCACGTCGGCCGCAGCGGCCGGTGGCGGTGCGCGGCTCGAAATCGCCCCTGCAGTGGCGAGTCAGACCAACAAGGCCGGCGTCACGTCCGGTACCAGTGCCGAAGCCGAGGGCGAGATGGCGGCCAACCAACAGTTGCAACAGGCCAAGGAAGACATCGCCACCCGCGATGCGGAATTGCAGGATCTGCGCACCCGCGTGGCCGACCTGGAAAAGCTCAAGCAGCAACAGCAAGCGCTGATCGCAATGAAGGACACCGATCTGGCGGCCGCACAAAAGCGCCTGTCAGAAGCGCCGGCGGCCGCGCAACAAGGCAGTGGTTTTCCAATGTGGTTGATCGGTGGGCTGGTGTTGATCGTCGCTGCCGTGGTGGCGTGGCTAGCTGCGCGTCGTCGCAAACCGTCGCCGCTGCCACCGTTGCCGCGCCGGCAGTACGACTTCGTCCTGCCTGGCGCGCCGACGCAGACCGCCGAGCCGCAAGACGAAGCCCAGGCCACCGAGCCGAGCGAACGCGACGTGCTGCACGAGACCGAATTGGAGCAGGCAGATCTGCGCGAAGACGAGCGCGCACATGAGGCACATCAACCGTTATCGGACGTGCTGCGCCGCGAGCCGCTGCTATCCGCGCCGGCCGCTGCGCCGGCGGCGATCAATAGCGACGACTGGCGCGCGCTGCGTGCCACGCCGCCAGTGGTGGTGACAGAACCGCAGCATATTGCGCCGGTTGACGAGTCGTCTCAGTACGCGGCGCGCGATTCGGTGGAGGTGCACCACGCAGACGTGGAGCCCACGATCAGCGACGTGCCATCCGCAGCTGCAGCCGCACCGATCGCCACGCAGGACAGCGTGGATTTCGATAGCCCGCCGGTGGCACCGAGTGCGACACCCAATACGACCACCAGCCGGGACTTCGCCTCGGCCGGGCGCGATCGCCTGGAACTGGCGTTGGCCTATATGGACCTGGGCGACAAGGACACCGCGCGCGGCTTGCTGCTGGAAGTTGCAGCCACCGGCAATGACGTCACCCGCGCTGAAGCCGCCGAGCTGCTGGAACGCCTGGCATGAGCCCGGCAATCGACCATCTGGCCCTACAGGAAAGTGCTGCACGCGAGCGCCGGATCGACTACGTGGAGTTCGCCTCGGTCGATCCGGACGGCAGCCGCGCGTTTTTCGAAACGGTGTTCGGTTGGCAATTTCAGGCCTATGGCCCGGATTATCTGGCCTTCAATGACGGCCGCCTGGACGGCGGCTTCTACCGCACCTCCGCGCCAGCGCCGGCCGAAGGTGGCCCATTGGTGGTGCTGTATGCCGATGACCTGGCGCCGGTGCTCGAGCGCGTGCGTGTTGCGGGCGGAGAGATCGTCAAGCCGGTGTTCGGCTTCCCCGGCGGTAGCCGCTTTCACTTCCGCGAGCCCGGTGGCACCACCTTGGCCGTGTGGTCCGAGCGCAGCGTCGCATTCAACGACTAACAACTCGCCTGCGCGCTGACTGCACGCGCGCTGCTCGGCATCGGACATTGCTGCTCGTACACTTCACGTTTTCCGCAGTGGCGGGGCCGTGCCGACCATCGCCTGCGATGGAATGATCTGCATGACCGGTGCGCGGATTTCATCCAATCACTGAGAGGCAGGTACCGATGCGTTACGCGCTGGGCGTGGAGTACGACGGCAGCGAGTTCCAAGGCTGGCAGCAGTTGGGCGAGCATGGCGGCCCGAGTGTGCAGGCCAGCCTGCAGGCGGCATTGTCGTCGGTCGCCGATGGGCAGGTGCAGGTGATCTGCGCCGGTCGCACCGACGCGGGCGTGCATGGCGAATGCCAGGTGGTGCATTTCGACAGCGACGCACGCCGCGAGCCGCGCGGCTGGATGCTGGGCACCACGGCGCGTCTGCCGCCGTCGATCGCGGTGCGCTGGTGCGTCCCAGTAGCCGATGACTTCCATGCGCGTTTTTCCGCGCGCGCACGTCGTTATCGCTATCGCCTGCTCAATCGGCAGATTCGTCCGGCGCTGTATCGGCAGACCTTGAGCTGGGAGCGTCGCCCGCTCGATGCCGATGCCATGCATGCGGCAGCGCAGGCCTTGTTAGGCGAGAACGACTTCAGCGCATTCCGCAGCGTGCAGTGCCAGGCGTTGCATGCGCGCCGCAACTTGCAGGCCATCCATGTGCAGCGTATCGGCGAGGTGGTGGAGGTGCAGGTGCAGGCCAATGCATTCCTTCATCACATGGTGCGGAATATTGTGGGCTCGCTGATTTTGGTCGGTACCGGCGAGCAGCCGGCCGACTGGATCGCGACGTTGCTCGCCGGACGCGACCGCACTGTGGCCGGCCCGACAGCGCCGCCACAAGGTCTGGTATTCATCGGGCCTCTGTATCCTGCAGAGTGGCATCTGCCTGCTGAGGTGACCCAATGAATCGATCGCTGTACCGCACCCGTATCAAGTTCTGTGGCATGACCCGCGCCGGCGATATCCGGCTGGCCGGCGAGCTGGGTGTGGACGCGGTAGGTTTCATCTTTGCGCATGGCAGCCCGCGGCGCGTTGCACCGGCCGAGGCGCGCGCGATGCGCCAGGCCACCGCACCGATGGTCGATGTGGTGGCGTTGTTTCGCAACAACTCCAAGGAAGAAGTGCGCGAAGTGGTGCGCACCGTGCGCCCGACCTTGTTGCAATTCCACGGCGAAGAAGACGACGCGTTCTGCCGTAGTTTCAATCTGCCGTATCTCAAGGCGATACCGATGGGCAGCACCGGCGTAAATGGCGAAGATGCCAACGCGCGCACGCTGCAGTTGGCTTACCCAAATACCGCCGGTTTTTTGTTCGATAGCCATGCGCCCGGCGCGGGCGGCGGCACTGGCAAGACCTTCGATTGGTCACGCTTGCCCACCGGCCTGCATCGTCCGTTTCTGCTGGCCGGTGGCATCAACGCCGACAACGTATTCGACGCCATTGTGGCTACGCTGCCTTGGGGCGTGGATGTCTCCAGCGGTGTGGAGCTGGCGCCCGGCATCAAAGATGGTCACAAGATGCGCAAGTTCGTTGAAGAAGTGCGGCGGGCGGATTGTCACGAGATGTCGTGAGTGGTGGGAGTGGTGGGAGTGGTGATTTGGGATTCGTAACAGCATGCGCGTCACGCGGCGGTTTGTTGGGATTTGGCGAGTTTGCCAAGTGCGTAAGCGTTGGCATGCTTTTCGAATTTCGAATTTCGAATTCCGGTTAACGATCAGCGATTAGCGACGTCCCCGCACATGAGTGTTTAGCTCGTTTGACCGGGCTGCCGTGGCTCCACTTGAGGCGACTCCGCTGGCCATTGCGCGCTAGGTCATGTTCCTGCAGTGCGCGCCGTTACGCGCGTTTTTGCGCCGCCTTGCTCGCTGTGCCGATGTGTGGCGTGTCCGCTCGGCACGCGTCGCTTTCGGCGGTGCACGTGCTCGTAAACACCTCTTGGTTAGCGATGCAGTGCTATATCGACCGGCCGCGATAGCCGCTCAGGCTTTCGCTGCATCCATGGCTGTTGAGGTGTGCTGGTCTTTCGCCAACGCTTTGCCAAGCCAATCCGCCAGCCGTTCCATGCGTGGGTCCGGATTACGCTTTGCGGCGCACAGTACCCAGCGGCCGCGCGTGGCGGTGAATCCCCACGGCGCCAGCAGGCGCCCGGCCGCTAGGTCGGCCGCCACCAACGGCTGCGGCGCGATGGCGATCCCCAGGCCGGCGGCAGCGGCTTCCAGCAGATACACCAGGTGTTCGAATTCGGTGCCGAAGCGCAGCGCCTCGGGTGCCAGTTCATGCGCCTGCGCCCATTCCGGCCAGGCTTGCGGTCGCGAGCGGGTATGGAGCAAGGCGTGATCGCGCAGTGTGGCCGGGTCGCTCCGGTCGATCCGCAAGGTCGACGCGAGCTGCGGGCTCAGCACCGGGCCGATCCACTCCACGCCCAGCGCGTGCACTTGCCACTCGCTTGGCCAGGGCGGGGTGTCCAGCAGCAGGGCGGCATCCAGACCGTCCAGATCCGGGCCGGGCGGCTGTTCGCTGGCTGACAGGTGCACGCGCAGGTCAGGAAGGTCGTGCTGCAGCAGTCCCAGGCGCGGGATCACCCAGCGTGCCAGCAGGCTACCGGAACACCCCAGCACCAGTGGCGCCTCGGCGGCCGGGCGCTGCAACGCTGCCCAGGTCTGGCCGATCACGCCAAAGCCTTCGCTGGTGGCATCGCGCAGCCTCATGCCTGCTGCGGTCAGCACTAGGCCGCGGCCCTGCCGCGCGAACAGCGCAGTTCCCAGCGCCTGTTCCAGCGAACGGACGTGCCGGCTGATGGCGCCATGGGTGACGTGCAATTCCAGCGCGGCGCGGCTGACGCTCTGCAGGCGCGCGGCGGATTCAAACGCACGCAGCGCCGCCAGCGGGGGAAGTGACGCGCTCATGTGTGATTCCAAGTCACAGGTTGCAGCAATCTTATCGATTTATCGCAGGCCGTGGCTGCGCTAAAGTGTCTCTTCTCGTATGACGCATCGCTGCAGAGGATTTCCATGTCGGCCCAGCCCATCAGTGACTTTTACGCGTATCCGGATGCTGCCGGCCACTTCGGCAAGTTCGGTGGCCGGTTCGTCGCCGA
The DNA here is from genome assembly GCF_000772705.2 of Xanthomonas vasicola. GTDB lineage: Bacteria > Pseudomonadota > Gammaproteobacteria > Xanthomonadales > Xanthomonadaceae > Xanthomonas > Xanthomonas vasicola. The sequence goes on from NZ_JSBW02000004.1 coordinate 16,084, forward strand.
AACCTTGATCGGCCCGCTGCAGGAACTGGCCGCCGCCTACGATCTGGCGCGTCAGGATCCGGCCTTCATCGCCGAGTACGACAAGGACCTCAAGCATTACGTCGGCCGTCCCAGCCCGATCTATCACGCAGAACGGCTCAGCCGCGAAGTGGGCGGGGCGCAAATCCTGCTCAAGCGCGAAGACCTGAATCACACCGGCGCGCACAAGATCAACAACACCATCGGCCAGGCCCTGCTGGCCAGCCGCATGGGCAAGACCCGCATCATCGCCGAGACCGGCGCCGGCCAGCATGGCGTGGCCAGCGCCACCGTCGCTGCACGTCTGGGCCTGGAATGCGTGGTCTACATGGGCGCTACGGACATCGAGCGGCAGAAGATCAACGTCTACCGCATGAAGTTGTTGGGCGCGACGGTGATTCCGGTGACTTCAGGCTCAGCCACGCTCAAGGACGCGCTCAACGAAGCCATGCGCGACTGGGTCACCAATGTGCAGGACACCTTCTACATCATCGGCACCGTGGCCGGCCCGGATCCGTATCCGCGCATGGTGCGTGACTTCAATGCCATTGTCGGCCGCGAAGCACGCGAGCAGATGCTGCAGGACTACGGCCGGCTGCCGGATGCGATCAGCGCCTGCGTTGGCGGCGGCAGCAATGCCATCGGTCTGTTCCATGCCTTCCTTAACGACCCGGGCGTCAAGATCTACGGCGCCGAGGCGGCGGGCGACGGCATCGCGACCGGGCGCCATGCGGCGTCGATCGCGGCAGGGCGCCCCGGTGTGCTGCACGGCAACCGTACCTATGTGATCTGCGACGACGATGGCCAGATCACCGAAACCCATTCGATCTCCGCCGGTCTGGATTACCCCGGCGTGGGCCCGGAGCATTCGTTCCTGTCCGACAGCGGCCGCGCGGTGTACCAGGGCATTACCGACGACGAAGCGATGGCCGCGTTCCATCTGCTGGCGCACACCGAAGGCATTCTTGCCGCGCTTGAATCCAGCCATGCGGTGGCGCAGTCGATCAAGCTCGCGCGCGAGATGCCGAAAGATGCGTTGGTGTTGTGCAATCTGTCTGGTCGTGGCGACAAGGACGTGCACACCATTGCGGCGCGCGAAGGCCTAACCCTGTGAAGCAACAGCGCATGCGCAGCCTTGCTGGGGCGGCTGCGCTGCTGTCTGTATCTGCCCCTGCAGTGGCCGCCGCAGCACCTGCGCTGGATCGCAGTGGCGCGGTGCGTATGGGCCAACGCTTCATCGACTTGGCGCCGCAAGCAACCTGGAAGCACTTCAATGCCGGCCAGATCGAACACTGGGATTACGTCGAGGCGGGGCTGTTGCCCGCTGGCGTGTCGATGATGCTGCAGGACGGGCGTGTTGCAGGATTTGGCGTCAGCAACGCCGCAACAGTTGGTCCGTTCGGGAGCTCTGTGGGCGACACCGAAGCCGCCGCGCGTGCGCGTCTTCCGGCAGGCTATCGCGTCGCACCGCATCACGATGGCAGCTGCGGCGGCAACGATCTTTATTTGACTTGGCGCGACCCGCACAGAGGGTTCGCGGTTCGCTATGAAACTGGAGAAGGCAGCGTGAGATCGATGTATTGGGGAACCTGGGACGGCGTGCAGTTGGTGGAGGGATGCGCATGAGCCGGCAGCCCGATCGCATCGCCGCGCGCTTTGATGCGCTGCGCCACTCCGGCCGCAAGGCGTTGATTCCCTTCATCACCGCTGGCGACCCGTCGCTGGAGGCCACCGTGCCGGTGATGCACGCGCTGGTGCGCGCCGGTGCCGATGTCATCGAACTCGGCGTGCCGTTCTCCGACCCGATGGCCGACGGCCCCACTATCCAGCGCAGCTCCGAGCGCGCGCTGGGGCGCGGCGCCGGCCTGGCTTACGTGCTGGAAGCGGTGCACGAGTTCCGCCGCGAGGACACGGCCACGCCGGTGGTGCTGATGGGCTACCTCAACCCGATCGAGATCCACGGCACGCGGCGCTTCGCCGAAGCGGCCGTCGCCGCTGGCGTCGATGGCCTGCTGCTGGTCGATCTGCCGCCGGAAGAAGCCGATGAAACGCGCACCACTTTTACCGAGGTTGGGCTGGCGCTGATTGCACTGGCATCGCCCACCACCAGCGAGCAGCGCCTGGACATGCTGTGCAGCACCGCGCAGGGCTATCTTTATTACGTCAGCTTCGCTGGCGTCACTGGTGCCTCCAACCTGCTCGACACCCATGCCGCCAGCGACCGCCTGCGCCAGTTGCGTCAGCGTGCCGGCGCACCGGTGGTGGCAGGCTTCGGCATCAAGGACGCCGCCAGCGCTGCCGCTATGGCCGTGGATGCCGATGGCGTGGTGGTCGGCAGTGCTCTGGTTGCCGTATTGGCCGAAGCGGACGACGTCCGTAGCGCTCGCGAACGCGCCGAGGCCTTCCTGGCCCCGTTACGCCAGGCCCTCGACCAGGCATAGACGACCACGCGTAGACCAAAAAACGCCAGCGCAAGGCCCGTGAGCAGGGCAACATCCCGCAATCGCGCGAGCTCTCGAAGGCGGCCGCGTTCGGTGCCGGCGTGTTGGCGCTGATGGCGCTGGCCCGCGGCATTGGCAATTGCGCCACGGTGGATGAAGATCGCGCTCGGCCCGGATCCGACGATGACCTAGGTGCCTCTCCCACCAAGACGGGAAGGCGCCGCTTGCGCGCCGCCGGTACGCGTGCCTTGGAATGCGCGCGGCAAGCGCGAGCTGTGGCGCCGAGCAGGGGGGATGGTACGAGCGCAGCCGTGTGTACCCAACCCATTGCGCTGCATCAACAAGGCGAAGCAGTGGCCCGCGATACGTCATCCGCAAGCAGACACACCAGTCAGGCCGGAAGTATCTGCGCCAGATCGCGCATTCATGACGCCCGCTACCTTGGCATTCCCACGGCGCGTTAGACTGTCGCCCCTCTGCGGCCCGCAAGGCCGCCCTGCATGGATTTCAGACACGCATGAGCTGGCTCAGCAAATTGATGCCCTCCGGCATCCGCACCGAAAACACTCCGGCCAAGAAGCGCAGCGTCCCCGAGGGCCTGTGGGAAAAATGCAGCAATTGCGGCAGCGCGCTGTACGGCCCGGAACTCGAAGAAAACCTCGAGGTGTGCCCGAAGTGCGATCACCACATGGCGATCCGCGCCCGCGCGCGCCTGAATTCGCTGTTCGATCCCGACACTGCGACTACTGAAATCGCTGCCCAACTCGGGCCGGTCGACGTGCTCAAGTTCAAGGACCAGAAGCGTTACGGTGAACGCATCAAGGCCAGCCAGAAGGCCAGCGGCGAATACGACGCGCTGATCGCCATGCGCGGCACGCTCAAGGGCAACCCCTTGGTTGCCGCTGCGTTCGACTTCGCCTTCATGGGCGGCTCGATGGGCTCGGTGGTCGGCGAGCGCTTTGCGCGTGCCGCCGAAGTGGCGCTGGAAGTCGGTTGCCCGTTCGTGTGCTTCTCCGCCAGCGGCGGCGCCCGTATGCAGGAAGGCTTGTTCTCGCTGATGCAGATGGCCAAGACCTCGGCCGCGCTCGGCCGCCTGCGCGAAGCGGGTCTGCCCTATATCTCGGTGCTGACCCATCCCACCACCGGTGGCGTGTCGGCTTCGTTCGCGATGCTGGGCGACATCAATATCGCCGAGCCGCATGCGCTGATCGGCTTTGCCGGCCCGCGCGTGATCGAACAGACCGTGCGCGAAACGCTGCCGGAAGGCTTCCAGCGCTCGGAGTTCCTGCTCGACCACGGCGCCATCGATCAGATCTGCGACCGCCGCGAGATGCGCGACCGCATTGCCGAACTCACCGCGATGATGATGCGTCAGCCGCATCCACAGGACGCCGACGCCGCATGAGCGCACGCAAGTACTTCGGCACCGACGGCATCCGCGGTCGGGTCGGGCAGGGCGTGATTTCCGCCGATTTTGTGCTGCGGCTGGGCAATGCGCTTGGCCGTGTACTAACCCAGGGCCGCAGCAAGCGGCCGTTGGTGCTGATCGGCAAGGACACCCGCATTTCCGGCTACATGTTCGAAGCGGCGCTGGAAGCAGGCTTGGTTGCCGCAGGTGCCGACGTGCAGCTGATCGGCCCGATGCCAACCCCGGCGATCGCCTTTCTGACCAACACGCTGCGCGCCGACGCGGGCGTAGTGATCAGCGCTTCGCACAATCCGCACTACGACAACGGCATCAAGTTCTTCTCCGCCGAAGGCGAGAAACTCGACGACGCCACCGAAGCGGCGATCGAAGCGGCGTTGGACGCGCCGTTCCACACAGTGGAATCGGAGCGTCTGGGCAAAGCCATTCGTACGCGTGACGCCATCGGCCGCTACATCGAATTCTGCAAGGCCAGCGTAGCGCGTGGCTTCACCCTGCACGGGCTAAAGATGGTGCTGGACTGCGCGCATGGTGCTACCTATCACATCGCACCCATGCTGTTCCGCGAGCTCGGCGCAGAGGTAGTGGTCATCGGCGCCGCGCCGGATGGGCTCAATATCAATGCAGGTGTCGGCTCGACCCATATCGACAATCTTGCCGCCAAGGTGCGCGAGTGCGGTGCGCATCTGGGCATTGCTTTCGACGGCGACGGCGACCGCGTGTTGATGGCCGACGACCAGGGCAACCCGGTCGATGGCGACGATCTGCTGTACGTGCTTGCGCGCTCGTGGCAGGCCAGTGGCCGGCTCACTGGCACCGTGGTCGGCACCTTGATGACCAATTACGGTCTGGAGCAGGCCCTGGAGTCGCTGAACATTCCGTTCCAGCGCGCCAAGGTGGGCGATCGCTACGTGCATCAGGCCCTGGTCGAAGGCGGCGGCACCTTGGGCGGCGAAACCTCCGGTCATCTGTTGTGCCTGGACCGTGCCACCACCGGCGATGGCATCGTCAGCGCGCTGCAGGTGCTCGAAGCGTTGGGGCGCGATGGCCAGAGCCTGCGCCAGGCACTCAGCAGCCTGAGCAAGGTGCCGCAGAAGACTGTCAACGTGCGCCTGGATGGCGGTGCGGCCAAGGCCATTGTGGAAGCGGCCAACGTGCAACAGGCGTTACAGCAGGCGCAAGCCGCTGTTCAAGGCCGCGGCCGCGCGTTCCTGCGCCCGTCCGGCACCGAGCCAGTGGTGCGCGTGACGGTGGAAGCCGACGACGCGCGTCTGATGCAGGACACGCTCGACCGACTCTCGGGTGCAGTGCGTGACGCGGCGTGAGTCAATCGTCATTGGCGTGTGCGTGGTCATCGCCAAGGCCGCGACGTTTTACCTGTTGTATCGCCTGCTGATCTGATCAGGCTTCTCTCGACCTTTTCGACTTCGACTGCAGACATCCGTATGAGTGCGCGCATCCCCACGCTGGACATCACCCGTTTCGACACCGACCGCGACGCCTTCGTCGCCGAGCTCGGAGCGGCCTATCGTCAGTGGGGCTTTGCCGGCATCCGCAATCACGGCATCGCCCAGGCCGACATCGATGCCGCCTACGAGGTGTTCAAAGCGTTCTTCGCGCTGCCGGAAGCGACCAAGCGCCGCTATCACGTGGAAGGCAGCGGCGGCGCGCGCGGCTATACCGCGTTCGGTGTGGAAACCGCCAAGGATTCCAAACACTTCGACCTGAAGGAGTTCTGGCACATCGGTCGCGAGATTCCAGACGATTCGCCGTACCGCGCGGTGATGGCGCCGAATCTGTGGCCTAGCGAAGTGCCGGGTTTCCGCGAGCGCGGCTACCAGCTGTACCAGCAGCTTGATCAACTCGGTTCGCGCGTGCTGTCGGCGCTGGCGCTGCATATCGGCTTGCCGCAGGACTACTTCGTCGACAAGACCAACAACGGCAATTCGATCCTGCGGCCGATCCATTACCCGCCGATCACCAGCGACGACATCCCCAACGTGCGTGCTGGTGCGCATGGCGACATAAACTTCATCACCTTGCTGGTTGGCGCCAGCGCCGCTGGGCTGGAAGTGCGTTCCAACGATGGCGAGTGGGTGCCATTCACTGCCGACGCCGACACCATCGTGGTCAATATCGGCGACATGCTGCAGCGCCTGACCAACCACGTATATCCCTCCACCATTCACCGCGTGGTTAATCCGCCGGGCGAGCAGGCGCGCCAGCCGCGCTATTCGGTGCCGTTCTTCCTGCACCCCAATCCGGATTTCCTCATCGACGTGCTGTCCTCGTGCATCAGCGCCGACAACCCCAGCCGTTACCCGGAGCCGATCACGGCGCATGGCTTCCTGGAAGAGCGCCTGCGCGAGATCAAGCTGAAGTAATCCGGCGCGCATCGCGACGCTTTGTGCGCAGCGAATAGCCGCGCTCGCAACACTAGCGGTGACCATTGCCACACTTCTGTTCAGAAAATTCCGCTCGCGTCTGGTTAAAGCTTGCGTTCACTCAGGCCGATAACCCAGTCTGATCGCTAGCGCGACGTCGGACTCGCCTGGCGCCCGCTGCCGATTGCACAGGGTGGGGCGCTTTTGCATGCGATGGTTCAAACGGGTAGGTGCAGTGTGCGTGCTGGCGGCCTATGCCGCACCAGGGGCGGCCGCGGCGACGTCGGTCAATGTGACCGTCGCCGATGCCGGCGGCGTGCTGGTCGATGCGGTGGTGAGCCTGGAGCCGGCGCGGCCTGCTGCGCCGAGCGCGACCAAGACCGCGGAAATGGACCAGGTCAACTCGCAGTTCGTGCCTGCCGTGCTGGCAGTGCGCGCAGGGACGCTGGTGCGCTTTCCGAACAACGACCAGATTCGCCATCAGGTTTATTCGTTCTCGCCGGCCAAGCGTTTCGAACTGCCGCTCTTCCAAGGCACCACGGCGACGCCAGTGCGTTTCGATCAGGCCGGCCTGGTCACCATCGGCTGCAATATTCACGACTGGATGGTGGGGTACATCGTGGTGTTGGAAACGCCGTACTTCGGCAAGACCGGCAGCGATGGCCGCGCCCAACTGGAGGCGCCTGCGGGCACTTACACGCTGCGCGTCTGGCATCCGCGTATCAAGGGGGCAGCAAGTAGCGAGCCATTGGTGATCGCACGCGATGCAGTGCAGCGCCGCGTCACCTTGCAGACTACCGGCACTGCTCCTGTCGTTGCGCCGCCGGATGCGCGGGTACGCGCGCTGCAAGACAAGTTCCGTAACGCCGACCCCAAGAAGCCGCGTCCATGAGAGCGATGCGCCTGCATACCCGCATCGCGGCCTTGCTGGTGCTGGTCTTGCTTGCCACGCAGGCATTGACGTTTCTTGCCGTGCAGCTGGCGACCGAACGTAGCGTCAAGGCGCAGCTCGGCGAAGAGCTGGAAATCGGCGAGCGCGTCTGGCAACGCATCAACGTGCGTCGCGACGAGCAGTTGCTGCAGTCGGCATCGGTGCTGGCCGACGACTTCGGGTTTCGCGCCGCCGTAGCAAGTGGCGATGTTCCGACGATGCAGTCGGCCCTGCGCAACCATGCCGCACGTATGTCGTCAGAGACTGCGCTGCTGCTGTCACCAGATGGCGAATTCTTGACCGGCCTGGCCGATCTGCCGCAGGCCGAACAAGTGCGTGCGGTGCAGGCATTGCTGCAACGGGCGCAGCACGATGGACGCGCAGTGGGCGTGGTGGCGCTGGATCAGCACATCGTGCGGCTGGCGGTGGTGCAGGTGCTGGCGCCAAACCGCGTCGGCTGGATTGCGATCGGCAACGAATCTGGCGATGGCCTGGCGCAGGATTTCCGCAGCACCACCGGGCTGGATGCCACCTTCTTCACCGATGGCCCGCCAGTGCGTGTGTTGGCCTCCACCCTTGAGCCGCCGGCACGCGTCGAATTTGCGCAACAATTGCCCGAGGCTGAGAAGGTGCGGGCTGCATCGATCCCGTTGACGCTGGGCGAGTCGCGCTATCTGGTCAGACTGCAATCGATCCAGGGCGACAGCCACGTGCGGGTCGCGTTGCAGGCATCGCTGGATCGCGCTGTCGCGCCGTATCGCGTTCTCAAGCTGCGCATCCTGCTGCTGGCGGGGCTGGCGACCGTCGCTGCACTGGTTGTGGCGATTTTTCTCGCGCGTGGCGTGAGCAAGCCGGTTGCGCAACTGGTACAGGCTGCGCGACGCATCCAGCGCGGCGATTACCAGACTGCGGTGCAGGTCCCGCCCGGCCGCGAACTTGCCGAGCTGGCCGACAGTTTCGGACGCATGCAGCATCAGATCGCCAGCCGCGAGCAGCGCATCCTGCATCAGGCCCGGCACGACGCCTTGACCGGCTTACCCAACCGGATCTGGTTGCTGGAGCGGTTGAAGGAAGTTGTGGAGCAGACCGTGGCATCCGGTGGCACCGCCGCGGTGCTGATCCTGGATCTGGAGCGCTTCAAGGAACTCAACGACAGCCTCGGCCACGACTTCGCCGACCAGGTGCTGGTGGAAGCCGGACGCCGGCTGGTGGAGGTCGTGCAGGAGCCCAATTTAGTCGGCCGGTTGGGCAGCGATGAATTCATGGTGGTGGTGGCGCAAGCCGATGCCGCCAGCGTGCAGCAGAATGCGCAGTTCTTGCTGCTGCAGCTGCGCCGCCCGCTGGTCTTGCCGCAGGCGCGGATCCAGCTTGAAGCCAGCATCGGCATCGCCCTGATTCCCGACCATGGCGCCGACCCGGATACCTTATTGCGCCGCGCCGATATCGCGCGGCGCCAAGTCGGCACCACAAGCGCCATCGGTGCCAGCGTCTATCGTCTGGGCCAGGACGAACAGCATCTGCGGCGTTTGCGCCTCACCGGCGATCTGCGTCAGGCCATCGGCGGCAACGAACTCACCTTGCGCTTCCAGCCCAAGATCTGTCTGCGCAGCGATCGGGTCGAGCAAGTCGAAGTGCTGGTGCGCTGGCATCACCCGGTGCTCGGCCCGATCGGCCCGGACGAATTCGTCCCGCTCGCCGAGCACTCCGGCGTCATCCATTCGCTCACCCGCTTCGTGCTAGACCAAGCGCTACGCTGTCAGGCGCAGTGGCGCGAGCAAGGGTTGGAGTTGGGCATGGCGATCAACTTGTCCGCGCTCGATCTGTCCGACCCCGGCTTGCCCGACTTCGTGCGCGGCCGCCTGGAGCATCATGCCGTACCGGCGCAGTCGTTCACGCTGGAATTGACCGAAAGCGCCTTGATGCGCGATGTCGAATTCGCGCTGCACATGCTGCATCAATTGCGCAGCGTGGGAGTGCGACTGTCCATCGACGACTTCGGTACCGGGTATTCCTCGTTGGCTCAACTCAAGCGCATGCCGGTGAACGAATTGAAGATCGACAAGAGTTTCGTCATGCAGTTGGCCGAAGGCACCGACGATGCCTTCATTGTCCGCAGCACGATCGATCTGGGGCATAACCTGGGCCTGAGCGTCATCGCCGAAGGCGTCGAGAACGCCACCGCGTTGGCACTGTTGCGCGGCTATGGCTGTGACATGGTGCAGGGCTATCTGTATTCGCCACCGCTGGAGGAAGCGCCGATGGTAGCCTGGTGTATGCGCCAACTCGGCATGACCTCGGCCGCGCACGCAGGTGCACAGCGATGAGCGTGCGTCTGCGTGTTGTAGTGATCGCTGCATCTGTTGCTGGTGCATTCGCACCACTGCACGCAATGGCCGGCGACGGACGCCTGCTCGCCACCGGCGGTGCGTCCACGATCGAAGGCAGTAGCGGTGGCGGCATCGTGCCGTGGGCTACGTTGTCTGGGTACGGCACGCGCGACGAACTCGGCACTATCTCGTTTGCCACGCATGTAGATAGCGGCGATTACCGCCTCGATGTGCAGGGCGCCGCGCTCACGGTCGGCAATCGGCTGGAGCTGTCAGTCGCCCGCCAGCGTTTGGATCTGGGCACCTTGCAGGACCGGCTTGGCTTGCCGTGGAATGCGCTCGGCCAGGACGTGTTTGGTGCCAAGTTACGTCTGGCCGGCGATCTTGTGTACGGGCATGCGCCGCAGGTCAGCCTGGGCGTGCAGTACAAGCGCTTGCGCAATGGCACGTTGCCGCTGGCGATCGGTGCGCGCGACGACCACGGCACCGATGTCTACATCAGTGCCAGCCGCTTGTTGCTGCAGGGCGCCGGTGGGTATCAGTTGCTGCTCAACGGCACCTTGCGCGCCACCCGCGCCAACCAGACCGGCTTGCTCGGCTTCGGTGGCGATCGTCGCAACAGCTATCGTCTGGTACCCGAGGCCAGTGCTGCGGTGGTGCTGTCGCCGTCGTGGGCGGTGGGCGTGGAATATCGCGACAAACCAAATAACCTCGGCTTCGCGCGCGAGCAAGCGTGGGCGGATGCATTCCTCGCCTGGTTCCCCAGCAAGCATGTCTCGTTGACCGCTGCATTCGCCGATCTTGGCGACATCGCCACGCTTGCCGATCAGCGCGGTCCTTATCTTTCTTTGCAGGTGGCGTTCTGATGAACCGATGGTTGCGCTGGTCCTTGCTGTGCATGCTCGGCCTGACGAGCGCCTGCGCCAGCACGCAACCGCGCCAGACGCTGTATGACGAACTCGGCGGACAAGCCGGCATCGAAGCGCTGGTGGAAAGCATGCTCTCGCGCATCGCCGACGACCAACGCATCGTCGATAAGTTCGCACGCGTCAATATCGTCATGCTCAACGAGCGCCTGGTGCAGAAGTTCTGTCATGTCGCCGACGGCCCATGCCCGGACACCGCCAAGTCGATGCAGCAGGCGCACGCACACCTTGCCATTCGCGAAGGCGACTTCAATGCCTTGGTCGAAGATCTGAACTGGGCGATGGATCAGCGCAAAATTCCGCGCCGCACGCAAAATCGCCTGCTCGCACGGCTGGCGGCCATGCATGGCGATATCGTCAATCACTAAGAATCTGTTCACGATCTCCTGAGCAGCAATGTCAGGAACGCAAGATCGATGAACTGCAAGCTGGTATTGAGTTGTCCCTGAAAAATCCCCTTCAAGCGCCCCGTGCCGTCTGTGACAGCGGCACGTGGCTAAAGGATGGCCATTCCATCGCCCGCATCCAGGCACGCAAAAACGCGATCCAGCGCAGCAGCCAG
>NZ_JSBW02000005.1 GCF_000772705.2 Xanthomonas vasicola
ACAGATCGCGGCGCTCGTCGCGGGCGGTGAGTTGCAGGCCCGACACCACCGACGGCGGCAGGCGCGTGTCGCGCAGGTTCATGTCGCCGGTGGCCACCGGGTCCAGCAAGCCCACCGCCTGCGCGGTCCGCCCGGGCGGTACCAGCGGCGGATGGGTGGGGGTAAGTTTGAGGATTTCGCGGTTGGGTCCTTGATCGATTTTCATGTCTTTGCGGTCCTGGATGCCACGCTCATGCACCATGCGGGTGAACATGGCCGCGGTGACCGCGCCGCGGCTGAAGCCGGTGGACACAATGCTGATTTCGGCTTGCGGGTCTTCTTCACGCCATTTTTTGGCCTGATCGATGAATTTCAAGTACATCTCTTCCATCCGTGGTCCATAGCTATAGCCCAGGCCGCCATCGAGGTTGCGGGTAAAGCCATCGTCCTGGGTGCCTACGCCGGGGACATAGTAGCCGCCGATATTTTTAACGCCGTTACTTACTGCCGTCTGCACCTGATCATCCAGAGTGCCGATATTGGTGATGTGCTCAGGGTCCTTGTACTTGTCATTGCCGGTACCATCGAAGCTGGCAACAAACAAACGGGTGTGCGGGTTGTTTTGGCTGACCAGCAAGGGCGCTTGGAACTGCGCCAGCGCATGGCGGCTTAGTTGATACTCAGCCAAATCCTGTGCAGTGGCCGGGTAGGTTTCCACACCATCGGCCCATTTCTTCTCGTCGTTACGCTCGTTACCCATTGCATGCTCCCTGGCGATGACGCCATCAGTAGGTCTTGGTGTAGGCGAGGATCAGGTCGTTGCGGAAATCGCTATATTTGTTACCCGGCTTTTGCAATACCGTGGTATCCACCATTGCTTTCATATACACATTGATGGTGCGGTTGTTCACTTCCAGGATGATATCTGGAGAGATATCGGCATGCAGGATCGGCGGAAGTTGGTCCTGCGGCACATTGTGCAGCACCACCTTGTCCTTGAAGATGGTATCGAGGTCGACCATCGCATGGTGCGGCTGGCCATCCTTGGAACGCCACGTCACCTCAGCGGGGGGCGGAAAGTTCGGGAAGTTGCGGATGCCGATCGTATTGGCCTTGAGATTGCCAGGGTAGACATCACCCAGCGATGCCGACGAAATTCGCTTCTCATCTTCGGGGAAGTTGGCTGCATACCTGCCGTCATACAGCACCTTGCACCCATAGGTGTCGTAACACATCGCCCCGAACGCATGGTTGCTAAACGGAATCGGCTTGCTGGTATCGATGTGCACGGTGTTATGGGCATCGACGGGGATATTGCCGATCAGGTGAATACCGGATGGATCGTTGGTCGGTGTATTCATGCGCGAACATCCACTCAGAGGGAGGGCGAAGATGGCGCACACAAGCAGAGGAAGAGCTGCGCGGTGCTGCGGGATGCAAGGAAGTCGCACAGCCATGGGGCCACCTGTTGGAAGGGAATACTAGCCTACTACAGCCTGCTTCCCGGAATATGCTCAGCGCACGCAATTGCCCTTGTTGTCCTGTGACCTGCCAAGCGATACGTGGCAGCGCGCCCTCGCTTCCATCCGTGGCCCATCGCTATAGCCCAGGCCACCGTCGAGGTTGCGGGCGAAGGCATCGTCCTAGGTGCCTACGCCGGGCATGTAATAGCCGCCGATGTTGCGAACATTTGCTTTATTAGCAGCGTAAACCTGATCGCTCAACACGCCGATATTGGTGATGTGCTCAGGATCTTTGTACTTGTCATTGCCGGTGCCATCGAAGCAGGCGACGAACAAACGGGTGTGCGGATTGTTCTGACTGACCAACTGCGGTGCCTGGAACTGCGCCAGCGCATGGCGGCTTTGTTGATATACAGCCAGATCCTGTGCAGTCGCCGGAAAGGTTTCCACACCGTCGGCCCATGTCCTCGTATCGTTACGCTCATTATCCATTGCACGCTCCTTGGCGACTACGCCATCAGCAGGTTCTGGTGTAGGCGAAGATCAGGTCATTTCATGAGTTGCCATATTTGTTCCTGGCTCTTGCAATACGGCAATCGCTATAAAATCGTGCATCTACATATTGATGGTGCGACCATTCACTTCCAGAACAATATGCGGGAGATATTTTCCTGCAGGATCGGCGGCAGCCGCCAAACTCAAGCCGTATCGCGCCATTGCGACTCGATACGACAAGACCGCCTGCAAATTCCTCGGCGCGATCTACTGGATCGCCTTCCACTCAATTGATGACAGATCCTGGGCGTTACTTCGGAGCAGTCAGGTGCTGTGCGCGTGTGGACCAGTGGAACCACGCACCACGCAGCGCCCGGTCATAACCATGCGGCGGATCGGCAATTGCGGATTGCTCATCCGTTCGAGCAATAGCGACATCGCCGCGCGGCCCATGTCTTCGACCGGCTGCTCGACCACGGTGATGCCCGGCTCGACCAGGTCGGTCCAGCGTTCGTTATCGAACCCGGCCAGGGCCAGATCCTGCGGCAGGCGCAGACCGGCGGTGCGCGCGGCCTTCAGCGCGCCCATCAGCAGCAGGCTGTTGCTGGTGACGATGGCCTCGGGCCGGTCGTCGTTGGCGAGCCATTGACCCAATTCGGCAATCGCCGCCTCTGCGGTGGGCGCCACTTCGCGGTAATCCGGCTCCAGGCCCTGCGCACGCATCGCGGCCAGGTAACCGTCGCGACGCTCTGCGGCCGTGGTACTGGTGCTGCCGAACAGCCCACCGATGCGCCGATATCCCTGCGCCTGCAAGTGCGCCACCAGCTCGGCCATGGCCGCGCCGTTGTCGAGTACCACGCTGTCGTAGCGGCTGCCGGGGCCGGCGCGGTCCACCAGCACGGTGGGGTAATCCAGCGCCAGTTCATGCATGCGCCCTACGGTCACGCGGGTGGGCGCAAAGATCAGCCCGGTGATGCGTTCTTCCTTCATCAGTTCCAGATATAACGCCTCGCGCTCGGGATCTTCGTCGGTATTGCACAAAGTGACGCGCATACCGGCACGGTAGGCGACCTCTTCCACTGCACGGATCAGCGCGGTGAAGTACGGGTTGCGGATGTCGGCCACAATCACCCCCAGGATGCCGGACTGCTGCGAGCGCAGCCGCCGCGCCATCAGATTGGGCCGATAGCCGGTCTGGCGCACCGCCGCTTCCACCTTGGCACGCACTTCCTCGCTCACCGGGCCGGTGCCCAGCGCGCGCGAGACCGTGGATTTGGACACTCCGGCCACACGGGCCACGTCATTGATGCTGATACTCACTGGGACCGTTCCCGCTCCATTTGCGCACCTTAGACCCAGGCGCCGTGTGGGCTTTGATGCTAACCCGAAAGCACTACACCGGTTTTGTGCAGTGCACATTGACGTCGAAGGTGGGAACGTTCCCACTATACTTCCCAGCCCGACCTCATCCGGAGCCCGTCTTGCCCTCTCCGTCGCTTGCCCCCGTCACCCCCGACCTTGTGCGCCTGCGCGCGTCTGCCCGCGACAAGGACGACGCCATCGCTCAGGCCGCCCAGCTGCTGGTCGCGGCCGGCTGCGTCGCGCCGGGCTACGACGCCAGCATGCGGCGCCGCGAAGGCCTGGCGAACACCTTTCTGGGCCACGGCCTGGCGATCCCGCACGGCGTCGGCGAAGACCGTCACCTGGTGCGCCGCGACGGTATCGCGGTGCTGCAGCTGCCCGAGGGCGTGGAATGGAATCCTGGCCAGATCACCCGGCTGGTGGTCGGCATCGCCGCGCAGTCCGATACCCACATCACCTTACTGCGCCGGCTGACCCGGTTGATCCAGGATCCGGCACAGCTCGAAGCGCTGTTCAGCACCGATGACCCCGGCGTCATCGTCGCCGCACTCACCGGGGACCGTGCGCCCGACACCAGCACCGCGCCAGCCACCGACCTGGCCGAAACGTTCGAGTGGACCATTGCTTATCCCAGCGGCCTGCACGCCCGCCCTGCCACGCGCTGGGCCGAGACCGCACGTGGCTTCTCGGCCCGTGCGCAGGTGCGTGCCGGCGACCAGGCCGCCGATGCCAAAAGCCTGGTTGGCCTGCTACAGCTTGGCCTGCGTGCCGGCGACAGCATCACCGTGTCGGCCGAAGGCAGCGACGCCGCCGCCCTGCTCAAGCGCCTGCGCGCGGTGATGGACAGCCTCACCGCGCAGGAAAAGGCCGATGCCGAGCGTGCCGCGCAACGTCGCGCCGCCCCGGTGACCGGCTGGACCCCGCCGCAGGCACAGCCGGCCATCGTCGGCATCGGCGCCAGCCCGGGCGTGGCGATCGGCATCGTGCACCGCCTGCGTGCAGCGCAGACCGAGGTGGCCGACCAACCGGTCGGCCTGGGCGATGGTGGCGCGCAGTTGCACGACGCACTGACCCGCACCCGCCAGCAGCTGGCGGCGATCCAGGACGACACCCAGCGCCGTCTCGGCGCCTCGGACGCGGCCATCTTCAAGGCCCAGGCCGAACTGCTCAACGACACCGACCTGATAACCCGCACCTGTCAGCTGATGGTCGAAGGCCACGGCGTGGCGTGGTCCTGGCATCAGGCGGTGGAACAGATGGCCTCCGGCCTCGCCGCGCTGGGCAACCCGGTGCTGGCCGGTCGCGCTGCCGACTTGCGCGATGTCGGCCGCCGCGTGCTGACCCAGCTCGACCCGGCCGCCGCCGGCGCCGGTCTTACCGACCTGCCCGAGCAGCCATGCATCCTGCTTGCCAGCGACCTGTCGCCGTCGGACACCGCCAATCTGGACACCGCGCGCGTGCTCGGCCTGGCCACTGCACAAGGCGGGCCGACCTCGCACACCGCCATCCTCTCGCGCACGCTCGGCATGCCGGCGCTGGTTGCGGCCGGCGGCCAGTTGCTGGATATCGAAGACGGCGTCACCGCCATCATCGACGGCAGCAGCGGGCGCCTGTACATCAATCCGTCCGCGCTGGATCTGGACGCCGCACGCACGCATATCGCCGAGCAGCAGGCCATCCGCGAGCGCGAAGCCGCCCAGCGCGCGTTGCCGGCCGAAACCACCGACGGCCACCACATCGACATCGGCGCCAACGTCAATCTGCCCGACCAGGTCGCGATGGCGCTGACCCAGGGTGCCGAAGGCGTCGGCCTGATGCGCACCGAATTCCTGTTCCTGGAAAGCGGCCGCACCCCCAGCGAGGACGAACAGCACGCCACCTATCTGGCGATGGCGCAGGCGTTGGATGGCCGCCCGCTGATCGTGCGTGCGCTCGATATCGGTGGCGACAAGCAAGTGGCGCATCTGGAATTGCCGCACGAAGAAAACCCGTTCCTGGGCGTACGCGGCGCGCGTTTGTTGCTGCGTCGTCCGGATTTGCTGGCGCCACAACTGCGTGCGCTGTATCGCGCCGCCAAAGACGGTGCGCGGCTGTCGATCATGTTCCCGATGATCACCTCGGTGCCGGAGCTGATCGCGCTGCGCGAGATCTGCGCACGCATCCGCGCCGACCTCGACGCACCGGAAGTGCCGATCGGCATCATGATCGAAGTGCCGGCCGCCGCCGCGCAGGCCGACGTGCTGGCGCGCCACGCCGACTTTTTCTCGATCGGCACCAACGACCTCACCCAATACGTGCTGGCGATCGACCGCCAGAACCCGGAACTGGCCGCCGAAGCCGACAGCCTGCATCCGGCCGTGCTGCGCATGATCCGCAGCACGATTGAAGGCGCGCACAAGCATGACCGCTGGGTCGGCGTGTGCGGCGGGCTTGCCGGCGATGCGTTCGGCGCCAGTCTGCTAGCCGGCCTGGGCGTACAGGAATTGTCGATGACACCCAATGACATCCCGGCGGTGAAGGCACGCCTGCGCGGCACTGCGCTGAGCACCTTGCAGCAGCTGGCCGAGCAGGCGTTGAGCTGCGAAACCGCCGAACAGGTGCGCGCATTGGACGCCAAGCGCGAGGACGCGGCATGAGCCTGCAGGCCATCACCGTTACGCTGAATCCGGCGATCGACCAGACCATCCGGCTGGACCACCTGCAGCCGGGCGCCGTGCACCGCGCCAACAGCGTGCGCAACGATGCCGGTGGCAAAGGCATCAATGTGGCCGCCTGCCTGGCCGACTGGGGCAGCCAGGTCGCAGCGCTCGGTGTGCTCGGGGGCGGCAATGCCGGCGTGTTCGAAGCCTTGTTTCGCGAACGCGGCATCACCGATCACTGCCAGCGCGTGGCCGGCGAAACCCGCACCAATCTCAAGCTGGTCGACGCACGCAGCAACGACACCACCGACATCAACCTGCCCGGCCTGCGCTTAGGCCAGCCGCACCTGCGGGGCGTCGCCGATCATCTCGCCCCGCTGCTGTGCCCCGGCCTGCTGGTGGTGCTGTCCGGCAGCCTACCGGCCGGGCTGCCGGACGACAGCTGGGCGCAGTTGCAGGCCCAGGCCAGTGACGCCGGGGCGCGCGTGTTGCTCGACACCAGCGGCATGCCCTTGGTGACGGCGCTGAATGCCGCGTGCGAGGCGCTGCCTTACGCAGTCAAACCGAATCGCTACGAGCTCGAAGCCTGGACCGGTCGCCCGTTGAACGACCACACCGCCCTCAGCGCCGCCGCGCAGGAACTGATCGCACGCGGCGTCCAACTGGTGGTCATTTCGATGGGCACCGACGGCGCTCTGTTCGTGCAGCGCGACCAGCGCTTGATCGCCCGCCCGCCACGCTTGGCGCACGGCAGCAGTGTGGGCGCAGGCGATGCGATGGTGGCCGGTTTGGCCGCTGCGCTGCTGGACGACGCCATCACGCTGGAGCAATGCGCACGACTGGGCACGGCGTTTTCGATGTGCCGGCTGGAAAGCGGCGACGCGCGTCGGATTACGCCCGAGGGCGTGCGCCGCGCCGCAACCGACGTCGTGATCGAAGCGCTGTCATGAGCCGCCATCTGCAGCGACCGATGCCGGCACCCAGAGGTTCGTGGGTTGTGGCAGTCGCATGCAGCGGCACAACTCGCGCGCTTCACCGCCACGCATCACGTTAAAAAAATTCCCCCGCCGGTGACACCGGCGACCGCAACACAGCAGGAGTTTTGCCATGTCCTCTTCCATCGTGGTCATCGCCGCTGGCGAACGCAGTACCGAAGCCGTCCTGGCGGCTGAGGCGCTGCGCCGCGCGGCCACCGCCGCCGGGCGCAGCGTGACGATCGAAATCCGCAGCGACCAAGGCGTGCTCGGCGCGCTGCCGAGCGAACTCGTCAGCGGTGTCGCACAGGTCTTGGTGGTAGGCGACGCCGATGCCGACAGCGCCCGCTTTGGCGATGCGCAGCTGGTACGCCTGAGCCTGGGCGCGGTGCTGGACAACCCAGCCGCTGCGCTGAGCCAGCTTGCTGCACCCGCTGCCGCAAGCGCATCGACCGGCGCAGGCGGTGCAGGTACAGGCAGCAAGCGCATCGTCGCCATCACCTCCTGCCCCACCGGCATCGCGCACACCTTCATGGCTGCCGAAGGCCTGCAGCAGGCCGCCAAGAAACTCGGCTACCAGATGCGGGTGGAAACCCAGGGCTCGGTGGGTGCGCAGGACGCACTCACCGACGATGAAATCCGCGCAGCAGACGTCGTCATCATTGCCGCCGACCGCGAAGTAGATCTGGCCCGTTTCGGCGGCAAGCGCGTGTTCAAGAGCGGCACCAAGCCGGCGATCAACGATGGCCCGGCGCTGATCAACAAGGCCCTGGCCGACGCCAGCGTGCATGGCGGCGCTGCGCCTGCCAGCGGCACGACTGCCAGCGCCACCGCGAGCAAGGGCAACGGACGCACCGGCGCCTACAAGCATCTAATGACCGGCGTCTCTTTCATGCTGCCGTTCGTCACTGCCGGCGGCCTGCTGATTGCGCTGGCATTTGCGCTGGGCGGCATCTATGCCGGCGACGATGCGCATCAAGGCACGTTGGCTTGGTCGCTGTTCCAGATCGGCGCCAAGGCCGGCTTCACCCTGATGGTGCCCGCCCTGGCCGGCTACATCGCCTACTCCATCGCCGACCGCCCCGGCATCGCGCCCGGCATGATCGGCGGCCTGGTCGCGGCCAATCTCAACGCCGGCTTCCTCGGTGGGATCATTGCCGGCTTCATCGCCGGCTACGGCGTGGCTGCGCTCAACCGCTACATCAAGCTGCCGCGTAACCTGGAAGGCCTCAAGCCGGTGCTGATCCTGCC
Organism: Xanthomonas vasicola; assembly: GCF_000772705.2. Lineage (GTDB taxonomy): Bacteria > Pseudomonadota > Gammaproteobacteria > Xanthomonadales > Xanthomonadaceae > Xanthomonas > Xanthomonas vasicola. The sequence goes on from NZ_JSBW02000005.1 coordinate 8,164, forward strand.
GGTGCTGGGCACCCTGGTGGTTGGGTTGGCGATGATGTACGTGTTCGGCCAACCGGTGGCCGACCTGCTGGCCTGGCTCACCGCCTGGTTGCGCGGCATGCAGGGCAGCAGCGCGTTGCTGCTGGGCCTGCTACTCGGCGGCATGATGGCCTTCGATATGGGCGGGCCGGTCAACAAGGCGGCCTATGCGTTTTCCACCGGCTTGATCGCCAGCCAGGTCTATACCCCGATGGCCGCTGCCATGGTGGCCGGCATGACCCCGCCGCTGGGCATTGCGCTGGCGACCTGGGTGTTCCGCAACCGCTTTACCGCCGAAGAACGCGGCTCGGCCACTGCCGCCGGCGTGCTTGGGCTGGCCTTCGTCACCGAAGGCGCCATCCCCTATGCCGCACGCGACCCGTTGCGCACCATCCCGGCACTGGTGATCGGCTCGGCCGTGGCCGGCGCCATCTCGATGACCGCCGGTGCCGAATTGAAGGCGCCGCATGGCGGCATCTTCGTGCTGCTGATCCCCAACGCCGTCACCCACCTGCTCAATTACGTGCTGGCCCTGGTGGTCGGCGTGGTGGTCACGGCGATCGCGCTGCGCCTGCTCAAGAAGCCCGTTGCCGACGTCGTCGCCTGATCCAGCAACGGCGGCACGGAGCTGCCGTCGAACCCAACGCGCCTGCGCTCTACCGCGCGTCCCCTGACCTGCTTCCACCGCTGCGCTGCGCACCCTGGTGCGCCGCCAGCGGCTTGTCCACCCACCTGTTGTCGCGTTCGCCACCAAGGCCACGCCCTTTTTGCCCGGAGTCCTGCCATGACCGCCCTCGCCCCCCGCCGTGCCCGCCCCCGTCTGCTGTGCCTGTCGCTGACCTTGGCACTCACCCCGCTCGCCTACGCGCAAGACGCCACCGACGCCTTCAAGCTCAAGCTGGGCTACACCGGCGAAGCAGCTTCGATGATCGACGGCGGCCGCAAGAGCGGCAACGCCTACGCCGGCCAGTTGATGGTCGGCACCGACGTCGACATGGACCGCCTGTTCGGCTGGAACGGCGCCACGGTGAAGCTGTACGTCATCAACCGCCACGGCACCAACCTGGCCAACAGCAGCCTCGGCAACAGCACCTCGGTGCAGGAAATCTACGGCGGCCAGGGCACGCGCCTTGCCAACTTCACCCTGCTGCAGAAGCTCTTCAACGACCGCCTGGAGCTGGAAGCCGGCCGCAGCGTGGCCAACACCCACTTCCTTGGCTCGGACCTGTGCCAGTACTTCCAGGGCAACTCGGCCTGCGGCAACCCCACCTTCGTGTTCCGCACCAGTAACTTCACCTATTGGCCGGTCTCCAGTTGGGCCGCAGACGCCACCGCGTGGGTCATGCCAAAGGTCTACGTCCACGTCGGTGCCTATGAAGTAAACCCGGTGCAGGCCCAAGACGGCCAGCACGGCTTGAACTGGAGCACCAACGACACCACCGGCGTGGTGGTGCCCTATGCCGTTGGCTACAAGAACAAGGGCGGCGACGGCAGCATGGCGGCCATGTACGAACTGGGCGGCTGGCAGGACAACTCCGACTACACCGACCCGCTGCGCGACCGCAACGGCAACCCGGCCGTGCTGAGCGGCCTGTCGTATGAAAACAAGCAAGGCCGCTCGGGCCTGTTCGCGCGCTTCGAGCAGCAGGTGACCAATCCCGACCCCTCCGGCACCCGCGGCCTGACGGTGTTCGGCTCGATCCTGCAAAGCACCAGCGGCCAGGCCATCGAAGACCATTTCATCCAGCTCGGCCTGGTGCAGAAAGGCACCTTCGCCAGCCGCCCGCAGGACAACATCGCCTTCGTCATCACCCAGCAGAAATACAGCGACGAAGCGATCGAAAACCTGCGCCTGGCGCGCGCCTCCGCCGGCGGCACCGGCACCCCCGCCGACAACCAGATCATGATGGAGCTGAGCTACGGCATACAGGTCACCAAGCAACTGCGCATCGCGCCGAACCTCCACTACGTGATCAACCCCGACCAGTTCAACGAACCGACCCGCGCCAACGATCTGAAGAACGCCTTGATCGCCGGCCTGCGGATCGACTGGAATCTGTGACCCTTAGCGAAGCTGCGCGCGTTGCGCGCATGCTTGGCGGGCACCACTATTTGAAGTGAGTGGCGGGTGCGTTGCATTTGACTGCAGTGCAACGCATTGCGTCGACTCGGTTGGCTTGGGCATTTGCCGGATGTGGCCGACGAGTTCGATGAGCCGCGCCGGTGCGCAATCGCACGTAATGAGGCGTTATCGGCCCATCTGGTCGCGCACAAGCCAGTCGCTGGACACGTAAGAGCACGCGATAGCGGATGCCTAAGCTGTAATGCCCAACCACTGCCTAACGCCGGAATTAAGCCGACTGGCGAAGCCAGTTCGGCTTGATGATCCGCACGGATAACGGCAAGGAGTTTTGCGGCAAGGCGATGGTGACCTGGGTGCATGCGCGTGGCGTGCAGTTAGGGCTGATCCAGCCTGGCAAGCCAAATCAGAACGCCTATGTCGAATCGGTCAATGGCCGGTTGCGTGACGAATGCCTCAACGAGCACTGGTTTCCAACCCTGCTGCATGCGCGTACCGAGATCGAACGCTGGCGACGTGAATACAACGAGTAACGACCCAAGAAGGCAATTGGCGGCATGACGCCATCTGCGTATGCCCAACAGCTGGCCAACACCGATATCATCATCAACCCCGGACTCTAACCCGGCCGCTACTCAGGGCGGGGGGGCGTCGATCAACGATCACGCTGTGTGCTATTGCAATGGGAGTCCATACACGAATTGTTAGGCGACTGATTCATTAATGGACGCCGCTGGGCGGACCAATGAGGGAGTCAATGCCCTCATCCCGAATAGTGCGCAACGCCTCGTCGAGTGCGGCCTGGTCCGTTGCGAATAGCTCGTCCCAGACGGTGGAGTTGTTGAACTCATCAACAGTCTCAAGGGTCCAGTCGGTGTCGGGCCCGCGGTAGATCTCTAGGCGAACAGTGCGGCCATCGGTCGTGACGGAGCGGCATAGGGGCGATGTAACAAGCTGATAGTTGTCCATAAAAAATTCTCAGTTGTGATTGTCTCTGCTAAGCCGCTTAACGCTGGAACTAAGCCGAGTTGCGAAGCAACTTCGGCTCGAATGAATCCTTAGGCCGGCGGCCCGTGAGGAACATACTGCAAAGGCTCGCGCTGCAGGAACCATTTTTGCAGGTAGACGCGGCCAAATGGGGGTGACGAAAGCATGACGCCAGGTTCCGCAGCGCCGATGGCCTCCATCTCGGCTGGCGTCAGAACGACAAGCTCAACGGTGCCCGGAGTCTGGCCATGCTCCAGCAGCACCGAGTCTCCTACTTAAATTGGTGATCCGTTTGCGTAGGTGAGCATTGAATTCTCCCCCGAGGCCTAACTTCTATTGGACCGCCTAAACGCGGTGTTGCGCCTAGTATCCGCAATCCGCGGATGCCAGGGAATAGGCTCTTCCCAATGAATATCAATCGCTTACCTGATAGCTAGGGCCACGCCCGACGTCGATCCGGGTGGTGTTACCCAACGGTTGAGCAGGCGTATGAATTACACCCCGGGAGATGGAGGCGTAACAGCACGGTAGGGGCCGAAGCTGCTGGATCAGGCGCGCGACCGCCTGCGCGTACGGGCACTACAGCCTGCGCACCGAGCAGGCATATCTGAGTTGGATACAGCGCTTCATCCTGGCCAGCGGCAAGCGTTATTTGGTGCAGATGGGCCAAGTGGAGGTCCATGCGTTCCTCACCCGCTTGGCGATCCAGGCACAGGTGTCTGCGGGCAAACAGAACAACGAAAAAACCGCGCAATGCGCGGTTTTTTCGTCACACCTGTTGCCAACCGATCAAGGACGGCGCGCCAGCGCCTCCACATCCTTGGCCTTGGGCAGCAGATCCTGCTTAGTCACCGCAAACGGCCCGATGCTCAGCATCGGCACGGCCACGATCACCGAGGAGATCACCACGATCACCGCGCCAATCATGTGCGTCTCGGCCAGGCCTTCCATCGACTCGCCGCCGTAGATGTACAGCGCCAATGCCGACAGGAAGAACATCACCGCGGTGATCACCGTGCGCGAGAGCGTCTGGTTGATCGAACGGTTGAGCACTTCCAGCGGCTCCACGCGCAGTGCGCGGAAGTTTTCGCGTACACGGTCGAACACCACGATGATGTCGTTGATCGCAAAGCCCATCACCGACAGCAGGCCGGCCAGCACAGTCAGGTCGAACTCGCGGCCGGTCAGCGACACGAAGGCCACGGTGACCAGCAAATCGAACAACGCGGTCAGGCTGGCGACCACTGCGAACTTCCACTCGAAGCGGAACGCGATGTAGATCAAAAAGCCCACCAGCATGAACACCGTGGCATACACGCCGTTCAAGGCAAGGTCCTTCCCGACCTGCGGGCCGACGAATTCGCCAGGCTGCACGGTGGCCGGATTCTCATCGCTGGTCACCGCCTTGCGCACATCTTCGGCAACGGTGCGAGCGGCGTCGTCGCGATTGTTGTTCTGGCCATGCGGCTGCAGGCGAATCATCACTTCATTGCCGCCGCGGGCATTCTGCACCTGGGCGTTTTCGAAGCCGGCCTTGGACAGCTTTTCGCGCACCTGGTCCACGTCCACGGTCTTCTGGAACGAGGTCTGCACCAGCGTGCCGCCGGTAAATTCCAGCGCGTAGTTGAAACCCTTGCCGACGATGATGCCGACCGAGGCGACTGCCAGCACCAGCATCAAGATCAGCACCGGCTTGCGCCAGCTCATGAAATCGATCTTGGTGTCGTTGGGAATCAGGTGAAGCGGAAAAATTTTCATTGAAAGATCTTCCTAAAAAGTCCGCACATGGATGTGTCGGGCTCTTGCGAGGGACTCGCATTAAATAGCGACAGACTTCAGCTTCTTGCGGCTGCCGTAGATCAACACCGCCAGCGCACGCGACACGGTGATCGCGGTGAACATCGAGGCGAAAATACCGATCATCATGGTCAGCGCGAAGCCCTTCAGCGGGCCGGTACCAAACGCGTACAAGGCCACCGCCACGATCAGGCCGGTGAGGTTGGCGTCGAGGATGGTGCCGCCGGCCTTTTCGTAACCAGCCGCAATCGCCGATTTGGCCGGTACGCCAAGGCGCAACTCTTCACGAATACGCTCGTTGATCAGCACATTGGCGTCCACCGACAGACCCACCGACAGCGCAAGGCCAGCAAAGCCCGGCAGCGTCATGGTGGCGCCGAACAGCGACATCACCGCCACCACGATCAGCAGGTTGAACAGCAGCGCCACCGAGGTGATCGCGCCGAACACGCGGTAGTAGATGGTGAAGAACACCAGCGTAAACAGGAACGAGTAGACCACCGCAGTGACGCCGCGTTCCACGTTCTCTGCACCCAGGCTCGGGCCGATGACGTATTCCTCGACGAAGTCCATCGGCGCGGCCAGCGAGCCGGATTTCAGCAGCTTGGCCAGGTTTTCGGCTTCGGTCTTTTCCAAACCGGTGGTCTGGAAATTCTTGCCGAATACACCGGCGATGCGTGTAGCAGGCAAGGCTTCTTCCTTGACCCGCACGCTACGCACTTCCTTGCCGTCGACCATGGTCACGGTGGGAATGCGCTCGATGTACACCACCGACATCAGCTTGCCGACGTTGGCGCTGGTGTAGTCGAACATGCGCTGGCCGGCCACGTTGTTGAGCGTCACCGCAACGGCCGGCATGCCGTTCTGGTCGGTGCTGACCGAGGCGCTGACCATCTGGTCACCGGTCACCAGTGCGCGCTTGTTCAACAGTACCGGAGCATTGCTGTCGCGCAGGCGATAGACCTTGGCCTCCGGCGGGATGTTGCCGCTGCGCACGGCATCTTCGGCGTTACCGTCGACCACAGCGCGGAATTCCAGCGAGGCGGTGGCACCGATCAGGCGCTTGGCTTCGGCGGTGTCCTGCAGACCGGGCAGTTCGACCACGATGCGATCTTCGCCCTGGCGCTGGATGGTCGGCTCGGACACGCCTAGGGCATTGACGCGGTTGCGCAAGGTGGTGAGGTTCTGCTCGATCGCACCGCTGGCGATCTGCTTGAGCTCGGCCTCCGGCACTTTGACTGCGATGTTCTGGCCGCTGACGTCGTAGGTCAGGGTCGGCTGCGCCTTGGCCAGCGCCACGCGCGCAGCATCGGCATCGGCGCCCTCGCCCAGGCTGACCTGGATGCTGTTATCCGCGCGACGCTCCACCGAGCGATAGGCGATGCGGGCATCGCGCAAGGTGGTGCGGATGTCTTCGGCAAAACCGTCCAGACGCTTTTCCAGCGCGGCTTTCTGGTCGACCTGCATGGCGAAGTGCACGCCACCCACCAGGTCCAGACCCAGCACCATCGGCCGGCCGCCCAGCTTGGCCAGCCAGTCCGGCACGGTGGAAGCCAGGTTCAGCGCCACGGTGTAGTTCTCGCCCAGCTGCTGACGCAACACGTCATTGGCGCGGGTCTGCGCCTGCAGCGAGGGCAAGCGCACCATCAGGCTGTCGCCTTCCTTGGTGACTGCCTTGGGCGTGATGCCGGCAGCCTTGAGGTCGGCGTCGATGCGACTGCGCAACGCGTCGTCGAGCTGAGCACCGCGGCTGGCGGTGATCTGCACGGACGGGTCCTTCTGATAGATGTTGGGCAGCGCATACAGCGCACTGACCGCCAGCACCAGCAGGATCAGGAAGTACTTCCAGCGAGGAAATTCGAGCATTGCGACAGTCCTGCGCGACACCATCCCGGCGACGCGCCTAGCAGTGAGAACGACGTCAGACGGCCGATACAGCGTCGCCAGCGGTCTTCAGATGGATACGGGCGGTACAGCAGAACCGGCAGTGACAGCATCCGGCTGCGCGTGTCGACTGCGCCCGCCTGGGCGGCGCAGTCGTTTTAAAGACGCTTAGCTAGCCGACTTCAGCGTGCCCTTCGGCAGCACATGGCCCACGGCGCTCTTCTGCACGCGGATGCGCACGTTGTCGGCCACTTCCACGCTGATGAAGTTGTCGCCGATGTCGGTGATCACGCCGGCAACGCCGCCGGAGGTGATGACTTCATCGCCGCGCGCCAGCTTGTCCAGCAGCGACTTGTGCTCCTTCTGACGCTTCATCTGCGGGCGGATCATCAGGAAGTACATGACCGCAATCAGGATGACCGGCAGCGCGAAGGTGGACAGACCACCGAGCGGGCCAGGTGCCGGCGCGGCGCCAGTGGCTTGCGCCTGGGCGACGGGAATCAGGAAATCGAGCAAATTCATTCAATGCATCCTAGTTTGGTGCCAGCGCGCCCATGAGGCCGCTCGCTATTCAGGTACCGCCGGAGCGGAACAGCCGGGAATTATGCCACGCAGGTTCCACGCCGTCCGCGCCAGGGCGAGCATGGCCGGTCTCAGCTGGTTTCCCCAGGCAACGGCGGCGTGGTGGCGCCGCGTGCCGCATAGAAGGACCGCCGGAACTCCACAAAGGTTCCCGAGGCGATCGCCGCACGCATGTCGGCCATCAGTTTTTCGTAGTACCAGAGGTTGTGCAGGGTGCCCAGCATCGGCGCCAGCATCTCGTTGCAGCGATCCAGATGGCGCAGATAGGAGCGCGTATAGCCACTGCTGCAGGCATGGCAGCCGCAGCCCGGCTCGATGGTATCCAGGTCGCGCTCGTACTTGGCGTTGCGGATACGTACGGTGCCGAACGAGGTGAAATAGTGGCCGTTGCGCGCATTGCGGGTGGGCATGACGCAGTCGAACATGTCTACCCCGCGGGCCACACCTTCGACCAGATCCTCCGGGCGGCCGACGCCCATCAGGTAGCGCGGGCGCTCGGACGGCAGGCGCGGGTGCAGGTGTTCAAGCATGGCATTGCGCTCATGTTCGGGCTCGCCGACCGCCAGCCCGCCGATCGCATAGCCATCGAAGCCGATGCCTTGCAGGCCGTCCAGCGAGCGGCTGCGCAGGTCTGGATGCACCCCACCCTGCACGATGCCGAACAGCGCCGCATCGTTGCCCAGCCCGTCGTGCGCATCCCGCGAGCGCTGCGCCCAGCGCAGGCTCAGTTCCATGGAGCGCCGCGCCACTTCCTCGGTGGCCGGGTACGGCGTGCACTCGTCGAAGATCATCACGATGTCCGAATCGAGCACCTTCTGGATCTGCATGCTTTCCTCGGGGCCCAGGAACACCCGCGCGCCATCGGTCGGCGAAGAAAAGGTCACGCCCTGCTCGGTGATCTTGCGGCGATGCGCCAGCGAAAACACCTGAAAGCCGCCGGAATCGGTGAGGATCGGCCCATCCCAGCGTGCAAACCGGTGCAAGCCGCCGTGATCGCCGATCACATCCAGACCCGGGCGCAGATACAGATGGAAGGTATTGCCCAGGATGATCTCCGCACCCAGCGCACGGATCTGCTCGGGCAGGATGCCCTTGACCGAGCCATAGGTGCCCACCGGCATGAACGCAGGCGTTTCGACCGTGCCGCGCGGAAAGGTCAGGCGCCCACGCCGGGCATGCCCGTCGGTGGCTTGAAGCTGGAACTGGAGTCGGGACATTGAGAGGCCGGGAATGGGGAGTCGGGAATCGGGAATGGGAAAAGCGGTTAGCAGGTGGCTGATCGTTCGGCGGGTACCGCCTTACGATTCCCCATTCCCGACTCCCGATTCCCGGCTCCACAACAACATCGCATCGCCGTACGAAAAGAAGCGATAGCGCTGGGCGATGGCGTGGTGGTAGGCCTCGAAAATGCGCTCGCGGCCGGCGAAGGCGGAGACCATCATCATCAAGGTGCTTTCGGGCAGATGGAAGTTGGTGACCATCGCATCGACGCTGCGGATGCGGTAGCCAGGCAGGATGAAGATCTGGGTTTCGCCGGCGAATGGCTGCAATTCGCCCTCGGGCGCGGCATCGGTCTTGCGCCAGGCGCTTTCCAGCGAGCGCACCACCGTGGTGCCCACCGCGATCACGCGGCCGCCGCGGGCGCGGGTGCGGCGCACCTGTTCCACCAGCGCCGCACCCACGTTGAGCCATTCCTTATGCATCACGTGCTGGTCGAGCTTATCCACGCGCACCGGCTGGAAGGTGCCCGCGCCCACGTGCAAGGTGACGTGGCCGAACTCCACGCCGCGCTCGCGCAACTGCGCCAGCAACGGCTCGTCGAAATGCAGCCCGGCGGTGGGCGCGGCGACCGCGCCGACTTCGCGCGCGAACACGGTCTGATAGCGCTCGCGATCTTCAACGCCCGGCTCACGGCGGATATAGGGCGGCAGCGGCAGGCGGCCGGCTTCCAGCAACCAGCGTTCCAGCGGGGTCGGGATCTCGAAACGCAGCAGATAGAACTCGCCATCGCGGCCCAGCACCTCGGCTTGGCCACCGGCATCCAGCGCGATCAGACTGCCGGCCTTGGGCGATTTGCTGGCGCCGATCTGCACCCGCGCCTCGCGTTCACCGAGCAGGCGCTCGATCAGGATTTCCACCCGCCCGCCACTGGCCTTCTGCCCGAACAACCGCGCCGGGATGACGCGGGTGTCGTTGAAGATCAACAGATCGCCCGGCTGCAGCAGCTCGGGCAGATCGCGCACCTGGCGGTCAGCCAGCGCCTGCGGCGACGGCGGCACCACCAGCAGCCGGCTCGCTGCGCGCTCGGCCAGTGGCGCCTGGGCGATCAGTTCTTCGGGTAGCGAATAGTTGAAATCGGACTTCTTCAAAGGTTCGGCGGTGCAGCGATTGGGGGCGCTAGTTTAGCGGGACATGCTGGGGACATCCTTCTCCCATCGAGAGGCGACGCGAGCAGATTCAGCAGTCGGCGATGGCAAACGCGTCGCCACGCGCCAGCAAACGTGAATCGTCGACTGGTAGACGATGGTTCGCCCTATACCCGTTCGCACCCTCCCCGTCCAAGCCCCCTGCCCGCGCTTGCGAGTCGCGTGCTCCAAGGCACGCGCGGCAGTGACGCACAAACCGTGCCTTCTCGCCCTGGGGGAAAGGGGCTTTATTCACAAGAGCTGCGACCTGCTCCCTTCTCCCATTGGGAGAAGGTGGCGCGTAGCGCCGGATGAGGGTACGGGCGACGCCTCATAGGGTTGAAATGACACATGGGCTTCGCCCCCGTACCCTCACCCCCCCTCTCCCGGGGGGGAGAAGGGCTTGGTTCGTTCGCGAATAATGGCTCTTACGATCCCCGATCCCCGATCTCCGACTCACGATTCCCGTCCCTACCGCTCGAACTTGGTCGACAGAATGATCGAGGTGGTAGTGCGCTCCACCCCGTCGATGGCACCGATGGCGTCGGTGAGCACGTCCATCTCGTTGACGCCGCCGACCACACCCAGGGCGACTAGGTCGTAGGCGCCGCTGACCGAGTGCAGCAGGCGCACTTCCGGGATATCGCGCAGCGCCTTGACCACGGCGGGCATCTTCTTGGGCAGCACGGTGATCAGGATGTGCGCGCGGATGCGGCCCTGTTCGTAGTCGTCATGCGTGCGGACGGTGTAGCCGCTGATCACGCCGTCGCGTTCGAGCTTTTCGATGCGGCTCTGCACCGTGGTGCGCGAGAGCCCGAGCCGGCGTGCGATTTGGGCGGTGGAAGCGCGCGCGTCCTCGCGCAGCAGTGATAACAGGCGTTCATCGGAGGGGGTGATCTTCACTTCTGCGAATTTGTTTCGGCGATTCGACGAAAATAGCGCACTTCCTGCCCAGATTCACGCTGCCAAACGCCGATCTTCTGCCGATAATAGAGGGCGAATGCCACCATTGAAGGAGATGCGCCATGTCCGTCCTTGCCCCGCTCGCCCCGCTGCGTGCCCATGCCGGCCGCCGCCTGACCGAAGGCCTGGACGACGCGACCATCGCGCGCCTGGCGCCCAACCACCCCGATCTGCAACACGCCATCGCAGCGGCGGCGGCCGAATATGCGCTGGTGCGTGATGATGTCGCCGACCTGCTGGATCTGGATGAAGACGCCCAGATCAGCGCCGTGCAGGAAGGCTTCATCAACTTCTATGCCGACGATGCAGTGACGCCGTACGTGGCGCTGGCCGCACGCGGGCCGTGGGTGGTCACGCTCAAGGGCGCGCTGCTGTACGACGCCGGCGGCTACGGCATGCTGGGCTTCGGCCATACGCCGGCGGCGGTGCTCGACGCCATGGCGCGCCCGCAGGTGATGGCCAACGTGATGACGCCCAGCCTGGCGCAGCGCCGGCTCGATCGCGCCCTGCGCGCCGAGATCGGCCACAGTCGCGGCGGCTGCCCGTTCGTCCGCTTCATGTGTCTCAACTCCGGCTCCGAAGCGGTGGGCCTGGCCGCGCGTATCGTCGATACCAATGCCAAGCTGCACACCGACCCGGGCGCGCGGCATGCCGGCGCCACCATCAAGCGTCTGGTGGTCAAGGGCAGCTTCCATGGCCGCACCGATCGCCCTGGTCTGTATTCGGATTCCAGCCGCAAGACCTACACCAAGTATTTGGCCAGCTATCGCGACGAGGACTCCGTCATCGCGATCGCGCCGTATGACGTGGCCGCGTTGCAACGCGCCTTCGATGAGGCCGCGCGCAATCACTGGTTTATCGAAGCGGTATTCCTGGAGCCGGTGATGGGCGAAGGCGACCCGGGGCGTGCGCTGCCAGCTGATTTCTATGCCGCCGCGCGTGCGCTCACCCGCACCCACGGCAGCCTGCTGCTGGTCGATTCCATCCAGGCCGGGTTGCGCGCGCATGGCGTGCTGTCGGTGGTGGACTACCCGGGCTTCGAGCAGCTCGACCCGCCGGATCTGGAAACCTACTCCAAGGCGCTCAATGCCGCGCAGTATCCGCTGTCGGTGCTGGCAGTGAACGAGCATGCCGCGCAGGTGTATCGCAAGGGCACCTACGGCAACACCATGACCACTAACCCGCGCGCGCTCGATGTGGCCTGCGCCACGCTGGCGCTTTTCACGCCGCAGGTGCGCGAGAACATCCGCATCCGCGGCGCGCAGGCGATTGCCAAACTGGAAGCGCTGCAGGCCGAGCTCGGCGGCTTGATCACCAAGGTGCAAGGCACCGGCCTGCTGTTCTCCTGCGAACTGGCACCGCACTTCAAATGCTATGGCGCTGGTTCGACCGAAGAGTGGCTGCGCCATCGCGGCGTCAACGTGATTCACGGCGGCGAGAATTCGCTGCGCTTCACCCCGCATTTTGCGATGGATGAAGACGAACTCGATCTGATGGTCGGCTTGATCGCGCGTGCGCTCAAGGAAGGCCCGCGTCAGGTGCAGGCCGAGGCGGCCTGATCTAGTCCAGACGGCACACCGGCGCGCATACGCCATCGGTGTGCAGCCTGGGGCAGATGGTGAATCTGCCGCTAGTCAGATGCTGTGTGGCTTGACGTTTTGACCGACGCAAGCGGCGGTGTCGCAAGAGATTGGTTGCGTTCAACTGAGCCAAGGCAGCGCCATCAGCCACGACGCTGCCTGCATTGCATTCCTGGCTTCGCGCAACACCTGCAACACGCAATGCGAAGCTAATTGAACATGCAAGCTTGCGCTTGTATAAATCGCCTGCAGCAGGCAGGCGAATGACCTCACTCAGATTCGACCTGGCAGCTCTGCGCCAGGTCGATTGCCGTATCGCCCCGCACGCTGCCATTCAAATCGGCACAGCGTTCAACTTGCGGCGCAGGTAGTTGGTCAGCGCGCGCCGCGGCGACTTGCCGCGCCACGATGCCCAACACAGGTGCGAGCCCACTGCGATCTTGCCGCCCCGGTGGCCGAGCCCGAACCAAGTGCGATCCGGGTGGAAGGCGTCGCGTGGCGGGAACAGGATGTCGGCGAACTGCCCACCGTGCGCATTGTAAAAACGCGTCAGGCCACGTGGGCCGGAAATCATCGGAATCTCGCGGTGATCTTGCAGCCTTTCCGGCGCATGCGCGGTAAAGATGTGCTCGATAAACGCGCGCCAGAACGGATGGCCTGGTTCGGAGCCGAATACAGCATTGCCGATCTTGAAGTCTTCATGGCCCGGCGCGCCTTCTTCGACGGGCAGCACGCAATGTTGCGAGAGCACTTGCGCATCCAGTGGCCGTAACAGTTTGTAGTCGGTGTCGAAGTAGAAGCCGCCATGTGCGTGCATGTACGCGCAGCGGGCGATGTCGGCTTTCATCACGCCGAAGCGGATCTGCTCGTAGCGCTCGGCGAACTCGGGGAACGCACGCCGCATCAGTTCTGAGTTATCGGCGTCGTCCCAGACGTAACAGGTCCATCCTGGCAATAGACGCTGCAGGCGATCGCAAATCCTGCGCTCTTCCCACAGCAACTGCTTGGTGGGGGCGGTCAGGTGAATAAGGTGGGGGATCATGGCGGGCGACTCGGGGAACTGGGGGAACCAGAGCCGCCGCCGCAGCGCCGCATCGATTTGGCTACCCGGTTGGTGGCTTGGCTGCACCAACCGTAGTCGCGCTATCGACGTGACATAAGTCGCACTACATGATCATCAAACGCACGCTGATAGAAGAAATCTATGCGCATGCGAAGTTTTGAAACAACGTGTAAATGCAGTCGAAATCCTGACTAAACCCCTTGCCGTTTTGTCATATTCAACTCGTCTGTTGCGAGCCTTGAGGATTAATGCCAGTGCAAGACACAGAACCGTGCGCATGCGGCTCGCAAGTGCTTCGCGCACTGCTGGCACACCGGCCAGCAGTACAGCGTTGCCGGGCAGGCCGTTGCCTGCCCTCACTCATTCCCAACACCGATCTGCACGCCCCTTGAGCGTGGCAGTGCGCGGACAATCGCGCGGCGCAATACGTCCTGCTGCGTGTTCGATCAAGCGCTTGCTGCCGTTGCTGTCGCGCTGCAGTTCAAACGCGTCGTACAGCCGCCCAGTAGCAGCCCGGTGGCGGCGTCCTGCGCTGGCGTAGCAACAATACGGTCCGGGAAACCATCGGCAACGCAATGCGTCGAGCCCAGCGGCACCTGCGTGTTGGGTTCGGCAGCACGGTCGGCCGCAGAGGCGGTCCCACGGACTGTCGCGATCAACCCCAGCAACGCATAGACCGACGCACGCGCAGCCTTCATGGCGCGCAGTCTTCCAAGCGCAACGTGCGCGCGATATCGCGCCAATCGAATGCCGCCACCGCTTGGTCGTCATGCAATGCATAGAACACACCACCCGGGAAGCGTGCATCGCTGCGTTGATCCAGCCACACGCCATCGGTATTGGCGGTAACACGGCCGGCGAAAGCGCCTACATGCGCCAGCGTCTTGCGATCGAACACCTGGAACACGCTGCGGTCCTTGAACTGATCGGTGGCAATCCAGTAGCCGCTGCCATCGTTGCACGCAAACAAGCTGATGCCTTCTGCCTGCGCCTTGAATAACCCCGTGCCGACAGCGCGGCCGCGATAGCGCCCGTCCATGCCGTAGTCGCGCAACTGCGTACCCACGGCCACATCTTCTTCGGCAATCATCAGCCGCGCATTGGCTTCATCGCCGAAGACTGATTCGGCAATCCGCACCGCGCCCGCCTCTGTGGTATCGCCAAAACTTTGGGTCAGGCGCGCCTGCCAGCCCTGCCCTGCCGCATTGATTTGATAGCGGCGAAAGCGCTGCCCAAGTTCGGCCAATGGCGGCGGCAGATCCCTGTTGGTGGGCGACATGTAGTTGTCGCTGACCACCACCTCGTAGCCGCCCTCATGCTTGCGCACCCACAGGCCATAAGGTTCGCGCAACGTATCCTGGCCGAAGGCCGTCAATGGCTTGAGATCCGGCAACGAAAATACCTGCACACGGCGATTATCACGCTCCACCACGAACACCAGGTCATCGACGATCGAGATGCCGTTCGGGCGGTCGAGTTTGCCCAGGGCCTTGCCCTTGCCGCCGACCACCCGCAGCCGCTTGCCGCTGTCGCCATCGAAGACCACTAGCGCATGCGTGCCCTTGGCCGTGGCGATCAGCCAACGGCTGCCATCCGGCGCCATCCAGCTGGCCGGCGAATCCAGATTGTCCGATGGCGTCAGCGTGGTGATGAAGGCTTCCGGCACCACTTGGTGCGCAACCTTGGCCTCGCTCAGCAACGGCTCTTTCAGTAGCGCTTCGTCGGCCTCGCGGCCGGCCGGGGCGCTGGCGCAACCGACCAGTGCCATGGCAGCGACCAGCAGCGTGGTCTGCAGTAAGTGGCGCGGTGCGCTCACAGCGCCACCTTCAGGCCGAGCGCATAGGTGCGGCCGTATTCTTCATTTTGCAGGGTGCGCGAGGGGATGCCCTGATACAGCTCCAACGGTTCGTCCAGCAGGTTCTGCGCTTCCAGATACAGGCTCACGTGACTGTTGAACTGGTAGCTCATGCTGAAATCCATCTGGGTGTGCGGGGCAACGTAGATATCGTAGGCGCGGCTCTGACCGATGGTGTCCAGGTATTGGCTGCGATACACGGCCGCCACGCGTGCGCTGAACCCGTATTTTTCGTAGCCCAGGTGGCCGCTGTAGATGCGCTTGGACGAACGCGGCAGCATGAAGTCGTCGCCGGCGCGGTTGGCCAGGCCCGGAGCGAAATCGCTGTCCAGGGCGGTGGCGCTGGCGCCCGCCAGAAAGCCGTTCCAGCCTTCGGGCAGGAAGTCCAGGGTCTGCTGCCAATTGAGTTCGGCGCCACGCACTTTTGCGGTATCGCCATTGATCGAGCGCGTGACCTGCAACCCGGGAAATTCCGCGTCGTTGGTATTGAGCGTCTGCACGATGTAGTCGTCGATCGACTTGTGGAACACGCCCAGCGAGATCAGGCCGGTGCTGCCGATGTATTTTTCGAACGACAGGTCCAGATTCTGCGAGCGGTACGGATTGAGATCCGGGTTGCCGATGCTCACCTCGTTATCGCCGCGGTTGATGCTGACGCGCGGCGACACATCGCCAAACGACGGGCGCGACAAGGTCTTGTTGGCGGCAAAGCGCAACACCCAGTCGTTGCCACTGTCGTAGCGCAGATGCAGCCCGGGCAGCACGTTGGTGTAGCTGCTGGAGGCTTCGCGCGGTGTCACCGTGGCGGTGCGGCCATTCGGCGCCACATCCACCTGGTTGCCAGTGGCGTTGAACTGGGTGTTTTCCACGCGCACGCCGGCAATCATGCGCAGTGCGCCGATGTCCCAGGTGCCCATCGCATAGGTGGCGAAGACATCTTCGCTGGCGTTGTAATCGTCCTGCAGCGAGGTCTGCAGATTGCCGCCCACATCCTGCGGGCGTGCGCTGTACAGGTTGCCGGAGGTGTTCCAGTAGCGGCGCATGCCGTCCGAGCCGACGCTCTCGCCCAAGGTGCCACCACGATGTTCGGGCGCGGCGGTGGTCCAATCGCTCAGGTCGATAGCCGGACCACGACGCAGCTCGCTTTCGTCCACGTTGACGTCGCGCTCGCGCCAGCGGCCGAGCACGCCCATCTTCAGGCTGGAATGTTCGCCGTCGAAACGCACGTTGATTTGCGCGCTACGCTCACTGTCGTCCACCTGCTTGGGCGCAATCACGAAGCGATCGAACACAAAATCGTCATTGCTCTGCCAGCCGTTGTCGGAGAAGCCCAACTTCGGAATGCCGCTGCGCTGATCCACCGTCGCCGATAGATCGGCGCCGTCGTAGTTGAAGCGCGCCTCCTTTTCGTCGTTCACGCGCTCGGTGGTCTTGGTATAGCCCACCTTGTAATCGACGGTGGCGCTGCTCAGGCGGTTCTCACCGCCAAAGCTCACCGCCCTGTTGTCTTCCTTCTTGGTGCGGTAGCGCACGCGCTTGGAAATGCTGTCGGCCGGCAAGTCGGCCACGTTGTAGGTGCCGTCGCCATTGGCGCTGACCTCACCGTCGCTCAAGCCGAAGATGGTGCGCTGACGCGTTTCGGCATCATCGAAACGGCTGTACAGCGAGCGCAGGTAATAGCGGTTGTCCGCATCCGGGCGCCAGTCCAGATTGAGGTTGGCACCCATGCGGGTGCGTTCGATGAAATATTTACGACGTTGCACTTCACCGGCGAACAGATCGTCATCCGCGCCGCCTTCAAAGGTGTCGTAGGCCACTTCGGTGTTGTCGGATTCGAACTCGCGGTCCTGGTAGTTCACACCCACCGCCACACCGAAGGTACCGCCGAAGATATCGCCGTAATTGAACGCGCCCTTCGGGCTGGTCTTGCCCGACAGCGACTGATGGCTGCCTTCGATGGAGCCGCGCAACGTGCGTCCATCGCGGTCGAATGCGGAGGTGGACTCCACCTGGATCGCGCCGCCGATGGAATCGCCCGGCATGTCCGGGGTCGGCGACTTCACTACCTTCAGGCGCTCGGTGGAATCGGAAGGAATCACGTCCAGCGGCGTGGAGCGCGTGCCGTCTTCCGGGGTGCCCATGTTCATGCCGTCGATGGTGACGCTGTTGAGCGACGAATCGAGCCCGCGGATGACAACAAAGCGGCCTTCACCCTGGTCGCGGGTGACGCTGATGCCGGGTAGGCGCTGTAAGGATTCTGCAACATTCTTATCCGGGTAACGTCCCATCGCATCGGAGGCGACTGCGTCCTGGATGGCATCGGAGGCGCGCTTGAGATCGACCGCGCGCTCCTGCGCTTCCAGTTGCGGGCGCACTTCCAGCCGCTCCAGGTCGATTGCCGCAGCACCGACGGCGCCGCTAGCGGCCACACCCTCAGCCGCATTCGCCAGCAGGCTCCACGTGGCTGCGGCCAACGTCAGCGTGATCGCCAGGCAGAGCGGAGTCTTGTTCAACACGGGTGCTTCCCCAATCGGTTAAGAATGGGTGGGCACACTATGTCTACGACGTTTCACTGACATGACATATGCATGGACGATCACACCCAAAGTGTGGCGACACACCGCGCGGCTGCGGCACACTGTGCCCTTCTCTCGCCTGTCGCTGCCCATGAAAATCGTCGAAGTCCGCCACCCCCTCGTCCAGCACAAGATCGGCCTGCTGCGCGATGCCGCCTTGAGCACCAAGGGCTTCCGCGAGCTGGTCACCGAACTGGGCACGCTGCTGGCCTACGAGGCTACCGCCAATCTGGAGACCGAATCGCACACCCAGCCGGGCTGGGCCGGCCCGGTGACGGTGCAACGCATTGCCGGTGCAAAGATTACCCTGGTGCCAATTTTGCGTGCCGGCCTGGGCATGTTGCCCGGCGTGCTGGCATTGATTCCCACCGCGCGCGTGAGCGTGGTCGGCCTGCAGCGCGACGAAGAGACCTTGCAGCCGGTGCCCTACTTCGAACGCCTCACCGGCCGTTTGGAAGAACGCGACGCCCTGATCCTGGACCCGATGCTGGCCACCGGCGGCACCCTGATTGCCACCATCGACATGCTCAAGCGCGCCGGCGCGCGGCGCATCAAGGGCATCTTTCTGGTCGCTGCACCGGAAGGCCTGAAAGCATTGGAAGCGGCGCATCCTGACGTGGAGGTCTACACCGCCGCCATCGACGACTACCTCAACGACAAGGGCTACATCCTGCCCGGCCTGGGCGATGCAGGAGACCGGATTTTCGGTACGCGGGTGGAGTGAGTTGGTAAGGATAGAGAGGAGAAAGTCGCGCTGACCGGAGCTCAGTGCGTCGACGCCTCGATCGCCGCGCTCACATACACCAGCGGTGCATTCCAATTGATCGCCACTTCGTTGGTGGAGTAGCTGCAGAAGTTGTCCAAATACGACAGCGCCGGCAGGTTCGAGGGGTACGGCACCTTGCACTCCTTGGCATCCTGATGCCCCGGCTGCGGGCCACCGACCAGCCAACCCGGCACCGGCGCTTCGATGCCGTCGGCTTGGGAGGGGCGGTGGTGGATATGCATCGGCGTGCGCTTCCCCATCCCGGTAACGAAGGACAGACCCAGCGGATTGCGGCCCAGGATGTAGTCCAACTGAGATTGCGCGGCATACAGAAACTGCCGTTTTTGCGTCAGCCGGTAGCCCTGTAGCAGCATCATCGCGCGGTTGAGCACTCCGCCATTGCTGCCCCACACGAAATTGCTGTCTGCCATGGACAAACGCCACGACGACGATTGCCAGCTGTCGGCCAACTGCTGCGCCAAGCCGGTGATCTCCCGCTCGATCCGCGCGCGATCGGCATGCGGCGTGAGTCGGTCGCGGTGCTCGGCCAACGACATCCAGGCAAGGCCACCGACATTGCCCCACGACGGCACCGTGGCCGGCACGTTGCGCGCAATCATCGCGTCGTAAAACCCGTCCTCGCGCGTGGCGATGTACAACTCGGCCGCTGCCCAAGCGAATTCGTCGTCCAGATGCGCATCGTCATAACCGCCGGTGAGCACGCCGCTGGGCTGGTGATAAATCACATCCGGATGCTGCTTCGCCCATGCCCACGCAGCCCGCGAGGCTTTCAACATGCGTGCCGACATGCCCGGATACTGCTGTTCAAACGGCGCATACACGCGGCTGGCCACGGCCATCACTGCTGCGAAGTCCAGGGTCGCGGCAGTCGTCTTCATCACCACGTAGCGTTGCTGCTTGGCATGATCCGGCATCACCAAACCATCGAACCGCTTGTTGGTGAGCTTGTGGTACACGCCGCCATCGGCGGGGTCCTGCATGGCAAGCATCCAGTCCAGATTCCACCAGGCCTCCTGCAGGATGCCGGGCACGCCGGGCGCATCGTCGGGGATGGTCAGCGGTTTCGACTTAAAAAAGGCCGAATACTGCGCGTAAGCCGCCAGCAAGGTGTAGGTGCTGATGCCGGAATTGACGATGTACTTGTTGTAGTCGCCCGCGTCGTACCAGCCCTTGGGCGCGCTGATCACGCTATCGGTCGGGCGCGTCGCCGACGCTGCGGACGGATGGATGCGTATCTGCGTATCCGGATGCCCGGCCGCACGCGCGTAGCGCCCGGCGTACCGCGCCGGCAGCGCGGTGCTGGCACGGTTGAAGTAGAACGCTTTCAACGCTGCATCGACCAACGGCTGATACGCATGCGCGTTGATTGCAAACGTATCCGATGCCGGCAACCCATCGACCTTCAACCGATAGGTACCGGCAATACGCAGGCCGGAAAAATCGGCCACCTGTGCCTGCTGATCGGCCGGCAACCACACCGCGGCCGGCTGCAGGGTTCCTTGCAATACGCTGTGGCCCTGCGCATCTTCGACCGTGAAGCGATTCGAACGAATTGCGGCACCTTGTGGCAGCCCGACCACGGCCAGTTTTTCCGAACCCGGTAGATAGCCGAGTTGGTTGACGTGGATCTGGGCCGCTGCGCCGTCAGCAGCAGCCTGTGCAAAGCACGCGGTGGATGAGAGCACGAAAATCGCCGAGGTCAACAGGGTATGCAGTGTCTTCATGCCGCAATGGTGGTCGCATCGGTGCGTGGAAACAAGCACGTGCAGGAAGATGTGCACGCATGGAAGCAGCGACCTCGTATGACCAGTGCCACGCCGACCGGCACCGGGCTGGCGCAGGCCGCAACGGTGGTTGTCTACATGGCGCCGCCCGGACGTGCCATGCCTGTTCTCGAATGGAAAGATTATCAAACATCGGCAAACCCGCGAGCGCTCCGGACATCCAAATCCACAACCACCCGATCGCATTTAGATAAGAACTAGCATGCGGTTAAAACCAATACCCGACAAATCTCCTCAAAATTTTACGAATCACTTCTTCGCCATCTTGCATCTGCAATAGCTCACACAAATGAACGATACAAAGATGTCATTCCACGCTAAAAAACCTATAAATACAGGTATTCCGCACGCAATGAAGCCAATTCCAATCACATAGAATTCTCACCGACAGCGTGAATTCATTCGATCAATCAACAAAGCAAAAAAATTTTTATTGCATTATATTCGAACGCATGCTGATGTAAGCACGCTATCGCTGTTCGCAAAAGACCACTTTCCGGTTCCGAACAGTTCGCACCCTCAACTGGCAGCGAGACATGGAGCGTGCCTAAGGAGTCGCCCCTGAAAAACCCCAACCACCCAACGACCGCAAGGCCTTGATGTCTGCACCGGCGTGCTAAAACTACCAGTGTTCGCTACGCTGAAGGCTGGTTTCTTGCAATTTCCGCCCATGCGTACAC
>NZ_JSBW02000006.1 GCF_000772705.2 Xanthomonas vasicola
AAGCTGTGCCTGTAACCCAGGCAACACCCCGCAAACGGCCGAAACCGGCAAAAAATCGGCGATTTGAGCGCCCTCAGCGCGGCGGATGCGGTTGCTTCGTTTTCCGGTCGCGTTGATCAGACCATCCCTAACCTAACCTTGAGTCGACGCGCGCAATTGATCGACGCGATCGCAGAGGCGCTGGCATCGCAAGGTCGTCATGCCGAGGCCTAGCAAGAACTGCAACGCGCCAACACACTGCGCGCGCAGAGTCTGGACCGGCAGCGCGATACCGTGATGTTGCGGCTGCAGGCACGCTACGAAGATGCACGTCGTGGCGCTGAAACGGCCGAGCTGCGCCGTCGCAGCGAAACCTCGCGACTGGCATTGCAGGCGCGCGAAGCGGGTCAGCGCGCCTTGTGGATCGCGTTGTGCGCGGCCTGCCTGTTGCTGATCGGTGCACTGGTGGTACTGGCATTCGGCGCACGTCACCGCCGCCAGCTGTCGCGACTGGCGATGCACGACGAACTCAACGGCCTGCCCAACCGGCGCGCCATTCGCGCCAAGGCGCAGCAGCAAATCGAGCAGGCCTTGCGCTCGCACACGCCGTGCATGCTGGCGTTGATCGATCTGGACCACTTCAAGCAGATCAACGACGTATATGGACATGCCGTCGGCGATGCGGTGCTCAAGGCGCTGGCGAGTGCGTCGCGGCTGGCGTTGCGCATGCAAGACCGCCTGGGCCGACTGGGCGGCGAAGAATTCCTGCTGGTGCTGCCAAGCTGCAGTAAAGAAGAGATTCCTGCGGTCTTTTCGCGCCTGCGCAGTGCGGTGGCGGCAATCGAGATCGCCGGCCTGCCGACCGATCAACCGGTGCGTTTTTGCATGGGCGCGGTGCGCGTCGTCGCCGATACCGGGCTGGATGTATTGCTGAGCCAGGCCGATCTGGCCCTGTATGCCGCTAAGACCGCAGGGCGCGATCAATGGGCGGTATGTTGATCGCTTGATGCGCGCTGCGTTCATGGCGCAGGATGGGTGCATCAGCGTTGTCGCACCACAGCGTTTCAATGCTCTTATGTGTTGCGCATCGATTGCCAGCACGCGCACGTGCGTCGGCACGATGCAACCGGCAACAGGCTTGCGCCCTGCATGTCGCATGCAGGTGAGCTAAACCCCTGCAGGCCTAAACTGCACCGCTATCACGTAAGACATTTGCACTTGAAAAAACGTCGTCCACCCCCGTTGCCGCCATCTAGAGGTGCCGCCTCGCGTATAACCGACTGGATCGTCGCTTGATTGGCTGTGCTCGTGGCGGTCGCATGCTGCGCACGCGTGTGGTTGTTGCGCGACGCGATCCTCCAGGGCCGCTATGTCAGCGTCATCCGGGGTCGGCCAGCTAGGATCTTTCTCGCCGAAAGCGACCCGCATCGCTTCTGGGCATCCATCGGGTGGGATGCACTACTAAGCTGCATGCTATTGGCGATCATCGGCGGGTTTGCGTATGCGAACTGGACGTTACGCCGTCGCCGACGGTGAGCGTGCCGCTCAAATACACTCAAGGCGTTTTCTGCTTGCGTGCACGCAGCTGCGCACCGCGCATGGGCCAGGTGTTGTAGCTGTAAACGAACTGCTTCTGGTCGGCGCCTGCGGTGGGATCGCAATGCCAGGAGCCGGCGACGCTGCCGGGTTCCAGCACGCCGCCGACTTCGCGAACCGCTTGTGCTTCGAAGGCACAGATGGGCCCATACACAGCCACGTCCCAGTCCCGTCGTGAGGTGGGATGCGCATGCTGTACCAGCACGATGTCGCTGCCATGGAAGTGATGGACCTGTGCGGCGTGCTGACGGTCGATGCTGAAGTAGCAAGGTGCGCCGATGCCCAGTACCAGGACGTCGCCGTCGCGCACCACGGTGCATTTGCCTTCGTGTTCGCCCAGCCGGATCTCACGCCCTGCCAGCGTTGCAGTGGTAACCGGATAGCGCGTGGTCACTGCAGACATCGGCTGTGGTGATGCGCTTGGCGATGCCGATGGCGTCTGCGCACGCGTGGGTGAGCGGTGACCAGCAGCGAGGCCAACTAGCTAGCGATCAAAAAGGTGCGCATGCAACGTCCGTGTCGAGGGCGGGGCAGTATCGCAGATCCCTCCGGCGGCCTGCCGCAATCGATGCAACCGCTGCGGTGACCGCAATGCTGGTGTGGGTGTTGTGCCTCGACATGCAGTGCGCATACGTGCTGTTGGCGAGCGCTGCATTGCAGCTGCCAGACGATAATTAACTACGTCTTGTTGCCAGCTTCACAGCGCGAAGACAAGCACTCAGCGCCGTGCAGGCAAGGTCGCCAGCACGCCATCGAGCGCAAGTTGCGTGGTGAAGCCGGCCTTGGCCAGACGCTTGCTTACTTCATTGGGCACATCGCGCCCGCTGGTAAGTCTGTTGGGCGCGCCGGTGTAATGAAACAGCCGCCCGCCACGGCGGAGCACGCGTGCCAGTTGATCGTAGAACACCTGCGAATACAGCTCGCCAGCAATGCCAAACCGCGGTGGATCATGCAGGATGGCATCGACCGAATCGTCGGCCAGCGTGGCAATCTGCTGCGCGACATCAGCATGTGTCAGCTGCAGGCGTCCGTCGGCAGCAGCTGCGTCTGGATCCGGCGACCATGGGTTGAGTGTGCGCAGCCACAGCACATCGGCATTCTTTTCGAACGAGAGCAACTGGGCGACGCCGGCCTCCAGGCAGCAGGCGGCGAAGTAGCCCAGGCCGCCACAGGTATCCAGCACGGTCTTGCCGCGCGGATCCACCAAGGCCACTTTGCGCCGCGCATCTTCGAACGGCGACAGCTGCGCCGAGGGCAGCATCTTGATGCCGTCGACCTCGAACGTTGGCGCGCCCCATTCGGTGGGTACCAGCTTGATCAGCGCGCCGCTGTAGCGCGAGATCGGCGCGAAATCATCGCCATCCCAGAAGTACAGCGTGCGATCCTTGAGCTTGCCCGGATACGGATAACCGCGGCCGCGCCACTGCCAGCTGTGCGCATCGAGCTGGGCGGTGTCGGTGCTGCGGCCCAGGTCGAGCGACCCGGTCCAGTGAGTCAGACCACTTCCGCGCGCGGCAAGCAGCGCTTGGGCATCGGCGAGAACGAGTAAGGGGCCGGAGTAGTGGGGCACGGCTGACAACTCTGTGTGCGACGCGCGGACGATACCGCAAGGATGCAAGGATGGGAGCGGCATCGTAACCGACCCGTCGTGGCCGAGCATGCTGTGAGTGGCCGTCGCGGTGCCCACGCGCATCACCGAGGTCGACTGTCCAGGCCGTTTCGCTGACACACGCCGCGCCGCATACTGCATGCAATCCGTATCGACATCTGGTTCGATCGGCGTCAACTGTGGAGTGTGGGCAATGCTGAAGGGTGTGTTGTTGGGGTTCGCCTGCTATGCGGCCTATTCGATCAGCGATGCGTTCGTGAAGCTGCTCGAAGGCACGCTGCCGGTCTATGAAGTGCTGTTTCTCGGCGCATTGCTGATGCTGCTGGCGGTGCCATTCCTGAAAAAACCGGACGACCAGCTGCGCGAGCTGGTGATGGCCAAGCAGCCCGCACTGTGGCTGCTGCGTGCGCTTACCGGTGCCATCGGCAATCTCACCTCGGTGATTGCCTTCACTACCTTGCCGATGGCCGAAGCGTTCGCGCTGATCTTCCTGATGCCGATCTTCGTCACCGTGTTGTCGGTGATCTTCCTCAAGGAAGAAGTGCACTGGCGGCGCTGGTCGGCCGTGATCGTCGGCTTCATCGGCGTGTTGATCGTGCTGCGTCCCGGCTTTCGGCATCTCACCCACGGGCATGTGGCGGCGATCGTGTGTGGCCTGGTCGGCGCCATCTCGGTGATCGCCTTGCGCATGGCCGGGCATAGCGAAAAGCGCCTGACCCTGTATGGCGCCGGCGTGATCGGCCCGTTGGTGATGGGTGGGATCATGATGCTGCCGACCTTCGTCTGGCCCACGCTGTACCAATGGGGCCTGTTGGCGGGTTACGGCCTGCTCTCTGGCTTGGCCGCCATCTGCATGATGTACGCCACGCGCATGGCGCCGGTCAGCGTGGTGGCGCCTACGCAATACAGCCAGATGCTATGGGCGATCGCTTTCGGCTACCTGCTGTTTCACGATCATCTGGACTGGCCGATGGCTGTGGGCATCGCGCTGATTCTGGGCGCTGGTTTGTTTACCCTGGTGCGCGAGGAGCAGGTGTCGCGCTGGTGGCGGCGGACAAAGATTGTTTGACGGCAGGCATTGGGGAGTCGGGATTGTGGAGCCGTAAAAGCGTGGTCGACACAACGCGTGCTTTGGTGCTTTGCGAATCCCCAATCATCAATCCCTAATCCCGCCCCAATTAGCGCGGCTTACGCCAGCCCTCAACGATGCGCCGATACTCGCCGCTGGCCTTGCTCAGGTGCAGCCATTGGTCGACATAGGCTTTCCAGGCCTGGTCGTCGCGAGGGAGCAGGAAGGCTTTTTCGCTGTATTGCAGCGGGTGTTCGGGTGCAATGGCACACAGGCCTGGCAGCCGTGCCTGTTGGTACAGCGCTTCGGAGGCGTCGGTGATCATGACGTCTGCGCGCTGCTCCAGCAGTTCCTCAAAGATGGTGGTGTTGTCGGCAAACAGCCGCACGTTTGCGTGTGGCAATTCGCGCCGTGCGAAGGCTTCGTTGGTGCCGCCTGGTGGTTCAATGACACGCACCTCGGGCCGGTTGAGCTGTTCCATACTGCGGTAGCGCGCCTGGTCGGCGCAGCGCACCAGCGGAATCTTGCCGTCCACATCCAGTACCGCGCTGAAGCTGGCCTGGCGTTGTCGCTGCAAGGTCACCGAAATGCCGCCGACGGCGATGTCGCACCGCTCGGCAAGCAGGTCGGGCATCAGTTGCGGCCAGCTGGTGCGAACGAAGCGCACGCGAGCGCCCAGGCTGGTGGCCAGTGATTGCGCCAGATCGATGTCGCTGCCTTCTAACTGCCCGTCCTCACGCAGCAACGAATAAGGACGGTAGTCGCCAGTAGTGCACACGCGCAGCACGCCGGATTGCAGTACCGCATCCAGGCGCGACGCCGGTGCGGCTGCGTGCGCCATGCCGCAGCTCAATACCAATGCAAGGCAGATGCGATAGCGCATGGCGTAGTCTCAGGGGGGAGCGTGCATCATAGCGGCGGCTGGAGCCGCCTGCGTTGCAAGAAGACGTGGGATGCGACGTCAACAGCACGACGTCAACAGCACATCACGGTATCTGCCCGCAGGCTCACGTTGCTGTAGCGCGCTGCGACCTAGCGTCGATGCTCCTGTTGAATTCCACCGGAGTCACACATGTATCTCAACCCACGCACTGCGCGGCCCATGACCAGCATCAAGGAAGGCGTCCTGGCGCATGGCACGCCCGATCCCGATACCAACGAAGAAGACACGCCGCTGGAAGAACAGCCGCCACGGCGCGGTGGTCTGAATGATGAAGTGGGCGATCTGGAGCAGGAGGACGATGCTGCATTGCCCGGGCGGGCAGGTGGCGGGCTTGCTGGTGGTTGAGAGTTGAGTCTGCCACTGCTGGTAGTGAAACTTTGTTCGCTCCCTAAACGGACCTCCCTGCAGAGTCTCGCGCCTGTGGTACGTGCGGCCCAATGCAGGCGCGCCCGTACCGCGAATGCCACGCTTTCTCGCCCATTGGGAAAGAGTCGAAAGCGGTGATCAAACCGGCCGTGCCGTCGCCATGGGGTAGTGGCCGGCGCTTGGAATCTGCATGCCCCACGCGGAAAGATCGCTTCCTATGCGCCGTTCATGCCGCTCAACGACTGCTCGATATGTTTGCTGACTTCTCTGAAGATGCCTAGCAGAAGTTCGCGGAGCGATACGACACTCAAGCGACTCTCCGCCAGTCATGGAAACTGCACATTCCCAGGTGCGAAGTACGCCTTCTCACTGGAGTCCTCCGGTAGTGCGGGAAGTGTGTCGGCGATGACCTTGCCGCGGATATCGGTGATGCGGATGGACAGCGGTTGGTTGCCCAGTTGTTCGCCGATGAAGTGGTTGTAATCCGTCTTCTGCAGGCTCTTCCACGTGCGGCCCTGTTTTACCTCGAACTTGATTACCGGATAGGCATGATTGCGCACCTGGAGTCCGGCCCACCAGCGTGAACTGCCTTCCTTGATGCGGTATTGCACATTGCCGGTGATCGGCGCGCGCACCACCTTCCAACTGATCGGAATGCGCCCGTCCACCATGTTGCCGATCGCGGCGAAGGCATTGTGCGAAAGATCCAGGCCGCCAGATGCGCCTTCGGGGTAGAGGTCGGTGACGTAGACGGTGGTCTTGCCCTTGGGGCCGGTCACTTCGAGATAGGCGCCGGCCAGTGCAGCCTTGACCCCGCCGAAATTCAGCTGGGTTGGATTGAGTGCGGTGATGAATGCCGTGCTTGGAATCGGATCCAGCAACAGCGCGCCGCCGGAATAGCCAGAACCCGCATAGGTTGCAGTGCCGGTGAACGTGCCGTTCCAACGGGTAGCCTTGGTGGAAGCGGCCGTGCCTGATGTTTCTGCCGCTGACGCAGTGGTGGTTGCGGTGAGGCCCCACGCCTGCTGCAGCACTTGCAGTTTGTCGGCACGCGGTGTGCCATCGTGGGCGAGCAGGCCACCATTGTTGGCGTTGCCGATTTCCCAGCTGCCGAGAAACGCGCTGCGCATGCCGGTAGCGGCCAGATAGGTGCTCAATGCGTGCTGCCACGCCGGGTCGCGCGGGTCGCCATCGCCCAAGCCGCCGCCGATGCTGACCGGCAGCACCGCGTGATCGGCTGCGAATTGACCGAAGTCGCGTTGCCAGCCGGCAGGCAATGCGGCAGCAAAATCATTCGCTGCAAATACATCCGCCGCATCGCGATCCGGCCCAGCCAGCTTGGGCATCAATACCAGGCGCGCAGCGGGAATGCGCAGCGGCACGCAGGCAAGTGGCTGCAGATTGCTGCCGGCCGCCTTGCGCGCCGCATCGCTGCACACCGCATTGCTGCCCACGCCTTCCACGCCGATGACCCAGCCCGGCGCATGCTTCAATACCGCCGATGCTGCATGCGCGGCAACGCGATTCCAATCCGCCTCGGCCACGGTGCCTGCCCAGGTGGCATTGCGATAGCCGCTGCTACCCAGATCGATGCCGATGACGCCGGTTGTGTTTGCATAGCGGCGTGCAAGAGTGGCGAGGCCATCGATCCAGGCCTGTTGCTGCGGGCCCAACTGCGGCGCGCTGTCATCGCAACCGGCATCGGCGAAGGCCAACATCAGCTGCATGCCGCGTTGGGTGCTGGCACGCACGACGGCATCGAGCACCTGTAAGGAATTCAAGCCAAGCAGTGCTGGGTCGCCGGCGACATCGGTGGGGGCCACCGCAGCGGCCCGGAGTGTCGCTGCACAGACCGGTAGGCGCAGCGCGTTGATGTCGGCGGCCTGTAGTTGATCCAGTACCTGCTGCAGCGTCGTGCTGTGCAAGCCGGCGGCCACGTGCGTTGCGCGATCGAAGCCGGGCCAGGTGACGCCGCGGAGCTGCATTGCCTGGCCATGTGTGTCGACGATACGTCCCTGTGCATCGACCTGTACGGCCAGCGCGGTGACGGGTGTCAGCAGTGCCAGCATGAGCAGCAGACGAGAGAGTGAGTTCATGGGGGCTCCTGAGGGATGGGACTACGCAGGAAACCAGCAAACCTGCTGCGCGGTCCGTGCGCGCAGTCAAGGAAGCGGGCAGAAGCGTAGCCGTTGGCTGCTGCGTGCGACCGCACTGGAACGGGCATCGCTGTTTTTAGCGGCGGCGTGCTTGATCGCTAAGGTGCAGGTTGCATCGATGGCCCAACCGCACGCGGTAGCTGTCGTGGGCAACGCGTCGCGCTGCGCTTTGCCGTGGTGGGCGATCACGCACACACGATCTTGCATCGCATCAACCGGTCAAGTGCGGAAATGTCGATCAGCACGTCCTGCCGATAGCTGGATGACACGCAGGCCAGCGGTCGCCGTGCATGGGCGACGGGCACGCCGGCTGTATCCAGCGAGCGCGGCGTCGAAGCGCTTATCGCCTTCTCAAAAGCGGCAAGCAGCATGCCATGACCGACGCACCATGATGGGGCAACCAGCCAACATGCGCAGCCGCATCCGTGACTTCGCGGCCGTGACAGCGCAACCCCTGGTGTGCGTTGCCGCGATCTCGTATTTTTGACGACTTTTTCACTTTCCGGTGCCGTGCCCATGTCTGACCCGTCCGCGCCCGATCATCTGCAACGCAGCCTGTCCAATCGCCACTTGCAGTTGATCGCCATCGGCGGGGCGATCGGTACCGGCCTGTTCATGGGCTCTGGCAAGACCATCAGTCTGGCCGGGCCGTCGATCCTGTTCGTCTATCTCATCATCGGCGCGATGTTGTTTTTCGTGATGCGCGCGATGGGCGAGCTGCTGCTCTCCAATCTGGACTACAAGTCGTTCATCGACTTCTCCACCGACTTGCTCGGGCCGTGGGCTGGATTCTTCTGCGGATGGACGTACTGGTTTTGCTGGATCATCACCGCCATCGCCGATGTCATCGCCATTGCGGCCTATGCGCAGTTCTGGTTTCCAGGATTGGCGCCGTGGATTCCCGCGGTCTTGTGCGTGTTGTTGCTGCTGAGCCTGAATCTGGTCACGGTGAAGTTGTTTGGCGAGATGGAATTCTGGTTTGCGCTGATCAAGATCATCGCCATTGCCGCGTTGATCATTACCGGTGCCGGCCTGGTGGTGTGGGGTTTCCGTTCGCCGTCGGGCAACGTGGCCTCGCTGTCGAATCTGTGGAACGACGGCGGCATGTTCCCGATGGGCATCGGCGGTTTTTTTGCCGGCTTCCAGATTGCGGTGTTCGCTTTCGTCGGTATCGAGTTGGTCGGCACCACGGCTGCAGAAACCGCCGACCCGCGCCGCAATCTGCCCAAGGCGATCAACTCGATCCCGGTGCGCATTTTGATCTTCTACGTGCTCGCCCTGATCGCCATCATGGCGGTGACGCCGTGGCGGCAGGTCGTGGCTGACAAGAGCCCGTTCGTGGAGTTGTTCGTGCTGGCCGGCGTGCCCGCGGCAGCGAGCCTGATCAACTTCGTGGTGCTGACCTCGGCCACCTCGTCGGCCAATAGCGGCATCTTCTCCACCAGCCGCATGCTTTACGGCCTGGCCGAAGAACAGCATGCACCGAAGGGCTTCGCCAAGCTGTCGCGTGCGGCGGTGCCGGCGCGCGGCCTGCTGTTTTCCTGCCTGTGCCTGCTGCTGGGCGCGATGTTGGTGTATCTGATTCCTAACCTGGTCACCGCGTTTACGCTGGTCACCACGTTGTCGGCGGTGCTTTTCATGTTCGTGTGGTCGTTGATTCTGTGCGCCTATATTGCCTACCGCCGCAAGCGCCCGGAACAACACGCAGCCTCGGCATTCAAGATGCCCGGCGGCGTGCTGATGTGCTACGTGTGCCTGGCGTTCTTCGCCTTCGTCATCGTGCTGCTGACCTTGCAGGGCGACACGCGTCAGGCCTTGCTGGCCAGTCCGGTGTGGTTCTTGGTCCTGGCCATTGGCTATGCAATCAAACGCCGCGAGAACCGGCAGCGCTGAGCGATCCGTGCGTAACGCATCGCGTGTGCAGCGTGCGGATGTGACCGCACGCTGCGAGCCGTCATGGCGATGCGCGTGTACGGTGGATCATTTACCGTTTGGATCAGGATGCGCCGCTTCGCCTTCCTCTGCCGGGCTCGGCGGCGCTATGGCCGCGCCGGCGGGCAGACGCTGCAACGGGATCTGTTTCTTTGCTTTCCATTGCGGCTTTACCGGTAGGCCGTAGTTCTGAAAGAGCTTGGCGACGTTTTCCAGATGCTGTGATGTTCGGTCGGCATATTCGCTGAACCGCCCCGAGTCGTTATCGATACAGAGCTCGCCGTCCGGGTTGTAGTACAGGGTGCCGCTGATGCGCGCTTCGGGTATCAGGCGATTGTCCTGCCAGGGGGTCTTGTTCCACGGTTGGCCGCCCACGAGGGTGACATGGCCTTGCGCGTATGGCTGCTTCTTCTTTCGCGCCTCCTTGCTTGTCATCGGCTCGTCCAAGACTACGCCAGGATGCCCTTCGCCGATGACCAAACTGCCATTACTAGCGATGTTCCATTTGTACTCCACTTTCTTGTCGCGCAGATCGTCCAGGCGCAGCCGCTGAGCGAGTGGCGCAACGGACGGAGCGCCGGTTTCAGCCTGTTCGTGGAACGTCGGGGTGCTCCTGATGCGATCGATGGCGTCCTCGCCCAGCCCGAGATCTTTGGATAGTTTGCTTGGATCGAGACGAGGCGGCATCTCCAGTGCCGGAGCGGTCGAGACGAACAGGCGTGTTGGATTGATCTTGACGCGCGCATGGCCGCCAGCAGGCGCTTCTATTTCCTGAGCCTGGATCGGCGTCCGGTGGGTACCGTCTTTCAGATGCTTTCCGCGCGCGGGCTGGGTGCTGCCGAACAACGCATCGAGATGGCTGCTGTCTGCGACGAACGCCCGCGATTGCTCCTTGGCTGATGCGCTTCGGCGCATGCGAGGCAGCCCGCGGAGCTGGGAGTGGGCGCCGATTTGGATGTCGTCGCAAACCGATGGGGCATGTCGCGGATCAACATGACCGATATGCTCGTGTAGTGCGCGAGACGCCGAGCCGGAGACTTTCATGTGCGTACTCCTGGGATGCGTGAGCGGAAAATGTAAGGCAGCCAGAACGTGCATACCGCTCACAGCAGAATCGATGTGCGATTTGGCGAACGCTTTCGCTGCCTGCACAAACCGCACGGCGATCGCATGCGTGGGCAGGCACGGCCATCGCCTCCGTCGCCGATGGGCATGTGCCGGCGTTGACGCCATGGTGGACGCGGAGGATGCTTGGGCTCTTTCATCTCACAGCCGATGCATGATCACGATCCACCCGATTGCCGGAACCCAGCACTGTTGGGTCGACTTGTGCCAGCCGAGTCCGCAAGAGTTGGCGCAGGCCGCTGAAAAGGTGGAGTTTGCCTTGCCCGATCGTGCGGCGATTGGCGAGATTGAATTCAGCAGCCGGGTACGCCGCCAGGGCGATGTGCTGTTTCTCAATGTGCCGCGTTTTCAGGACGATGACGGCCCCACCGCGCCGCTGGGGTTTGCGCTGTCGCCGACCATGCTGGTGACCTTGCGCGAGCAGCGCATCGGCTCGTTGGAGGACTTGACCGCGCGGCTGGAACACGAGCCCTGCCATAGCTCGGACGATTTGCTGTTACGCATGTTCGATCAACTGGTCGGGCGGCTGGCAGACCGGCTTGAGGCACTCGAAGCAGCGGTGACCGAGACCACGCGGCAGGTGTTCGACAGCCCACACAAAACCAAGGATCTGGAGCGCATGTTGCACCAGGTCGGCGACATGGGCCGCCAGCTCGGCGGGCTGCATAGCGCCGGGCAGGGCATGCTGCGTCTGGTGACGTATCTGGATGGTACCGCGCCGGACTGGTTCGGCGCCGATGCGGCCAAACGCATCACCTCGCTGCACAAGGACCTGACCACCCTGAGCGAATTCCATCAACACATGGACGACCGCATCGAGTTC
This sequence comes from Xanthomonas vasicola, assembly GCF_000772705.2. Lineage (GTDB taxonomy): Bacteria > Pseudomonadota > Gammaproteobacteria > Xanthomonadales > Xanthomonadaceae > Xanthomonas > Xanthomonas vasicola. The sequence goes on from NZ_JSBW02000006.1 coordinate 11,599, forward strand.
CTGCTCGACAGCGTGCTGGGCATGATCAACATCGACCAGAACAACGTGATGAAGGTGATGGCAGTGGCATCGGTGGTCGGCATCCCACCCACCGTGCTGGTCGGCATCTGGGGCATGAACTTCGCCTACATGCCCGAACTCAAGGGGCACGACAACTATTTCTGGGCGCTGGGGATCATCGCGCTAAGCGTGGTGGTGCCGCTGGCGTGGTTTCGCAAGCGTGGATGGGTGTGATGCATCAGAGCCGAAAAACCCTAGGAGCGCCGCTGGGCGCGATGTGGCGTTACCGGGAAGGCCCTCGCGCCCGAGGGGGGCTACGGCGTGTCGTCTCAGTGCAATCATCTGTTGCGTGCGGTTGCGTGACTAGGCAATGCCGAGTTGGTGCAGCTCGGTAGCCGCGCAGCTCGCGGCAGAATGCAGGACGCCCGTAGGAGCGCCCCTTGGCGCGATGGCGTTACCGGGAAGCCCTCGCGCCAGGGCGCTCCTACAGGGTGGGTGGAAGACTGCCCGGCTGCGTAGCGTGCAACCAGGCGATGCGCATTGTTGACTACTGCCTGGCGGCTTGGATCAGCCCTTTGCCTGGAAGCTGGCTTCTTCGTAAGGCTGCACCACCACCCAGCCTTCGCCGGCAAAGCGCATCTGCAGGCTTTCGCCGGAGCCGCGGCCGAACAGCGTGCCGATCGACACATCAGTGACCAGTTCAGGGGTCAGCGTGCCCGACCAGGCGACGGTGGCGTTGGGGTCGGTGAACACCGGGCCGCTGGCGGCGGCGACTGGCAGGGTCAACGGCTCGTAGTGCGAGGTGATCGCCACGATGCCGTGGCCGCTCAGGCGCACATTGAACAGCCCGCCCGAGAGCATGCCGGCCACTTTGCGCATCATAGTGATCTTGTGTTCAACGCCGGATTCGAACGCCAGCACATCGTTGCCGTTGACGAAGACGGCCTCGCCATTCAAGCGCAGCAGCGTCACCAGTTTGCCCAGGTCGGCCAGATACACGCGGCCCTGGCCTTCGGCCTTCATCAGCTGCATGCCTTCGCCACTGACGGCTTTTTTCAGCAGATTGCCCAGGCCTTGTTCCAATAGTCCTTCGCGGGTGAACTTGACGTTGCCGGTGCGCGCCACCATGGCGCCGGCCTTGGACCACACCATGCCGTTGAGGCGCACTTCCAGCAGATGCGGATTTTCCAATTCGAACGGATCGGGGCTGACGTCCTTTTCCTTGGAATGGGCGAGAAATTCGTTGAGCGTGCGTACGGCCATGGATCCGTCCTGGAGTGAAAGAGTGCGCATGATACGCGGCCGCCTAAGAGCAGCTAACAAAACGACTGCGCAGCCGCCAGGCGGGCGCGGCCGGTGCTCGGAATCGGCATGTACCACTCGTGCACTCCGGTTCCTGTGCGCCGCCCGCACCCACCTGACAACTGCTCGCTACGTTTTGTTAGCCGCTCTAAATCGCAGTCGCGCCGGTAAGCGGGCAGCACGCGCGCCGCACCACAGCCCGCTTCCCCACGCAGTCGTGTAAGCCGCTGACAGCGCGAATCCCCTCGACAGGTACACGCAACCGGTATGGCACGACGACATGCACGATGGATCGGCCTGCTGCTCGCAATTACTGCGGTCACAGCATTGACGTTCTGGTGGTATGCGCGCACGCCTTCGCCTGCTCCCGCACCACGGCCAGATGCGCCAGTTGCAACGCCGTTAGGGTGGAAAGCGCAACTGCAGTGGGTCGCCGGCAATGGCGTGCGTGGCGTAGCAGATGGCCGCGCGGCCGACGCGCAGTTTGACGATCCGTATGGGTTAGCGATCGATACGCACGGCACGCTGTACATCGCCGATGGCGGCGACGATAACCGCATCCACAGCTGGTGCTGATGGCCATGTGCACACGCTGGCCGGTGGCCGCGAAGGCTTTGCCGATGGCATCGGCGTGGCGGCAGCGTTCAATACACCTTCGGGAATCGCGCTCGATACGGACGGCAATCTGTACATCGCCGATACCGGTAACCATGCCATCCGCAAGCTGACGCCGCAGGGCAAGGGGACCACGCTTGCCGGCGATGGTGTGGCGGGCGATCGCAACGGCGCAGCGGCACAGGTGCGCTTCAATGGGCCGGTTGGCGTGGCGGTGGATGCGCAGGGGCGCGTGTAGTTCGCCGACACCTACAACGATCGTATTGGCGTGATCGAAACCGATGGGCAGGTACGCACGCTGGCCGGTGGCGCGTTGCCGGGCATGGCCGATGGCATCGGCACGCAAGCGTGGTTCGATGCGCCCTCAGCCGCTCTAAACGCGCGCAGTACTGTCGTGAAGCTGTCTTGCGCATCGGCGACTTTTACCGTCAGACAGCTAAACGCCAATACTCCGACCCTGCCGCCGTCACCCACTGCGCAGCAGCGGCACAGTCCTCAGCGCGCGGCAGCTTCGGGCTTGCGCATGCGCTTGGCGGGTGCTGTCTTGGTGTCCTTGCCCGGATACAGATTCAACAGCATCAAGGTGACGCCGTTGGTCCAGCCGAAGCCGTCCTGCAAGGCGTATTCGCCGCCGCCGCCACCGGCTGCATCGGTTTGCAGGCCGTATTTTTCGACCAGCTTGTGTTCGCGTGCGAACAGCGCCTGCACCTGGGCGAGGAAGCGTTCGCCGATGGTGCGTGCCAGCGCTTCCTCGCCGTAGCGACGCAGGCCGTCCACGGCCACCCATTGCAGCGGCGCCCAGCCATTGGGTTCGTCCCATTGCTGGCCGGTCTTGACTGCGGTGGTGGCCAGGCCGCCCGGGCGCAGCAGCATTTTGCGCACGGTGCTGGCGGTGCGCTTGGCGTGATCGTCCGAGGCCAGGCCGGCGAACAGCGGATACAGCGCTGCGGCGGTGACCTGGTTGCTCAGCATGCGCGTCTGCCAGTCGTAGTCGGCGTAATAGCCGGCCTTGTTCCACAAATGCGCATCGATGGCCTGCTTGCGCTGCTGTGCGAGTGCGGCGTAATCGCGCGTGCACTCCGCGCCCGGTTGCGCGCAGGCCTGAGCCAGGGTGCGTTCCAGGTGGTAGAGCAGGCTATTGAGGTCGATCGGAATGATGGCGGTGGTGCGGATGGTGCGCAGGTTCTGGCCGTCGGCCAGCCAGCGGCTGGTGTAGTCCCAACCGCTCTCGGCGCCGGCACGCAAGTCGCGGTAGACCTCGGCAGCCGGGCGGTTTTTCACCTCGGCGGCGGTGCGGGTGTCGTGCAACCAGGCTTCCGGGCGCGGGGTGTCGCGCTCGTCCCAATAGCGGTTGAACACACTGCCATCAGCCAGGCGCACCACATGGCGCGCGGCCTGGCCAGGCTGCAAGTCGTCGCTGCCCTGCATCCAGTAGGCGTATTCCTTTTGCAGCTGCGGCAGATAGCGCTGATACACCGCCTCGCCTTCCACGCCGGCCTGTAGCTCCACCATGTAGGAGAAGAACGGCGGCTGCGAGCGGCTGAGGTAGTAGGTGCGGTTGCCGTTGGGAATATGTCCGTAGGTGTCGATCAAGTAGGCGAAGTTGTCCAGCATCTGACGGCTGAGCGTGGTCTCGCCGCTCTTCACCAAGCCCAGCATGGTGAAGTAGGAATCCCAGTAATACACCTCGCGGAAGCGCCCGCCCGGCACCACGTACGGGTGTGGCAGCGCCAGCAGGCTGCTGTGCGGTGGCACGTGGTTCTGGCTGCGCACCAGCTTGGGCCACAGCAGATCGATGTGCTCGCGCAGCGCGGTGTCCTGACGGATCGCGTCGGTCTGCACCGGCGGCGATTCTTCGAAATTGGCGTCCACAAACTTGCGCAGGTCGAAACCAGGGTGATCGTGCTGGGCCAGATAGTCGGCATTGATCAGTGCCGGGTCGCGCAATGGCAGAAAGTCGACAAAATGCTTCTGGTCGTCGAACAGCTCACCGCTCTGCACAGCCTGGAACAGTTCTGGGTAGGCCATGTCCGGCGTCGGCGGCGTGGGCGCCGGCGCATTGACGACCGGAGTGTCCAGCGGCGCGGCCGTCAGCGTGCCCGGCGCAACAAACATGCTCAGCGACAGGCCAAGCAGCGACGTGCAGCACGGGGGCGCGGCAGAACTCATGACATCTCCAGAACGGGCAGTGGCGTAGGGCATGGTAAACGACCGAAGTGGCGGGCGGGACCGAGTGAAGTGCCGGCACGCCGACAGGCTTCGCACGGGGACGACTGGGTTCAGCAAGCTGATCCGGCGTGATGCCGGAACGCATGTTGATTCAGGCGTATCGGCGCGGATGCAGGCAGCTTGAATGGCGGCGCGCCCGCGTCCGTGCGACCTAGCCGCTGCAAGATGCGCGCCACAGCGCTGCGTCGGAATGCCGCCGCCTGCTCGCGCTAGCGCTTGCGATCGGTGCCCAGCAAGCGCTGCAATTCCAGCGCATTGGAGGTCGCGCACCCGGCCGCGGTGTTGTCGAAGATCACTCAGCGTTCGGCCAGCGGCTGCGCGGTGTCGGGTGGGCCGGCGCGCACCGCAGCGGCCAATGCCTGCAACGCGGTGTCGTCGTAGCTGCTGTAGTAGATGCGCGGCGCGCCATGCCAGCGCCAATACAATGGCGCGTCAGCCGGGCTCGGGATCGCTGCCGCGGGCACCGGGGCAGGGTCGGCGGCGCAGCGTGCAATGCGGTGGCGTGCGAGCAACGCCTGCGCGGGTGCAGTAAACCAACTCGCGTGGCGCGGCTCGCAGACCACGCCGCCGTCCCAGCGCCGGCGCAGCATCGCAAAGAATCTGGCCGCCACCGCTGCATCGAACGCCGCGCCAGGCGGCAGTTGCAGCAGCAGGCAGCCCAGCCGTGTCCCCAGCGCACCGGCCTGCGCCAGGAAGGCGTCCAGCAGCGGCCCGGTGCCGTGCAGGCGCGCGTCGTGGCTGATACTGCGCGGCAGCTTGACCGAAAAACGAAAATCCTCCTGCACGCTGTCGGCCCAGCGCGCGTAGGTACTGGCGCGGTGCGGGCGATAAAACGAGGAGTTGATTTCCACTGCATCGAAGCGCGTGGCGTAGCGCTGCAACACGCTGGCGCCTTCGCCGAACTGCGCGCGGTCGGCGGCGGGAATCGACCAGCCTGCGCAACCGCAACGCACGCGTCCAATTGCAGTGGGTGGGCGAGCTGGCATGGCAGGCGAGGTGAGGGTGGCAGCACTCTATGCAGGTGCGCGCGTCAGGATGTTGTGTGCATCGCGATCACGGTCGAATCACGAGCCGCTTCGATACTGGGCGCATGCCAGAAGGTCCCTCACTTGTCATCCTGCGCGAAGACACCGAAGCGTTTGTCGGCCGCAAAATCCTGCGCGTGTCCGGCAACAGCAAGCAGGACATCGCACGTCTGGATCAGCAGAAAGTGCTGGCGCTGCGCAGCTGGGGCAAACACTTCTTGATCGAATGCGCAAACTTCAGCGTGCGCATCCACTTTCTGTTGTTCGGCAGCTATCGCATTAACGAAGACAAACCCAGCGCGGTGCCGCGCTTGTGCCTGGAATTTTCCAAACGCCAGCGGTTGAATTTCTATGCGTGCTCGGTGCAGTTCATCGAGCGCCCGCTCGACCAGGTGTACGACTGGACGGCGGACGTGATGAATCCGCTGTGGGATGCTGCGCAGGCACGTCGCAAGCTACGCGCTATGCCCGGCATGCTGGCCGCCGATGCATTGCTCGACCAGACCATCTTTGCTGGCGTGGGTAACATCATCAAGAACGAGGTGCTGCACCGCATCCGTGTGCATCCGGAGAGCACGGTGGGCGCGTTGCCTGCGCGCAAACTGGGCGAACTGGTCACCCAGGCACGTGACTACAGTTTCGATTTCTACACCTGGAAAAAAGCCTTCGTGCTGAAGAAGCATTACCAGGTGCACACCAAGACCAGCTGCCCGCGCGATGGCGCACCGCTGCAGTACCGCAAGCACTTGGGCAAGGCCGGGCGTCGCGCATTTTTCTGCGAGGTGTGCCAGCGCCTGTACCACACCGAAGAGGCGTGATGTATGCGTAGGCGCCTTGGAAAACGGGGCGGGCGGTTGGGTTGGTGAGTGCTTGCTGATCGGTTTGTGGTCGGTCGGCGTCAGCCCGTACGGGCGCAGGTATGGGGTTCGCTTGCGGTGGGCCTGCGCATCAGAGCCAACGATCTGTTTCCCTGGTTTCTTGACTGCGTTATGCCGGATGCGCCAATCCACTCGCGCCTGCCTGCGGCTCAATGTGAATGGCGGCTGGCCCTTTCCGGCCAGACAACGAATTTCAAACGCGCGCCCGCGCCGCGCCCGCTAGATTTGCGCCTCGCACACCGGGGTTCACCGGGTGGCACCCGCCCTCTCATCTCACCGGTCTCCCGCATTGTGACTACCAGCAGGAAGGAAGCGCTTGTCCCGCATGTCGCCGCTGTCGCATGCACGGGCGCCATCCTGTTCTTTCTTGCCTGCCTGTTGCTTTACATGCCGCCGCCGCGCGAAACCCCGCAACACGACGACACGTTGCAGGTGTATTTCGTGCCGCGGCCGCAAGAAACCCCTCCGGCTCCGCCGGAACCGCCGCAGGAACCAGCGCGTAAACCGCGCGCTGCTTCCGCATCGGCTGCACACACGGCGCCGCCACCCACGCGCACGCCACCGCCGCCGCGGCAGGTGGCTGCCGCTAATGCGCCGGCCAACGACTCCATGGCGGCTCAGCTGTATACCCGCGACGGGCGTCTGCGCATGGCGCAGGCCGACCCAATGGCGCAAACCGGCAGCGCGGTGCCGCCGGGCATGACTGACGAGCGCGCGCAGGCCAAGGCGCGCAACGTGATGGAACGGGGCACCCCGGTGCAGTACCAGGAAACCCGTTTCGCCAAGGACTGGAAGAGCGACGGCACGCTGGGCGATGTGGCGATGCAGGAAATGAATCGCGGCATGAAGAAGTTCAACGACATGCTCAATGGGCCGCAGACCCAGGTCGCCAAGGCGCGTCCGCCGCCGGACGTGCGCTTTAATCCCGCACTGGCCGGCAACCAGGCTGAGATGGGTAGCGAGGCGACCGGCGATGCGTATAAATCGGCGCCGATCGCGCACGAAACCCTGCCCGACCTCAAGGGCGAAGCCAGCCGTCGCATTCGCGAGGCGTTGGCAGCCCTGGAACAACGCAGCGCGCGCTGCGATGCGTCCAAGCGCAAATCGCTGTTATCGCCTGTGCGCACGCACCTGTCGGATCTGGAGCGTGCCGAGCACGCCTTGAACAACGGCGCCGACCCGGTGATGGCCGCGCAGATGCTGCCGCGTCAAGCCGACAGCGCTTACGACCTGGCCCGCCGCGCGCTGTGGTACGCCGATCGCCAGTTGAAGCAGTGCGCGCTGGGGTAAGGGGCGGGTGTGTGCGTTACTGTGTAGACGCAGCGCGCAAGGCCGCAGTGTCATCGCGAAGGTGAGCAATGCAGTGCCGCCGTACCCTCACCCCAACTCCCGTTCCACGCCCCGGCCCGCGCTTGCGGCGCGGGCACTCCAAGGCACGCACGCGGTGGCGTGCAAGCGGTGCTTTTCGTCCCGCAGGGAGAGGGGCTTCAATCGCTTCCGTTTTGCCTTTCAATTCACACCAAGCGACTAGGGCAATCCATCGCGGTACAGCGCAGCGCTGACGCCTTGCTTTAGGCCCCTCTCCTTGCGGGAGAGGGGCTGGGGTGAGGGGACTTCTGCGAAGCAGCAGAGCAGTTCGCAGCCTCAGGCCAGGCTCTGCCGGTAACGATCCTTTTCGATACTCAGCGCAACTTCGGCGCGTAGAAACACCTGGCCGACCGGCTCGTCCGGACGAGTGGATTGCGCTTCTCCCAGCAAGACCGTCAGGCCTAACGCATGTTGTTGCTGGGCGATCTCACGCAGGCCTTGCAGAGTGCGCTCGGCGTCGGGGCCTCGCAGCACGGCGATGAATTCCGCACTGTCGGTCACACGGTCGATGCTGTTGCCGGGCCCCTGCACCAACGCCGCGAATGCCTGGTCGAGCTGCTGCAAATTGCGCCCGAGCAGACGCTCGCTCTGGCGTTCGGCGAGTGCGGCCAGTTCCTGCACTTCCAGAATCACCAGGTGGTAGCCGGTGTCGGCAACCGCCTGGCTGGCGACCGGGACGACCGGCTGCAGGATGGCATCGCGCTCCAGTTGCAGTTCGCGCTTGCGCTCGTCGAGCAGGCGCATGGCCACCCGCGCGAGTGCCTGCAGACCAGTGCGTTGAATGTCGGTGAGGGTGCGTGGCTCGGTGTCGAGCACGCAGACCGTGCCTAATGCCACGCCGTCTGCGGTGACCAGCGGCATGCCGGCATAGAAGCGCGCGCCGGTGTCGCCAGTGACCACCGAGATATTGGCGAACCGGCTATCCTGGCGCAGGTCGGGCACTTCCATCAGCTGCTCGGGGCTGCGGATTGCGTGGTCGCACAAGGCCTGGCTGCGGTCGGTCTGCTGCAGGCCCAAACCCAGCTGGGCCTTAAACCATTGGCGGTCGCGGTCCACCAGCGACATCAGCGCGATCGGTGTGCCGCACAGGGAAGCAGCGACCTGCACGACGTCCTGATAGGTGTCCTCCGGCAGGCTGTCGACGATGCGATAGCCGTCCAGGACTTGTTGGCGAGAGGCTTCGTCAGCCATGGGCATGTCCTTCATCGAATAAGCCAGGCGGGCGCGAACGAGGAAGCCACAAGGATACTGGCAGCGCCGGTAATGCGGCGTGGATGTTGCTACGCGGAGGGGGCGGGCTGGTAGGCCAGCGCGGCGTGACGAGTGCAACGGATAAATTGGTGTTGCGTGCCGATTGGGCAGGTCTTTGTCCTGACAAACACAGGCCGCCTAGTCAACGGGGGCTATGGACACAGCACGCCTTGCGCGTCTGCCATGGCGTTGCGGCAGGGATGACATCGCGTCGGCTGTGCAAGCCTGACGGCGGCTCGCCAGTTTCGGCGCTGCTTCAAACCACGCAGCACGCTGGAAGCCCGCTGCGCCCTTGCTGCTGTCGAACACGGTTGCGAGCATCAATCGGCGGGGAGCGCGCCGTGCGGCTCAGTGTCTTGGCATTGCAGCAACTTGGAGATGTAACACCAAGCTGCACGACTACCTGGCGAATCGGTGACAAGTACCGCGCCTGGCACACCCACACGCCGCATCAACCTGGCCCCCGCCAGCACCGGCTACGCTGCGTGCAGTAGCGCAGCCGGTGCAACAGGTGCGATCAGCGCTTGACCGGCTTGCCGTCCACGTCCAGCACCTGCACCTCGCCCAGTTTGAGCGCACGCACCGGGGCTTCGATCTTCTTCAGGTCGCCGACGATCACCCAGGTCATCGCCTCGGGCTTGATGATCTGCTTGATGGCCTTTTGCGCAGCCGGCTGGTCGATCGCTTCCAGGCGCGGCTTGAGCGTCTGCACGTAGTCGTCGGGTCGGTCGAACTGCACGATGCCTTCGATCGCACCCAGCACCGCGTCGGTGGTCTCGTAGCTGCCGGGCAGGGCACGGATGCGCTGGTTCTTGATCTTCTCGATCTCATCCGTGGTCAGCGGCTTGTCGCCGATGATGGCGGTCGCCTCCTTGAAGATCTCGTTGGCCGATTCGGCGGTCTTGTCGGTCTGCACCGGTGCCGAGAACAGATACGGCCGCTGGCCCTGCGCATCCATCATGCGGGTGCCGGCGCCATAGGCCCAGCGCTTGTTCTCGCGCAGATTCATGTTCAAGCGCGAGGTGAAGGTGCCACCGAAGGCGCCGTTTGCCACACCAATCGCCAGGTTATCCGGCGCCTTGGTGGACGGGGCCAGCAAGCCGGCCAGAATCACCGACTGCGGTGCGTCTGGGCGGTTGATCAGGTACACGCGCGGCTTGGGCTGAGCAGCGACATTGGCCAGGTTCTTCTTCGGCAACGCGGTGGTCGGTGCCTTCCAGTCGCCGAAGACGGCGTCGAGCTGCGGAATGATCTGCGCCAGCGTGGTGTCGCCGGCGACCAGGATGCGCAGGTTGTCCGGACGCAGCCATTGGCTGTGGAAGTTCTTCAGATCCTGCGCGTTGAGGCTTTTGATTGCGGCCTCGGTGCCGCTGCCGGTGAGTGGGACGCCGTACGGGTGCTTGTCGCCGAACAGCAACGGCGGCAACGCGCGCAGCGCCAGGCTGTTGGGCTGGGTCTTTTCCTGGGCAATGCCGGACAGCCACTGGCCGCGGATGCGTTCGATGTCGGCGGCCTTGAATGCGGGGTTGCGCACGATGTCGGAGAACAACTGCAGCGACGGCTGCAGCTGGTCGTTGAGCGCATCCAGCGAAGCGCTGCAGCTGTCCAGATCGCAGCCGACTGCGGTAATCGCACCCAAGCGCTGGCGGCGCTGCGCCACCTCCACCGAATCCAGCGCGGTGGTGCTCTCGTTCATCAGTGCGGCGCTGAAGCTGGCGGTGCCGAGCTTGCCGCCCTGGTCGGCAGCGTAGCCGGCGTCGAACAGCAACTCCACCTGGGTGACCGGGATGGTGTGGCGTTCGGCCAGGATCACTTCGATGCCGTTGTTCAACTTGCCGCGCTGCAGTTTCGGGAAGCTCAGGCCCGGGAACTGATCGGTCTGCGGCACGCCCTTGCTGCGATCCAGCGTGGAGGCGGTGACCTTGAACGTGCCTGCAGCCGGCAGCTTCGGCGCCGGCTTGCCGGCTTCTTCGCCACGCGCGACCACCGCCTTGTCTTCGGCGGCCGGATCGAAGTCCTTGCCGGCCGGCAGCACGGTCAACAGGTAATCGCCCTTGCCGAACCACGTGGCCGACGCCTGTTTGACGCTGTCCACGGTCGCTGCCTGGACGCGCTGCAGATCTTTCTTATAGGCACCAGGGTCGCCGCGATAGACCTGGCCCTCGGCCAGGATCACTGCCTTGCCGCTGAAGCCGCCGACCTTTTCCAGCCCGCGCACGAAGCCGGCACGGTAGGCCACCTGTGCGCGCTGCAGTTCGTCGGCGGTCGGGCCCTGGGCGGTGAACTTCTTGAGTTCTTCGTCGATGACCTTCTCGACCTTGGCCGGGTCCACCCCGTCCTTCACGTCGGCCATGATCTGCACCTGGCTGGACAGCGCAAACGGCTGCACCGAGGCGGAAACGTCGTCCACCAGGTTGTCCTGATAGACCAGGCGCTGATACAGCCGCGAGGTCTTGCCGCCGCCAAGCACGGTGGTGGCCAGATCCAGCTGGATCATGTCGTCGCTGCCCAGCTGCGGTGCGGCCCAGGTGCGGTAGATGCGCGGCTGCGAAACATGGTCGTGCTGCACGCCGCGCGTCTGCGCCGCCAGCGGGGTTACCCACGGCTGCTGGCGCGCCACCGGCTTGCCGGACGGAATATCGCCGAAGTACTGCAGGGCCTTGGCGCGCGCCTGTGCCACGGTGATGTCGCCGGCCAGCACCAGGGTGGTGTTGGCGGCGCCGTAGTTGTCGTTGAACCACTGTTTGACGTCGGCCAGCGAGGCCGCGTCCAGGTCTTCCATCGAGCCGATGGTGTTGTGCTGGTAGGGGTGGTTGGCCGGGAACAGGTTGGACAGGATGTTCTGGTCCACGCGGCCATATGGGCGGTTCTCGCCCTGGCGCTTTTCGTTCTGCACCACGCCGCGCTGGGTGTCGAGTTCCTGCTGGCCGATGGCGCCGAGCAGGTGGCCCATGCGGTCCGATTCCAGCCACAGCGCGGTATCCAGCGCGGTGGTCGGCACGGTTTCGAAATAGTTGGTGCGGTCGAACCAGGTGGTGCCGTTCATGTCGGTGGTGCCGACCTTTTCCAGCGGCGCAAAGAAACTGCCCTTGTTGTTTTCCGAGCCGGAGAACATCAGGTGCTCGAACAGGTGCGCAAAGCCGGTCTTGCCGGCCGGCTCGTCGCCGGAGCCGATGTGGTACCAGATGCTGACCGCCACCACCGGCGCCTTGTGGTCTTCGTGCACCACCACGGTCAGACCGTTGGGCAGGGTGAAGCGGGTATAGGCGATGTCGGGAATGGCGCTGCTGGCCGTGCTCTTGGACAGGCTGGCCGGGGCAGCGGCAACGGCGGGGGCAACGGAACCGGCGGCGACGCCGAGCACACCGGCGATCAACAAGGACAGCGGACGCAGCATGTGACACTCCAGAACAGGACAATCGGCCGAGGGTAGTGGCTGCTTGGCGGCGCCGCAAATGCTGATGGGCAGGGGGGGCGGGGGTTTCCTGCGGATGCAACGGTCAAGCCGTCAGCAATGCCGGCCGGCTTCGTCAGATTCTAGATTTAGCTTGGCTGAGCGAGCTCGACCTGTCGCCGCTCAAGTTGCTCGTCGCCTCGCCGTTACTTGGGGCGACCTACCTTGACCAGACGCTACCCGCCGATCACGCCATGACCGTCCTGTTACCGCCCGTGCCGATCCCTGCCGACGACGCCTTGCGCGTGGACGCGGTGCGCCGGCTGGAGGCACTGAACACTGAAGCCGAGGCCGAATTCGACGACATCGCCTGGCTGGCCGCGCACGTCACCGGCGCGCCGATGGCGTTGGTGTCGTTGCTGGATGCCGACCGCCAGTGGTTCAAGGCGCGCTGCGGCACCGATTTGGAAGGCACGCCGCGTAATGCTTCGTTTTGCTCCTACGCGATCATGGGCACCGAGTTGATGGAAGTGCCCGATGCCGAAGCCGACCCGCGCTTCGTCAACAACCCGTTGGTGATTGCCGCCCCCGGCGTGCGCTCGTACGCAGGGGTGCCGTTGATCGGGCGCGAAGGCTACGCCTACGGCACTTTGTGCACGCTCAGCACCAAGCCGCGCGTGCTCGACGAGAACCAGAAGCAGGCCTTGATCCGCCTTGCGCGGCAGGCATCCAACCAGTTGGAAGCGCGTCGCGACCGCTTGGAAGCGCAGGCGCAGCGGCAGACCTTGAGCATGTTGCTGGAAGCCATGCCCGACGGCGTGGTGGCCTGCGGCACCGACGGATTGCTGCGCGAGTTCAATCACGCCGCCCGGCAATGGCATGGCACCGACCCGCGCCTGTTGCCACCGGCGCAATGGGCGCTGCATTTCGATCTATACACCGCCGACGGCAACAGCCTGCTGCCCACCGACGCCATCCCGCTGCTGCGTGCGTGGCGCGGCGAGCATGTGCGCAATGCCGAGCTGGTGATCCGCGCCACCGGCCAGCCGCCGCGCAGCGTGCTGTGTAACGCAGACCCGGTGGTCAGCGAGAAGGGCACGGCATTGGGCGCGGTCTGCGTGATGCACGACATCACCCAGCTCAAGGATGCCTCGGCTGCACTGGCCGGCGAACGCGCGCGGCTGCAGGCACTGGTGGACGCGTCGCAAGACGTGGCCATCATGGCGTTTGACCCGCAGTGCCGTCTGGAACTGTTCAATCCCGGTGCCGAGCGCTTGCTCGGTTACCGCGCCGACGAGGTGCTGGGCACGTGCCCGGCACGGTTCCATCTGCCGGCCGAACTCGAGCGGCATATGGCGACGCTGGCGTTGTCGCCACCGTCGTACCTGGAATTGGCCGCCGCCGCCGCTGGCGATGTGCTGGCCGAGGAACTGTGGACATTGGTACGCAAGGACGGCGACCTACGTCGCGTGCGCCTGTGTTTCAACGTCATCCATGACGCGCAGCAAGGCCTGGCCGGGTATCTGGCAATGGCCATCGACGTCACCGCTGAATTGCAGGCGCAAGCCGCCGCGCAGTTGGCCGCCGAGCGCTTCACCGGTGCATTCGAAACCGCGCCACAAGGCATGGCTATCGTCTCGCTGGAAGGGCAATGGCGCGACGTCAATCCGGCGTTGTGCGGCATCCTGGGCTATTCGCGCGAGCAGTTGTTGCGCACGAACTTCCAGCAGATCACCCATCCCGATGATCTGGAAATGGACCTGCAACTGGTGCAGGACCTGATCGACGGCAAACGCGACAGTTACAGCCTGGGCAAGCGCTACATCAGCCAGCAGGGCGCGGTGATCTGGGCGCAGCTGTCGCTGTCGCTGGTGCGCGACAGCAGCGGTGCGCCCGTGCATTTCGTCTCGCAGATCCAGGATGTGACCGAGCGCCATGTAGCGGCCGAACGGCTGGCCGAAAGCGAAGCGCACCTGCGCGCGATCAGTGACGCCACGCCCACCTTGGTGGCCCAGTTCGATGCCGGGCAGCGCTACCTGTTCGCCAATCAAGCGCATCGCGCCTGGCTCGGTATGGAACCTGCCAGTCTGGTCGGTCGCCATATCACGCAGGTGTTGGGCGAAAACCTCAGCACCGCCGCGCGTGCCGCATTGGCACAGGCGGTGGCCGGGCAACGCGCCAGCTTCGAACATGTCTTGCGTGGCGGCACCAGCCCGCGCGATGTAGAAGTGACCCTGGTGCCGGAAACGCATGGCGCTGCGACGCCAACGCAGGGCTTCTTCCTGATGGCGCACGATGTCACTGCGCACAAGACACTGCACCGTTTGATGCACGAACGCGCCACCCGCGATGCATTGACCGGCCTGCCGAATCGGCATGCCTGGTCCGAAGCGCTGCAGGTGGCGGTTGCGCAGGCGCAGGCGCAGGCGCAACCGCAACCGCAACCGCAACCGCAACCGCAGCAGCTAGCAGTGGCGGTGATGTTCTTGGATCTGGACGGCTTCAAACGCATCAACGACACCTACAGCCACCGCGCCGGCGATGCGGTATTGGTGGCGTTCGGCAATTGCCTGCAACGCGCGGTTGGCGAGCGCTATCTGGTGGCACGCCTGGCCGGCGACGAATTCGTGGTGTTGCTGGATGCGCTGCAGGATCCGCAGGCCGAATGCGCCGCGGTGGCCGACCGTATCCGCACGCTGGCGGCGGAAGGCGCCCTATTCGGCGACCAGCATCTACCGATCCAGCCCAGCATCGGTGTGGCCTGGCAACACGGCGTACAGGCCGAGGCGGCCAGCCTGATGCATGCCGCTGATGAGGCGATGTATGCAGCCAAGCGCGCGCGGCGGCCAGCTGGGCAGACATCGCGGCAGTAAGCGCTGTGTGTTGCTGGCGCAAGCCAATGCGTTGCTGCTGCTGACGCGTGCGCATGCCTGGCGCGAATCGCTGACTTCCAACTCTCGACTCTCAACGCCCAGCAGCGTTCGCGTTGTTACAACTCAACGATGCCCGCGTTCTTGCCAACGAAAGAGTGATAGCGCTGGCTGACGCCGACTCCGGCATCTTGCGCGATGCGGTTGGTGCGCAGGCGCTCTGTCCCGTGGTTTTCCAGTGCACCCGCCATTGCTTTTAGCAGGGCAGCAATGCTGTATTTGGACCGCCACTGCCGCGCAACCTTGCATGGACGCGCGGATGCACGGCAGATGGTTTTTTCGTCACAAGCCAGGGTCATCAGTCGCGGCGACCGCCGCGCATCCTACCGAGATCGACTGCCACGCAGGGGCCAGAGCCCGCGTGCGCGGCAGGCGATTGCGCTTACGCGCGCAGCCTTTCGTCGTGCGCGGTTTTTGCAGCGGTCGCTGTCTTCGCAGTGGCGAGTGTGTGCGCTGCGCTGCGTGCCTGCGGCCGCGCGGTGTCCGATACCAACCGGAACACTGCCACGGCGCGGGTCAGGTCCGCTGCCTGGTCTTCCATGCTGCGCGCCGCCGCGGTGGCTTCTTCCACCAGTGCGGCGTTTTGCTGGGTCATTTCGTCCAGCTGCATCACCGTGGTGCTGACCTGTTCGATGCCGGCACTTTGTTCGGTGCTGGCGGCGGTGATCTCGGCCATGATGTCGGTCACGCGTTTCACCGAGCTGACCACGTCGGTCATGGTGCTGCCGGCCTGTTGCACCAACTCCGAGCCTTGCGCCACTTTCTCAACCGAATCGGAAATCAGCTGTTTGATCTCCTTGGCGGCACCGGCCGAGCGCTGCGCCAGGGCGCGCACTTCGGTGGCGACCACGGCAAAACCACGTCCCTGTTCGCCGGCGCGTGCCGCTTCCACGGCTGCATTCAAGGCCAGGATATTGGTCTGGAAGGCGATGCCGTCGATGACCCCGATGATGTCGGAAATGCGCGCCGACGATTGCGTGATCGCCTGCATGGTGCTGACCACTTCCTGCACCACGCGGCCGCCGCTTTCGGCCACTTCGCCGGTGCCCTTGACCAGTTGGTTGGCCTGGCGTGCGTTGTCGGCGTTCTGGCGTACGGTGGAGGTGAGTTCTTCCATCGAAGCGGCGGTTTCTTCCAGATTCGCCGCCTGGTGTTCGGTACGCGTGGACAGATCGGCATTGCCGCTGGCAATCTCACCTGCCGCGGTGTTGATCATCTCGGCCGATTGCTGGATGCCCTGCACGATGCTGGTCAATTGAATCGCGGTGCGGTTAGCCGCATCGGCCAACCGGCCAAACGCGCCTTCGTAATGCGACTCGACGCGCTGCGACAGATCGCCGTCCGCGATCGCGGCCATGATGCGGCCCACATCGTCCAGCCCCGCATCGGCCTGCTGCATCAGGCCGTTCAAGGCCTGCACCATTTCCGCAAACGCGAATTGATAGCGCGATTGATCGCCACGTGCAGAGAAATCGCCGTGCGCGGCGGCATCGGCCAGACGTGCGATATCGCTGTTGATCGCCGACAGATTCTCTTTGACCGTATCCAGCGCCTGATGCAAGGCTGCGCGCTGGCCGGGCAGGCGGCGCATGTCGCGGCGTAGATCGCCACGGCCGTAGTCGCTCATCACGTCCATGGCTTCATTGATGGCGTCCAGGTGTTCGAACACCACCGTGTTGACGCCGTGCGCCAGCGTGCCGTAATCGCCGGGGAAATCTTCCGGAATGCGATGCGCGATTTTTTCGCCCTGCTGCAGGCCGATCATGGTCTGCATTTCGCCATTGAAGCGCTGCAGCTGGTTCTGCATCTGCTGCATGCTGTGCATCAGCTGACCGGTTTCATCGCGCGATTCCACGCGGATGTCGTTGTCGAAGCGGCCCGAAGCGATTGCCTCTGCAGTGCGCGAGGCGGCGCGTAGCGGTGCCGCCATGGCCGAGGCGATCAACCAGCACAGCCCGATCACCAGTGCCACCAGGGCACCGCCAATCAAGGTCAAGGTGCGCGTGAATCCCCATGCCTGCACTTGAATGTCTTCGGCATACACGCCCATCACTAGCACCCAGTTCCAGGCCGGGAATTTCTCGGCGTAGCTGATTTTCGGTAACTGCTCCTTCTTGCCCGGCTTGGGCGCGTCGTAATAGCTGAAGCCATCGCCGCTGTCGATGGCGGTCTTGATGTCGCGATACACGTATTGCCCGGCATCGCTCTTGTAGTCGGTCATGTCGCTGCCGACCGGGCGCTTGGGATGCATCAGGATGCGCATCTGCGGGTCGACGATGAAAAAGTAATCCACGCCATCGTTGGTGCGCATGTCGGCCAACGTGGTGCGTGCGGCTTCCTTGGCTTGCTCAAGGCTCAGTTCGCCGGCTTTGACCTTGTCGGCGTAGTGCTGCATCACGGTCAGGCCCATCTCGACCTCGGTCTTGACGCTGAGCTTGCGCGCTTCAACCAGATCCAGATATTGCAACCGTGCGGCGGCCACCGCCAGCAGAATCACACCCACGGTCAATAGCGTGCACAACAGGACGAATTTACGGGTGAGCGGGAGATTGGCAACGTAACGACGCAACATGGAAACGACGGGCATGACAACGACATCCAAAACGCGCACAAGCGCCATGGGTTGGATAGCGGCTGATGTACGCTGGTGTTGAACGTTATCTGCGGCCGCGCCTGCTTATTTAAGGCATTTATTGCATAACGACGCGATGGCGATGTAAGTACGCAGCGCCATTGGGTGCGATGCGCATGATCGAACACAACGCATCGCACGCAATGGCGCGCTTGTCCTATCTACTCTGTCCTGTGACTGCTGCGGTGTCCCGAAGACATCTGCTGTGTTCGGCCTGCTTGCAAGACGGTGCAGCGATCAGCCGCCCTGCAGGACAGCTCAGATCGTGCAACGCAGACTGCGAAAGTCTGCGCTGCACTAGCCGGCGCGCTGCATGCTTTTACTGCATGTTGATCAACCTGCCGCGCAGAAGCCGAACTCGGCCGTTGCACCGGCAGCCAGGGTGCGATTGAAGTCCACACCGCTGGCCTGCAGTGCGCTGCCGCTCTGCGACCAGGTTACATTCCAGGCGTTGTTGACGGTGCCGGTGACCGTCAGCGAGATCGACCACGTGCCGCTGGCGGTACCGGTATTGGTGACCTGCACGCGATTGCAGTAGCCGCCGTTCCACTTGCTGTCGGGGATCACCTTGGTGCTGAAGTCAGCGCCCGGCGTTGGCGTTGGCGTGGGGGTCGGAGTTGGCGTCGGAGTTGGCGTCGGTTTGGTGTTGCTTGCCGCGCCCCATAGCGTCCGCAACAAGGTCATCTTGTCTTCGCGCACCGTGGTCCAATCGTCGCGCAGGATGCCGCCGGTACCGTCGCTATTGGGGTTCCACGCCCAATAGAGCCCCTGGTTGATGCCTTTGCTGCGCAGGTACTTCACCAGTGCGTCTTGCCAGACCTTGTCGCGCGGATCGCCTTCGCCGTACTTGCCGCCGAATTCGCCGAGCAGCAGGGCGTAACTTCCGGCGAACTGGCCGAAGTGACGCTCCCAAATAAGTGGCATGTTGTTGGGGAAGTCGCTGTCGTTGAAGTATGACTGCACATACACGTCCGGGCCGTACACATGCGGTACCAGCAACAGCCGGTTGGCCGGAATGTTGAGCTTGGTGCAGGCCAGCGGCTGCAGGTTGCCGCCCCAAAAGATGCCGCCATTGGTGGAGCAGACCGGGTTGTCGGTGATGCCTTCCACAGCAATGATCCACTTTGGTGCCACCGCAAGCACAGCGGCAGAACCGCGCTCGGCGGCCTTGTTCCAGTCGGTGGCGGCGTTGCCCGTGCCCCAGGTCGCGGCGCCGTGCGGCTCGTTCTTCAAATCCACGCCGATCACGCTCGGCACGTTCTTGTAGCGGTTGGCGACAAAGCGCAGATCGTTCAGCCATTGCGCTTCGGAATACGAATCGGTGTACCACAGCTCTGAAATGGAACCGCAATCGGGACTGTGGTTATCCAGCAATACATACATGCCGCGTGCGTTGAATTCGTTGATCACTTTGTCGAGAATCTGTAACGAGCTCAGGCCCTGCAAGTCGGCATTGCGGCTGTAGTCGATGCTGGTGGGCATGGTGTCGCTACGCAGCGTGGCCGGGCAGAACGGCAGGCGCACCGCGTTGAAGCCCAGGCCCTGCATCTGGTCGATCATATCTTTCCAGTTGCGTACCCACAGGCCATGAATGACATGGTTGCTGGTCTCGAAGCCGAACACGTTCACGCCCTTGAGCTGAACCACCTTGCCCTTGTCGTTGACGATCTTGTTTTTGCTGACCGAATAGCTGAAAGCCGGAGCGGCGGTTAGCGCTAACATCGTTGCAAATGCGAGCGTACTTGCAGCCTTGAAGATGGACATGATGTCTCCTGGTTAAGCGAGCTCGACAGTCGAGCTCGCTGAGGGGGCATCTTGGTCTTCGGCTGTGCCGCGTGGCGTGACCGGTGCCACAGAGAAGCGCAGTGGCATACCAGTCACATCCAAGCTGCGGGCGAGCTCGCTTTCCCGCACACTAGGGTTGCTGCGTGCTGTCCGCAGGTTGTCCTTTACTGTTGCCGGAGTGTCCCCCATGTCCTTGTTGCGTGCCGAACTGGCGCAATGGCGCGCCTCCCCCGCGCGCGAACTACTGGCCGGTGCGGTGGCCACGTTTGCCCTGATTCCCGAAGTGATTGCATTCGCGTTCGTGGCCGGGGTCGATCCGCAGGTGGGCCTGTTCGCATCCTTCGTGATTGGCATCGTGATTGCGTTCTGTGGCGGACGCCCTGCGATGATTTCTGCTGCAGCCGGCTCGGTGGCACTGGTGGCTGCACCGCTGGTGGCTGCGCACGGGCTACCGTATCTGCTGGCCGCCGGCTTGCTGGCCGGCGCAGTGCAGATTCTGTTCGGGCTGCTGCGGCTGGGCGTGCTAATGCGCTTTGTCAGTAGCTCGGTGCGCACCGGTTTCGTCAATGCGCTGGCAGTGTTGATCTTCGCCGCGCAGTTGCCGCATCTGTTAGGTGCCAATCTGACCACCTGGGTCATGCTGGGCGTAGGGATGGCCATCATCTACGGCCTGCCGCGTCTGCGCGTGCCGGGAGTGTCGGCAATTCCTTCGCCACTGTTGTGCATTCTGCTGCTCAGCGTTGCCAGCACCGCGCTGCATCTGCCGCTCAAGACCGTGGCCGATCTGGGCAAGCTGCCCAACGCGCTGCCGTTCCTGCAATGGCCGGCGGTGCCGTTGACGCTGGAAACGCTGCGCATCATTGCGCTGCCGGCGCTGGCCATTGCGATGGTGGGCTTGCTCGAATCGATGATGACCGCGCGCGTGGTCGATGAACTCACCGACACGCCCAGCAACAAGAACCGCGAATGCACCGGGCTAGGCATCGCCAACGCTGCCGCCAGTCTGTTCGGCGGCATTGCCGGCTGCGGCATGATCGGGCAGACCGTGGGCAACGTGAAATACGGCGGCCGTGGTCGTCTCTCTACGTTGTTTGCCGGCGTGTTCCTGCTGATCCTGATGGTGATGCTCAAGCCGTGGGTGTCGCAGGTGCCGGTGGTGGCGCTGGTGGCGATCATGGTGATGGTGTCGGCGGAGACCTTCGACTGGCGCTCGCTGCGCACGGTGGTGACCAACCCGCGTACGTCCAGCGTGGTGATGCTGGCGACCGTGGCGGTGACGTTATTCACCCACAATCTGGCGGCAGGTGTGGCGGTAGGCGTGCTGCTGAGCGGGGTATTCTTCACCTTCAAGGTGGCCGGGCTGTTGCAGATCACGCACGCCGACAGCGCCGATGGTGTGCGCACCTACAGCGTGCGCGGGCAGGTGTTCTTCGCCTCGGCCGATGTCTTCATCGATGCCTTCGATGCACGCGAGGTGCCTGGCGGCGCAGCGGTGCTCGACGTCAGCCGCGCACACTTCTGGGACATCACCGCAGTGGCAGCACTGGACAAGGTGGTGCAGCGCTTGCGCCATCACGAGTTGGACGTGCAAGTGAAAGGCCTGAATGCAGGCAGCAGGCGCCTGATGCAGCGGCATGCCTTGGGTGAGGACGCGCTGGAATCTGCGTTGCCCTGAGCCGGGGTCACGCGGCCGGGATGCGCCCCGCATGCCTGGCGCGCACCCAGTGCCTGGCTGTCCCTGCCCTGAGCGCAGCTGCGCGCGAACGCAAGTTCGGGTAGGCGACGCCAATGATTCGGCATCCTGATTGCCGGTGGTTGCCGTGAAGCCAGTGCGTTCCAACCCGAGATGTGCGCCTGCGTGCCGTGCCCGGCGCTGCGGGCGCGTGTCTGTTCACGGGGTGGCGCGGCCATGACCAATGCACCGCTTCTGGAACGGATGGTGGACCTGACCACCATCCGCGATGCCGATCTGCTCGACCTGAGTCTGGTGCGCACCGTGCGCGAGGTCTGCGCCGCCGAAGAACTCTCGCTGCGACGCATCGCCCCGGACGGCCGCAGCATGGCCGAAACGCGTCTGCGCGACGACGGCCGGCTGTCGCTGACGGTGGCCGAGATCCACCATGCACGCACGCGCATCCAGCTGGCCGAGGTCCATGTGCCGGGCGATGTGGTGCAGCTGCAGGAAGATGGCCGCCCCTTGCTGGTCTACCCAATGATGAAAGTGCGCGGCATCCGCACCTGCCTGCGGGTGGCCGGCGCGCGCATTGCCGGCATTGCCAAGCAAGCGATGCTGCAGCGCTTTGCGCGCTTCTTCCAGAATTACCGCAGCCTGCGCGACGACGCCCAGCGCGAGGCACTGACTGGTCTGCGCAACCACAAGACCTTCGACGATGTGATCCTGCGGCTGTTTGCAGGCGGTGCCGAATCCGCAGCGGAACAGGGCGTGGCTGGGGATTGTCGACATCGATCACTGCAAGCGCGTCAACGACACTTTCGGCCATTTGTATGGCGACGAGGTGCTGCTGTTGGTCGCACAGCTGATGCAACGGACGTTTCGCCAGGACGACCTGCTGTTGCGCTTCGGCGACGAAGAGTTCGTGATTGTTTTGCGCGGCGTGGACCGCGATACCGCTGTGAGCCTGTTCGAGCGATTCCGGCTGGCCGTGGCCGAGTTACCTGTTCCCGCAGGTGGGGCAGGTCACGCGCAGTACCGGCATCGTCGAACTGACCCAGGGTCAGCTGATCAGCGAAATGCTGGACGAAGCCGACGGCGCTGTACTGGGCCAAGCAACAGGGCCGCAATCGCGCGGCGGTGTATGCCGAGCTGATCGCCGGCGGGCAGTGCGGCAGGTTGCGCACCCGGTGGGCAGCGTCGATCTGTCCTGAGCCGCAGCGGCGCGTTGGAGCAGGCCACCGGCCCACTCGCCGCAGACAACCGCATCGACCTTCATCCGCGCACAGCGCAATCGCACTGCATGCATTGGCGCGGGCGCGGATATCGTCCTGCACGCGATGCTGGCTACACTCCAGGGCTATCCAAGATCTGGGGTGTGCAATGAAGCGAGTTGCCGTAGGACTTCTGGCAATGGCGGTCTCGACCGCGCTGATGGCGGCCACGCCGAGTTTTGATGGCGCGCGCATCTCGCGCGACGTCAAGGAACTTGCCTCCGATGCCTATGAAGGTCGCGGTCCTGCCACTGCCGGCGAAGAAAAGACCATTGCCTACCTGAGCAAGCAGTTCGCCGAGGCCGGCCTGCAGCCGGGCGGCGATCTGGCCAACGGCAAGCGCGCCTGGACCCAGGCGGTGCCGCTGCGGCGCGCCGATATCGTCGGCACGCCTACCATTGCGGTGCAGAACGCCGGCAAGCCGCAAGCGCTGACCCAGGGCAAGCAAATCGCCATCCGCGCCGCGCTGGATGGCTCATCCCACGTGGAGATCGCCAACGCGCCGCTGGTGTTCGTCGGCTACGGTGTCAAGGCGCCGGAGCGCAACTGGGACGACTTCAAGGGTGTAGATCTGAAGGGCAAGATCGCCGTGGTACTGATCAACGACCCGGATTTTGAAACCGGCAAGGGGGATTTCGACGGCGTCGGCATGACCTACTACGGCCGCTGGACCTACAAGTACGAAGAAGGCGCGCGCCAGGGCGCCCTCGGCGTGCTGGTCGTGCACGAAGCCGCGCCGGCCTCGTATGGCTGGGACACGGTGGCCAGCTCCAACACCAACACCATGTTCGACGTGGTGCGCGACAACCCGCGTAGCGCGCATCCCACGCTGGAAGGCTGGATCCAGCGCGATCTGGCCACCGAGCTGTTCAAGCATGCCGGGTTGGATTTCGAGACCTTGAAGAAGCAAGCGCAGGCGCGCGGCTTCAAGCCGGTCGAACTCAAGAACCAGCGTTTGAGCACCAGCTACCGGGTCAAGTCCGACGTGATCACGTCGCACAACGTCGTCGCGCGATTGGAAGGCAGCAAGCATCCCAACGAAACGCTGATCTACAGCGCGCACTGGGACCACATCGGCGTGGGCAAGCCGGATGCACGTGGCGACACCATCTTCAACGGCGCATTGGACAACGCCAGCGGCACCGCTGCGTTGCTGGAGCTGGCGCGCAGTTTCGCCAAGGGGCCAAAGCCCGAGCGCTCGGTGGTGTTCCTGGCCGTCACCGCCGAAGAGAAGGGCTTGCTGGGCTCGGAGTTCTACGCATCCAAGCCGCTGTATCCGCTGGACACCACGGTGGCGGTGATCAACATGGACGGCATGAATCCGTTCGTGCCTTCGCGCGATTTCGGCATCTACGGCACCGCAAAACTCGAACTGCTCGATCAACTGAAGAGCGTCGCTGCGCAATCCAAATTGCGCTACACGCCCGATCCCAAACCGCAGGCTGGCTATTTCTTCCGCTCCGATCATTTCTCCTTCGCCAAGCGCGGTGTGCCGGCGCTGTCGTATGCAGCCGGCCAGGACTGGGAAGTGGGCGGCGTGGCGGCAGGCAAGGCCGCAGCCGACGACTACACCGCCAAGCGCTATCACCAGCAAGGCGACGAATGGAAGCCGGGTTGGACCTTCGCCGGCGCTGCACGCGACTTGGGTGTGTTGTATACGCTAGGCCAGCAGCTTGCCGACTCGCGTCAGTGGCCGAACTGGAGCCAAGACTCGGAGTTCCGCGCCACCCGCGACGCCAGCGAGACGGCACGCAAGTAACAGCGGATGACAATGCTATTGCGCCGCGATCAGGCGGGCGCTGCGGTTATTGGTGCGGCACGTATCAGGTGTACATGCCGCTTTGAGTGTGCGTTGCCCGCCGCCTATTGAGTGCTTGCGATGTTCTACTCAGTCCCTAAAGATCGCCGATCTCTGCGTTCTTGTGATGGATTGAACGCTGTGCCTAAGTTAGTTGCAGTTGCAGTCTGTAGATCTCGGAGCTGCTGATCTGCGGCTCGGTTGCAGGGCCCTTGCCCGTCCACCATCGCAGGACACGCTGCAAGTACGTCCCTGTAAGCTCCTTGGCGGCATCCATGCCGCCCAGGGTCCCGCGACGGTGGGCGGGCAAGGACCAGTCACGCTGGTCGGTGTGCATAGCTTTCAATAACGCAGCACGGAAACCGCCTGGTGCGGTGTCCTCGCCGCTTGCGGGACTGTTGGCGGTGTGGATGCCGCCATCGAGCCCCATGGACGGGTTTACGGCGTGTCCCGCGAGCGCTGAGGGCACCGCACACTCGACCAACCAAGCTTTTCACTCAAGCCACGCAACGCCTGGAACGCCAGATCGTCTTAACCGATTAGAGCGATCAGTAGCTGGCGACGTCACGTTCTGCTTCTTCAGCAAAGCAGTCAGCAAATTGTTTGGGGCGGCGAGGACCGCCATGTGACCAGCCAGGCTTTGCCCCAAGTCATCGCTTGCATCCAAGAAATGCAACGCCAACACCCCGTCACTGCAACCGATTCCACGTCATGGCACACCAATTGCAACGCTTCTGCATGACAGCCAGGCATGCTGCCCCGTGACAGCATGTGCGTTAGGCTGCAATCTGTTGGGGTTGCGTTCGGTCGCTGCGGCGTAGTCTGCCGCGCGGTCCTCGTCGGGAGGGGCGAAGACTGCAAGCGGCCTTCGTTGCTTTAACGGTCGATTCTTTAGGATGCGCTGCGGCATGAGGTTGCAGCCAGGAGAACTTGTGCATCGGAGTGGTTTCAGAGCGTCTTGGTCGCACAGCGTCGGGCTCGCCCGCGTCACCGCGTGCCAGGCAACATCGCACTGCATGGCGGGTATGGACCCCCCGTTTCAGCCCGCACTGTCGCTCTCGCGCGACGGGCAGCCCTGATGGATGGCACCGTGACTCTTTCCCCGACACCCACTGCAATGCCCCCCGTTTCTGCCCTCGATGCCGGTAAGCCCACGCTGCCGCCGGAAGCGCCGTTGGCAATGCCCGAACAGAATCTGCGCGAAGGTAGCCTGCAAGTGCGCCACCAGCGCACCTCGCCAGCCGGCATCGGTGTGCGCCGCTTTTATCTGATCGGCGGCACCTTCGCCACCACTGCCGTCGCCGTGTGGGTGATGCTCAGCGTGCTGTGGCCCGACGGCATCAGCGTGCTGGAAGGCTGTCTGCTTGGGTTGTTTATCCTGCTGTTCGCCTGGATCGCCATGTCCTTCGCCAGCGCCGTGGCCGGCTTCGTCACCGTGGTGGCGCATGCCGGGCGCAAGCTCGGTATCGACCCGGAAGAACCACTGCCTACGCTGCGCTCGCGCACTGCGTTGTTGATGCCCACCTACAACGAAGACCCGCGCCGGTTGCTGGCTGGCCTACAGGCCATCTACGAATCGGTGGCCGAAACCGGTCAGCTGGAGCACTTCGACTTCTTCGTGCTCAGCGATACGACCCGCGAGCACATCGGCCGCGCCGAAGAACTGGTGTATAGCGAACTGTGTGACCGCGTCGACGGGCATGGCCGCATCTTCTACCGCCGCCGCGCCGACAACGCCGCGCGCAAAGCCGGCAACGTGGCCGACTGGGTGCGTCGCTTCGGTGGCAGCTACTCGCAGATGCTGATTCTGGACGCCGACAGCGTCATGACCGGCGACACCATCGTGCGGCTGGTGGCCGGCATGGAAAACAACCCGGACGTCGGCCTGATCCAGACCCTGCCTGCGGTGGTCAACGGGCAGACCCTGTTTGCCCGCATGCAGCAGTTCGGCGGCCGCGTGTATGGCCCGATCATCGCCTTCGGCGTGGCCTGGTGGCACGGCGCCGAGAGCAACTACTGGGGCCACAACGCCATCATCCGCACCCAGGCGTTTGCCGATCACGCCGGTTTGCCGTCGCTGCGCGGGCGCAAGCCGTTCGGCGGGCATGTGCTCAGCCACGACTTCGTGGAAGCGGCGCTGATGCGGCGCGGCGGTTGGGCCATGCACATGGTGCCGTACCTGCAGGGCAGTTACGAAGAAGGCCCGCCCACGCTCACCGACCTGCTGATCCGCGACCGCCGCTGGTGCCAGGGCAACCTGCAGCACGCCAAGGTGGTCAGCGCCAAGGGGCTGCACTGGATCAGCCGCATGCACATGCTGATCGGCATCGGGCACTACTTCACCGCACCGATGTGGGGCCTGCTGATGCTGATCGGTATCGGCATTCCGCTGGCCGGCGGCGGTATCGATCTGGCTGGCGACCTACCGTTCTCGCCCGCCCGTTACTGGCATGGCAGCAGCCAGGGCAATGCGATCTGGATCTTCATCTGCACCATGTTCGTGTTGCTGGCCCCCAAGCTGCTTGGCTACATCGCGCTACTGCTCAACCCGCGCGAACTGCGCGCCTGCGGCGGCGCCTTCCGCGCGGCGGTGAGCATCCTGCTGGAAACCGTGCTGGCGGCCTTGATGGCGCCGGTGGTGATGTACCTGCAGTCGCGCGGTGTATTCGAAGTGCTGGCGGGTAAGGATTCGGGCTGGGATGCGCAGGTGCGCGATGATGGCAAGCTGTCGTGGCCGGCGCTGTTGCGCAGCTACGGCGGTCTGACCGTGTTCGGCTTGTTCATGGGTGCAGTGGCCTATGCGGTTTCGCCGGCGCTGGCCGCGTGGATGGGGCCGGTGATCGTGGGCATGGCATTGTCGATCCCGGTGGTGGCACTGACCTCGCTGCGTCGTAGCGGCATGGCGCTGCGCCGTGCCGGCATTTTCTGTATCCCCGAAGAACTCGACCCGCCCAAGGTGCTGGTGCGCGCGTCCGAGCTGCGCCGCGCCGCTGCGCTGGAACCGTCGCTGATCTGAGTGCGCACCGGTGCTGATCCTTAGGATCTGCCACCGGTGACGTTGCGGTGGCTGCCCGTTACGGTTGCATGCACGCATGGCCGTCTGCGCCTGTGTGATCTGGCCCGCTCGTCCCACAAGGCATAATGCCCCGCCTGCAAGCGGAGCTGGATGATGCTGGAAGTGATCGAACGCGAGACCGGACCGAACCCGCAATGGAGCGTGCTGTGGCTGCAC
Organism: Xanthomonas vasicola; assembly: GCF_000772705.2. GTDB lineage: Bacteria > Pseudomonadota > Gammaproteobacteria > Xanthomonadales > Xanthomonadaceae > Xanthomonas > Xanthomonas vasicola. The sequence goes on from NZ_JSBW02000006.1 coordinate 38,984, forward strand.
GGCCTGGGCGCCGATGGCAGTGACTTCGCCCCGATGGTGCCCGAGTTGGTGCGCCCGGATTGGCCCGCGCTGCGCTTCGTGTTTCCGCATGCCCCGATCCGCCCGATCACCATCAATAACGGCGTGCGCATGCGCGGCTGGTACGACATCGTCGGCATGGATTTCGCCCGGCGCGCCGACAAGGCCGGCATTGCCGAGTCGGTGACCCAGGTCGAAGCTTTGATCGCCCATGAGCAATCGCGTGGCATTGCGCCCGAACGCATCTTGTTGGCCGGCTTTTCGCAAGGCGGCGCCGTGACCCTGGCGGTGGGCCTGCAGCGCAGCGTGCCGCTGGCCGGGTTGATCGCGCTGTCGACCTATCTGCCGGATCCCGCTGCGGCCGCCACCCAGCTGCAGCCGGCCGCGAGCCGCCAACCGCTGTTCATGGCCCATGGCACGGCCGACCCGGTGGTGCCGTTCGCGGCTGGCCAGGCCAGCATGCAGACCTTGCGCACGCTCGGCTTCGCCCTGGACTGGCACACCTACCCGATGGGCCACCAGGTCTGTCTGGAAGAGATCGAGGCCCTGCGCGACTGGATGCAGGCGCGCTTCACCGCCGCCTGAGCGCATGGCCCAGCGCGCGCCGCAGATTGCCTGGATGCCGGACCTGTGCCGGCTGCCACGGCTGGGCGCGATGCTGAGCCTGGCCGAACTGGTGGTGCTGGTGGTGACCCTGGTGCCCGATGCCGGCGCCGCACGCAGCATCACCTTGTCGCGGTTCGTCTCTGCCAGCGGTCTGGCGCTGTGGCTGGCGCTGGCGGTCAGTGTGTTGCTGTGCGTGTTGCGGCCCACCTTGTCGCGATTGCCGCCGCGGCTGGGCGGGCTGGCCGCATTGCTGATTGCCGCGGTGGTGGCAATGCTCGGCGCCGGCATCGTGCACGGCCTGTATGCCGTACTTGGGCAGGCGCCGCTGGGGCCGCTGGTTGGCTTCTGGCGCTTCACCCTGGGCAGCGCGGCCACGGTGGTGCTGATCACCGCGCTGGCGCTGCGCTACTTCTATGTCAGCGACCGCTGGGAGGCGCAGGTGCAGGCCAACGCGCGTGCCGAGGCAGATGCCTTGCAGGCGCGCATTCGCCCGCACTTCCTGTTCAACAGCATGAATCTCATCGCCAGCCTGTTGCGGCGCGATCCGGTGGTGGCCGAGCAGGCGGTGCTGGATCTGTCGGACCTGTTCCGCGCCGCGCTCGGCGCCGGCGAAGGCGTTTCCACCTTGCGCGCCGAATGCGAACTGGCCGAACGCTATCTGGCAATCGAATCGCTGCGCCTGGGCGAGCGCCTGCAGGTGCGCTGGCACCGCCAGGAGCCGCTGCCCTGGGAGCTGCCGATGCCGCGTCTGGTGCTGCAGCCATTGGTCGAAAATGCCGTACTGCATGGCGTTTCGCGCATGCCCGAAGGCGGTACGCTGTACCTGTCGCTGCGTCAGCGCGGCAACCAGCTGCAGATCCGTATCGTCAACCCGGCGCCGCAACCAGGCACCCAGTTGCCGCTGCTGGCTGGCGCCGGGCATGCGCAGGCCAGCATCTCGCACCGGCTGGCGTTCCAGTTCGGTGCCGGGGCACGGATGGCGGCCAGCTGGGCTGAAGGCTACTATGCCTGCGAGATCACATTGCCGCTGCCGTGAGGGGAGAGTCACGGTAGCGAGGGGGAGTCCATGACGGCCACGCAAGTGCGGGTGCTGATCGCCGATGACGAGCCACTGGCGCGCGAGCGCCTGCGCATGCTGCTGGGTGAGCATCCGCAGGTCGAGGTGATTGGCGAGGCGGAAAACGGCCAGCAAGTGCTGCAGCAGTGCGAACACCTGCATCCGGATCTGGTGTTGCTGGACATCGCCATGCCCGGCGTCGACGGCCTGGAAACCGCGCGGTTGCTGCGGCAAAGCCAGCCGCCACCGGCGGTGGTGTTCTGCACCGCCTACGACCAGCATGCGTTGTCCGCGTTCGACGCAGCTGCGCTGGATTACCTGATGAAGCCGGTGCGCCCGGAACGCCTGGCGTCTGCGCTGGAAAAGGTCGCCACCTTCCTGGCCGGCCGCGTGCCCGGCACTGCGCCCAGGCCGCTGCGCACCCATCTGTGCGCGCGCCTGCGCGGCAGCTTGCGGTTGATCGCCATCGGCGACATCCGCTACCTGCAGGCCGAAGAGAAGTACGTCATCGTCCACCACACCCGTGGCGAAGACTTGATCGAAGAGTCGCTGAAATCGTTGGAAGACGAATTCGCCGAGCGCCTGGTGCGTATCCATCGCAATTGTTTGGTGGCACGCGACGAACTGGTGGAACTGCGCCGCAGCGGCGATGGCCAGGTGCACGCGGTGCTGCGCAACGTGCCGCAAACCTTGGAAGTGAGCCGCCGCTGCGTGGCCAGCCTGCGCGATCAATTACGTCAACTGTGAGTTCGGCGCCGGCTCCGCGATAATGCCGGCATGACCACGCTCCGTATCGCCACCCGCAAAAGCCCGCTCGCCCTTTGGCAGAGCGAACACGTCGCAGCCGCGTTGCGTCAACACCACCCCGGACTGGAGGTGGTGTTGGTACCGATGAGCACTCGTGGCGACGAAGTGCTTGACCGCTCGCTCGCCGCGATCGGTGGCAAGGGCCTGTTCCTGAAGGAGCTGGAGCTGGCGATGCTGCGCGGCGAAGCCGATTGCGCCGTGCATTCGCTCAAGGATGTGCCGATGGAACTGGACGCCCCGTTCGTGCTGCCGGCGATCCTGGAGCGTGGCGACCCGGCCGATGCGCTGGTGTCCAATCTCTACGCCAGCCTGCAGGCATTGCCGCTGGGCGCACGCGTGGGCACGTCTTCGCTGCGTCGCCAGGCGCAGTTGCGCGCCGCACGCCCGGATCTGGAATTGATCGACCTGCGCGGCAACGTCAACACGCGGCTGGCTAAGCTCGACAACGGCGGCTACGACGCCATCGTGCTGGCCTGCGCCGGTCTGCAGCGGCTTGGGCTGGATGCACGCATCAGCGCGCGGCTGGACGCACCGGAGTGGTTGCCGGCGCCCGCACAAGGCGCGGTGGCAGTGGAATGCCGTGGCGACGACGCGCGTATCCACAGCTTGCTGGCGGTGCTGGATGCCGGCCGCACGCGCGCCTGCGTGGAAGCCGAGCGGGCAATGAATCGCGCGCTGCATGGCAGCTGCCACGTGCCGGTGGCTGCCTTCGCGCGCTGGGAAGGCGAGGGCCTGTTCCTGCAGGGCATGGTCGGCAGCGCCAGCGACGGCCGCCTGATCCACGCCGATGCACACGGCAGCGTCGACGATACCGAGGCGCTTGGCCGTCGCGTTGCGCAAGGACTGTTCGACAAGGGCGCCGCGCAGCTGCTGGCCGAGTTGTAACGTCGGGCCTGGAACAGCGCGCCCGGCCGCAGAAATCGAGCGCGCGCAGGCACGTCCAACCGAGAAAACCGCCGCTGCATTAATAGGATAGATCCCGGTCACGAGAGCCGTGCCGCGTGCTCGCAATGCCCGCTTTGCGTAGGAGCGGCCTTGGCCGCGACAGGCTTCACCGGCAAAGCCCGCGCGCCCCGGCGCGCTCCTACACGAGCAATCCTCGCGGCGGCGCGGGTATGTTTTTCGCGGCTAGGTCGGTGTGTGGCCGGTGCTCGGCGCTGTCGTGAAGCATCTACGCGACCTTATCACCAGCGCGGCGGCGGTCAGCGCATCGGCTTGCCGCAGCTCAGGCCTGCCGCCCGATGCGCGATGCCCGCTCCTCGTAGGAGCGGCTCTGGCCGCGAGAAGCTTCATCGGGATGCCCGCGCGGCCCGGGGCGCTCCTACACGCGCAATCCTCGCGGCGGTACGGGCAAGTTTCTCGCGGCAGGGGCGGGGCGTGGCCGGTGCTCGGCGCTGTCGTGGGAGCCGAGCCCCGGCCGCGGCCGCCAGCGGGCGCTTACTTGAACGTGTAAACCAGATTGACCGTAGTCAGCGTATCGGTCTTCTTGTCGCCGTCGCTGACCTCGCTGTTGTGGCGCATCTGCCACGCAGCCTTCAGCGCGAAATGCGAGTTCATGCTGACCTGCACGCCGAAATCGTTCTGCGCATAGGTGTTGTATTCGCCCGATTCCACCAGCAGCGTGTTGATCACATCGGTGTTGTCGGTAACGGTGTACTTCAGGTCGAACAGGCCGCGACCAATCAACCCGGTTTCGTTGCGGTCTTCGTTGCTGTTGTGCGCGCGGCGCACACCCGGGCCCACCTGCGCGTCCAGGTAGAACCGGTCGGCGTCGATCAGGCGCGTGCCGTAGCCGATACCGAAGGTGGCCAGACGGTCGTAGGTGGCGAAGTCGTCGTGCTCGTAGCGGCCGGTGGCGGTGAGCTGGCGATGTTCGCCCAGCTGCAGTGCGCTACCGACGCTGCCGGTGTAACGCTCGGCCGTGGTCTGGCGTTCGCGCGTAGTACTGCCGTCTTCGTTGGTGTTGGTGTATTCCGAGCTCGAACGCAGTGCGGTGGCATCCAGGCTGTGGATCCAGTCGCCGTCGGTGTAGCGCAGGCGCACACGGCCGTTGAGGCTATCGGTGGTGCTGTTTCCGTTCGCGGCAGCGTAGCCGAGCTCGCCGCTGCTGCCGCTCCAGGGCGAGGGCATCAGCGCTGCGGCCGGGTCTGCCGGCGCCGGTGCGACTGCCTGGGCCCAGACGGTGGGCGTGATCAACAACAGTGGCAACAAGGCAGGCAACGGGGCACGGCGGGACATGGGCAGCTCGCTTTGGAGGGCAGGGAGAGGGGGGGAAGCGATTTCATGATAACGGACTGTGCGGTGCCGTTATTGCCAAGTGAACGGCCCCCTTCATTGAGGGTTCGGGCGTAGAAAGCGGTCTGGGCCGTCATGGCGTGACGGGTTGTGTGCAATAGCCGCGGCGAAAGCGTGTCTGCGTACGGCTGGTGGCATGGTCGGAGCGATCGGTGAGTTCGCGTCTAGATGGCACTGGGAGGAGGCGGACAATGCGCTTGGCGTGGCCGGAGTGATCCGCAGATGCGCGCTTGCGATTGCCAAGCGGCAAACAACGATGGTCACATCATGAGGTACGCGGGCCTGGCGAATGGCGCGGATCCGAGTGCCCCCGTGCCGTCGCATGCAAGCGACAGCGGCGCTGCCCGCCGCCATTGGCCTGGACGACCACCCGTTCGACGCCGGCCGCGACGAGACCAACGGTCTGGGTCTTGTCGACCCGACACCCGTCGCCTGTTGCAGGCGCGGATCGAGGATGCGGTATCTCAACGCCGGCAAGCTGTGAATGTTGCGACCGACCCAACAGACCACGCACCTGGGTCGGACGTAATCTGGACGCGTGCTGCTATCTGCCTACCGTCAGTTGCCTATCGCCAGACGGCGATGCTCACCCCGCCGCGCAAAGACTCGGACATAATCGACGCATGGACCGCTATGAACGCATCAACTCCCTGCATCGCTTGCTCAAATCGGCACGCTACCCGGTCACGGTGGCGCGGCTGCAGGATGAGCTGAGCTGTTCCCGCGCAACCGTCTACCGCGATCTGGCGTTTCTGCGCGATGCGCTAATGGCGCCGGTGGAAGGCGACGGCGAATCGGGCTTTCGCTATCTAACCGGTGAAAGCGATCGCTTCGAATTACCCGGCCTGTGGTTGAGCTCGGAAGAGCTGCACGCGTTGCTGGCTTCGCAGCAACTGCTCGCGCGGACCGGCGGCGGAGTGCTGTCCTCGATGCTGGCACCGTTGCAGCAACGCATCGAAGGCTTGCTCGCTGCGCAAGCCGGTGTCTCGCAATGGCCGGTGGATCGGGTGCGGGTGATTCCGCACCGCGGCCGCAAGCTGGACGAAGCCAGCTTCCGCACCGTGGCCTCCGGCGTGCTGGAGCGTAAGCAGCTGAGCTTCGACTACCGCGCGCGCTCTACGGATGAATCGACCAAGCGCACGGTGTCGCCACAGCGCATTACCCATTACCGCGACAACTGGTATCTGGACGCCTGGGATCACGGCCGCGATGGTGTGCGCAGCTTTGCGGTAGACCGCATCAACCATGCGCGCCTGCTCGATGCCGCGCCGCGCGATGTGCCCGACAGCGAACTGGACGAGCAACTTGCCGCCACCTACGGCATTTTCTCCGGAGCACCCAAGGGCTGGGCGACCATCGTGTTCAGTTCCAAGGCGGCGCGCTGGGTGGCCGACGAACATTGGCATTCCAAACAGCAGGGGCGCTTTCTGCCCGATGGCCGCTACGAGCTCAAGTTGCCGTATAGCAACTCGCGCGAACTGCTGATGGACGTGCTGCACTACGGCTCGGATGCGGAGATCGTTGAACCTATGTCGTTGCGCGAGCAGGCCAAGGCGTTGTTGTCGCTGGCATTGAGCAATTACGACTGAGCATTGCCGGTGGTGAACCGCGACGCCGCGCGGCTGTCGCGGCGCACATGTGAACGGCTATCGACCACGCGCCACTGACCTGGTGCATGGTCAGGGCGACCAACGCGCTCAGCGCTTGTTCGGCACCTCAAATCCCAGGCGGTCCACCTGCTCGCGCAGCTGCGGCACGCGCTTGAGTTTGTCGGTGTAGATCGAATACTCGTCGCGCATCTTGTTGACCAGCATGCGGTACTGATCGCGGCTCATGTCCGGCTTGCGCGAAAAGATCCAGGCCAGGTCGCGGCCCGGGTAGGAGATCAGCATCCAGGAGCCATCCGGGGCGATTTCCAGAATGCGCTGCTTGGCCGGGATCACCTTGTAGAACCACACCCGCCAATCGCGGTTGCCGCTGTCGGCATCCACCGACGCGCGCGCGCTGACTTCCTTTTCCGGTTCACCGAACCCGTCGCGGTACAGATAGCGCACTGCCACCTTGCCGTCTTCGACCAGGGTGTATTCGTCGCGGCTGGTGACGTGGCCGCGCTCCACCGGGTTGGGCATGCGCGCAATCACGTACCAGGTGCCCATGATCTTGGACAGATCGACTGCCGGCTCACTGGCGGATGTGTCCTTGGCGTGTGCCACGGGCAGGCCCAGGACGAGCAGAAAAGCGAGGGCGATCGTAACGGTCAGGCGCATCGCAACATCACAATGAGGCAGTGGGAGCAGCACACTACCGCATGCAGGGGGCAAGTTCGCGTCAACGGTCGCGTCTGGCAACGGTGCCGGGGGGGCTTCAGCGGATTGGGGGCGGTCGGGGCTGGCTGACAGGTGTCGGTCAGGCATTGGCGCCGCGGCCGCAGGGTTGTGCAGCGCGGGGCGGTCTGTTGTCGCTGGCTGTCAGGGTTGCCGAGACCCCGACATCGTAGCTGTCTGCAACTGCGACCTTCCCGAGCCCGGGTGCCTCTGAGACAGCGTCCGAGCCGCGCGCCGCACAGGCTCGCGTCAAGGTCGCAGCCGGTGAGATGGGCAGCGGCAATCCTGCGGGCCTGTTGTGATCCTTCCTGCACGGAGTGCCGCCATGTCGCATCGTCCTTCTTCCCATTCCGAACGTCCCGACCCGCGCGTACTGCGCCCGGTGCGGCAGATCGCCCTGGCCGGGCTGGCCCTGGTGCTGGTGTGGCCGGCCGCGCGTGGCTATAGCGAATGGATCGGCTGGTTGCCGCTGTGGCTGGTCGGCATGCCGATGCTGGCGTGGTGGAGCCTGTACCGGTTTGCCTTGCCCACCCTGGCAGGGCGTGGAGTGCGCCGTGTTGCGCCCCGTCGGCGCGGGCCGCAGGCACAGCGCCGACGCAATGCTTCGCGTACGGCGACACAGGCGCGGGCAGCCTGACCTTCGGCAGGGTTGGCCGGCGGGGCGCTGTGCTACGTTCCGGCCATTCGTTTTTCCGGAAACATTCATGCCCAAGTTCGCCTCGATCTGCCTGGTTGCCGGCCTGATCACCGCTGGCGCCGTCTCTGCAGAGGAAACCGCCGTGTCCAACGATCCCTACGCCTGGCTGGAAGATGTCACCGGCGCCAAGCCGCTGGACTGGGTGAAGGCCCAGAACGCCAAGACCGAAGCGCGGCTAGCCAGCACGCCGGCGTTCAAGCAGATGGAAACCAGCATTCGCCAGGTGCTGGATTCGGACGCCAAGATTCCGGGCGTGCAGAAGATCGGCGCGTTCTATTACAACTTCTGGAAGGACAAGCAGCACGAGCGCGTCATGTGGCGGCGCACCACGCTGGACGAATACCGCAAGGCCTCGCCCAAGTGGGAAACAGTGCTGGACCTGGATGCGCTCAACAAGGCCGAAGGCGAAAACTGGGTGTGGCATGGCGCCGATTGCCTGCGTCCTGACTATCAGCGCTGCCTGATCGCGCTGTCGCGCGGCGGTGCCGATGCCGATGTCACCCGCGAGTTCGATCTGGGAAGCAAGCAGTGGGTCAAGGACGGCTTCTTCCGCCCTGAGTCGAAGGGCGGGCTGGGCTGGATCGACCAGGACACTGTCTACGTGTTCACCGATTTCGGCACCGGCAGCATGACCAGCTCCGGCTACCCGCGCATCGCCAAGCAGTGGAAGCGCGGCACGCCACTGACTGCCGCGAGCGTGGTGTACGAAGGCAAGCCGACCGACATGTACATCGCGGCGATGCATGAAGACACGCCCGGATTCGAGCGCGATTTCGTCAGCCGCACGCTGGCCTTCTACAACGACGAGCTGTATCTCAAGGGCGCCGACGGCAAGCTGGTCAAGGTGGACGTGCCCAATTCGGCCAGCAAGTCGGTCAAGCGCCAGTGGCTGACGCTGGAACTGCGCGACCCGTGGACCGTAGGCGGCAAGACCTACAAGGCCGGCGCACTGCTGGCCACGCGCTTCGACGACTTCATGGCTGGCAAGCGCAACTTCGATGTGTTGTTCGAGCCCACCGACACCACCTCGCTGGCTGGCGTGGCGTGGACCAAGTCGCATCTGGTGTTGAACGTGCTGGAAGACGTCAAGAATCGTTTGAGCGTGGTCACGCCATCGCAGGATGGTTGGAAAAAGAGCGCGTTTGTCGGTGCACCGAGCTTCGGTACGGTCGATGTCAGCGCGGTGGATAGCGACGACAGCGATGCGCTGTGGCTCACCGTGACCGATTATCTGACCCCCACCACGTTGTCGTGGGTGGACGTGGGCGCTGCACCGCAGCCGCTCAAGACCATGCCGGCGTTCTTCGATGCCGGCAAGGACACCATCGAGCAGCACTTCGCCACCAGTAAGGACGGCACCCGCGTGCCGTATTTCCTGGTGCGCCCGAAGGCTTTGAAGCTCGATGGCAGCGCGCCCACGTTGCTCTACGGCTACGGCGGTTTCGAAATTTCGATGACGCCCAATTACTCCGGCGGGCTGGGGCGCGCGTGGCTGGAAAAGGGCGGCGTCTATGTGGTGGCCAATATCCGCGGCGGTGGCGAATATGGCCCGCGCTGGCACCAGGCCGCACTCAAGCAAAATCGCCACAAGGCGTATGAAGACATGGCCGCGGTGGCCAAGGATCTGGTTGCGCGCAAGATCACCTCCACCAAGCATCTGGGCGTGCAGGGCGGCAGCAATGGTGGCCTGATGACCGGCAACATGCTCACCCAGTATCCGGAACTGTTCGGCGCGGTGGTGGTGCAGGTGCCGCTGCTGGACATGAAGCGCTACAGCCACCTGCTGGCCGGCGCCTCTTGGATGGCCGAATACGGCAACCCGGATACTGACGACTGGAAGTTCATCCAGGCCTTCTCGCCGTACCACCTGTTCGACCCGAAGAAGACTTACCCACCGGTGATCTTCCTGACCTCCACGCGCGACGACCGCGTGCATCCTGGCCACGCGCGCAAGATGGCGGCCAAGATGATCGAGGCCGGCAAGGACGTGACCTATTACGAGAACATCGAAGGCGGACACGGCGGCGCGGCCAATAATGCGCAGGCTGCGCATATGGCAGCGCTGGCCTACAGTTTCCTGTGGGAGCGGCTGGCCGATTGAGGCGCAGTCCACATGCGGCATGATGCGTCGCGCGATACGGGGCCGCTGGCAGTTTGCAGCGGCCTCGTGTCGTATGGGGTCGAAAATTCGGAACTGATGCAACGGGGCGCGGGTGATGTCGGCCTTGACGGTGGTATTTGCGGTCAGCGGTTTGGCTTCGCCAACAACACGAAGTCATTACTCCCCGTCGAGGAACAGCGAAAAGTCGTGGCAGAATTGCAGCTCAAAGCCTAGCACAGCGGTCCGCCTAGCCCATAGTGTGTCAGGCCTCGCCGGTGTCATGGGATGCGTGGAGATCAGATAATTCCTACACGGATGCCAACGCCAGATCAACAAAACGCAAATGTAATTTTAATGTCTGCGGAGGTAGCCTCAACCCACACAAGGTTGCGCAGTAGATCTCGAAGTGTAGGTGCTATGGATAGCGAGTCAGGTCAGACGGATGACGCAGAACAAACGCTCTTTCGCAAGCGAAAGGGGCCGGAGACAACTTCTACACTCGGCGACCTGAAAGATGCGTTTCCCTCGTCCATCCGGATCTGGATCGGCTGTGGCTGTGCGCTCTTCCTCTTGCTGGCCACGTTTGTTCTAACCGCGTCCTACTCCAAGCGCGAGCATGTGTCGGGCCAGATCATCTCGACGCATGGGCGAGTGGATATCCGCAGTGGAACGCCTGGTCTCATCCTGTCAACGACGTTGAAGCCAAACGCCCTAGTCAAGAAGGGCCAAGTGCTTGCGGAGCTGTCAGCCGACATCACCGACGAAGCGGGTCGCTCTTTGTCCGATGAGACGATCAAGCGTGCGCTCACCCGCTCAGAAGAGCTGACCAAGGAGCAATTGCAGACGCATGACTTTTCCGGCCAGCGCGAGCGTGAACTGACGCGTCAAGTCGAAGAAACGAGCGGCGCGATGCAGGAAGTCGCTCGCAAGATCTCAATCTTGGAAAAGAAATACGCCAAGAACAAGGAACTCTTGAAGACCATTGAGCCGCTGCTTGCTGAGAAGTATGTGTCCAAATACACCTACCTCACCTACGAAAATGCTCTCTTGGATGCAGAGGCTCAGATCCAGGATGCCCGCGCGCAGCAGTCCACACTTCGCAATCAGCGTGCCGCGTTGCTGGGTGAAATCACCGAGATAAAGACAACGGCCAGCAGGCAAGCAAGTGAAATCGAACGCGAAAAATCCACGATCGAAGATCAGGTGGCCAGAGCCAAGTCCGACCGACTGCAAACCATCACCTCGCCATTGAGTGGCACAGTTGCAGCGATCTACGCATCCCAAGGTCAGCGTATCGGCACCGACTCGATCATTGCGTCGATCACCCCAAGCGAGTCGGTGTTCGAAGCTGAAATTCTCATTCCTTCAAGAGCCATTGGACATGTGACGGTGGGCACCGAGGTGCTGCTTAACATCGCCGCATTCCCGAAAGCAAAGTATGGCGCCATCCAGGGGCGCATCGCATCGCTGTCGACGCAAACGAGCCCCCTCGGTGAGTTGGAGCGTCGCTATGGTCGCCAGTCGCCCACTGAGCCGGTTTATACCGCCAAGGTGGCATTACCTTCTCAAACCATCGGAGTCGCCCAAGAAGCGAAGTCCTTCCTGCCGGGGATGGAAGTGGATGCGGAACTGATCTTGGAGGGGCGCAAGATCTGGGAGTGGATGTTTGACCCCTTCCAAACCATGGGGTCGCGCTTGACGGGTGAAAAGCGATGAAGGACGTCTTGACACCATCAGCCAATGGCGCTACCGAGACGGATCGCTCTGCTGAACCAAGCCTGGTGTTTTCCTCGAAGCGCCGTGTGCCGCATATCCGCCAAACTGAGTCGAGTGAGTGCGGCCTGGCCTGCATTGCGATGCTGCTCTCCTACTACGGCCATGAAACGAGCCTCGGGGAGCTTCGCAACCGCTTTACGGTGTCAACCAGTGGGGCAACGCTCGCCTCCCTGATTGAAATCGCTGATGCCAACGGGCTCACGACGCGTCCGCTTCGCTTGGAGCTTTACGAACTGCCCAAGCTGTCGCTGCCTTGCATGGTCCACCTGCACCACGGGCATTTTGTCGTGTTGACGGCTGTGCGGGGAGTGCACGTGCACATCAGCGATCCTGCAACCGGCGTCAAAAAAATCAAGCTCGATGAGTTCGATGAGCTCTTTAGCGGCATTGCGTTGGAGGCGCATCCAGGCCCGGCCTTTAAGAAGATCAAGAGCGTGCCATCGGTATCGCTTCGCGATCTGGCAGGCTCGCTTCGGTCCCTGGTGCCCGCGTTCTGGGTTGTGGGCATCTTGGCGCTCTTCTTGGAAGGCTGTGCGCTGATTGCGCCGCAATACCTGAGACTGACCATGGATCAGGTGCTCAGCGTCAAGGACGATGGCCTGGTCACCACCTTGGCGATTGGTTTTTCGATCGTGCTCCTGGTGCAGCTCGTCTTGACCGTTGCCAGGAAGTGGATCTTGCTGTGGATTTCTTCCACCACCGGCTTGCGGTGGAGCAGCAACTTGTTCCGTCACCTGGTGTCGCTACCCCAGTCGTATTTCGTGAAGCGACATACCGGGGACATTTCAAGTCGCTTCCAGTCGATCTACTCCATCCAGCAGTCACTCACGACGAAGATGCTGGAAGCGGTCATTGATGGGGTGATGTCTTTCCTCATGTTGTTGCTCTTGATGAGCTACGACGCGCCGCTTTCTTTCGCCTTGTTGGCTTTCACCCTTGCCTATGTGGGTTCGCGCTATGCCTACTACGCCAAGCTCAAAGAGGCCAACCTCGACCAGATCAACATCGATGCACGCCGGCAAAGCTTGCTCTACGAAACGGTCCGAAGCATCCAGCCCATCAAGCTGTTCAACAAGTCAGCGCTTTGGGCGTCGCGCTTCACGAACTACAGCGCGAAAGCCACCAATGCGACCATCGGGGCCGAGCGGATCCGCATTGGGTTCGATTCTGTCCAGCTTCTCATCCAAGGCCTGTGCCGCATTTTCGTGATCTGGGAAGGCACCCGGCTGGTGCTCAGTGGGGATATGACGGTCGGGGTGTTGACGGTCTTTTTGATCTACGCGACCCAGTTCAGCCAACGCAGCATCAATCTGGCCGACTACTTGATGCAGCTCCGGCTGCTTCGCTTGCACACCGAGCGCATTTCAGACATCACGCACAGCGAGCCTGAGTCGTTTCTGCATGGCAACGGCGCGCTGGAGGATGCTGCGCCAGCTATTGCCATTGCCAACGGCTACTTCCGCTACTCGTCTACGGACAAGTGGATCATGAGCGCCTTGCAGCTCAGGGCCCCGGCAGGCCAAGTGATTGCAATTGTCGGGAACTCAGGCGTGGGTAAGACCACACTCATCCGCGTTCTGGCGGGGCTTGAAGATCTTCAAGTTGGGGACTTCTTAGTCAATGGAGAGGATCTGCGTAAAGTCGGTAAGTCGAGCTACCGGAGCAAGGTCAGCATCGTCATGCAGGGAGACAATCTGTTGTCAGGGACGTTGTCAGAGAACATCTCCATGTTCGATGAGCACATTGACCAAGAACGCCTCGTGCAGGCTGCGAAATTGGCGTGTATCCACGACGATATCCTGCGCATGCCAATGGGCTTCAACACTAGAGTGGGCGACTTGGGAAATACGCTGTCAGGCGGTCAAAAACAACGGATCTTCTTGGCCAGAGCCTTCTATAGGCGCACCAAGTTGTTGTTGATGGATGAGCCAACGACTGGGGTTGATGAGCAGATGGGCATACAGCTGATGAAGAATATCAAGAGCATCGGCGCGACCACAGTCGTCGTGACGCACGACAAGAACATCTCTCGGATGTGCGATATGCACTATCTCTTTGTGGGCGGGATCCTAAGGCCCTTGATCAAAGAGCAGCCCAGCAAATTTGAACAGGACGAGGCCGGGGAAGCGGCTGAGAAGTCCAGTCAATAGTGAGGAATTACAACGCCTATCAAAATAAGTTCAAAGGAAAAAAGAGATATGGAACATTCAATAGAAAAAACGATCAGGAAAAAAATCTAATCACAGGATGGAGCGCTGCAATGAGAGAGCTAACAATCGAAGAGCTATTCCTAGTGGCAGGTGCAGCAGCCGCTGCGGATGTAGATCCAAGCGAGCCGCCCACTGAGCTGCCCCCCGTGGTCGTTAATCCACCTCCATCAGAACCACCAACATTGCCACCATCCCCGCCAGTTGAGCAACCCCCGCCGCCGCCACAAGGTGGAGGCGGAGGCAATGATGGCGATGTCTTTGTCCCCTTGCCGGCTGAAAACAGAATCGATAATGCCTTCATTGACAGCGTGGAGGGTGGACAACAGCTAGATGCGTATGTCCCCAACAATAACGGTGTAGTCATAGATCAAAGCGGAGTGACCGTGGCAACTGGCGTCGATTTGGGTGGCCAGACTGTCGAAAGTCTCACAGCTCTCGGTGTAGACCAAGCACTGGTTACTTCGTTAACGCCCTACCTTCATCTAACAGGCCAAGATGCGCTGAGTGCCGTTCAAAACAACCCTCTGCACATCACCGAGGCGCAGGCAGATGCGTTGGATAACGCAGTTCGATCAAATATCTTAAATGCGGTTGTCAACAGCTACAACAATTCTTCTGATTATGCTGACTTTTATCAACTGCCTGGTGGCGTCCAGACCGCCATCGCAAGTGTTGCTTACCAATACGGCCCTGGCCTTGCCACGGCAACCCCCAATTTCTGGACCCAAGTAACAACGGGACATTGGCAAGATGCTGTTACCAATCTGAACGATTTTGGTGATGCGTATGATACAAGGCGAGACAGAGAGGCCGCGCTTATTCAACAAGATATTACAAACGGCAGCGTGCCGGTTAAATGTTGACTTATAACGTGAGGTCTGAGATGAAAGCTAACAAAAGAATTGCATCAATTACAATAATGATCTTTTCATTGTGGGGGAGCGTTTTGGCCACGGCTGCGCCTGCCAAGACTAATTCTGCGGTCCTATCGGCTTACTTTGGTCAGTCAGCGGGTGACTATATTATTCCCGGAAAACCTTTGGTGCAGCAGTTTGGGGAGGCTCTGAGCGGTCCACCCAACAAAGACGTTGAGGTGGGGAATGGGTTGACCTTGATATCCGGTTGCCGCTACAAGAGCTGCATTGAGAAAGGTGCAGTTGCGATTAAGAGTGATAATACGGTCGAAGCTGCTGGGCTCATTCACTTTAACTGTAAAGCCGACACCAAAAAGTCGGGCGCTTCTTGCTCAAAAAATCCTACTTTCACCTTATTTGTGCCCAGGAATAAAAAGAGCCTTGACGCAGAGATATCTGTTCTGAGATGGGCGCATGAATATGCGCCAGATGCTACATTTGAAACGGTCACGTTGGAGAAATGAGGTTTGCATGCCAAAAGTAAGAGGCCAACAAAGGTAAATTTGTCTTCAAGTGCTTCGAGTCTGCCTATCTCTAACTCTATGTGAGCCAGGCTTGCAATGGACCGTTATTTATGGGCTGCACGGAAAATAAAAAAATGATGTTTAGGAAGAAAAGAAAGCGAAACAGCAATTTATCAATCGAAATATTGCAGGGAGTGCTGTGATGAGAGAACTGACAAACGAAGAGTTGTTCCTAGTGGCAGGTGCGGCAGCCGCTGCGGATGTCGATCCGAGCGAGCCGCCGACTGAGCTGCCGCCAGTTGTAGTTAACCCGCCTCCAAGTCCACCTCCGACTATTCCCCCTTCACCACCAGTTGAACAGCCAGGGCCTATCAGTCCTCCAGGCGGGGGGGGCACTCCTCTTCCAACAGCGCCGGAATACGATCTCAACTTCACGCGTGCGTTGACAGCGGAAGAGTCGGCCGCTCTGGTTAAATTTGACGATGCAATCTACTTTGTTAAAGACTCCATCAGCTCGCTTCCTGATAATGCTTATATGCAAATGAGCGATGGTTCAACCGTGCAGATGTCTGAAATCAAGAGTCTGATGCTCAATGCAGACTATAAGGTAAACGAAGCGGGCACTAGCTATAGCAATGGGTTTGCGACTGGGCAGTCCGACTATAACAATGGAGATCCGCAAATATCAATAAACATTGACACCATCAAGGGGTATTCCGATCTAATGGGAGGGGCGAATTTCTTGGTGATGCATGAGCTGGCACATAACGCAGCAGCTGCTCGAACCCTTTACCAGAACCTCTATCAAGATGGTTTTACCAATGCTGAGTTTAATCAAAATGAGAAATTTGCCAATGATATTGTGAGGGGTGTTGCAAATTATCTCAGCATAGGGGTGCTTGGTCCCAGTGATACAAAGGTTGTTGGTGGATATAGTGAGGTAACTCCGACAATCGTTGTTCCAACCCCTTGATTTTACATTCGCGTTAAAAAGGTGCTTTCGATGTCCATAGTTAGGGTTGCCCTAAATTCGATTTACGTGCTTGTGCTTGCCGGCCTAACGGTCGGGCAGGCCCAGTCAAATGGCCAACGAGACAGTGCTGCTAAGGCTTTATGTTCAGAAAAGTCTCGTCTTAAAGACAATTTCTATGTGGAGAGTGGGAGTGCGAATTTAGTAGTCCCGCTAGCCAAGGCAAGCAAGGTTGACAATGTTCGAGTTCATGCAATCAAAGGCGCGTGCGCTCAATTTGTTAACTATTATTCTGGTGATACCTACTATCTGTCCACTGACCTAAAAATTCAGGCGAAGCCAGGGATCATCGGTGATATAGATCCTCGTCCCGAGAAGATTAATAAGAATAATTCTCTTGCAGCTAAAGATGGTGCGCTGTCAAAAGGCGTGCTGGTCGATTCAATTCTTGTATCACCATCACATGATCACTCAGACGACAAATACCTGGGAGCCTGGGTCACTAATGGTAAAACGCGCCTCCTGACATATTCAAAAAGTAAAACAGGAGTTCTGAGAAAGAGAGAGGCAATTGCCGAGATCGATGGTCAAGTAGTTTCACTGGCTCAAATCGGTGCGCTGCACAGGGTTGACCAAGGGACTCTTTATGCTTTGGTCAAAGGCGACTCTTCCTTGTTTTCGGTTGCTTTAGATATTTATGGCCTTTAGATCAGGTTGAAATTGAATTGCGTGCTTATTTGAGAGGCCAGTAATGTTGGGCATGCACAAAGGTCTTGCGGTTACATTGCTGATGGCTGTCTTCTGCACAAGCGCCGTTGCGGAAGATGGAGTCTCAGGGCTCGCCATGGATGAAATAATTGGTGAAATCTATGATCCCAATAAGCCACAAATTATGAGACCTTTCGCGAAATTGGACTCCGTGATTTCCATCAGGTGAGTTCAAGTCGATCATTGAATATTGCTTTTCGCTCAAATACGTTCAAGACTCGGGATCAGTATGCGATCTCCTTTGTTGAGTTCAGGGTCCCGCCTGAACTCAACAAAGGAGTGAGTTTTATGTATATGGAGCTCGCTCCTGGGCGCTGTTATGAAGTGTCTAAGATCAAGCAAAAATTTGCACTCACTCCATATGTCTTGCCACCCAATCTCCATGCGCCACTGGCCGACGCCAGCAAGGAGGTTTTCTATGAAACCAATCTTGGTGAAACGTCGGTGTATGTAAAGGCAAGTTCGAAGGATGAGTGCTTGCTTGGTCTCACGAGAAGTCGAAACTAATGAGTTGTCCCTGAAAAATCCCCTTCAAGCGCCCCGTGCCGTCTGTGACAGCGGCACGTGGCTAAAGGATGGCCATTCCATCGCCCGCATCCAGGCACGCAAAAACGCGATCCAGCGCAGCAGCCAGC
>NZ_JSBW02000007.1 GCF_000772705.2 Xanthomonas vasicola
AACACCTCACGCCGCGTCCGCTTGCGCTTGCCGTTGTACTCCGCATCGCCGAAGGTCAGTTGCATCGTCGTTGTCCGTTGCGTCTGTGTGATTGTCGCAGGATCAAGGGGAGTTGTTCAGAGTTTCCTTAGCTGCCGCATCCAACCGGGCGAGTTGCCCGGTTGGATGTGCAGGACGCGTCAGCCGTACGGCGTGAGCACGATGACGCCCAGCGGTGGCAACAACAGCGGTACCGAGTGCGCGTGGCCGTGCATGGACTGTGGCTCTGCGGTGACGATGCCGCCATTGCCCATGTTCGCACCGCCATAAATGCCGGCGTCGCTATTGAACACCTCGCGCCACTGGCCGCCTTGTGGCACGCCGATGCGATAGCCGTGCTGCACGACTGGGGTGAAGTTGATCACCACCAGCACCGGCGAATCGCCGCGTTTGCCCTTGCGCAGGAATGCCAGCACGCTGTTGCCGGCATCGTCGCCCACCACCCACGCGAACCCAGACGGATCGTCGTCGTGCACATGCAGTGCCGGGTATTCGACATACAGCCGGTTCAAATCGCGTACCAGTGTCTGCACGCCGCGGTGGCGTGGGTCGTCCAACAAGTGCCATGGCAGACCGCTGTCATGGTTCCACTCAGTTGGCTGGCCGAACTCGCAACCCATGAACAGCAACTTGCGGCCCGGATGGGTGAACATGAAACCCAGATACGCACGCAGATTGGCGAAACGCTGCCAATCGTCGCCCGGCATGCGGCCGAGCAACGAGCCCTTGCCGTGCACCACTTCGTCGTGCGAGATCGGCAACACGAAGCGCTCCGAATATGCGTAGACCATGCTGAAAGTCAGTTCGCCATGGTGGTAACGGCGATAGATCGGATCCAACCCGGCGTAATGCAGGGTGTCGTGCATCCAGCCCATGTTCCACTTGTAGTGGAAGCCCAGACCGCCATGCGCGACATCGGCTGTCACGCCAGGAAACGCGGTGGATTCTTCGGCAATCATCACTGCGCCAGGCGTGTGCTCGCGCACCACCTCATTGAGCCGGCGCAGGAACGCGATGGTTTCGTAGTTCTCGCGCCCGCCGTGGATGTTGGGCACCCACTCGCCGGCGTTACGGCTGTAATCGCGATACAGCATCGAAGCCACCGCATCCACGCGCAGACCATCGACGTGGTAGCGCTGCAGAAATTCCATCGCGCTGGCGATCAGGAACCCGGACACCTCACGGCGGCCATGGTTGTAGATCAGCGTGTTCCAGTCGCGATGGAAGCCTTCGCGCGGGTCGGCATGTTCGTACAGCGCGGTGCCGTCGAAATGCGCCAGGCCGTGCGCGTCGGTGGGAAAGTGCGCCGGCACCCAATCGACGATGACGCCGATGCCTTCGCGGTGGCAGCGGTCGACAAAGCGTGCGAAACCATCGGGCGTGCCGAAGCGCGCAGTAGGCGCGAACAAGCCCAGCGGCTGATAGCCCCACGAGCCGCCGAACGGATGCTCGGTCACCGGCATCAACTCGACATGCGTAAAGCCCATATCGGCCACATACGGAATTAGACGATCGGCCAGGCCATCCCAGTCCAGATCCACGCCTTCTTCGCGCAACCACGAGCCGGCATGCATCTCGTAGATGCTCATCGGTGCGTCATGCGCCTGACGCCGCGCACGCGTCGCCATCCAGCCGTCGTCGCTCCATTGGTGCGGCGTTGGATCGGCCACGATGGAAGCAGTACCCGGCGCAAGCTCTGCGCGGCGCGCCACCGGGTCGGCCTTGGCCGGTAGCTCGTGCCCATGCGGGCCACGCAGCTGATACTTGTAATGCGCGCCGGGGCCGACGTCGGGCACGAACAACTCCCACACGCCGGACTGATGCCGCAGCCGCATTGGGTGGCGCCGCGCATCCCAGCTATTGAAATCGCCCACGACCGCCACGCGTGAGGCATTCGGCGCCCACACCGCGAACCGCGTACCGCGGACGCCATCCACCTCGACCACGTTGGCGCCCAGTGCGTCGGCCAGCTGCAGATGATGGCCTTCGCTGATCAGATGCAGGTCGAAGTCGCTGAGTTGCGGACCGAACGCGTACGGGTCGGCAGTCTCCTGCTCGCCACCGGGCCAGCCGATGCGCAGCCGATACCGGCCCTGCGCCGGCAAATCACCGGAGAACAGGCCCGGCTCGGGACCGGCGTCCAGCAGAACCACCTGTCCGTCCTCGAGCACCGCACTGACGCGCTCGGCGCCAGGCAGATAGGTGCGCAAGACGCGCCCGCTGTCAGTTGGGTGTGCGCCCAAAACGGCGAATGCATCGCCGTGGCGTGCCTCGGCCAGGGCGCGTACCACGCCGGGATCCCATCGATTACTCACTGCTGTCATTACTCCACTCATCATGTGTCTCCTGCACCGGCGCGTGCGCGTTGCAGGATGCGTCGCAAGCCTTCGATCGGCACCATGAACCAACCCGGGCGATTAGCGGCCTCATAACGCACTTCGTAGCAAGCCTTTTCCACCAGGAACAGCAAGGTGGCTGCGTTGAACGCCGCCGGCGCAATCCACGGATGGGCGCTGGCGTCGAGCACGGCATGGTAAGCGTCCAGGAAGGCCTCTGTGGAGCGGCGGCGGAACTGCACCAGAAATTCGTCCAGATGCGTGTCCACACCCACGCCCGCACGGGCGGCGGTGCCCTCCTCGCCGCGTGCCGACACTTCGCTGGCGTAATCGAGCGAGCGCAGGAAGCCGGCCACATCACGCAGCGGGCTGGCCTTGGCGCGGCGTTCGGCCAGCGGCTTGGCCGGCTCGCCTTCGAAGTCGATCAGCACCACATCGTCGAAGGCAACCAGGATCTGGCCCAGATGGAAATCGCCATGCACGCGCGTGAGCAGCGAGTCGGCCAAGACACTCGGCGCCTTGGCGAGCAAGGCATCCAGCTGCGGGCGCTCGGCCAGCACTGCTTCCAGCGCCTCGCGTTCAGTGCTGTCTTCGCTGCTGGCCAGGCGTGCATTGACGGTATCCCACATCTCTTCGACCTGACGTCCCACACCGGCGACCACATCGTTGGCGGTAGGCAGGTCGATCCGTTGCGGTGCGAAATCGGCATCCTCGGTGTCGCGCGAGAGTGCTTCATGCAACTCGGCCAGGCGTTTGCCGACCACAGCGGCAAACGCGTCGTAGCCAGCGACAGCTTCGGCACGCGCTTCGTCGGTCTGCGCGGTGGCGTATTCGTCGAAGCTACGCGCCAGATGATCCAGCGTCCAGCGCCACGCATCGCCTTGATTGCGGATAAAGCCCTGCAACAACGCGATGGTCGTGATCGTGCCCTGCCCATCCACGCGGCTCACGCTGCCCAGCAGCGGCGCGGCGTTGGCGTAGCCCATTTCGGTCAAGCGGCGACCAATCTCGATCTCCGGGTTGGCGCCCACGGCCACATGCCGCAGCAGCTTGAACACGGCCTTGTCGGCGACCACCAACGAGCTGTTGCTCTGTTCGGCCGATAACCAGCGGACCTCCGGATCTTGCGGGATATCCAGCGTCGCCAGCGCCGCGGTGGCTTCGAAGCGCACCTGGCCCTGTTGTGATGGCTCGTCGCCATCGCAGAAGTCCAGCGCTGCATTGCTGCGCAGTGCATCGATCACGCCGCGCACCATGGGCTTGAGCGCGAACGCATCGGTGAGATAGCCCACCTCGCGGCCCTGCCGCACGCGCGCCAGCGCCAGTTGCTCGGCCAACGTGCTGGGTTGCTCGCGCTCCCACACGATGCCCACCGGCAACATGTAGCGCTCGTGGCGGCCGTCTTCCAGCTCCACCTCCAGCTCCAGCAGCGTCATCGGCTCGTCGCCCGGCAGCGGTGTGCGGCGCGCGATACGCACGCTGCGCAGTGCCTGATCCTTGGCCGAGAACCAGCGCCGTGCCGACAACCACGCCGGCAGGATTTCGCCTTCCACAGTGGGCAGATGCGGCAGCAGTGCGGTGCTTTCGTCGGCATCGCTGCGCAGCACCAGCGTGCGGTAGTCCGGCAACGGCACCGGGCTGGGCACATGCCAATCCGGCAGGGTGCCTTCGCTCACCAGTTGGAACGCATAGAAGCCAAATGGCGGCACCGTGAGCAGATAGGTCAACCGGCCGATCGGCGGGAAGCTGCCGCCGCCGATGATGTCCACCGGCACGCGGCCTTCGAACTCGGACAGATCCAGCTCCACCGCTTGTAGCGTGTGCGAGAGGTTGGCCACGCACAGCACGGTTTCGTCCTGATAGCAGCGCAGGTAGGCCAACATGCGGCGGTTACCCGGGTACAGGAAGCGCAGCGTGCCGCGGCCGAAGGCCTGGTAGCGCTTACGCACACTGAGCACGCGGCGGGTCCAGGTCAGCAGCGAATGCTGGTCGCGGATCTGCGCTTCCACATTCACCGCCTGGAAGCCATACAGCGGATCCATCACCGGCGGCAGCACCAGCTGCGCCGGGTCGGCACGCGAGAAGCCACCGTTGCGGTCGATCGACCACTGCATTGGCGTGCGCACGCCATCGCGGTCGCCCAGATGGATGTTGTCGCCCATACCGATTTCGTCGCCGTAATACAGCACAGGCGTGCCAGGCATGGTCAGCAGCAACGAGGTCATCAACTCGATACGGCGGCGGTCGCGCTCAAGCAGCGGCGCCAGCCGGCGCCGAATGCCGAGATTGATACGCGCGCGGCGATCGGCCGCGTAGGTCTGCCACAGATAATCGCGTTCCGAATCGGTGACCATTTCCAACGTCAACTCATCGTGGTTGCGCAGGAAGATCGCCCACTGGCAACTCTCCGGAATCTCCGGGGTCTGGCGCATGATATCGGTGATGGGGAAGCGGTCTTCGCGCGCGATCGCCATGTACATGCGCGGCATCAGCGGGAAGTGGAACGCCATATGGCATTCGTCGGCGTTCTGGCCGAAGTATTGCTGGGTGTCTTCCGGCCACATATTAGCCTCGGCCAGCAGCATGCGGTCCGGGTATTCGGCATCCAGCGTGGCGCGGATCTTGCGCAAAATCGCGTGGGTTTCCGGCAGGTTTTCGTTGGAAGTGCCGGGGCGCTCGATCAGGTACGGCACCGCATCCAGACGCAGACCGTCTACGCCGCGATCCAGCCAGAAACGCATCACTTCCAGCACCGCTTCCAGCACCGCCGGGTTATCGAAGTTCAGGTCCGGCTGATGCGAATAGAAGCGGTGCCAGAAGTACTGCCCGGCCACCGGGTCCCAGGTCCAGTTGGATTTTTCGGTATCGCAGAAGATGATCCGCGTGCCTTCATATTCCTGGTCGGTGTCCGACCACACATAGAAGTCGCGCTCGGGCGAGCCGGCCGGCGCGTTGCGTGCGCGCTGAAACCACGGATGCTGATCGGAGGTGTGGTTGATCACCAGTTCGGTGACGATGCGAATTCCGCGCGCGTGCGCCTGCGCTACCAATTGCTCGAAATCTTCGATGCTGCCGTAATCCGGATGCACCGCCATATATTCGGCGATGTCGTAGCCGTCGTCGCGGCGCGGGCTGGGGTAGAACGGCAGCAACCAGATGGTGTCCACGCCGAGTTCGGCGATGTAATCCAGCTTGGAAATCAGCCCCGGGAAATCGCCGATGCCATCGTCATTGGAGTCGAAAAACGACTTGACGTGCACCTGGTAAATGATCGCGTCCTTGTACCAACGCTGGTCGGCGACCACCGCGGACTGCTCCGCGTCGGCTTGTAACGATGCCACTGCATTCATGCGACCTCTCCTGCGCGGATGCGCCATAACGCGAACGGTCGCGTTGCCTCTAGACGGATGTGTTGGTATTTGCCCTGCCACTCGAAGCGGTGCCCGTCCCACAGATCGTCCACGGCAACGGTGGCGTGATCGGGCAGGCCCAGCTCCCACAACGGAATTTCGATATCAGCGTCCTGCCCGGCGTGCGGATCAAGATTGATCGCCACCAACACCATGCTGCGGCTACGCGACAGGTAGCCGGCATCCAGGAACTTGCCGTAATACAGCACCTGATCGTTGTGCGCGTGATAGAAGCGCGTGCCCAGGTGCGACTGCAACTCCGGATGCATGCGGCGCAGCTGATTGAAGCGGGTGATTTCGTCCACGATGTCGCCAGGCGCACGCTCAGGCCAGGCACGTAACTGGAATTTTTCCGAATCCAGGTACTCTTCCTTGCCCGGCGCCAACGGCGTGGCTTCGCACAGTTCAAAGCCCTGATACATGCCCCACAAACCTGAGAGCGTGGTCGCCAGTGCGGCGCGAATCAGGTGCCCGTTACGCCCACTGGTCTGCAGGAACAGCGGATTGATATCCGGCGTGTTGACGAAGAAATGCGGGCGGAAACATTCGCGCGGCACGCCGTCGTTCAACTCTTCCACGTACGCCTGCAGTTCGTGCTTGTGGTTGCGCCAGGTGAAGTACGTGTAGGACTGCGAGAAGCCGCATTTGGCCAGCCGGTACATCATCTTCGGCCGCGTGAAGGCTTCGGAGAGAAACACCACATCCGGGCGCCGGCCGCGCACATCGGCAATCAACCACTCCCAGAACGGGAACGGCTTGGTGTGCGGGTTGTCGACACGGAACAGCGTGACGCCTTCATTGACCCAGAACAGCACCGCGTCGCGCAGCGTGTTCCACAGGTCCGGCACCGCGCCGCTGGCGTAGAAATCGACGTTGACGATGTCCTGGTATTTCTTGGGCGGGTTCTCCGCGTACGGAATCGATCCATCCGCACGCCAGGTGAACCAGTCCTTGTGCTCCTTCAACCATGGATGATCCGGCGCACACTGGATCGCAAAATCCAGCGCCACTTCCAGCCCCTGCGCGCGTGCGGCCTGGATCAGACGGCGAAAGCCTTCCAGCCCACCGAGCTCGGCGTGCACTTGGGTATGCCCCCCATCGGTCGCACCGATCGCGTATGGGCTGCCGGGCTCGCCTTCCACCGCCGTGACCGAATTATTGCGGCCCTTGCGGTTGTTCAAACCGATCGGATGGATCGGTGGCATGTACAACACGTCGAAGTTCATCGCGTGGATATGCGGCAGCCGTTTGATGACGTCATCGAAGGTGCCATGCCGGCTCGCATCGCCACTTTGCGAGCGCGGAAACAACTCGTACCAACTGGCGAAGTGTGCCGCGCGGCGCTCCGATTCGACCCGGAACGTCACCGGGTATTCCGAGCGGAACGGCTTGTCGTCGGCCAGCGCCATTGCCTGCGCGGTGTCCGGCTCCAGCACGATGGCCAGCTGCTGCAAGGGTTCGCTCTGCGCACCGATGCGGGTGAGCACGGCCTGCAAGCGCTCGGCCAGCGCACCATCGCTACGTGCCTGTGCAGCCTGCACCACCGCCACTGCTTCTTGCACATCCACTGGAAGCACCGTGTTGGCGGCGCGCTTCTTTTCCAGATCCGCATGCAAGGTGGCGAACACATCGCGCCAACCTTCCACGCGGAATTCGTAAGTGCCGATGCGCTCCAACGGAAACTCGGTACGCCAACGATCGTTGCCCAGCGCACGCATCGGCGCGCTGGCCCAGGTCTTGGCATCGGCCGGACGCCACAGCACCGCCACCGCGATCCGGTCGTGTCCATCGCAAAAAGCGTCAGCCTCCACGCAGATGCGGTCGCCTACGGTGCGCTTGACCGGAAAACGGCCGTTATCCACCGACGGTGTCACTGACTCGATGCACACGCGTGGCCACGCGCCGGCCGTCTGCGCGCGCGGGCGCATGCGCGGTACCGCCAGCACGTGGCGCGCCGGCACGCTGCGGTACACGCGCACCTCGCCCGGCTCCAGCGCCTCCAGCGTTGCGCCGGACAAGCTGCGGCCATCTTCGGCCACCAAGGCCTCGGCATCGCCGAGCAACCGCAGCAAATCAGAGGCCGGCACCGGCACCACATGACGGGTGTCGCCATTGATCAATACCAAGGAGGGCAAGCCGCCCAGCGGCTCGACTGCCACGGCAGTGAGCCCGGTCGTCTCACGCAACAGCGGGCGCAACCGCATGCCCGCATTGCTGGTGGGCAGGCCATCGGTCGCGCGGATCGACGGCGGCAATGCATCCAACTGCGCATCGTCCAGCAACCAGGCACCGCCCAGCGCCAACGCCAATTGCCAATGCTGCTCCGGCACTGCAGCACGCTTGCCGTCGGGCGCATCCAACACCGCAACGACCTGACTCCCCAGCGCACGCAACGCGGTGTCTTCGTCGAAGAACCAGCTGCCGCGGCCGTCCCACCAGGCGAGCGACGAGAACGCCGCGTCGAACCCGGCACCGGCCAGCTGCTGCAACGCCTCCAGCCCCAATCCTGGCGTCCACGCGGCAAATACCACCTCCGGCGCCTGTGCATGCACCAGAGCGATCAACTCGCGCCACCGCTGCACCGGCACCTGCTGCGGCTGCAACAGACGGAAACCACCGACGCCCTGCCCGACCCACTCCAACAAGCGCGCGCTCCACCACTCCACCAGCGCCGCACCTTCTTGCGCATAGGCGAAACGGGCCTCCGCCACTTCCGGCGTGGCACGCGGCTGACGCGGATCCGGCACCGCCGTGCTACGCGCCCGGAACCACTGCGGGTTGTCGCGCACCACTGCGCTGGCACCGCCTACTTCGTCTAGACGCACATCGATCAACAGCTTCACGCCTGCACGCCGCGCCGCCTGCACTGCCTCCTGCAGGCGCTCGGCATGCGTATCGGCGTCAGCCGAGGGCTCGACTAAGCGACCTTCCGCGTCGCGCTCGAAGGGCGCCGGCATTACCACGTAATCGCAGCCAGCCTCACGCGCCGCCACGCAGCGTTGCTCCAGCCCGGTAGATGTCTTGGTTGCTTCGTTGAGAACACAGATCCGCATGGCGCCCCCTCAGCAGGCAGCGGCGCGCAAGCGCACCGTTACGTGGGAAGCCAGCGCATGCTTGTCATGTAGCAGTGACGCAAGCCCCCGCTCGCCACACGCCGCACCACCTACTTGTAACGAACCTTGCCGTATTGCCGCTTGTCGGCAAGACACCCGACCGCCCTTGCCACCCGTGACTGCACTCATGCGCAACTCCGCAACGATTCTTGACAGATGCAGTCAAACATCCCCACTGCGAATTTCATGTGTCGGTGGAATTGACGAAAATCAAACAAGCGCGGCTGTGGTGGCGTCAGCAGAGCACGAAGGCTTGCCGCCAGCCATCGCATGCACCGTCGCGTGACAAGCGCCACCGCAAGCATGTCGTGCAAGCACTGCATTGGTGCACGGTGAATCAGGTGGCGATGCAGACTGTGGCTGCGGGCTCAGCGATGTTTCCTGGATGCACATGGCAGCCATACCTCCACATGCCGGTGCGCGCCCCATAGCACTTACTGCGCCCAGCAATGACGACAGACACGGTGTAAGCGACAACATCGGCTGCTGCACGGGCTGATACCACTCGACTCAACAAGCCGTGACGTTACACAAGAAGCCACGACGCTCAGGCGCTGCACGCGCGGCGTTCATTCCAAGGACGCAACATCTTCGAGCTGGGGTCGGGCAGCCTCTGCGTTCACAGTCGTAGTCCCTTCAAGTTGCTGCACCAAAAATAAAAATTATCTCTATGGCTTTTTTAAAAAGGCTTCTAATTTACTTAGAACCCCGACCTCTTTTTTAATCTCGGTATATTTCTAAATATAAACCGCGCTTGTTGCACCCTTAGGGACATACATCCTCTGTCGGTCATCGACTGGAACCAGTTCTTTCTGGCCAGCACGTAGGGATTCCCCCTACAGCCACAGCGGGTCCTGCCCATTAAAATATCGTTAGGGGTGGCGCGTCAGCGTCGCTGATAGCCGTTACAAGTCAGGCAGTCATTTACAAATGGATAGAGGCATAAAGGGAAAGGTGCGCTTGCGCGCCACGTGGTGTGCTGTGCTTATCGCGGGCGCCACACAACAGGTCTCGGCTCAACAGATCAATGACCCTGCAGCGCAAGAACTATTGCGCCAGCAGGAACGTGAGCGCGTCTTGCGTGAACAACAGGAAGCGCGGCCGGACGTGCGCCTCGAACGTGCCCCAGACGACGGCATCGAACGTTTGCCCAAAAACGAAACGCCCTGTTTCCTGATCGAGCGCATCGTGCTCGATGGTCCCGGCGCGGACGACTTTCGTTGGGCGTTGACCTCGGCCAACACCAAGGATGATCCGGCAACCGGACACTGTCTCGGCACCGACGGCATCAATCTGGTGATGAAGCGGGTTCAGAACGCGGTGATTGCGCGCGGCTACGTCACCACGCGGGTACTGGCGGCCCCGCAGGACCTCACCGGCGGCACGCTGACGCTGTCGCTGGTGCCAGGGCGTCTGCACGCCGCGCGCTTCAGCGCGCCTGACTCGGCGCGTGCAGCCATTGCCAACGCAGTGCCAGCACGTCGTGGTGAGCTGCTCAACCTGCGCGACATCGAGCAAGGCCTGGAAAACTTCCAGCGCGTGCCAACGGTCACCGCAGATATCCAGATTGCGCCCGCCGCAGGTAGCGGCACAGGCCCAGGCGACAGCGATCTGGCCATCGCCTGGCAGCAACGTTCACGCATCCGCGCCAGCCTGAGCCTGGACGATGCCGGCAGCGATGCGACCGGCAAACTGCAGGCCAACGGCACGCTCTCGCTGGATAATCCGCTCGGTCTCAACGAGTTGTTCTACGTCAGCGTCGGCAAAGGCGTGTTCAACGGCGCCGGCAAAGACACCGACAGCTGGACCGTGCACTACGACATTCCATACGGCTATTGGTTGTTCGGCGCGACTGCAAGTTCCTACGATTACAGCCAGGCCGTTGCCGGTGCCATCGAAACCTACGATTACAGCGGGCGTAGCCGCAATGCAGAAGCGCGCATCGACCGCCTGTTGTTCCGCAACGCGGCCATCAAGTTGGGGGCCTATGGCCGCGGTTGGTGGCGGCAGTCGACCAGCGCAATCGACGATACCGAGATCCAGGTGCAACGGCGCCGCACCGCCGGTTGGGAGTTGGGCCTGAACCATCGCCAGTTTCTCGGCAAGATCACGTTAGACGCCAGCCTGGCTTATCGGCGCGGCACTGGTGCATTCAACGCTTTACGCGCTCCGGAAGAACTCGCCCACGCGTTCGATCCGTCGATCCCGCTGGAGGGCACCTCGCGTATCAAGCTCATCGTGGCCGATGCACAGCTGACAGTGCCGTTTCAGCTTGGCAATCAGCGCCTGCGCTACAGCGCGTCCTGGCGCGCGCAATGGAATCGCACACCGATGGCACCGCAGGATCGCTTCGCGATCGGCGGGCGCTTCACCGTGCGTGGTTTCGATGGCGAGGCGACCTTGAGCGGTGATCGCGGCTGGTCACTCCGCAATGACCTCGGCCTGGCGGTCGGCGGCGCTCTGGAGGCGTATCTGGGTGCCGATTACGGGTACATCGGCGGTCAATCCACGCGCTTTCAGTCCGGCGATCATTTGGCCGGCATGAGTCTGGGCTTGCGCGGTGGCTGGCAGCATCTTTCGTTGGACACCTTTGTAGGGTCCGCACTCGAAAAACCGGCCAATTTCCCGACCGATTACACCACCTTCGGCTTCAGCCTGTCCTGGCGTTATTAACATCCACAAGGATTAGTGACATGAATCGCGTCTACCGTCTGGTCTTCAACCGCGCACTGCGCGTCTGGCAAGTGGCGTCGGAGCTGGTACGTGCTCCAGCTGGCAGCACAGGTGCCAGTGCTCCCCGCGCGCATCACGCCACGATCGCACCGCTGCGCTTCGCCATGCTCTGCGCGCTCGGCTTTGTCAGCCTGGTCGGCGCCGCACAGGCGCAGTCGGCTGGGCGCATCGTCGCCGATCCCGCTGCGCCCGGAAGCAAGCGCCCGACGGTCATGACCGCGCCCAACGGCGTGCCGCTGGTCAACATCACCACGCCCTCTGCCGCAGGCATCTCGCGCAACCGCTACTCGCAGTTCGATGTGGGCCGCGAAGGGGCCATTCTCAACAACGCCCGCAGTCAGACCCAGACCCAATTGGGCGGCTGGGTGCAGGGCAATCCGTGGCTGGCCACCGGCAGCGCGCGGGTCATCCTCAACGAGGTCAATGGGCCGGCCAGTCGACTCAATGGCTATGTCGAAGTCGCCGGCCAGCGCGCCGAGGTCATCATCGCCAATCCTGCCGGCATCCAGGTCGATGGCGGCGGATTTCTCAACGCCAGCCGGGTGACGCTGACCACCGGCACGCCGATCCTGTCCAACGGCGCGCTGGAAGGTTATCGAGTTATGGCGGCTCCATCCAGGTCGCTGGTGCTGGCCTGGATACCAGCAGTGCAGACTACACCGATCTAATCACCCGCTCGCTGCAGGTCAATGCCGGCATCTGGGCCAACCAGCTGCAGGCAAGCCTGGGCAACAACATGGTCAGTGCAGACCAGGCCCGTGTCACGCCGCAGGCTGCCAGCGGCCCGGCCCCCACTTTCGCACTAGATGTGGGCGCGCTTGGCGGCATGTTCGCCAACAAGATCTGGCTGGTCGGCAATGAAAATGGCGTCGGCGTGCGCAACGCCGGCAACATCGGCGCGCGCGCCGGCGAATTGGTAGTCACGGTCGACGGACGGCTTGAAAATACCGGCACATTGCAGTCGCAGCAGGACACCCGCGTCGCGGCCAGTGGCGGCATCGCCAACGCCGGCACGCTCAGTGCCAAGCGCGAGTTGCACCTCACCACGCCAGCCGATCTGGACAACCGTGGCGGCACCTTGAATGCACAGCGGCTGCAGGTCGATGCGTTATCGGCACGCAACCAGGGCGGCAACATCGAGCAAACCGGCCTCCAGGCGCTGGGCATGACTGCTGGCAGCGTCACCAACCGCGCAGACGGCAGCCTTGGTGCGGTTGCCACTGTGCCGACCAGTGGCGGGACAACACCCGGAACAGGCGGCAACACCGGAAACGGAACGCTCGATAACAACGGTAGCAATGGAGGAAGCGGCAGCGTCACGCCTCCTTCAAGCGGCCAGGCTCCAATAGTTGCACCGCTGGCGGCTGGCGCGCTGACGATCGCAGGTCTTCTGGACAACGATGGCGGTCGCATCACCGCGGGCGGCGACGTGTCGCTGTCGGCGGCCAATGGCCTGGACAACAGCGGCGGCCGGCTCGGCGTGGCCGCACTAAGCGCACGCGGCGATCTGCTCAACCGTGCCGGCACGCTCAATGTCTATGGCGACGCAGATCTGCAGCTTGGCGCATTGGTGAACGATGCCGGCCGTCTCAGCGTGGCAAATGCATTGCGACTGGACACGCAGTCGTTGAGCAATCGCAGTGGCGAGTTGCGTCATAGCGGTGTTGGCACCCTGGCCATGCAGGTGCGTGGCTTACTGGACAACACGCAAGGCGTGCTCGCCAGCAACGCTGCAGCACTGGAGCTCGATGCGCAGAGTGTCGTCAACGCGGCCGGCCGCATCGAGCACGCGGGCACGCAAGGGCTGACACTGGCCGCGCAAGACTGGTCCGGCGCAGGTGGCAGCATCGCCACCTTGGGTGCGCTCACCTGGCGCGCGGGTACGGTGGATCATCGCAATGCTGCAGTGAGCGCCACGCAGCTGACCTTGCAGGCCGACACATTCGATAACCGCGGCGGCGCGCTGCTGTCGACCGGGCCACAGGCCGCTACGCTGCAGGTTGCCGGTCGTCTGGACAATGGCGATAACGGCAGCATCGCCAGCAATGGCGATCTGACCCTGCGCGCCGGCACGCTCGGCAATGCCGGTGGCCAGATTCAACACGCCGGCACCGGCCTGCTGAGCATCGCTGCCGACGCGCTTGAAGGACGCGGTGGCCGTCTGATCAGCAACGGCGAATTGACGGTGACAGGCGGCAACATCGATCTTGCCGCAGGCAGCACCTCTGCACAGCAGATCCGCATCGACGCCAATGCGCTCAGCACCGCCGGCGGCAGCCTCGTCTCGCAGGGCAATCAGGCCTTGCAGTTGAACGTGCGCGATCACCTGGACAACCGTGCCGGCAGCCTTGCCAGCAATGCCGGCGTCACCATCAACGCTGGATCGTTTGGCAATCAGGGTGGCTCGGTCCTGGCAGCAGGGAGCCAGGCCGCAAGCGTGACCGTGGGCGGCACCCTGGACAACAGCGCCGGCACCATCTCCGGCAATGCCGCAGTCCTGCTGCAGGCTGGCAGCCTCCTCAATCGCGGCGGCAATATTCTCGCAGCCAACGGCGCGGCGCTGCAGGTCCGTGCAGCCACCGTGTTGGACAACAGCCAAGGTGGCCGCCTCGCGACCAGCGGTGACCTCAACGTCAGCGCATCCACACTGGATAACCGTGCCGGCGCCATCGAGCATGCCGGCAGCGGTGCACTGACCGTAACGGCCGATGCGCTACAAGGCGCTGGCGGCAAGGTGCTCAGCCTGGGCAACTTGCAACTGCGCGGCGGCGCGCTCGATCTAGGCCTCGGCAGCACCACGCAGGCGCAGCGTATCGACATCAGCGCGGATAGTTTGCGTACCGCCGGCGGCATCCTGAGCGCCACCGGCAGCGACGTTCTGAACCTGCAATTGACCGGTGCACTGGATAACGACGGCGGCACCATCGCCGGTAATGGCGCGCTCGCGTTGCAAGCAGGCGCCCTCTCCAACCGCACCGGTACGCTCAGCGCTGCCGGCACTGCCGACAGCCGTCTCGATGTCACCGGGCAACTGGACAACACCGGTGGTCGCATCGCCAGCAACGGTGCGACGTTGCAGATTGGAGCAGACCATCTCATCAACCAGCAAGGCACGCTCAGTCACTCCGGCACACAAGGCCTGGACATCGTCGCTGGCCGTGTGGATGGCAGCAAAGGCACCATCGCCAGCAGCGGTGCGCTGTCGTTGACGGCAACCGATGTCGACCACCGCGAAGCGACCATCGGCGCCGATCGCGTGGATGTGCAGGTGCAAACACTGGACAACCGCGGCGGGCGCATTGTCGCCAGCGGCACCGGCGCCAGCAGTGTCCAGGCCAACGTGTTCAACAACGCGGGCGGCACACTCGCCGGCAATGGCGACCTGTCGCTGAGCAGCACCCTGTTCGACAACACGCTAGGCACCCTCCAGCACGCTGGCATCGGGCAGCTGCAGATCACCGCGCAGACACTCGCCGGCACTGGCGGCAAGATCATCAGCAACGGCACGCTGCACGTGACCGGGCAGAACACCGATCTGACCAATGCCAGCACGTCGGCACGCACCATCACGGTCGCCACCGGCAACCTCACCACGGCGGGCGGGCAGCTGTCGGCCAGCGGAGACCAGCTACTCAAGCTCGATGTCTCCGGCACGCTGAACAACAGCAGCGGCACCATTGGCGGCAACGGCTTGCTGGCGCTCAGCGCGCAGAATGTCATCAACACCCAAGGCACGGTGCAGGCCGCCGGTAGCGGGCAGTCATCGCTGACCATTGCGCAGGCGCTGCAGAACCAGCAAGGCAAGATCCTGCTTGGCGGTGACGGGCGCATCACCGCCGCCAGCGTCAACAACCAGGCCGGCACCTTGCATGCGGCCGGTGGCGTGTTGCAACTGGACGTGGACGGCGTGCTCGACAATCGCACGCAAGGCGTAGTGTCCAGCGCGGGAAAGCTGGAGCTTGCGGCCGGGACACTCGACAACACAGCAGGCACCGTCGTTGCTGGCACCGATCTCACCGTAGTCACCGACACCGCGATCGGCAACAACAATGGCACCATCCAGGCCACCAATGCACTGCGTCTGGAGAGCGCCGGTCTGTCCAACCGCGCTGGCGCTATCATCGGCGGCAACGTCGTGGTCGACACGCGCGCACAGCAGCTGGACAACACCAGCGGCACCATCGGCAGCCAGGCCGGCACACTCGATGTGCGCAGCGGAGCACTCAATAACGCAGGCGGGCGGCTGCAGTCGAAGGCGGCATTGCTGCTGCAGACCAATGGACAATCCATCACCAACACCGGTTCAGGCGCCAATGGCGGCATCCTGGCTGGCGGAGGTCTGCAGGTGGACGGCGGCGCGCTGGACAATCGCGGCGGCGCGGTGTTCGCCCAAGGCGATGCACGCATAGCTGTCAGCAGTGTCGATAACAGCGGCGCGGGTGTGTTGAGTGCGGCAGGCAATCTCGCCCTCACCGCAGCGGCGCTGAACAACGCTGGCGGCCGGGTACAGGGCAGCCAGGCCGTCAACCTCACGTTGGCAGGTGCGCTCGACAACCAGGGCGGCCTGGTCGCTGCCGGCGGCTTGTTGACCTTGAACGCATCCAGCGTAGACAACCGCAACACGCGCAACGGCGCAAACCCGCTCGGCCTGCAAGCAGGCCAGCTGCAGTTGCAAACGCAGGCGCTGGACAACCGTCAGGGACAAGTCGTCACCGACGGCGCAGGCAATTTGCAGGTGACCACCTCGCTCAACAATACCGGCGGCCAGATTTCGTCTGGCGGCAGCTTGGACATGCGTGCCGATGCGGTTGCCAATACCGCAGGGCTGCTGCGCTCGGACGGCAACCAGAGCCTCACCGCGCGCAACCTGAGCGGCGATGGACAGGTCCAGTCGCAGAGCGATCTCACCCTGACCCTGCGCGAGGGCCTGACCAACACCGGCGAAATGATCGCCAATGGCACGCTCGCCATCCATACCGACGGCGACATCGCCAATCAGGGCGTCCTGCGTGCCGGCAACATCGATCTTGCGGCACGCAACGTCGACAACGCCGTCAACGGGCAGATCACCAGCCAAGGCATTACCCACATTGCGACCGGCGGCCAGTTGGTCAACCGCGGCCTGATCGACGGTGGCCTCACCCATCTGCAAGCAGCCACGCTGGACAACGTGGGCACCGGGCGCATTTACGGCGACCACGTTGCGATTGCCGCAGGCAACTTGCTCAACCGTGCCGAAACCATCGCCGGCGTCACCCGTGTCGCCACCGTGGCGGCGCGCGACCGCTTGGACCTGGGCGTCGGCCAGCTCAGCAATACCGATCGTGGCTTGATCTATAGCGATGGCGACGCTGCCATCGGTGGCACGCTGGATGGCAATCGCCTGGCCACCGGCATCGCGCGTCAGATCGACAACCTCGGTTCCACCATCGAGGTAGCCGGCGATCTCGATCTACACGCCACCACCATCAACAACATCCGCCAGAACGTCGTGGTCACCCAGACCACCACTACATTGGCACCGGTGCGCCTGGATCAGCCGAGCTGGCGCAACAATGGCCCGAACAATACCTCCAACATTCGCTCCACCACCAACTACTCCGCGTTCGAGATCTACTATCTCAACCCGCAGGACATCCTCGAGGACACGCCATACATCACCCCGGATGGTTACCAGGTGCGGCGTGCGGTCATCCGGGTCACTCCGCAGACCAGTGCCTACCTGTTCGGACGCGGCAGCCTGTATGGCGCGACGGGCGAGCGCTCGCGCATGGATTCCAGTTCGGGCACGCTGACCATTTATTACACCGGCCGCCAGGACAACCAGGCCAATCCGGATCAGGTAACCGTCGGCGCGGACGATCCGTTCCGCGAGCTGTCGCAAATCGAGCCCGGCTCGCCCGCGTTCCACTATGCCAGCGACACGCTGCGGTATTCCAATGCCTACGGCACCTGCACCACCAACTGCGTGCAGCTGTGGGCGCAGTTTGCCTATACCGATCCCGATCACATCCTGCTGAATCCGCAGGGGACCGGCGGTGGCCGCCTGGGCGACCAGGAGCAATACCGAACCGCCACGCGCACCATCGTCGAAGACGTGCTGCAGCCGGGCGCGGGTCCGGAAGCCGTGATCCATGCCGGCGGTGCAATGCGCATCGGCACCGATGCCTTGCGTAACGAATACGCACGCATCGCGGCCGGCGGCGACCTGGGCATCAGCGGGCTCACCCACAACGCCGATATCACCAACCTGGCCTACACGCTGTACCGCACCCACAGCTTCAGCAACGTGACCACGGCCTACAACGGCACCACGCGCAGTTGGAGCAACCCGTCGATCTCCGAGCAGATCGGCCAGGTGGGTGGTGCGATCACCAGTGGCGGCACGCTGAGCATCGATGTCGGCGACCTGAGCAACCTCAATCAGGGCCGCGATGCGCCCAACGTGCAGGATGGTGCGGCGATGGCCAACCTCAACCTGCATGGACCACAGACAGCACCAGGCGGTTCCGGTCCCGGCAATGTGCGCGGCCCGGGCAGCGTGGCGGCCAATGCGGCCGATCGCGCGCTTGCTGCGGTGACATCAACGGCCAGCGGTGGCAGTTCCGGCGCGGTTGGCAACGTGGGCGGCAGCGGGCCGGTCAACGGCGCACGTGTGGTCACTGCGGCCGGCGGCTCGCCGGATCGGATTGTCATGGGTACGCCCGACACGCGCGCGCCCACCGGCAGTCTGTTTACGGTCAGGCCGTCAGGCAGTAACTACCTGGTGGAGACCGACCCGCAGTTCACCGACTACCGCAGCTGGCTGGGTTCGGACTATCTGCTCAATCAGATGGGGTATTCCGCCGACACGCTGCAAAAGCGCTTGGGCGATGGCTATTACGAGCAGAAGCTTGTGCGCGAGCAGATCGGCCAGCTCACCGGCCGGCGCTTCCTTGAGGGCTATAAGAGCGACGAAGCGCAGTACCAGGCATTGCTGGATGCCGGCGCCACCATCGGCAAGGCCTGGAATCTACGTCCTGGCGTTGCGCTGACCGATGCGCAAATGGCCCAGCTCACCAGCGACATCGTCTGGCTGGTGGAGCAGACCGTCACCCTGCCCGATGGCAGCACCACCACCGCGCTGGTGCCGCAGGTCTAT
The DNA here is from genome assembly GCF_000772705.2 of Xanthomonas vasicola. Classification (GTDB taxonomy): domain Bacteria; phylum Pseudomonadota; class Gammaproteobacteria; order Xanthomonadales; family Xanthomonadaceae; genus Xanthomonas; species Xanthomonas vasicola. The sequence goes on from NZ_JSBW02000007.1 coordinate 18,773, forward strand.
CTGCGTCTGCGTCCCGGCGATCTGGAAGCTGGCGGCGCATTGCTGGCTGGGGCCAATGTCGATGTCACCCTGGCCGGCGGCCTGAAGAACACCGGCACCATTGCCGGCCGCCAGCTGGTGTCCATCGACGCCGGCCGCATCGAGCACCTGGGCGGCAGCATCAGCGGTGACCAGGTGGGGCTGCGCTCGGCCAGCGACATCCGCATCGAAGGCGCCACCGTCACCGCCGTCGATGCCTTGAGCGTGCAGGCGGCCGGCGATGTCACGGTTGCTTCCACCGTGGAAACACTCCAAGGCGGCGGCTTCCACCAGTACAGCACCACCCAGATCCAGCGCGTGGCCGGCTTGTATGTCACCGGCACCCACGGCAACGGCGTGTTGTCGGTGGTGGCTGGCCACGACGTCAACCTGCAGGCCGCGCAGATTCGCAATGCCGGCACCGACGGCGTGACCCAGCTGGTCGCAGGCAACACCCTCAACCTGAGCACGCAAACGCTCTCCCACAGCACCAACACCACCGCCAACGACCGCAATTTCCAGCGCAGCAGCGACATCACCCACCTCGGCACCACCGTGCAGGGTGCAGGCAGCGTGGTGCTGGCAGCGGGCAACGATCTGAATCTAACGGCCGCGCAGGTGGGCGCAGGCAAGTCCATGGCCTTGCGGGCCGGCCGCGACATCAACAGCGTCGCGGCCGTAGACAGCAGCGCCAACGACCGCAGCACCGTCACCAAGAGCAACTCGCTGGCCGCCTCCAGCGACGATGAAACCGTACGCGGCACGCAGCTCGGCGCAGGTGGCGATATCGTCCTGCAAGCCGGCCGCGACCTCACCCTGGCCTCCACCGCAGTCGCCAGCCAGACCGGCGGCATCGCCCTTGCTGCCGGCAACGACATCAAGCTGCTGGCAACCCAAGAGCAGCATGATGCGGTGGTGGATCAGCAGACGCGCAAGAAGAGCATGCTGTCCAGCAAGACCGTCACCACCCACGACGAAACCCACGACAGCCTGGCGATCACCAGTTCGCTCAGCGGCGAAAAAATCTCGGTTGCCGCAGGCAACGATCTGCTCTCGCAAGGCACGCAAATCGTCGGCACCGGCAACGTGGTGCTGGCTGCTGGCAACGACCTGACCCTGGAAACGGCACAGAGTACGCATAGCGAGGCGCACGACAAACAGACGGTCAAATCCGGCCTGATGGGCAGCGGCGGCATTGGCTTCACCATCGGCAAGCAGACGGTCAAGACCGAGGCCGACACGACTGCTGTCAGCCACACCGGCACCACGGTCGGCAGCCTGGAGGGCAACGTCACCCTGGTCGCCGGCAACACGCTGGCGATCACAGGCAGCGATGTGATGGCGCTGCAGGGTGACATCACCGCCAAGGCCAAGGACATCGCCATCACCGAGGTACATGACACCAGCGACAGCACGCAGAAGACGGCCTTCAAGCAAGGCGGGTTGACGGTGTCGCTGAGTTCGGCCGCGCTCAATCTTGCGCAGGCGGCGGTGAGCAGCGCCGAGGCGGGCAAGAAGGCCGAAGGTGACACACGCATGCAGGCACTGGCGGGCGCGTCGGCAGCTTATAGCGCCTATGGTGCGGGCCAGGCGGCCAGCAGCGTCGTAAACGCCGACACCGCCAAGGACGCCGCGCAAGGGGCCGGTCTCAAGATCGCCGTCACCGTGGGCGGCAGCCAGAGCGAGAGCGAGACCAAGCAGCGCAGCGCCACCTCCAAAGGCTCCACCCTGCAGGCCGGTGGCAACGTCAACCTGATCGCCACCGGCGGTGGCGAAGACAGCAACATCCTGGTGCACGGCAGCGACATCAAGGCCGGCAACAACCTGCTGCTGGCTGCGGACAACAACATCACCTTGGAAGCGGCCCAGGACACGTTCGAGCAACACAGCACCAGCAAGAGCAAGAGTGCAGCCGTCGGCGTGGCGATCACTTATGGCGCAGACGGCTTTGCCGCCGGCGTGACCGCCAGTGCCAGCGGATCGCGCGGCAAGGCCGATGGTATGGATGTGACCCAGCGCAACAGCCACCTGTCTGCAGGCAACACCGCCAGCCTGATCAGCGGCAACGACACCACCCTGAAAGGCGCAGTGCTCTCGGCCAACACGGTACTGGCCGACATCGGCGGCAACCTCAACATCGAGAGCCTGCAGGACACCAGCACCTACGCCAGCAAGGACAAGGCGGTGGGCGGCAGCGTCACCTTCGGCATCGGCTTCAGTGCCAGCGCCAGCTACAGCAGCAACAAGGTCAATGGCGACTTTGCCAGCGTCACCGAGCAGAGCGGCATCCAGGCCGGCGATGGCGGCTTCAACCTGCGCGTGGGTGGCAACACCGATCTGAAGGGCGGCGTGATCGCCAGCACCCAGGCGGCGGTGGATGCCGGCGTCAACCGCCTGCAGACCGGCACGCTGACGGTCAGCGACATCACCAATACCAACAACTACAAAGCCACCGGCATCAGCCTCTCGGGCGGTTATGCCGCCGGCGGCAGCGACGGCAAGGACGGCGCCAAGACACAGACGCCGCCGACGACCAACCAGGGCAGCAGCTGGTCATGGCAGAACCAGGGCAGCGGCGCGCAAGGTGCAAGTGCGGGCTACTCCAGCAAGAGCGGCAGCGAGACCTCGCTCACCACCAGCGGCATCAGCAGCGGCACGCTGGTCATTACCGACCAGGCCGGCCAACAGGCCAAGACCGGCCAGAGCGTCAGCGACGTGCTGGCTGCGCTCAACCGCGACGTGCTCACTGGCGACAGCGCCAATGGTCTGGTGAAAGGCTGGGACGGGCAGAAACTGCAGCAGCAGGTCAGTGCCGGGGCGGAGATCACGGCGACGTTTGGGCAGCAGGCGAGTAAGGCGATCGGCGATTACGCCGAGCAGAAGACGAACGAAGCGGCGGCCATGCGGCTGCAAGCCGCTAACACCACAGACCCGGAGCAGAAAGCGCAATTGCTCGCCCAGGCCGACCAACTGGACAGCCAATGGGGTGCCAACGGCACGCTGCGTGTGCTGGCGCACACGGCGGTGGGCGGTGCGGCAGGCGCGGCAGCGGGGACGCTGACGGCCCCTACGGTGGCCGAGGCGCTACGCAATGCCGGCGTAACCGGGCCACTGGCCGATGCGTTGACGGGCCTGGCCTCGACGGCGGTGGGTGCCGTGGCCGGCGGCGCCTCGGGCGCGGCGACGGCGGGGAATGAGGTGGCGAACAACTATCTCAATCACCCGCAGCGAGACCAAAAAGCCCGTGAGCTACGTGAGTGTGCCGACGAACAGTGTCGCGACAAGGTCGAGGCGAAATGGGACGACGTGAACCTTGCGCAAAGCCGCGGAATGAAGAGCGAATTATTCGACTCGCTGACAGCGGAGCAGCAAGAGCAATTGCTGAATCTCAAGCCGGGCACGCCTGAATATGATGCATTGCTTGGGGCCGGTGCCCTGCAGGCTGCGGCAAAGAGTCCAAATGGCACTGGATCGATCTACGATTATTCATATCGGCTGCTGACTCAAACAGATTGGAATGGCCCGCAGACGGCTGCCTTGAATTTGATGTCGTTGGAAGATCGCAACCGGGTCGAAATCGGAGTGTTAGGCCCATTGTTTGGCGTGCCAGGTGTCTACACGACATTATTTGGAGCCACTTCAGACCATGTGGCCGTGGCCAATCAGGTTGGGGCGCTTTTCTGGGACATGGGAACGGCGGCGGAAGGTTTGGGGTCAGGCGTTGCGCGTGGTGGCAAGGTAGTGAAAGTGGAGACGCGGGCTGCGTCCGATTTGGATAATGCTGTTGATGGGCTTTCTGTAATAACCTCTAATGGTCAGGCAGATTCTGTCTCTGGGGCTCTTTATAGAAAAGATTTGCTCGCAAGCATGTCAAAACCAATAGTGACAGATCCGGAGCTATCATCTCTGATAGATGATCTGTATCGTGATGGTGCCAAAATTGGATCTGGAAGCACTGCTGATGCAGTTCGCTACGAAATGAGGACCGGAGAGATGGTTGGAGGCAGGTCCCACTCGCAAAAGGCTCAGGATTATATTAGGGCGCTTCAGAGATGGGGTAATGAAAATGACGGCAATCCAAATGTTTCTTCAATTGATAAGGATTATGCAAGGAAAGTAATCGAAGATATGAAAAATGCGCTCAAGGGAGATTGAATTGAATACTGGTGAATTTTATTATATTTTTATAAAAAATCTTCTTCCTGATAGCGGTTTTATAAAGTTAAAAGGATGGGAGGGGGAAATTCCTTGGACGTTCATATTTTCATCCCTGGGGAAATCATTTGCTAATGAATTTTATGAATTGTCTGAAGAAAATAAGAGAAATATATTCTCCATGATAGAGGCTGCAATGCATGAAGAGGGTGAGCTTGCGAATGCGGTAGCAACCGGATTGCTTGAGGGTTTGCATAAGTCTTCGATAAAAAATAATTTATTACACAATTCAATTATTGATCGTCTTGATGAAAACTCATCTCGCTATCTTAAGAATTGGTCGGAGTGGAGTGGTTTATAAATGGGCGGCACAATCATTCAGTCTTTACCACCACCTGATCACCAGCTCACGATCCCGCACAGTGATGCGTAGCTTGGAGCCGATAGCAAAACCTAATTTCTCCAGCCAGCGACCACGCAAGCGCAGGGCAGGAACTGGCTGTTGGCTGTCTGGATAATAGCCATAACCCCTGGTGCACTGCTGCGTCGGACGCACGCGTCGCGGTGGAGTTGTTTGCGAGCAAGCTCCGCAGCATTCAGCGCCACCGCTTGTTCGCGTGTCATCATGGGTGTGAGGGTTGGTTTCACAAACGTCCACTACAACTCGGTGCATGGCGTCGCTTGGCTTGGTGAACGTTTGCTTTTTGTACTATGGCGGGATGACGGCTGACGCATGGAATAACGGGGTCAGATTAGGGCCTGTTAACACATCCGAAGCCCATCAACGGTGAGCACAAAGCTGAGGAATCCAAGGAACATGACGTCCAGCTTCTCAAAGCGCGTGAAAATCCGGCGGTAGCCCTTCAAGCCACGGAACAG
>NZ_JSBW02000008.1 GCF_000772705.2 Xanthomonas vasicola
CGCTGGCTGCTGCGCTGGATCGCGTTTTTGCGTGCCTGGATGCGGGCGATGGAATGGCCATCCTTTAGCCACGTGCCGCTGTCACAGACGGCACGGGGCGCTTGAAGGGGATTTTTCAGGGACAACTAACGAACAATTCAGCGAGCCGTGTCTTGCCCACGCGCGTTGTACCCAATACCAGCGAATGCCCGACGCGTTCGCCCAGCGGCAGGCTGACGTCCACTTCCTCCGGTTCGATGCCATGCAGTCGCGAGAGGCCACCCACGGGCGGCAGCGGCCGCACCGGATTGAAAGACACATCCCAGCCCGTGACCCTCGGCAGGCGCGAAAGCGGAAACGGCGCGAACTCCAATCTTTCTTCCAGCCGCCTTGCCAGCCGATATGCAGGAGTCGGTTCAACGTAGCGGCGGAACTCCGGCCGGTACGTCTGCATCAGCCGATGAGTGTGTTTCTGCTCCCACAGAAAGCCCTTGCCGATGAAGAGCCGCTGCTGGCTGACCGGCACGTCCTTGCTCGTCATCACATAGCGCGGCAGGCGGCGGATGTTGCGCCGGTAGCGCAGGATGATGCGGGCATCGCGGTATCGAATCGCGCCGTAGGCACTGAATGCCAGCGCGCTGCCGACGCCCATGCCCGGACTCAGCGCAAGCGACCACGGGGCCACCAAGGACAGAAACGCGGCGCCTGCACACGCTGCGACGGTGTATAGCTCCACTGCTGGGCGAAGTAGAACTTCAACCGGCTGTTTGCCCGACATGGCTTCATTGCTCGATGCTGGTGGCGGTGATCAGCGCCGGGTAGTGCCGCAGGCCCAAGCGCTCTGCTAGGTCGTCGCCTGCCACGGGGGCCATTTGCACGCCGGGAGCTAATGCGCGTAGCCGCGCCAATGCCTGCACGGTCTCGACATTGACCACCAGGCCGACCGCGCCGCGCTCGTGCAACGAGGCCGCATTGCGCCGCAGCCAGTCTTGGGAGGCCTTGTCGTCGCCGACGACCACGAAAGGCCGAAGGCCAGGGGCCTCGATCACTCGCCGCGCGACGGTGCCGGGCGTGAGCTTGGTGCTGCGCACCGGCAGCATCGCGGCCTCGTCTGCGGGGGGGGCGGGAACCTGGGGCGTCGGGATCTGCGGCCGGGCAGGGGAGTTGACACGCGGTTGGAGGTTCAGGGCTTCGTAGTACGGTAGCGCGGACGTGCCGCCACGGTCTTCGACCACGATCAGCGACTCGCCGGCACGCGAGGTCAGCGGCAGACCCGCCAACAGCACGAGCAGGCCCTTCGCCGCGAGATGGGCCAGATGGGATTTCGTCATGGGGAGGTCTCCTGCCGCGCGGCGAGGACTGCGGCGGTTGGGCGCGTGCCCTGCACGCGCGCGAGGTGGCGGGACACGCTGCGCCGATAGCGGGCTGCGGGCTCGCCACCGGCGGGGCGGTGGTAGCGGCCAATCGCCACCAGCCAGTTTTCGCCGGGGGTGTGCTGCTCTTGCAGGATCTCGGCGGCGATGGCGAGATTGCGGTACGGGTCGAGCAAGTCGCACGCGCTGGCGTAGCGCTGCTGGTGGTAGCCGAGGTTAATCTGGCCTAGGCCAGCGTCGATGCGCGTGTGCGGCGTGGAGCGCATGGCTTGCTGCAAACCGGCGCAGGCGTCGGCGCGGGTCGCATAGCGGCGCGATTGGCCGGCGATGTTGAGGGACCACGGCCATGGGACGACGCGCCCGTGGCGCCGGATGCCGCTCTCCTGCAAGGCCACGGCGTAGAGCACCGGCGAAGGAATGCCGGCGCTCTGCGCGGCAAGCTGGTAGGCCGGCGGCGGGATATCCTGGGCCTGGGCGGCGCAGGCGTACAGGCCCGCAGCTAGCACCACTGCACGCAGGTGCGGCGCGGCTACGGCTGACGCTGCCATTGACCGTTCACCTCGCGCACGGCGGCCGGCAGATCACCGATCAGGCCCAGTGACAGCCAGCGGCCGCCGTCGTGGTTGAGCGTGATGCTGCCGCTGCGCACTCGTGCCGGATCGATCTGCGCGCGCTTGGCCCAGTCGCGGATACGCGCGTCGTCCTGGCGGCTGCCGACCATGTACAGATCGAACTCGGTGCCCGAAGTTTGCAGGCGTTGCACGAGCTGCCCGCATGCGGCGCAGCCGTCCTTAATGAATACCGCCATGCGGCCGCTGCTGCGCACGGCGGCGCCTGGTTTGTCATCGGGCAGGTTCACGCGCTGCATGCCAGGGTTCAGCCTCTGCCAGGCTTCGTCGTAGGCGCGTTGGTACACCAGCAGCTTCTCCACGCGACGCGCTTCGACCTGCACCTGCAACTCCCCGTAGCGCCGCCGCTCTTCGTCGGTGCGGGCCTCGATTCCCAAGGCCGATAGCGGGTCCAGGTTCGGTGAGTAGATGCCGAGTGGTCCCTCCATCAGCTCGCGGTAGCGCGCCCATTCCTGCGGTTGCAGGCCCCAGTCGCGCGCCACGCGGTCATCCAGGATGCGGCCTGCCAGGGGCCGATCCTGGTTGGGCATATTACGGGACTGAGCCGTGGCAGGCTGCTGGGCCGAAGCCGGCAGGTGCAGCACTGCCAGCAGCGATAGAATGAGAACGGGATAGTGTTTCATCGCATGGTCTCTGCGTCAGGGAATCGCTAGGCGGCGGGTCTGCTCGCCCGCCTGGAACACGGCGGTATTTCCTTCGATGCCCTGCAAGCGCCACGGACCGGCCGCGTCGCCGGGCAGCAGTACCTGCACCTGGTCGGCGGTGAAATTCCCCTCGGCCGGGGCGACGGATACGCTGCGCTGGCCGGCACGCAGTTCAGCTCCCACGATGCGGAATGGCAGCGGGGCCAGCTCAAACTTGGCGGCAGTGGGCTTGCTCTGTGAGCGCGGCTTCACAGGCGCAGCCGAACATGTCGTCGCCTGTCGTGTCTTGATCTGCTCGACCTCGGCGCGCAGCGCCTGAAGGTCGTCCATGGAGGCAAGACCGAACAGTGTCTGCTCGATATGTGCGATGCGGGCGTCCAGGGCCTGGCGGGTGTCTTGCAGTCCTGCCGCCGTTGCGGCTGCCGGCCGCTGCTGCAAGGCTTGGGTGGTTTCGGTGAGCCCGGCGACCTGCGCTTGGAGGCGCTGCAGGCCGGAATCGACCTGCTTGAGGTCGGTCAGGTCGCTCATCGCTTGATAGTTCACGGCAGTGAAGACGCTCAGGCTGATCAGCCAAAGCCAGAGCAGGCTTTGCACGACTACGGCGGCAGTCGCTCGCCGGGAAGGCTGCCAGGCGTTTTTCATGATTGGCCTCCCGCGAGGGGAAACGTCTGCATCGCGTCGGCGGAAGGCGGTTCGGGCATCGGCGCGGTAGCGTCGCCGTGGATCTGCTCGAAGCAGACTTGGCGCGTGCGGTCATCCACATGCAGCTCCCAGGACGGGCCGGCCAGAGTGAGCAGCGCATTGCGCAAGGTCATGGGGCCCAGATTCAGGTGCGCCACCGGCAGCGGCAGCGCGTATAGCTCGATCACGGCGTGCGCCGTCTCGCAGAGCTGGTAGCCGCTGCGCTTGAGCACGTGCCGGAGTCCGTCGCCGACCGTGGCGCGTGCATCTGCGGGCATGGAGACATCGACGGTCTGCAGCAGCAGGTCGCGCTGCGCCGCCATCGGGGCCAGTTCCACCAGGGTGTAGCGTCCATAGCGCACGACCGGAATGAACGGCGGCGCCTCGGGTTCCGGTGCGGGCGAGGCTTCCTCGATGGCATCGGGCGCGTGCGGCGCCGCGGTCGTCGCGGTCGTCGCGCAGCCGCCAGCCAGCACCGAACAGAGCAGGCCGAGGATTCCCGCCAGCAGGCGGCGTTCGGGATGATGAAACCAGAGTGGAGAAGGGCACATAGCTCGGCGTCCTGAAACATCGAGCCCTCACCATCACCGCTAACGACGTGTGCAACAGCAAACAATGCGAATCACGCCGCGTCTGATTTGCCGGCAACGGTTCAAAAAAAAACGGCCCCGAAGGGCCGTAAGTGGAGATAGTCAGGCGGCGACAAGCTGTCGGGCCAATGCGACCTCGACAGAATCACCGTCCTGGTTCAGGACATCCAGCCCCGATTCGGGCACGTCGCCCGAGGTGGACTGCGATACCATGATCTTCTTGGCCATTAACTCCAAGCAGGTCATCTGCGAGGAGCCGGCGTAACCGAGATAGATCACTCGCACGGGTTCTTTCTGCCCGATGCGCCAGGAGCGGCGTGCCGCTTGCTGGAGCGAGTACACGTTGTAGCCCGACTGCATGAACACGATCGTCGGGAAGTCCAACAGGTCCAATCCCGTCTTGACGAGTTCGGGGTTGGTGATGAGCACATCGATGCCGCGGTCCAACTGCTCGGCGATCCAGTCTTCACGGCGGCTGGCATCTACGCTCGCGCGCAGCACCGCCACCTTGAAGCCTTCCTGCTCCAGCAGCACCTTCAGGCGTGACGTGGTGTCGCGCTTGCCGGTATAGACCGTGTAGGTCAGGACCTTGCGCCCCTGCGCCTTCTCCTGCTTGCAGATGTCGATCAGCTCACGCTCCTTGGGGCTGATCTCGAACTCGTGGAACTGAGCCGGGACGAACGCCAAGGTGTCGCGCGTGCGCGGATGTAACACGGTCTCCGACCGGAAGCAGCAATCCGGCCAGGCCAGCAGTACGTTGAGGACCACCCCCAACAAAGTCGCATCGCGTCGCGCCAGAGCCTGCTTCAGCTCTGCGGTCAGCCGACCCGCCAGGTCGCGGTAGGCCGCGACTTGTGCCGTGTCCATCGCGACTTCACGGAACTCCTCGTCATACGGAGGCAGGACGTTGCCACCGATGTCCTTGAGCTTGAGGAAGACCGTGAACGGCAGGATGCAGCGCAGCACGCCCTTGGGGCCGAAACCTGGGGCCTTGACCGTTCTGACACTGACTTTCGAGCCTTTCGCGGTCTTGTGCGCCGTACCTGTGCTTTCCGAATAAATATCCTTGAGGACTCCGTGGTCCCTCATGAACGCCATCGCGGCCGAGGCCATGCTGCCGCTCGTGGACGGGCGGTAACCGTCTTCGATCATCCGCCCAGGCAGGGCGCGGAACAGCAGGTAGAACAGGTCGTCGCCGTAGCCGCCCATCAAGGTGCCGGTGAGGAGCAGCGTCTTGCGCGACTTCGCCGCCAGCACGCCCATGGCCTGGCCCTGGGCACTGCCGCCGTTCTTGTACTCGTGCGCTTCATCCGCGATGAGCAGGTCGAACGTGCCTTGCGGCAGGTAGCGTTTGATGAACTCGGACGGTTGGTAGCCACCTTCGCCAAACCCGAACTCCATATTCGCCATCGCCCGTTCCATGCGGGTGGCTTGGCGGTCGGAAAACACCAGCTCACCGTTGCCGTCCATGAGGTTGATGAACTCATGCACGTTGTCTCCCAACATCGAGGCGAGGAAGCCATCACCGAAGCGTTTCATGAGCTTCTGCGCGGTGACTTCCCCGATCGTGGGAATCCGTTTCAAGGCTTTGAGGACGGCCGAAGACTGGTCGCTACCGGACAGGCTTCTCGGGCGGGTCAGCGTCCACAGGGGGGCGGCGCAATGGCTGCACTTCCTGCGGTACTCCTCGGCGTCGAGTTCGATCGGATTGACCGGCTCGCCGTCGAGGTCTGTGATGACATGGCCGCAGTCCGGGCAGGCTGCCACGTCGCCGTGGCGGGTGCGCCGCCGGGTGAAGACGGACCGCCAGTGGAAGCCCATCCGCATCCGCACACGCCCAAGGACGAAGAACTCCTGGCCCGTGGGCTGCACACCCAACTGCTCGCGCAGTTTGATGAGTTTGACCAGCGTGTCGGGGCCGTTGAGTACCCAGACCCTGGCGCCGGCCACTGTCTCCTGGATCTCGCGCCGCCACTTGTAAACCAAATGCGGTGGCGAAAGAACCAGGGTGCGGCGGTAGCCCTCGGCGTTGAGAACGGCGGCCGTGGCGATGCCGACGGTCGTCTTGCCGCAACCCATCTCGCCGTTGACGATCGCGGCGCGTTCGCCACGGTCGATCAGCAACTCGGCGGCGGCATGGACGACTTCCGCCTGGGCCTCAAACAGTTTGCGCTTGAGGCTGGCGACGATGAGCTGACGGCGCGTTTGCGGCTGACCCGTATAGACCGGCGGGTTGGCGCGATTGAGGGAGTCGAGCAGTTCGTCGCCGAACTCACCAACGAAATCCTGAAGGCTCAGGGTCAAAGGGGAAGATTCCGCGTCGAGCAGTTCGCTCTGCACGGGCGTGGCTTGTGCAGCAGTAGATTCAAGATCGAGGGACATGGTGATGCTCCACAAAAAAATGGGGCATGCACCACCCCCAGCGGGGCAATGGCATGCCCCGGGTGGGAAGATCAATCTCAATCGGCACACGGCCGACTGTGGATGGAAAACGCAGGCGCTGGCGGCCTGCGGGGGAAACGTGCTCAGTCCTAGGACGGCAGCACAATGAGGGTGAAATGGCGTTTCTCATCGGTGACGATGCGAATGCTCAGATCAGGGCTGACCAAGTAGCGCGATTCCAGCAATGCACCCGATTGCAGTGCGATGCCGTTGGCGTGCCATTGCTCCTCGGTAACATCACCCCAGTCGCCACGGACGTGGCGACGAAAGTACGGAAGCGGATCCAGGCAGCCCGCGCGAACCAAGCGGTCAATGTCTACGCTGAGGACGAGTGCGCCGGGGGTAAACAGCAGCTCCCGGCAGTACGTTTCGATTCGATGTGATGCCATGGGCTCCTCCTTGAAAAAACTTTGAGCCACGCCCCCCCTGGCGGAGTGAAGTGGCTCCGTCAGGTGGACGGGATGACGATGGACTGCCTTCAGATCATGTCGCGCTCTTCGGAAAGTTGGACCACCGTGGTCTGGTGGTCTTCGCTGGTCTTGACGATCAGCACCAGTTCCGGCGTGATCCGGTAGGAGGAGATCATCAGGTTGTCCTGTTGGAGTGCGACATCGTTGGCTTGGCCGGTCGCCTCGTCGATCTCTCCCCAATCGCCGCGCACATGGCGCTGCACATAAGCCAAGGGATCGATGAGGCCTCTGCGGGCCAGCCAATGCACCTTCTCGCTCAACTGCAAGGAGGCCGGTGCGAACAACGGTTGCTTTTGCGGCGCACGCCGCTGGAACAGACGTGAGAGCATGGTGTTTCTCCTTTGATGAAGTGCAGCGGGACGTCAGGCGTCCTGGGATTAGCGAATGGTCAACACCTCGCCCAGTGTCGGGGAGCCAGGCGTCATATCCCATGCGCGGATGACGGGGACGAACTTGTCGGTGAGGATCCGGGTTTCGGCGATGGAGCCGTCGTCGCGTTCGGTGAATTCCCTCTGGAGCGTCTTGTCCTTGTGGGTGTCACCTTTGACGACGAGCAGGCGCCCTGTCTTGGAACGCACCACGCCGGATATCGCGCCCGCGGCCAGGGCCAGAGCGAGATGCCAGTGGGAAAGAGCACGCGCCGGTGGACGCAGCAACTGCTGCGCGGCCCCGAGGTGCGTGTCCAGCGACGGCCAGAGGCCTTGGAGCCGACCAACCTCATCGGCGAACTGCTCCGGCTCCATCGTCACGCGGAAAAAATGCTCCGGCTCGGCCGGACTGGCGGGGACGATGTAAGGCAGAAACGGCCATTCGCTTGGCAGCTCCTCGGCTTCGACTTCGCCAAGCCCAACCTGCAGCAGCAGATTACGCATGGCCTTGACGCCATCCGGCGCCTGCTCGCGCTGGCGCATCCTGCGGCCGAAGATCACCACCTGCTTGAACTGCGTCTCCACTGCTCGGTAGATCCGAAGGTCCGTGTAGTGACGCGTCAGCCAGCCGACCAGCTCCGCGTCGAGCACATAGCTCGGAACGATGAAGACCAGCACACCGCCGTACTGCACCAGCGACAAGGTTCGCTGATAGAACAGCTTTTCGAGACGGGCGCGGCCCTGGCCCTGGTAACCGATGTTGCCGTTGACGTCCTTGGACAGGTCGCCATATGGAGGGTTGAGCCAGAGCAGCCCGAAGGACTGCTTGGAAATCATCGTGTCCATTAGGTCCGCGTGCAGGCAGTGATCGACCAGGCCGCGGGCATGGTGCGCCCGCTCCGCGTCGAACTCGACAGCGAATGCCTTGGCCTGCTCGCGCCCGAGAGCATGGGCGGCTTCGGCGATCGCCACGCCTTCGCCTGCGCAGGGATCGAGGATGCACATCGGACCATCGCTGGGCATCAGTGCGTTGAGGGCTCTTTCGAGCGTGGGTTCATCCGTGGGGAAGTACCCGGTTTTAACGAAATTGCGGGCTAGCCGCGGGAACATGAGGGCCATGGAAATCTCCTGGTTGGCGGGGATGAATGACGGAACCACGCCAAGGCGTGCTCCACGGGTGGGTCAAGCCGCTACCGCTTCCGGCGTAGAAATCTTGGACGGATGGGCATAGGCGGTGAGCACATCACTGCGGATCAGGGAGCCCAGCGCCAGAGTCAGCGTCGGCACGTCGATGGCGAGCCGATGGCCTTCCAGTGGCCCGAGGTCGAACGGAAGGCGGGCCAGCATCTCGCGGGTTTGCAGCAGTTCCAGCACGGTCTCGCGCCAGTGATCGAGCAGCGGCAACGGGCAGGTGTCCCGCACTAGCATCCACAGGCGGTCGAGCCGGTGGGCGCTGTCGCGTGGCAGCAATGCCAGCGCGCTGGCGTTGGCTTTGTCGGGCTTGACGCAGCGCCGGTCGAACAGCCACAAGTTGGAGAGAGAGCCGAACCGCGTTCGCCGATAGGCGCGCGTGACGCGCTTTTCCAGGCGATCGACGTTGCCGATGAACATCGGGACGCTGCCGCCCTGGTCAGTGATGACGTGGAACTGGTCTAGTCCCTGCTCATCGCGCCCGAGGGTCAGGCGAGCGAGGAACTGCTGGACGGCGGTGTCTCGCGCCCAGATCGACAGGAAGATCAGGTTGCCTTGGTCATCGCCGACGCAAGCGTCGGCCATCACGTCCGGGCATTCGTCAATGCGGTACAGCGTGGTGGAAGAAGTATTTACAAACATGGTGGTGTCCTCGGATGAACGGGAACAGCACCGCCCGTGGGGCAGGTACTGCCCCACGGGGTGGAAGAAAGTCGCTCAGTCCGGCTCGAACTGCCGAGTGTGCGGCTATGAAACTCAGTGCTAGTTCTCAGTACGAATCGCAACCGGCCGGGCAGTAACCCAGTTCGATGCCATGCGAGCAGTAGCCGTTTTCAGCATTCCAGTCCTGGGCTTCCTGCCGAGCGGCAGGTGTTGCGTAGTCCCATTTCTGAGCAATCTGCAAGGCCTGTGCGCGCTGTGATTCGGGCAATCGACCAACTTGCGTGTCGATTGCCGAACTGAAGCGTTCAACGTAGTAGTCGTGAGACAGACCGCAACCTTTCATGGCTTGTGCGGCTGCCGTCTCGCAGAGAGCCCGCCACGCGGATTCATCCAGCGCGCAACGGGTTGTATCGCAAGTGATAGTGGACATGAGACCTCCAGGAAAAAAACCGGGAGCCTCCCCGCATGGGGAAGTAACCCCCGACGGGTGGATGAAGGACACCACGGATGCGGTGCTTGTGATCACGCAGGTTGCAGCTCGGCCTGTCGGCTCCACTCTTGCGTCTTGAAGTCCAGCGCGAAACCCAGCTCGCCAAGGCGTGCGATCTGCGCGCGCAGGGCGCGGCGGTCGATGGTCGAATCAAGCTTCACAGATTCGCCCAGCGGCCACAGCCCGCCGAAAAGCGTGGCGTCCGGATCTTCCGTGCTGCCGGGGGCGGCAGACGTATCGAGCGGCTGCGCATCCACACCGAACGGCGTGGTATCGACCAGCGGGTCTGCCGATGCCTGCACGGGGGCAGGTTTGGCGGGCCGGGATGCTCTGGCCGGGGTTGCCACCGGCTGCGCGCCCAGTTCCTCATCGAGGGGATCGACGTCATGGGTGGCGAAGCTGCGTGCTTCGTCACAGCTCAGTTTGTCGATGCCGTTGAGCGTCATTCCGTCGAGGCTGGCGCGGATCTCAAATCGCATGCCGCCGCCGACCGGGTAGGACTTCGGGAAAATGTACCTGATGACGAACTCCCCGTCGTATTTGCCTTCGGGGTACTGCTCTAGTTCAGGGTCCTTGACCTCGAACACACCAAGGTGTGTGGAGAGGCGACCGACCGGGAACGGGCCGTTTTTACCGCGGATGATGCGCAGTGTGAGCTGGCCTGGGACGACGATGGGCGATACCGATCTATCGGGCACCGATGTGACTGCCATGATGGCTCTCCTTTGAGAAACTAGGAAAAAGCGGCAAGGCCCCGTGAGGGGCCAAGCCGGATCAGAACGAAGCAACCAATGCAGGCTCCTGCTCCTCGACTGCACCTTCGGACTCGCGCTCGGCGGACTCGATAGGCTGGTCGGAAACGGTGTCGGCGGCCGTGTCGATGACGTTGTCGGCTTTGGGCGCGGATGCGTCCTCCGCCGGCGGCGCCTTGGCTTGCGTCTGGCTCGTCGGATAGACCTGGGTGCCGTCGATCTTGATCAGACCGATGTGAACCAACGTCGATTCAAGGCTCGCGGCAGGTTCCCCAGCGTGCTCGCCCTTGGTGCGGATGTACGGATCGATCTTCATGTCGTTGAGACGGAAGGCGATCAGCACCTTGCGATCCCCTTCGATGGCCTGCACGCATCGGCGAACCAGATGCTCGGCTTCAGGGGTGGAGACGATCGTGTCGAAGTACCGATACTCCGGTTCATCGACAGGTCCGGCCAGCGCGGCGATGGAGCACGACAGGAACGGATCGCCATCCTTGGGGGTGACGTCCTTCGGACGGTTGAGGTAGCCGATGCCGCGGGTGATCAGCTCGTGCTGTTTGATCGAAGCCAATTCGTCCCGTTCAATCAGCTCGGCCTTGAGCAGTCGCGCCTTGAGGGACGCTGCGGCCTTGCCCTGGTGCTCGCCCTTGTCGCGGATGTACGCATCGCCCCATAGGTCGCCGAGGCGGAAGCGCACCAGCGGGCGCTGCTTGGGATCGTCAACGCCGATGTAGCGCTGAACGAGCTTCTTGGCCTCGGCACCCGAGACCTTGACATCGAAGTAGCGGTAGCTTGGGTCCCTGGCGGGGCCGACCAGCGCGGCGATGGTGCATGCCAGGAAAGGCTGCGCACGGCGGCCGCCCCTGACGGGTACTTCACGAGCACGTTGCAGATAGCCGATGCCCGAGGTGTGCAGATCGAAATACGATTTCTCGTTGGACGTGGTGCTCATGGTGATCTCCATTGGGAAAAGCGGAGGCACACCAAGCCACGCAAGCGGGGAAGGGTGCGTAACCCCGCGATGGGTTGATAAGGCGAAAGCATCCGCCACCGAACAGGCCGGTGGTCGCTCGCAGATGGATGCGGTGCGAGCTGGCTCGGTCACGCAGTGGGAACTGCGCCGCAACCTCGAAGACCGATGGTTGCCTGGCATGTTGCTGACAACGTCAGCAGGCATGGGGGCAGCATGGCCGAGCCTCATGTGTGGAGCAGCAATGAATCGGTAACCGAGCGCCTCCCTTTGTCCACGGCGACCAACGTCTGCCACATCAGTTACAGCGGTAGAGATGACATAATCAGAAAAATATTAATAAAATTGGCGGCTCCAACTGTGGATCGCAACACCAACGGTTGTGAAGTGGTGCAGGCGACCAGACCTGAACGACTTCACCGCCAAGTGGAGTTGCCCATGTCATCCCGCCGCCTGGATCTGGCAGAACGATACCGTCTGCATGCGTTATATGAAATTTGTATGTCGATGCGGGCCATCGCCGGCGCAGTGGCGCGTGCGCCCAGCACGATCAGCCGCGAACTGCGCCGCAACCAGCATGCTTCGCTGATCATCGGCTCATTGCTGCCTGCTTGCAGAGCGATTTCTATTTTGCAGATCCGTACTCCGCATAGCAGCGAGGAAGCAACGAAAATGCCAACGGGTTGACCCGCCAGTACTTGCCACGACAGACCGATTTCAGCACCATCACCAATGCGCACCTGCGGTCGATTGAGCAGCGGCTCTACAATCGTCCGCGCAAGATGCTCGGATTCAAAACGCCCCTCGAATAGTTGGAACGTGGTGTGGTCCCGCATCGTTGGGGAATTTTCTAAAGTTGTGGTCAGTTACATTTTCGGTAAAGTGATGCGGCGTGAGCCTTATTCTTGAGTACTCATGGCTACTATGCAGATGCTCAAGCGCAACACCCACGTTCGAGCGGAACAGTTGGTACAGACGCTTCACCGCACCCTCGGACCGCTCCGTCCTCTTCTACAAACCGACTAGAAGCTACCCGCCATGCCGAGAACCGCGCATCGCCTAATCGCGTTGCCAAAATGAATAACCGCTTGTCTTAACCTACAGAGGAAGCTCGTTTTGCATACAGCCATCAAAATCGTTGCCATCAGCAGCCTTGCCCTTACGCTTGCCGCGTGCGGCAGCGCCAAAGACGCTAACAAGAGCAACTTCAGCAAGGCCATCCAGGCGTACCTGGACACTCAGAAGGGCCTGTGCGCTGCGATTCCTGCAAAGGGCTTGCCGTTCACCCTGGCGAACCAAGATATGCTGGGCGGCCAGAACAAGAAGCGCGCCGATGCGCTGGTCGATGCGGGGCTGCTGACTAAGCGAGACACCGAAGTCAAAGCCATGTTCGGCAACAAGATGGAGCCGGCCACCGAATACCAAATTACTGATACCGGCAAGAAATTTCTCGTCGCCAACGGTGCAAACACGCTGGCTGCACAAGATGCCTTCTGCACCGGCAAGTACACCGTCGTGGAAGTGGACAACTTCACCGAACCCAGCGACATGATGGGCGTAAAGCTGTCGCAGGTGAACTACCGCTACAAGGTGGACGGTGCAGATGACTGGGCCAAATCGGAAGTCATGCGTGCCAATTATAAGAATTTTGCGGAGCAGACTCAGGGAGATGTACAGGCCAAGGCGGCAGTCATCCTGACCAACGATGGGTGGATGCACGAACGCCTGTTCAAGCGTGGATAAATAGCTCTGAATCCATTCAGAAAAGAAAGGCCCTTACTCAATGAGTGAAGGGCCTTTTTTCTTCTGGAATACTGCATTAATGCCTGGGCCGGTCCGGATATTCGCTCACTCGGGACATTGCCGACCGCTCGATCGCAAATCTGACTCAGCAAGCCGCGCTATGCGGAAGGCACTACCTCCAGCGACAGATGCGTGGCGGTGGCGGACAGTATCAGATCGTCTGCGGAGTGCAGCATGCGATTGAATACGCCATCCTTCGGATCGAAGTACTCCGCGAAGTCGTCGCCGCCTAGTTCGTCGCGCGCCAGTTCCCACCAGTTGTCAAACGGATCGGTGTCCGGGTTGCAGCCGACGGCATAGGCCAGCAGCTTCACGCGTCCACCCGGGCGACGCTCCCCGTGCTCGGCAAGGAAGTACACGCCTTGGTCCTTGACTAGGATGACGCGGCATTGGTTGGCGATCGCCTCCGTCAACACGGGGCGCAGGTCGGAGCCTTTGAATCGCAGTGACATGGTTGAAATCTCCTGTGTCGGATAGATAAAAGGCCCTCCACCCGAATGGATGGAGAGCCTGTGGGGCACATGGACAGAAGGGCTGTAACGCCGTGACGGCGGCTCGGATCAGCCGAAGAACCGTCTGGCTTCGGTGCGGGGCGTCATGCCGGCAGCGCCTGGCGTGGTCGAGCCGCCTTCGCTTTGATGACACTCACGTCGATCAGGCGCCAACGCCCGTCGTCGATGAGTTGCTCTAGCACTTCGCCGAGCATGTCGAAATGCACTTCGTCATGCCGATCGACCAATTCGCCGTCTCGGTGCAGCTCCACCACGTAGGTATCCCCCGCGCGGTCGTACAGCACCTTCACCTGACCCTCGAACTTCGCGGTCGAGACCGTGAAGGTGATCGCCGGAGGCGTCTCGATGATCTTGGACGGCTTCGGATCGACCCAGGAGAAATCGCGAGCGCCCGCATCGACCAGCATATGGGTAATGCGTCGGAAGCCATCGGGCGCCGGCATTTCCTCCAGTTGCTCGATGAGCTGGCCCAGCTCCATGCACTGCGGCGTGGGGATGGGAAGCTTGGCCTGCGCGGATCCAAGAAGGTGCGTCTTGACGGTGTAGGGGACGCCGTCCGACGTCATCTCGGTGCGTACTTCCGGAGTGTCCGCGCGCAGTCCGTCGAAACGGCGCCGCGCGTAGGGTTGGACATGCACATTGGCGCCTTCGGTGGGAACGACGGTCACCAGTTTGGGATCGAGCACAGCGAACTCGCTGGGCTTGAGCTTGACGACGATGGTGTCGTCCGTCACCACGACCACGCGCCCATCGAAGGGTAGGGGATCGATGGCGAAGCCCAATGTCGAAGACTGCGGCTGATCATCGAACACGCGGTACTTGAACGACCGCACGTTGCGAGGGACATGGCCTGCGACAAGCGAAGGCATCATGGATTTGACGAGGGAACGGTCCATGGGAAATCTCCTTGAGGAACAAACAAGGGATTCCCCGCCCGCAAGGGAGAGGTCCCTTGTGGGTGGCGTTGATGGACGCGGACGCGTCCTTGGAATGAAACGACCTGTGCGGTTTCTTGCACTTGCAGCCTTGAAGGTCTCGGCTGCCTGGGCATGTGTCGGCAACGCCGACGAACATGGGGAAAGGATGGCCCTGGAGTGGGCTACCTGCTCGCAGGAAACGGCACGTTGCCGCACCCATATTCCTGCGCGACGGCCAGAAAAAAGCCCCTCGAAAGGGGCTGGTGGTGGGCAAGCCTAGTACATGAAGTAGTGTTCGCGTTGACGCGGGAAGAACACGTGCTTCCACGTGTCGCCGCTTGTGTTGCCACCGTCGAACACGACCATTTCGTAGTCATCAATGTCGGCGTCCACTAGGTCGGCGCTGGCGATTTGGCGCATGTGCAGCGTGCCGCTCATGCGCGCGAACACCAGGATCTGGCCGATGGAGTCGTGCTGGTTCATGGCGTTGACGCAGGCTCCAAGCTGGTGCTCGAAGTCGGATGCGGTCGCTCACGGGCGTGTTCGTCTCGACCGTCTTCCTTAGTGCCGGCGGGCGCGTAGCGCTCTGGGCATGTTGCTGACCGAGTTCAGCGGAACATGGCGGCAGCGTCGCACCAGCCCACTCCGGCGGCCATGGGAAATCTGTACTGGCTCATCGCCCCATTGTGTCTGGGGTATTCGCTTCAGTTGTAATCCGGATAGTCCCGGCGCACCCGCTCTTCCACCGCCATAGCGAGCGGATGCGGCGGGCACTCGGGCAGCTTGCTCAGGATGGTCCAGGGCGTGTCGATCAGCAGATGGCCGGTATCGAAGTGGGGCAGGCCGTCGCGCTGGCGCAGGGCCTGCACGGCGAGCAGTTCGGCGGGGTAGACGCGATCAATGTCCTTCTCGAACTCGTAGGTGTTGCGCTCGGTGCCATCCTTGCTGCGAGCGATGTGCCAGTCGGCCGCGGCCTGCATCGCGGATTGGAACGCCGCTGCGTCGGTGCTGCGCCAGTGGTCGAGCACAGCCTGATACTCGGGGATCAGCGAATGCACCGGCCGGTAGTGGGTAGGGATGCCGAAGGCCTGAGCGAACAGGAAAATCAGGAAAGCGTCGTTGGTGCCTTTGCCCCAGCCCTCGCGGCGCCATTCGTCAGGCTTCAGGGCCTGGTCCTTGTGCGCGACCTGGATCAGGAAGCGGACACCAGCCTCGGTGGCCTCCCATTGCGAAAGCATTGCGGTGGCCGCGACCTTCATGCTGGTCCAGAACGGTAGCAGCGGTTGCCGCTCAGTGGTCCAGGCCAGGGTCACGGCGGCCTCGAAGCGAAATGCGATTGAGCGCATCGCCACCGCCCAGCGCAGCGGCTGGGCGAGTTCGTCCAGGCGGCCTTGGCCGCTGAGGGCGCAGGCTTGGACCGCATACACATGGCCAGCCCAAGCTAGTTCCATCCAAAGTTTGCCCGACACAGGGCCGGAGGCCGCAAGATAGTTCTCTATGTTGTCGAAATATCGCTGTGGTTCATTGTCCCGGCTGGCGCGCTCGATCCAGCGATCACACCGCTTGAAGGTCTTCTTCAACGAAGGATGCCACGTGGGCAGGTGTTGGTCGCTCTTGTCGTTTGCCATCAACTCATCCTCGGGCCGCGCTGAGCTAGGTTCTGTTGCTCCGTTTCCTGGGCCAGCGCTTGTTGCTGGTTGAGCTGCTGGACCTGAGCGAAGCTCTCGGCGGCCGGACGCTGCGCGGCTTGCTCGGCCTCCACACGGACGTGGAAATGCGGGGCTTTGTCGCCGTGCGGCGAACTGACCGCGAAGATGCATGGCGTATCGGCGCTGCCGCCGATGCGCACCGAATCCAGGGTCTTACACAGCGGATCGGCCTTGTATTCCTTCAGCAGGCTCGCGGCAATATTGTGGCTTTCCGCAACGTTCCAACGGCCGTCGCCCTGCACCGTGCGCAGTATCGTGTCAAATGCGGCGTGGTCTGGGTGGTCGGCATCGCCAGGAGTCAGCATCGTCTGTTTCGGCGCTGCGGGCTTGACCCATGGATCTATCTTGCGTTCGATCTGCAAGTGCGGCGCGTCCGGGCTCCGGCTCAGATTGAGCCGCACCCACGTGGCGTTGATGTTCTCGGCCTCCGGGCCGATTTCCCTGCTGATATCCTGAGCGATCGACTTCAGCCCAGGTATCGTGTTCTTCGGATCCCAGTGACCCTGGGCGTCAATCGCCCGCTCAAGCCGCTTGGCTACGAATTGTTCCGGATCCCCGTGTTGCGCCGGCGCCATCCCCTTTGCCGAGGTCTTGATCTCGAAGAATTCTAGTTCGCCGCCGGGGTTGCGGCCGACTAAGTCGATGCCGTGGCCGGAGCGGTTTTTGATCGCGACGATGTCGCTATAGCCTTGCTTTACCAGTTCGTGGGTCTGGATGGCTTCGCCGATGTCGCCGAGCTGGCGCGTGGTGAGCCGGGTCAGGTCCACGCCCTGCGTGCTGTGGTCTAGCGCAGTCGGGAAGTCGATCCTGCCATCGAAGACATCCGGGTTGCGCTTGAGGATGGCGGTGAGTTCGCGCGGTGCCAGTTCGCCGCTGCGTAGCAGGCCTTCGACATTATCAGTGGCGCGGGCGGCGCGGACCAAGTCGTCCAGGTGGCCGTCCTGGCGCGCCTGGCCGACCAGCCCGCGCAGCAATTGCTGCGCGCCTTCGCCCGCCGCACCGCCGCGCTGCGCGGCCTGGTCGACTTCTTCCAGCGCTTCGGCGTAGGCGCCGGCGCGGCCGGGCAATGCCGCGCCCCGCTCGGGTGCGAGTTCGCCCGCGTCGCGCGCGCCGGTGCCGACGCGCTCGGCACGGGCGGCATCGGCCAGACCCTCGCTGGCTTCGCCGGCTGCGCGCGGGGCGATGTCCTCCATGATTCGCGCGGCCTTGCCGAGCTTGCCCAGTTTGCTGGCCGGGACCAACGTGGCCAGCATCTCCACCCCAGCCGCGCCGGCTGCGCTGCCGACATATTCGTGCTCGCGGCCTTCGCGTTGCGCCTGCGCCAGCCCCTGCTGCCACTGCTGCAGCGCCTGGGTGGCGGCGCTGCGGGCCTGGTCGATCGGCTTGTGCGGGTCGGCGACGACCTCGGCCGCATAAATACGGACCATGCCGACCACCACATCGCGATAGTTCGGGTCGGTGACCAAGCGCGTGCCCATGCGCACCAGGTCGACGGTATCGCCGAGCGTGGACACGGCATGTCCCGCCCCGCCAGTGACGAAGCCATAGCCTTGCTGCACATTGCCGACCAGATTGTTGCCGGCCTGCGCTTCGGCTCGCAGGCCGGGCAACACGCCAGGAGCGGCCGCCGTGTCGCGGGTGCTGCGTTGCGCGGCGGCCAAGCCGTCACTGACCTGGGTATCGGCCCAGCGCACTGCGGTGCGGGTACTGTCATAGGCCTGGCCGCCGACCTCGGCCGCCTGCTCGCCCAGCCGTTCGAGCCATCCGTCGCTGAGGTTGGCCTGGTCCAGCGCGTCGGCGAAACGCTGCCGTTCCTGCGGCGTATCCAGGCGCTGGTCGATGGCGGAAAAGAGCGTGGTGCGGTCGAAGGCGGTAAAACCCGGCGAGGCCGGCAGGGCGCGCACCAGTGCGGCCGCATCTACGCTACCCAGACCTTGATGCTGCAGGATTAGGAGCTGCGCTTCGTAGGCCAGCGGATCGACGCGGCCCTGCGCGTCGGTCGCAGCCAACAGGGCAGCGATTTCGGTGGTGCTGGCCATGTGGCTGTCTCCAAGCGTGTGAGCTTTGCTCCTTCGGCCACGGTTTTAGCGCGGCGGGGCCAGCCCTGCAAGTTCCACTGTAGCGTCTGACCCAAGCAGCAGATCAAGACGGTCAATATCCTGCTAATAGCCCAAGGCTAGTGGCGCTGGGTGATGGGGACAAAATATGAGGAACAGGGCCTTGCGGGCGCATGTTCCTCATTGGGGGGACGAGAAAGTAGTGGTATGCCGGAAAGATGCTCACCAGCCGCTGTAGTTCACCAGCAGATCGGCGATGACCTTGCGGCGTTCCAGGTCGAGACCGTCGAAATCCGACAGCCCGTGGAAGTGGCAGCGCTTGAGCATGGCACCGCCATCGCGCGCGTTGTAGAAGCTGACCATGGCGGACAGGAACATGCGTTCCCCGCTGCTCAGGACGCCGAGGGCGTCGTTGATCCGCAGCACGTTGGGACGCAAATCCCATTTGCTCTTGGCCTGGTTCAGGCCTTCAGGGGTGCCCTCGCCGAACCACTCGGCGCCAGCGATCTCGACGCCACGCTTCCACGCCTCGAAGAAGGCTTGGGGCGCATCAGCGAAATGCTGCACTTCCTGCATGATCTGACCGACGATTTCCAGAGGCAGATGTGGGTTCATGATGTGGCTCCTCTAGTTGGATCAGGGATTGGCCAGCTGGGACCAGCCGCCACTTTCGAGGACACGTTGAGCCGCGGCGTAGCTGCGGAAGTACTCGCGAGATTCCCGCGAAACGGGTCCCTCGCTATTGCGTGTGCCGATGTAGTGGCCTGCGGCGCTCTGCAGGACTTCGAGCGGCAGTAACTTGCCGCAATAGATCAAAGCCAATTGGCTGAAAGAGGCTTGCTGGGACATGGATAGGCTCCTAGGAAAAGCGGGGCCCTGTCCCTAACGGGATGGAAGCTCCCGCTAGCGGTTAAAAAAAGCACCGGCATCACGAGGACGCGCGTCCGCAGACTCGATGCGATGGCGGACTGGCGGGTAGCGCGGAGAAACTCCGCGGCAGCCTGGAAACCCTGGCTGCTGGCATGGTGCTGACGGATCAGCGACACATGCGGGCAGCTTGATGTGCGAGGCGAGCCACGTCAGCCGAGAATCGGAACCCGGCACAGCCCCGATTGGCGAAAGTGGAAAAAAAGAAAGCCCCGCAACACGTGCGGGGCTGTCAGGACGGTGCGTGATGCTGGATCGCCGGAGGGATGCGGATGCAGATACGAACTGGCGGGTGGCATGGGTGCAACCCACGGCAGCCTCGACATCCTGGCGGCTGCCGACATGTCGGCAATACAGGAACGAGAATGGCGCGGCCCGTTGGCGGCGTCGTGCATCAATCCGAAGCGATCGATCCCATCTTGTGCAAGCACTGCACCAGCCGCTGGCCTAGCCAGGCGACGCACGGCTAGGCCATGGAGTTGCCGATTGCCTTGTAGCGCGGCGCGTCCGCAGCCGGCTTACCGCGATACGGAACCAGCGTGTAGTCGTCGGGCATGCCTTGCAGACGTTCGCATTCCACGGGCATCAACCGCCGTACCCGCCACTGCGACCAGTCCCTTGGAATGGGGTCATTCCAGTCATAGCGGAAATGCGCCTCGTGGTCAGGCGCCAGCACATGCCCATTGGCCCCGCTGCCCAGTTCAGCAGCCAGACCGTTCTGACGATCATGCAGGGCAACGCAGGCGATCATTGGCACGCCATACCCCGGCTTGCCGTTGGACAGCACGGTGCAAGCCACCTGTCCGTGGCCCGACTCGAAGCGCACCTCGCAGCGGTGGTTCTGCGCGAAGGCGATAGCAGGCACGACACCTGCGTTCGCATGGCTGCTGCGATGCCCGCCTGCACGCAGCGTCGGCGTCAGATCCATCGTGGCATCCGCGCCGCTGCCCTGGGCGGTGAAAGCGATGATCGGCACACCTTTGCCCGTACCGTCCTCGCTGCTGCCCTTGCCGCCGTTGGCGGTGTCGAGGGTGTGGGTGATGCTGCCGGCGACCGACTGCACCATGAACGTCTCCGTGCGGATGTCATGCTTGGGGCCAGCCGCCATTAGGCATGCGGCCACATCGACAGGGCCGATGCCTCCACTGAATCCGAACGTCGTCTTGACCTCACCGTAGGACGGTTTCAGTCCTGCGTAGCCGCCTGATGCTTCAGCGCTTGGTCCAGCAGCACGGGCAGCTTCTTGCCACGGCGCGCTGCCCGCAGAAGAATCCCCGCGCAGGCCCGTGCGCTCAAAAAGTACTTCGGCGGGATCGAAACCATCTCCACCACTTGCCACAAGAAACACACGCTTGCGGCGTTGGGCGACGCCGAAATATTGAGCGTCGAGCACGCGCCAGGCGATGCGGCGCCTGGGGCCAGACACGTAACCTGCGTGCGCCCATTTTTCCCCTGGCGGTTGGAGCGCACGGCTTTCTCCGGCCAATGCGCCCAGGAAATTCCCGAGG
The DNA here is from genome assembly GCF_000772705.2 of Xanthomonas vasicola. GTDB lineage: Bacteria > Pseudomonadota > Gammaproteobacteria > Xanthomonadales > Xanthomonadaceae > Xanthomonas > Xanthomonas vasicola. The sequence continues at coordinate 20,676 of NZ_JSBW02000008.1, forward strand.
GCGTTGCTGCGGTCGCTGAGGACGCCCGGGACGTTTTCCCAGACAAGGGTGGCCGGCGAGCGGTCATTTTGGTGACGGGCTTGGTCGATGGCATTGGCTAACTCCACATAGGCAAGGGTCAAGGCTCCGCGTGGGTCATCCAGTCCCCGGCGCGCGCCGGCCACGCTGAACGACTGGCATGGCGTGCCGCCGACCAGGATGTCGGGGGCCGGCACGGTGCCGGCGTGAACCTGGCGGGCGATCATGGTCATGTCGCCCAGGTTGGGCACGTGCGGGTAGTGGTGGGCGAGCACGGCGCTCGGGAACGGTTCGATCTCGGCGAACCACGCGGCCTCAATGCCGAGCGGTTGCCACGCGAGGCTCACGGCCTCGATGCCGCTGCACACGCTGCCGTAAAGCAGCGGCGCGCAAGGTTGAGGGTGCATATCAGCTCTCCTGTTCGTATGACCCAGGCCAATGGCCGGGCCGGGACGTTGATGGGCAGGAGAAAGGCGCCGAAGGCCGGAGGGCCTTCGGCTCGGGAGGAAAGAAGAAGCCACCCGTGGGCTGATTGGCAGTCCCGGTCGTCGGAAGAACCGTCTGCTGTCAGCAAGCACACCCGGCCCATGTCGTGGCTGGGGCCGGCATCGTCTGGCGCACATCCGCGCACAAAGGGAGCCCGTTTTTGCGCCGGCGGGCACCGGCACTGAATACCGCTGACCGAAAGGGGTCTCCCGATGGCTTGCGTGGGCGAGCAAGCCATCGGGGGACCCTTCGCGATAGGCGGAAGAAAAGCAGATCAGCAGAACGCAAGTGACGCCATTCGTGGAGAAGTCACCTTCAGGTCCCGCGGCCGGGGACGGCTGAGCGGGACGCGCACACGGATCAAGAAGGTGTTGTGCGCTGGGCGTCCAGCAGGGCGTGCGGGACACGAGTCGCGCCGCCGAAGGTGAGCACGGCTCACGGGGGGACGGGGTCGATCAGGAGTCTTTTCGGCCGCCACGGCGCGAGCGTGAGGCTACGCGCTTGGACGTGCCTGACTCGACCGGCAGCGTGCCTTTGCAGTCTGGATAGCGACTGCACGACCAGAACGGGCCGCTTTTGCCACTGCGCTGGCGCGTGGGTGCGCCGCACTGCGGGCAAACCGGCCCATGGGGAACCTTGATTGACAGGGACGCGCTGGCGTACTGCGTGATCAACTGCGAAATCCATGCGGCCTGCTTGCCGATGAACACGTCCAGCGTGAGTTGTCCCGCTTCGATCATGTCTAGCGCTTGTTCCCATACGGCGCTGGTCCCGGGGTCGGCAATCGCTGCGGGCACGGCGTCGATGAGGGTGAATGCCGCATCCGAGGCGCGAATCGCGCGCCCCTTCTTCATGAGATAGCCGCGTGCGATCAGGCCGCTGATGATGTTAGCCCGTGTCGCTTCGGTGCCGATGCCGACCGTATCCTTGAGCTTCTGTTTCAAGCGCGGATCCGAGACCAGCTTGGCGACGCCTTTCATGGACTTGACCAATTCGCCCTGCGTGTAGGGTCGAGATGGCTGTGTCTTGAGCGCCTTCAGATCGACATCTGCTACCTGGCATGACACGCCCTCGCGTAGCGCGGGCAGCACCTGGCTGCGCGCCGCGGTGTCGCTATCCTCCTCGGGTTGCGGTTCGGCCAACACCAGGCGCCAGCCCTTGACGACCACCTGCTTTCCTGTGGCCGTCAGCGTCTGCTGGCCGCAAGAGAGGTTCGCCACTGTGCGATCGAACTCGTGGTGAGGAAGGAACTGCGCGAGGTAGTGCGCCCGGATGAGCTTGTACACCGCCAGTTCCTTCTCGCTCATGGCCGAGAGGTTCGCCGGTTCGAGCGTCGGGATGATGCCGTGGTGCGCGGACACCTTCGCGTCGTTCCAAGCGCGTGATCGTTGTGTGCGGTCGAGTTGGTCAATGATCGGGCGCAGCGAGAAATCGGTCTTGAGCAGGCTGTCGAGGACTATGGGGACTTCGGCAAACATGCTCTCCGGCAGGTAGCCGGAATCCGAACGCGGATAGGTCGTGGCCTTGTGCGTTTCGTACAGGGCCTGAGCGATGTCCAAGGTTTCCTGCACATCCAGCCCAAGCTGCTTGGAACACAACTCCTGCAAGGTGCCCAGGTCGAACGGCAGCGGCGGGCCTTCACGCACGCGCTCGGTTTCGACCGAGACAACCTGGGCACTGCCGGTGGCGCGGATCTGCTGCGCCGCCTGCTGTGCCACCGGCTGCTGCAGGCAGCGGCTCGAGTCGTCGGTGCAGGTGTCGGGCGAAACCCACTGCGCGGTGAAGGCTTGGCCGCTTGTGGTCAGGTACACGTCGATGGCCCAGTACGGCACGGACACGAAGGCCGCGATCTCGCGGTCGCGGTCCACGACCAGCTTGAGCGTCGGGGTCTGGACGCGACCGACCGACAGCACTCCGTCGTAGCCGGCTTGCCGACCCAGCACCGTGAACAACCGACTGAGGTTCATGCCCACAAGCCAGTCCGCACGCGAGCGCGCTAGTGCCGAGTAGTACATCGGCAGCGTCTCGGCCGATGGCCGGAGCTTGCCTAGCGCGGCGCGAATGGACGCATCGTTGAGTGCCGACAGCCACAGCCGCTCGATGGGGCCGCGGTAGCCGCACAGGTCAATGATCTCGCGGGCGATCAGTTCGCCTTCGCGGTCGGCATCGGTGGCGATGACAAGCTGTGTTGCCTTCGCCAGTAGCGCCTTGACGACCTTGAATTGCGTGGCGGTTTTCGGTTTGACCTCGACCTGCCAACGCTGGGGAATGATGGGCAACTGCTCAATGGACCAGCGCTTTAGCTGTTCGTCGTAGGCTTCGGGTGCCGCCGCCTCTACGAGATGGCCGATGCACCAGGTGACGGTGACGCCGGAACCGTTGAGGCAGCCTTCACCGCGTTGCGTGGCGCCGAGAATCCGGCCAATGTCTTTGCCCTGGGAAGGCTTCTCGCACAAGAACAGCCGCATGTCCGTCCACCCGATTTCCGTGGTTCATTGAGTTGCTGGAATCGAGGATGCCGAGCGCTACCAAGAGCAGCAGCAAACAAGCCGCATGCGGTGGCGACCACTTTCACGGGATGGAATGGCTTGGGTGGGGATCGAGTGTGGGTGCAGATGTGGCGGCCGGGAGCTGCGATTGGCGAGAGCGCGTGGAAGTCGGTGGACTTCGATGGAGCTATCCCCTGGGGATAGCTTGCGGGTGAATGGAAGGCGGCGAAGAACTGCACCGCCGCCCTCCATGCTGGTTCACTTCCTGCGCTTCGCGTCTTTCGGTGGAGTCGATTCCTGGACGGCTTGGGGCTTCGGCTCTGCCTCCTGCGGCTTCGGACTGAGGGCCACGGATTCGATGCGGTAGGGCAGGATGCCGACGCTGCGTGCGTTGATCTGCCAGGTCTCGCGTGGCTGATCCTCGTTGTCCGTCCACGGTTCACGCTCCATGCGGCCGATGACGAGCACGCGCATGCCTTTCTGGTAAAGATCCTTCCAGTGCTCGGCATCGCGGTGCCAGAGTTCGACGGGCGCCCAAAAGCCTCCGCGATCCTCGAACTCGCCATCTTTTCTTGGAATGGGGTTGTCGAAGTAAACGTTCAGGCGCAGCAGCCGGCGCGGTTCATCGTTTCCGTTGGGAAATTCGCGGTACTCGGGTGGCGAGCCGACGTTGCCTTCGCCCCAAAAATGCGTGCTCATGATGCAATCTCCGTGGTGGTTGAAATACCCGTGCCTCATCGGCCCCGGGCGCGTGTGGGGATGCCCGGCGCAATCACTGATTGCGCACTGCGGCGGGGAGGGATGTGAGCCGGTGCAGATAGACGGCATCTGCTTCGCCGGCCTTGCTTGCGCATTCCTGCGCCTGCCTGCCCAGGGTGTGAAGCACGCTGATCTGCATGTTCAACGTGATGCGCTGAAGCTCGATCGCATGAAGATCGGCCAGCAGGTTGACCGGCGTGTTGGTGCTGGCGATCAGTTCCTGCCACAGCGCTACGCCCATGGCCGACCTGTCGTGCCTGCGCCAGCGCAGAAAGGCCGTGCCTGCGCCAGTGGACTGCTGGGCCAGCTCAATGGACAGCAGGTGGAAGGGATGCCCACACGCCTGTGGCAGCACCTGCCGCTGCGCCAGGGCCATCAACTCGTCGCGCATGGCAAAGCACTGGCTGGCCCATGTGTCCAATGTCCCCTTACCTTTAAAAGGCTTTAAAAGGCCTTTTAGAGAGGCTGCGTGTTCCAGCCTCATGAAGGCCGTCTGTTGCAGACTTTGGAAGTAGAGGGTGGGCCGGTCCTGATCCTGATCGCTCATGCCGACTGGTCCCCGTCGGTGTTGGCCTCTTCGCCAGGGAGGACGGCTACGGCAGAAATCACACTGCGCTGTTGCAGACCCTGGCGCGCGATGGGCGGCGAAAACTTCGAACGTCGCGTGCCTTCGAGTACGTCCTGCGGCAGCTCGCCAAACTTGTCCATCGCGACCCGCGCCGCCGCATTCTTCGCCGCGAAATCATCGCGGGTGCAGCCCGAGTAACGGTATTGCTGTGCCAGGCTGAAAAGGCTGCGCAGCGCATGTGCGCCCTCGTTGAGCCAGCGCTCCAGTGTGCTGCGGTCGATGAGTGCGGTGTGATGGGCGAGGATCAGCTTGCGGGCGATGTCGTCGTAATCGGCCAGGAGATAGACTGCGGCAAAGCCGAGCTGGGCGTTAACGAAGAGAGGCAACTTAACCGGCTGCACGTTTAGGTTTTCGCCCAGGCTCAACGCGGCGGGGACGTCTGCCAGTGCCTGGTCCACCTGTTCGCGTAGCGATTGCAGCGTGGCCTTGGTCTGGTCGAGTTTTTCCTCGATGCGTAGCATCCACCAGTCGCTGTACGGGTCGTCCTGCTCCGAGCCGCGTTTCATCTTGTTCATCACGGCGATGTAGCCGTTCAGGCCTACGATGCCCGGTCGCCCCTCGGCGGCAGCGCGGCCATGCCAGATGCGGGAAGCGTGATGGGTATGCAGCGTCAGCGACATCGCGCTGCGCAGTGAGCCGAGATTCAATTGCAAAGGTTCATTGGTTGCCATGGTGTCCGTTCGCTTTTGGAAAAGGAGCGGTCAGCATCGGCATGCAGCGGAAGGCAGTCAGTCAACAAACCGAAATTGGCCAAGCCCTGGTTTAAGTTGTGGCCGCTGCGAGCGGCACGAGCTATCCCCAGGGGATAGCTCCATGGCGCGCCAAGGAACGCTGTTCGCCAAGGACAGATCGCACACATATGATCCAGTGCATGGCATCCCGATGCCTGCCCACACCTGTTTGCCGTCCTGAACCTCCGCGCGGCTATCCCCAGGGGATAGCGCTACTGACGGCTATGGGCATCTTCTTCATGACCTTGCGGCCCCGAAAAGTCAGGCCTTACGCAGAAGCTCGCGCAGCCGTTCGATGTGCTGCAGAGCCACTTCGGTCGGAACCACGTTACGTGGTGCTTCCGGTGGCCGATCATACGCAGCAGGTACCGGTGGTGCCGTCCCGACTTGCTTGGCCCATGCATTGAACTCGCCCCGGATAGCGCGCTGGATGATGCCGAACAAATACCCTGCGGGATTGCGAATGGTCGAGCCTCGACAGCGATCCGCCCATTCATCCAGTACGGCTTGCCTCAATGGCGCATCGACCTGCTGTAACGCCACCAGTGCGCCGGCCTGCTGCTCTTCCTTCAGGCTCAGGAAGCGATCAGGCATGCGAACACCTGGCATCGCGCGCACATGCCCATGTTCACGCGCGGTAGTACGTATTTCTTTATTACTTTTACTACGTACAGTACGGTCCTGCTTCGGATTCCGAAGAGCACCGTCCGGCGTGGGTTCCAGCCCTGCTTCGGATTCCGAAGAATGCTGTTCGCCATTCCGAAGAAGGTTCGAAACCCTTTCTTCGGAATCATGGGTGGCGTCTTCTTGTGGATAACTCTCGGGGGCAGCGATGCCCTGTTGGGCAAGGCGTTCGGCAAGCACCTGCAACCGCGACGGCAACGTGCGGCCGGACAGCAGCGGGTCTTCCTCGATTTCCTTGAGGGTGTTGAGCCCCACCATCTGCACGGCCTTCGCAGAATGGCCCAGTGACTGGCTGACCAGCTCCAGATAGTCGGTGTCAAGCTGCATAGCCTCGAATGGGGTCAAGGGCTCATCGTGCAGCACATAGAGGTTGCCGAGGATGCGTCCGGTCTTGGGATCGCGGCGCCTGCGCACGAGGCTCAACCAGCGTGTCAGGCGCAACAGCGTCAAGGCACGTGCTACGGTTTCATGCGAAGCCTTTCCTGCGTTGGGCATCGATGCCAGCCAGGGGCGCAATTGCTCATAGGTGGGGAACGCCGTCACGCCGTCGTTGTTGAGCATCAGCCGGAAGACTTGCCAGGCATTACGTTCCAGTGGCGTCAACCGACGATCCAGGAACAGGCGCCGCGGCACGCTCTCGTGCCGGTTACCGCTGAAAAGGAAACCGTCCCCGCATGTAGGGATAGGAGCAGGCGTAGGCACACTAGGTTTAGGCTCAAGGTCTTTCAGCGCACTATCGAACAAATCGGCGAGGGCTACTGGGCCTTGGCGTGGTGTTCGCGGTGCTGTTTCATCCACGGCCATGGGTCATCCCAATCCTTGGTCGATCCATTTCTTGATCGCCGCCCAGACCACCGACAGCGGCAATGACATGCCTTCTGCCAGGTCCATGGCCGCATCGAGAATCGAGGTGTCGTCCTCCAGATCGACGTTTCTGCTGCTGGTCACGGCCTTCCATTGCCGCCACAACTCCGTGTCCTGGGCTTCGTCTAAAACGGCATGGCGCCCCTTGCGCTTGGGCAGACCAAGGACTTCGCGGCGAAGGGCGACCTCCTGATGGGTCAGCCCGTAGAAGCGGCTCACCATTTCCGTACTTGCTGCCAACCTCAGCATGCGATCAACCGTGGCGATTTCCTTCTCCACGTCCTGAGCCTGCTTTAGTAGCCGAAGGAGCACTTCGCGGTTGACCGTTACGGAGCACCACGAGACGCTGGCGTTTGCCAGAACGCTGATCAGCACTGGGTGCTTGAGCGCATCAAGCTCTTCCTCACCGAATCCCATCGATTTGCAACGACGCAATTGCCCATTGCGCAGGTCGTAGAGTGCTTGGGCGATGACAGCTTGGTTGAGGGGGTGTGGTGCAGACATGCTCGCCTTCCTCGTTCAAGAATCGGGAGCCCTGGCACCGGCTTCCAAATCCAGCAGGCGTCGGGCAAGCCGCAGCAACCGGAACAACTTGACCAGCGCGGTATCGCTCAATCGCTTGGTGACATCGCCTTGACCGTGTAGCAGTGCCGGCAGATCGGTGACGAATTGCCCGTAGGGGCTGGTATCGGTCGGCTGCTGACCGGACAGAGACCCCAGCAGCGCCAGCACGGCGTGTCCACGCGGCAAAGGGGCCTGGGCGCTACATGCGAACCCGATGCCGTCGGGACGGTCCTCGATGAACTCGTCCAAATCCGCCTCGCCGGCGATCTCGCGCGCGAATTGCGCGATATGGATGCGCAGCCGGTCGGGCGCTTCCAGGCCGGGATCGATGTACCAGACGTCGGAGATGGGATAGAGGCCACCGGCTTGCACCGGGATCGACTGCAATACGCGGGCTGAGAAGTCGGGCGGTAGAGCATCACCCAACTGGTCCGCGATCATCCGCTGGATGGACTGGAGCCGCTCTGTCGTCGGTGCCGGCGAGACGATATGCTCCTGCAGCAGCTCTCCAGCCGTTGCCGCAGGGCTTCCTTCGGATGCATTGCCAGCGGTCGCATCATTCTCGCCCGTGAGCGGGCCGCTCGCTGATCGCGCTGTAGTTGGCGAAGGCGTATCGGTGGACGGCGCCGGTCCGGCGGGCGACCGCGCGATGGCTCCGGGCTCAGGCAACGCAGGTGGAGCCGACGGCGGAGTCGGGTCGCTGACCAGCACACGGTAGCGGTTCTCGGATTCGGTCAGGTCCAAGGCCAGCACGTCGTAATTGACGCCCAGCAGTTCGGACATTTGACCGATCAGCTCGTCCTGCACCCGCTGAGGTGCGAATTCGTCAGCCTGAGTGTCGAACTGCGACAGCACCTCTTGAAAGAAGTTGTCGAAGTCCAATTGAAGGGAGCGGCCTTTGGCATAGTACTCCCAGGTGCGCTCGCAGGCCTTGCGCATGACCGACAGTCGCTCGACCTGGTGGCGGCCCAGACCGCCATAGAGCACGGTCGGAATCGCGGGCAGTAGGTAACGCACCGCATCGGCCATGCGGCTGATGTGCGACTGCTGTACGGGGTAGCCGTCGGCGACCAGGCGGCGGGCCAGTTCGGACTGGCTCAGTGTGGCGCCGCTTTCCTCTTCATAGAACTCGCGGGCTTTTTCGACGCCCAAGGCGCGCTCGATGAACGTGAGGCCGCCGCGCAGCTCGTTCTCGGCGAGGTGTCCGGTCAGCGCAACGATTTCTCCGCGCGCAGGCCAGGGCCGGAACAGGCACGATATGCGGAAGAAGCGCTCGTCCTTCGTCTCTGCCCAGAGTTCACGCAGGATCGCCAGCCTTGTATTGCCACCGTTGCGGATGATGTAGTGCGTGTCGCCAGGACGGCGTGTGATGGCTGGTGCCGCATCCAGGCCGCGCTCTCGTATGGAGGCCTTGATTTCATCGTAAGCCGAGTTGCGCTTTTTGCGGGGATCGTGGTCGTAAGGCCGCAACTGGTCCAACGTCACAACCATCGGGGTGTCGGCGATTGGGTCGCTCAAGGCCGTGGCCGATGGGCCGCTGCGCTCGAACCCAGCTGCAAGCAGCTTGCCGGCCATGTCCTGGGACGTCATCTCAGCCATGGCCGCGTCCCTCGGCGTTAGCAGCCCGTGCCATGTGAGCCTCGCGCTCTGCACGGCGTATCTGCGCGCGGGCGTTGAGGGTTGCCCGGTGGTCGCTTGCGGTTGAACTGGTGTAGATAGCCGCGCAGCCGGCCTTGGTGAACTTGAGGTGTCCGCCAGGTGTGCGCTTGACGTGCCAGCCTTCGCTCACAGCAAACTCGATCAGAGCGCGCAGCCGCTTGTGGCCACGGGCCAGTTCATGTGCGTTCGCCATGATGCCTCCCGGTTTCAAGAGGACGCGATGGACGGCCGGATACGTGGACAAATCTGTCTTGCCACTCAGGGAACAATTCGCCGGCGAGCGCGCGCATGGTGTCGAGCGCGGAGGGCGCAACTCTGCCCGGTGGCTGGCGATGCTCGACACGATGCACAGGCAGGCCACGGGTCGCGGCACGCGGATAGGCTTCGATGGCCGGTACGTCGGTGTCAAGCACGCGGATTTCCGCATGGTCTTGGAACAGATCACGCAAGGCCTGCTGGATCAGCCGCGCGTTAGCGGACACGGTGTGGACGCGGTTGATCAGCAGGTTCAGCGGCGGTGGTTCGATGCCGAGGTGTCGGTACGGCGCGATGTCCTCCAGCAACTGCATGGTGCCGCGCCGTAGCTCGCGGGCTGCAAGTATTTCGGGCGTGACCGGAGACAGGGCCAGATTGGAGGCAAGCACCGCCATCTCGAGCAGAACGGAGCGCGCGCCCTGGGTGTCGATCAACACTAAGTCGTAGAGCGGCGCCAGCATCGGCAGTAGGTGTCGCAGACGCAGGCGCCCATCCGGTGCATGCAAAAGCAAGGTGCTCAACTCGCCCCGATGGTCGTTAGAGAGCACCAGATCCAGGCCCACGATGATCGTGCGCGAAATGAGCCTGTCCAAGTCGCGCTCGTTGAATGCCAACAACTCGTAGATGCCGCTGGGGGCGCGGTGGGCCAATTCGTAGTAAGATGACAGCGTTGGCTGCACGTCGAGGTCGAGCAGCAGAACGCGCAGCCCCGCGTCCGCGGCGAGCCCGCCGAGGTTGGCGGCTGTGGTCGTTTTGCCAACGCCGCCCTTGGTCGAGATGATGGATACAACCTGCATGGCGCTCTCCGTCTGAAGGATGGGGAAATCCGAGGAGGGGAGCGGATCAGGTCCGGTTGTTGAGGCGTTCGGCGATCCATTGGTCGATCTCAACCGAATCCCAGCCCACCGCACGCACGCCCAGGCGCAGCGCTTGCGGGAACTGGCGCTTCTTCATCAGGTTGTAGATGTGGGCGCGTTTGAACCCGGACTTCGCTTCGACTTCATCAAGCCGCAGGATGCGGCGCTCTTGCGGTGGCAATACAGGTGCTTGCGACATGGCGGTCACTCCTGAACGCTCAGTGGCGTTTGTTGGCGTGAGCTCCATTCAATAGACATGGCTGCGGAAAGACATTGCAAATGCAATCTCCGCGATTGCGCATACATGCTGGAAATCGTCACGCGTCTGCTCTACGTACATCCATCTGCACATTGGCGAACTTGTGCTATGGTTGTTCCACTAAGGGCTGTTGTGTGGTTATGCCCGTGGCTCATGCCTAGAACGTGGATGGACAAAACCTGGCATCTGCAACAGGTAGTCCTCTCCTGTTCGGTGTGCGAAACTCGAACAGTGGCCGGCCCGTCGACCAGCAAGGAAAAAGCACGCTCGATATCGGGGTTCATGATGCGAGCGTCATGGGGAGCGTCAAGTTCATCAAGACCGATTCGATATGGTCTGATATCGCCGAGGTTTCACAGGGTGCACGGGCCTGCTCAATGCTCAGTTAAATGTAGATAAATCCGAGCATTTCATGCTTGATTTGGCATCTTGATATATCGAGATAGCATCCAGCAGTGATGTGCTGTTTGAAGCTTCTCTGTGTCGCTCCCGATCGGAGGCCATCTGACCGGAGGCCTGCGGCCATGCGGCCCAGCTCTTCTCCTGATTAGCCCTAACGCACAAGGGAGTTCACCCCGGCTCTGCCGGGGTTGGCTGTAGCTGTTTGAAATTTAGGGGATCCCATTAAGCTGGCCGCCTTATTGGCCGGGGACGTCCAGACGTGAATCGGCATGTAGGTACGGGCGCAGCCCGGCGCGGGGGGGGCAACGACCGACAGCCTGACGCCATAATGTTTCCAAATGTGCTGCCATGACCCTGATGCATGCAACTCAATGGTCGTGTTCGTAGACGCATGCCGAAGAAGAAAAGCAATGGCAACGACTGGAGGAGATACATGTCGATACTGCAGGAAATACTGGGCTGGACCCAGGGGCTGGCCACATGGCAAAGCGACGCGGTCGCACGTTTGTTGGCCAAGCAGACGCTGACAGTTGAGGATCAGGACGATTTGTTCGCGCTGCTCAAGACGGCATACGGCATCCCTGACCCCCAGAACCGCAAGCCCAAACCACTCACGGCCGATCAGATCCCCGTGCCCGTCAAGGCGACGACGCACGTTGAACTGCGCGCCATGAAGAACATGCGCCACGTCAACGCGATCGCGGAGCACCAGCATCTGCCATTCGGCGCGGCGGGAATGACAGTCATCTACGGTGACAATGGCTCGGGGAAATCCGGGTACTCGCGCGTGCTCAAGCGGGCCTGCCGTGCACGCGACCAGGGAGAATCCATACATCCAAATGCCAATCTGCCGGTCGGCAAGGCTGGCGCTCCGGAGGCTGCCTTCGAGATTGCCGTAGACGGCGTTGCTAAGGATGCGCACTGGATCCATGGAAAGGCTGCGCCTCCCGAGTTGTCGTCATTCGCCATCTTCGATTCGCGCTGCGCGCGTGCCTACCTAGACAACGAAGACGACTTTTCCTACGTACCCTATGGGCTGGACGTGTTCGAAGGACTGGCGAAGATCTGCAAGCAGTTGAAGACTTCGATCGAAACCGAGCTTGCGCAGTTCGCGGCCGACCTCACGGCATTCGTGCCGTTGCAGGGCGACACGCTCGTCGGCAAGTTGATCGCATCGCTGTCTGCCAAGACGACTACTGCTCAGGTCGATGCGCTTGCTACGCTCACACCTGAAGAACTGACCCAGCACGTCGCATTCGACAAGAGCCTGAAAGAGAACAACCCGAAGGAGAAAGCAATCCAGTTGCGCCTGCGCGCTCGTCGCGTGTCGGCCATCGCGACGAATGCCACGAACAAGGGGGCGCTGGTGGATTCAGTGGTCGCCGCCAAGCTGCGCGACCTGGCGGACAGTTACCGCACGGCGCAGGCGGCAGCCGCGCTCGCGGCGAAGCAGTTTAAGGAAGGCGAGAACCTGCTGCCAGGCACCGGCGGCGAGGTCTGGCGTGAACTCTTCGATGCTGCCCGCAAGTTCGCGGTCGAGTCTCACCCGGATAATGCGTTCCCCGATCTGGGCGCTGAAGCACCCTGCCCACTGTGTCAGCAACCTCTCGGCGAAGGCGCGGCTCGCATGCTGCGCTTCGAGTCCTTCATCCAGCAGGAGGCCGAGAAAACATCCCAGGCGCGCCGTACAGCGCTGTACGCCGAATACAAGCCGTTCATCGCGCATGTCATGACGTTGAGTCTTGACGATGTGACCCATAGCGAAATCGAAGTCCTGGATCCACAGCTTGCCGCTGACGCCAAAGCATTCGAGACATTGTTGACTGCTCGCCAGGAAGCCATCAAGGCAGCGGTGCTGTCGCACAAGTGGGACGGCATCGATCAGCCCTTGGTCACCCCGGCTGCGCGGCTCCAGGCGCTGGCCGACAAGCTGCACACCGAGGCCGAGACGTTGGAGAAAGCGTCGGATGAGAAGGCGCGCGCGGCACTTCAAAAGCAGTTTGGCGAACTCGATGCGCGTGTACGGCTGAGCCAGGTCAAGGACGCCGTGGTCACAGCGGTCGAAAAACTCAACCATCAGGCGAAACTCGCGAAGTGTCTTTCGGCCGTCAAGACCAACGCCATCTCGCTGAAGGCCTCGGAGTTGGCGGAAAAGGTGGTTTCCAAGGAACTGGCCGAAGCATTGAACCGCGAATTCAAGGCGTTGGGTGTCGGTACGCTGCGTGTTTCGCTTCAGAGTCGTGCCGACAGAGGCAAGGCCCTGCACAAGCTCAAACTCGAACTACCGCAGAGCCGAAGCCCCGGCGACATCTTGAGCGAGGGCGAGCAACGCGCTGTGGCAATCGCTGCCTTCCTGGCCGAAGTCGGACTGAGCGGCAGCAAGGGCGGCATCGTGTTCGACGATCCGGTGTCTTCACTCGATCATCGTCGGCGGGAACGCGTGGCAAAGCGCTTGGCCGTCGAAGCTGCGCAGCGCCAAGTGATCGTTTTCACGCACGACATCTATTTCCTTTGTCTTCTCGCAGAGGAGGCAAAGCTGGCCGGTACGCCGATTGCCACGCAGAGCTTGACTCGACGTGCTGAGGGATTCGGGGTTGCCGATCCGGAGCTGCCGTTTGAAGGAAAGAATGTCAGCAAGCGGATCGGCGTTTTGAAGGTTCAGCACCAGGCCATCGTCAAACTACACAAGGACGGCGAAGAGCAAGAACACCGGAGGCAGACCGTCGATGCATATTTTCGGTTGCGCATGGCGTGGGAGCGCGCCGTCGAGGAGGTGCTGCTGCGCGGAGTCATCCTGCGTTTCCGCAAAGGCGTGGAAACGCAGCGACTGGCAGGTGTCGTCGTCGAAGACGGTGATTACGCGCAAGTGAACGCAGGCATGACGAAGTGCTCGAACTACGCGCATGACAAGGCACTTCTGGGGGGTGTTGCCATCCCTGACCCCGACGAACTGCTCGTCGACATCATGGCGCTGGAAACGTGGCGCGTGCAGATTGATAAACGCAGCGTTGAGATATCCAAGAATCGCAAGGTTGCTCCGGTCGTTGCGCCGCCTGCGTATGCCGTTTAGATTTTCTGCGCCACAAGCGGCCACGCTGCCGGCGCAGGACGGGCTCAAGACCTTGCAGGCCAGCCTGAAGGCGACGCAGCGCGGCCGGTCAGCTCAAGGGCGGCGACGGCCAGGCCCCGTGCTGGAGCCGCCCGGCGCTGCTGGTTCGTGCAAACGGCGTTACTGTAGTGGCCTGTGGCAGGGGACTGTGCTCTGCGTCCGTTGCGACGACGCGGATGGCAGTCCTTGAACCTTGATGGAAGTCCTTGGACGAATTTTGTTGCATAGGGCGAAAAACAAGGCTAGAATTCAGGCCTTCGCTAAGCACCGAGGCGAAGAAAGTAATTGGGAATCAACGACTTAGCGCTCTAAAGCATGACTCGTTTCCCGCTCCAGATGTAGACAAGGCCCCGTGTCAGGGGTCTCGTTGTTTCAAGGCAGGATGCCTTGGGTTTTGATGTTTCGGCCTGGTGGTAGAGTGGTTATGCAGCGGACTGCAAATCCGCGTACGCCGGTTCAATTCCGGCCCAGGCCTCCACATCGCATGCGCTGTTTTCTGCAGTCGGGAACGACAGTAGGGCTAGCGCAACGAAGTGACAAGCTGTACAATTTTGCTCCACGCGGGAATAGCTCAGTTGGTAGAGCGCAACCTTGCCAAGGTTGAGGTCGCGAGTTCGAGTCTCGTTTCCCGCTCCAAATTCGAACCCTGGATATCACGCGATATCCAGGGTTTTTAGTTGCAGCGTATGTTGGTCGGGGACGTTTGTGTCGTGAGTGTCTGCTGCGAATACCGAGCATGATGCCAAGGTGTCCGCTGGTGAATGCTCATTCCAGTGCGTATACATGCACCCACTACTCAAGCGCTTTGAAGGAATGCGGGTAGATGGCCGCGTTGAGACAAATCGCGTAAGCGAGGTTGAGCCCGCGTGGTTATCGACGACGCAATCTGGCGACAGGCAACTATCAACCGGCTGCACGATGCGAATGATCGTGCATCGAAATACGCAAGAAGTCGCGCGGCTCGAAGGCCACTGCAGCGTACGCTGACTTTGTTGCCTCATAAAAGTGTGCCCGGGGCGGGGGTCGAACCCGCATAGCCTCACAGCTGAGGGATTTTAAGTCCCTTGCGTCTACCAATTTCGCCACCCGGGCATTGCGATAGCGTGCCTGATTGCGCGGCGATTGTGAATCTTTGTGGCGGACTTCCTGCACTGACTGGCTCCCTGCGGCCTGCGTTATGCTGCCGCCGCACAGCGCGCCGCCACCGGCTGCGTACCATTCAAGGAACCGCATGTCCGGCCAAACGCTTCTCGCACCGCCACCAGGGCGCATCGCCGTCATCGGCTTAGGCTATGTCGGCCTGCCGCTCGCGGTTGCATTCGGAGAGCAGCGCGACACCCTGGGCTTCGACATCGATGCGCAGCGTGTAGCGCAATTGCGCGATGGCCACGATGCCACGCTGGAACTGGACGATACCGAGTTGGCTGCGGCAACGCAGCTGCGCTACACCGCAGATGCGACCGATCTGGCCACGTGCAGCATTTTCATCGTGACTGTGCCGACGCCGATCGACAGCTTCGAGCAACCGGATCTGGAGCCGTTGCGCAGCGCCACTGCCTTGATCGCCGCTGCACTCAAGCCCTGCGATCTGGTGATCTACGAATCCACGGTCTACCCGGGAACCACCGAAGAAGTCTGCGTACCCTTGCTCGAAGCAGCCTCCGGGCTGCGCTTCAACCACGATTTCTTCTGCGGCTATAGCCCCGAGCGCGTCAATCCCGGTGATCGCCAGCGGCGTCTGCGCGATATCCGCAAGATCACCTCTGGCTCGACCCCCGAGGCAGCTGATGCGGTCGATGCGCTGTACACCAGCATCATTACCGCTGGCACCTGGCGCGCCCCGTCGATGCGCGTGGCCGAAGCGGCAAAGGTGGTCGAGAACATCCAGCGCGACGTCAATATCGCGCTGGTGAACGAACTGGCGTTGATCTTCGACAAGCTGGGAATCGACACGCTCGATGTGCTTGAAGCCGCAGGAACCAAATGGAATTTCCTGCCGTTTCGTCCCGGCCTGGTCGGTGGGCATTGCATCGGGGTGGATCCGTATTACCTGATGCACAAATCCGAAAGCGTGGGCTATCACCCGGACCTGATCCACACCGCGCGGCAGGTCAACAACCGTGTCGGCCGCCATGTGGCCGAGCGCGTCTGCGGCATGCTAGCCATGCAGGGCGTCCCGCTCGCGCAGGCGAGGGTGCTGGTGCTCGGCGCTACCTTCAAGGAGAACTGCCCGGATCTACGCAACAGCCGCGCCCTGGAGTTGGTACAGCTGCTGCAGGCGGCGGGTATGCAAGTGGACACCTGCGACCCCTGGGCAGAGCCGGCGGAGGCGCTGCAGCATGGCGGTGTGCAGCTCTGCGAGACGCCCGAAGACGGCGCCTACGACGCCGTGGTACTGGCAGTGGCGCATGCGCAGTATCGCGACTACGACGTCGCGCGGATTGCCGCGCTCGGCAAACCCGGCGCGGTGGTCTATGACGTCAAATCGGTGTGGCCGCGTGCGGCGGTCAGCGATCGTCTGTAGCGCGTCCATCCTGCTGTAACCACTGCACCGCGCCACGCGCAGCGCGTAAGCCGCTGGCGAAACAGGCAGTGAGCAGGTAGCCGCCGGTCGGCGCTTCCCAATCGAGCATTTCGCCAGCGCAAAACACGCCAGGTTGCGCGAGTGCCATCAGCTGATCGTCCAGCGCTTCCAACCGCACGCCGCCTGCCGAACTGATCGCTTCGGCAATCGGGCGCGTTCGCAACAAGCGCAGCGGCAACTGCTTGAGCGTGCGTGCGACCAATGCAACATCGTCGCCCGCCTGCTTGCCGAGATGTTCGTAGAGCAGGGCGGCCTTGACGCCATCAATGCCGACCTGGCGACGCAAATTCTCGCTGAAAGTGCGTCCCTTGCGTGGCTGGCTTAGTTCGGTGTGCACACGCTCAAGTGAGCGACCGGGAATCAGATCTAGCACGAGTTCGGCAACGCCATGCGCTTCGATCTGCTCGCGCAGGTCCGCGGCCATGGCGTAAATCAGGCTGCCCTCGATGCCGTTCGCGGTCGCCACGCATTCGCCCTGCAATGCATGCTGCAAGCCATTGCGGTCTTGCCAGTGTGCAACGACTGGCTTGAGCGGAGCACCTGCATGACGCTGCACGAAGTGCGCACTCCACTCGATATCGAATCCACAATTGGCCGACACCAGGGGCGCAACCGCGATGCCGTGTTGCTGCAATGCAGCCTGCCACTGACCATCGGAACCCAGCTGCGGCCAGCTGCCACCTCCCAGCGCCAACACGGCGGCATCTGCGTTGCGCTCGACCGCGCCGGTGGGTGTATCGAAACGGAATGCGCCGTTCTCGCTCCAGCCCAACCAACGGTGCTGCACATGAAATACGACGCCCTGTTCCTTGAGCCGACGCACCCAACCGCGCAGCAAGGGCGCCGCCTTGCGGTCCATCGGAAAGACACGGCCGGAGCTGCCGACGTAGGTGTCAACCCCCAGCCCGCGTGCCCAGTCGCGCAGCGCCTCTGCGTTGAACTCTTGCAACCATGCTGCAACCGGCTGCTGGCGCTCGCGATAGCGTTGTGCAAACAGCGGCATCGGATCGGAATGGGTGAGGTTCAAACCGCCTTTGCCGGCGATCAGAAACTTGCGCCCCACCGAGCCCTTGGCCTCGTACAGATCCACTGCCAAGCCTGCAGCACAGGCCACTTCTGCCGCCATCAAACCGGCCGGCCCGCCGCCGATCACGGCTAGCCGCCGCATGTTCGAACCCGTCATCGTTCGGCACTCAGCGCGGTTGCACGCCCAGCAATTCCACATCGAAGACCAACGAAGCACCGGGCGGAATCACACCGCCTGCGCCGTTATCGCCGTAACCGTAATCGGGCGGAATCATCAAGGTGCGCTTGCCGCCGACACGCATGCCGTCTACGCCATCGTCCCAGCCGCGGATGACCTGATGGTCGCCCAGCACGAATTGGAACGGCTCGGCACGATCCAGCGAGCTGTCGAACTTCTTGCCATGTTTGTCGGCGGCTTTTTCGTCGTACAGCCAGCCGGTGTAGTGCACGGTGACCATCGCGCCCGGCGTTGCTACTGCGCCGGTCCCGACCGTGCGGTCGATCCGCTCGAAGCTGGCGATGGTGCCACCGGAGGGCGGCAGGGCGGGCGCGCAACTTGCGAGCAACAGGGCGGCACAGAGCGTCGACAGAAGGCGCATGGCAGGGTCCATGAAGAAAGGCGGCATTATCGCACCTGGCTCCCGTTATCATCGCGGCATGGCCAAGCTGCTGCTCAATCTGCGCAATGTTCCCGACGACGAAGCCGACGAGGTGCGTGCACTGATGCGCGAGCAGGGGGTGCAGATCTATGAAACGCGCCCAAGCAATTGGGGAATTTCTGCCGGCGGTATCTGGCTCAGCGACGATGGCGACTATCCACGCGCCAAGGCCGCGATGGATACCTACCAGGCGCAACGCGGCGCAATTGCCCGCGCTCAGCGTCAGCAGGAGCTTGCAGCCGGCACCGCGGAGACCTTTGGTGCATTGCTGCGCAGGCGTCCGCTGTTTGTGCTCGTCACGCTGATCGGCATGTTGGTGGTCGCGTCGCTGGTGTTGCTGCCGTTTCTGCTCTTGCGCGGCTGAACGCGTGGCGTGATGTGGAGTGCACGGTTGCTGTTGCACCGGGTCGCACCTCCACGCACAGTGCTCGCTAGCGGCTGACTGCGCCTTTAAAATGTCGGCATGATTACCAATACCGCTGCCTACGAGTTCGTCACCATCCAGGATCCGCAGACACTTGCGGTAAGTGTGCTCGCGCAAGCCGAGCAGCAGGCGCTGAAAGGGTCGGTGCTGATTGCCGAGGAGGGCATCAACCTGTTCCTGGCCGGCGATGCCGAGCAGATCAGCGCGTTTTACGCCTGGCTGCAGGCAGATGCGCGTTTTGCGCAGATGCGGATCAAGTATAGCGAGAGTGCGCATCAGCCGTTCGCACGGCTCAAGGTCAAGATCAAGCCGGAAATCATCAGCTTTCGGCGCGGCGATGCATCGCCACTGCAAGGTCGTGCGCCTTCGGTGACGCCTGCCGTGCTGCGCGAGTGGCTGCGGGAAGGGCAGGATGATCGCGGCCGCCCGTTGGTGCTGTTAGACACACGCAACGCGCAGGAAGTGGCGTACGGCACGTTCCAGGATGCGTTGACCCTACCCATCGACAAATTCACCGAGTTGCCTGGCGCGCTTGAACCACATCGTGCCGCGCTGGCCGATGCCACGGTGGTCAGCTTCTGCACCGGCGGCATTCGCTGCGAAAAGGCCGCGCTATGGATGCAGGCCGATGGCATGGACAACGTGCTGCAGTTAGAGGGCGGAATTCTGGGCTATTTCGAAGAGGTTGGTGGCGAAGGCTACGACGGCCGCTGCTTCGTCTTCGACGAACGCATTGCGCTGGATCCGGAATTGAGGCCCTTGGTGGACGCCGAACGCCCCGTCGAAACAGGGAAAATCTGACCGAGCGCGACTGGGTTTCCCGATGCATCGGGCATGCGAGCGCCTGCATCATCAATACACGTCGCAGCATCGCGTACTGCGACATCGCGCTACGCGCACGTCACGCATGCTCTAGTGATGCTTTTGATGCTCTAACTCAAAAGTAATACGTCGCATCGAGCTTGCCCTGAATTATTCACGGAGATAGGCTGCACCAGCCAGCAGCTAGCGAGGACAACAAGGATGACAATCAGAGTTTTTCTGATCGACGATCATGCACTCGTGCGTACCGGCATGAAGATGATTCTGTCCAAGGAAGTGGACGTCGATGTGGTGGGCGAGGCAGAAAGCGGTGAAGCCGCGCTGCCGCAGATTCGTCAGCTTAAGCCGGACATCGTGCTGTGCGACCTGCATTTGCCTGGTGTCAGCGGCCTGGAAATTACCGAGCGTATCGTCAAAGGCGATTACGGCACCCGCGTCATCATCGTCTCCGTGCTCGAAGACGGCCCGCTACCCAAGCGTCTGCTCGAAGCTGGTGCGTCCGGCTATGTGGGCAAGGGCGGCGACGCACACGAGCTGCTACGCGCGGTACGTGAAGTCGCCCTGGGGCGGCGCTATCTCGGCAATACGATCGCGCAGAACCTGGCGCTATCCAATCTGGAAGGTGGCGGTTCTCCGTTCGATGCGTTGTCGCCACGCGAACTGGAAGTGGCCTTGTTGCTGACCCAGGGCCTGCGCCAGGAAGACATCGCCAAGCGCTTGAACCTCAGCGCCAAGACCATCAATACGCACAAAGCGCGCCTGTTTGAAAAGGTCGGCATCCAGGACAACATTGCGCTGGCACGGCTGGCCAACCAGTACGGTCTGACCGATCCCTCCAGGGTGTTGTGAGCCGTTGCCCTAGGGCGTGGCGAAGCGTCTGCGTCGCACGGTGGGTCAGGTTGAACCACAGCGCGTAGAGCAGCGCATCACCTACTGGTAAATGGGGTGCATCAGCCCTTCAGCGGCGTCAGTTGGATTGAACCAACGCGTAGAGATGCATCAATTAGATGCGTCAATTGCACCGGCCTTCCTTGTGTGACTGCCGCCGAATGCAGGCGGCGTGCTCCTTCAGCATTGACGCCGAGCATGTCGACGCGCTGCCTACAAACGGCTTTTCCGTAACGATGCTCGTTAGTTGTCCCTGAAAAATCCCCTTCAAGCGCCCCGTGCCGTCTGTGACAGCGGCACGTGGCTAAAGGATGGCCATTCCATCGCCCGCATCCAGGCACGCAAAAACGCGATCCAGCGCAGCAGCCAGCG
>NZ_JSBW02000009.1 GCF_000772705.2 Xanthomonas vasicola
CCGGCATGCTTGCCGGACCTTTGCGCTGAGCGAGACCTGCTTTCGGTATCAGCCCAAGGCCAGCCAGGAGAACGCCCAGATTGCTGATTGGCTTGTGAGACTGACCGCGACCTATCGCGATTGGGGGTTCGGCTTGTGCTTCCTGCATCTGCGCAACGTGAAGGGCTTTGGCTGGAACTACAAGCGGGTGTACCGCATCTACCGGGAGTTGGAATTGAACCTGCGGATCAAGCCGAAGAGGCGGCTGGTGCGCGAGCGGCCAGAGCCGTTGGCGGTGCCGGAGACGATCAACCAGTTCTGGTCGATGGACTTCATGCACGACCAGTTGGCCGATGGTCGCAGCTTCCGGTTGTTTAACGTGCTCGACGACTTCAATCGCGAGGGTCTGGGGATCGAGGTCGACCTGTCGTTGCCATCGGCCCGGGTGATCCGCTCGTTGGATCAGATCATCGAGTGGCGCGGCAAGCCGCGCGTGATTCGCTGTGACAACGGCCCGGAGTACATCAGTGGCGCGCTGCTAGCCTGGGCACAGCAGCGCGGCATTCGGATCGACCACATCCAGCCGGGCAAACCACAGCAGAATGCTTACGTCGAGCGCTACAACCGTACCGTCCGCTATGCCTGGCTGGCCACAACGTTGTTCGACACC
This sequence comes from Xanthomonas vasicola, assembly GCF_000772705.2. Lineage (GTDB taxonomy): Bacteria > Pseudomonadota > Gammaproteobacteria > Xanthomonadales > Xanthomonadaceae > Xanthomonas > Xanthomonas vasicola. Next base: position 650 of record NZ_JSBW02000009.1, read on the forward strand.
ATCGAGCAGGTTCAGGACGAGGCCACACGCTGGCTATGGACGTACAACCACGAGCGCCCCAACATGGCGCTGGGCGGCATCACCCCAGCGATGAAATTGGCGATGACCGCATAGCTCCACTTTTGGCGACCGCTAAAAGCGGGGGGATTACCCGCCCACATGACCACGGCCAAGCCGCGCTGCTACCCTTTGCCGCATGAGCAAGCACGGTGTTGAACAACTGCCCGCAGCGCGCGCGCTGACGTGGCCGCAGCGATTGGGCCAGTACTGGAAGCTGGTCCGTGGCGACCGCCCGATCGGCAGCCTGCTGCTGCTCTGGCCCACCTGGTGGGCGTTGTGGCTGGCCGCCGATGGTCTGCCGCCGCTGTGGACGCTGTTCGTGTTCACCGCCGGGGTGTGGCTGACCCGCTCGGCCGGTTGCGTGATCAACGATTACGCCGACCGCTGGCTGGACCCGCATGTGGAGCGCACCAAATCGCGCCCGCTGGCCACCGGCGCGGTCTCCGGGCGAGAGGCGCTGTGGGTGTTCGTGGTGTTGATGCTGGTGGCCTTCGCGCTGGTGCTCACGCTCAACTGGCTCACCGTGGCGCTGAGCGTGCCCGGCGTGTTCCTGGCCGCCAGCTACCCCTATCTCAAGCGCCACACCCACCTGCCCCAGGTCTATCTGGGCATGGCGTTCGGCTGGGGCATCCCGATGGCCTTCGCCGCCGTGCAGGGCAGCGTGCCTTTGCTGGGCTGGCTGCTGTACGCGGCCAACATCCTGTGGGCCACCGCCTACGACACCTGGTATGCCATGGTCGACCGCGACGACGACATCCGCATGGGCAGCAAATCCACCGCCATCCTGTTCGGCAAATTCGATTTGGTCGCTCAAGGCATCTTGTATGCGCTGATGTTCGCAGTCCTGGCCTTGGTCGGCCTGCGTGCTGATCTTGCTGCTGCGTATTGGGCCGGTCTAGGCGCTGCGGTGCTGCTGGTGGCCTACGAATTCCGCATCGCCCGCCACCGCGAACGCGGCCCCTGCTTCGGCGCCTTCCTGCACAACAACTGGGTCGGCCTGGCGATCTTTGTGGGCATCGCCGTGGCGGTGGCCGGGCGTTAGATTCGGGATTGGGGATTGGGGATTCGTCGATTAACGGCCAGGACTTGAAATTGCGAGCAAGGATCAAAGCTCGCCAGCATCTTCAACGGCTCCATTCCTCAGTCTTTTCTTCTTGTCATCGGCCATCCACCCAGCGAAGTCACATCGCCATCCATCGCGCCTCCTCTCAGACAGAGAGCCCTGCAGTTCAGGGCTCGTCGGGTTCGGCAGCGGTCTGAAGGATGCGTGCCCAGTACGCGGGATCGTTTTAGTACGCAGCGAGCGCGTCGATATCGACCGTGATGCCGGTCTGGCTGAACTCGAAGGCGCCGAACAGGTTCACGTGCTGCCAGGCGACGGGGGAGATACTGCCGATGAGTTCCATCGCGGCATGATGTCCGACAATCCGTTGCACAAGCAGTTTTCAGGACAGCGTCCGGCACGGCCGACTAATGATCGTTTGACGGACATCGCAAGTAATGCTTTTTTGCATTACTATACGTCGACCCATGAGATTGCGAGGCACATCACCATGACCACATTGACCGTTACCGCACGTGGACAAGTGACGTTTCGGAAGGACGTACTGCAACACCTCGGCATTAGGCCAGGCGACAAGATCGAGCTTGACTTGCTGCCAGATGGTCGGGGAGTACTCAAGGCGGCACGGCCCGCAGGGACGATAGCCAGCTTTGTCGGCCTGCTCGCGGGTAAGACGCAGAAGGTTGCCACTATCGAAGAAATCAACGAGGCGGCTGCACAAGGATGGGCAGGCAAGCAATGAAGGTCGCAGTCGATACCAACGTCCTTGTGCGTGCTGTTGTGCGTGACGATCCCGCACAAGCGGACGTTGCCGCCGCAGTCTTGACCGATGCCGAGTTGATCGCGGTTGCGCTGCCGTGCCTATGCGAATTTGTTTGGGTGCTGATGCGTGTCTATGGCTTACAGCAATCTGACGCGGCCGACGCGATCCGGGCGCTACTGGCCGCCGCCAACGTGGAAGTGAACCGGCCCGCCGTGGAGGCCGGTTTGCTGGTGCTCGACGCAGGCGGTGACTTTGCCGATGGCGTCATTGCCTACGAAGGTAATTGGCTTGGTGGGGAAACCTTCGTTTCCTTCGATAAGAAGGCGGTGACACTTCTCTCTGCCCAAGGGCAATCAGCGCGTCTTTTGTGACGGACATGAGAATGAACGAATTTCGGCGACTGGCCACGAAGATCGACCAGCATATGCAACAGCTTCCGCTGGCCGCTCCTTGCGCAGTTAGTCGAAGCGGCCGTAGCCCGATGGCTTGCCGGCCGCTGCCTGGCTGCTTGCGCTGGTGTTCGAGCTGCTGACGCTGGAACGCCTGCTTGCCGTCGGCTGTGCCTTTGGGTTGCATACCGACGTCGCGGCGCTGCAATTGGCGTTCGCGGTGGATCGCCAGTGCCGTGCTCTTGTCGAAGCGCCGCGCGATTGCGGCCAGCAGCTCCTGGACCGAGTTCGTGTAGACGCGCGCCTCGTGGCAGGCACGGCTGATCGCCACGTAATACAGATTCATCGACGTGGTGCGGCTCTTGGTATCCAGCGCGATCAGTGCGCGGTCGTTGCTCAAGCCCTGCGAGCTGTGGACGGTGGACGCGTAGGCGTGCTCGAGGTGCAGCGGCTTGTTCACCGGTAGTTCGAGCGCGCGTGCCGGCCGGCCGTCGCGCTGCTCGACCGATTCGAGCTTGACGACGCCGCCGATCACGCCGGCAACGCGCATGCGGTCGCCGTTCGTGAGGTCGCGACCGGGATCGTTGCGGTTGATCCGCACGGTATCCCCGACCGACAGCTCGGCGCGCTCAAGGTGGTAGACGCTGAGCTGCGTGGCCTTGCGCGGGTTGATCGTGGTGGTGGTACCGTCTTGCCGCTGCAAGACCAGTACATTGCCGGGTAACGCTTCCTTGAGGCGATAGGTCTCGCCTCGCGTCAGGCCGGCTTTCTGATAGTCCTTCTCGGGCTGGATAACCATGCCCGGCTGATAGCTTCGCGCAAAGCGGCGCTGCGCCTGTGTCAGGTCTACACGAGTCAGCGTCTCGAACTCCCGCCCCTTGCCGGTCAGGTCCAGCGACTCGCGCACCATGCGATTGATCTCGCGGCGAGCCTCGTTGGTGCCGGCAACGATCAGTGTCTCGCGGCGCTCGGGTTCAGTGAGCTGGATGTAGTCGTTCACGATGGCCCGGTGCCGCTCGGTCGGCTCTTTCAGTTCCTCAACGTGCTTGATGTGCGCAAGCGATTGCGTGACGCGGCCCTCGGCCGCGTGCTCGACAGCGGTTTTCAGCTCGTGGTCTTTCTGGCGCTGAATCTCGCTGATTCGTGCGGTCTGCATGCCGTCCTGTTGGAGCTGCGCGAACGGCTTGCCCGCCTCGATGGCCTCAGTCTGCTTGGTGTCGCCAAGCAAAACCATGCGGGCGCCCGCCTTCTCGACAATTCGCATGACCTGTTCCATCTGGCGAGCGCCAACGACCACTCACCCCCGATTCGAACGTAGGTCTCGTCCATCCTCCAGCTTGTGCCGACCCTGCGTTTGCACCGCCGGAACGCTTTTTCCAGTAGCGGCAACAGTTTTATCGCTCAGCGGTGAACTGTCGAATGGTCCACAGCAATTCCACGCTCTGCCATCATCTCTTCGAGGTGTCGTAAGCTCAACGGATACGAAACATACCAACGCACACATAGGAGCATCACGTCCAGCGGATAGTGGAGCCGTTTAAACACTTTCCTCATCGCCGCAGTCAGCTTTTGCTTCATGGATCGGATTGTTCGCTCGGGGTATTCCTGAACCCACATTCTTACACCCCCAGTACTTATCGCGACAGAGCCTACGCCCGCAGCGCGTCGCCCTGATCCGCCGACCACGCCTCGAGCGACTTCGCGTCCTTCGACCCGAATCGGTTTGCCGCTGCGTAGTCGTAGAAGAACTGCAGCACAGCAGCCTTCTCGTCGCGGAAGGTGGCCTTGTAGGCCTTACCCGCCGCGGTGATCGAGCCTTCGTCGCGCTGGCGCAGTTTCACCTGCCGATCGACGATCTCCTTCATCGGCACGTCGCCAGCATTCGTGAGCATGTCGAGCGCGCTCATGAACATCGTGGTGCGCCCCATGCCGCCTCGGCAGTGAACCACAAAGTGGACGTTTTCCAGGCCCTTGTCCATCACGACGCTGCGCGTGCTCGCCGCGAAATGCGCGAGGGCATCTTCGTCCGGCGCGGCGTGATCGGGCACGGGCACGCGGATGTATATGCCGCCCTTGCGCGTGACTAGCCGCTTTTCCGTCTCCACCTCGTCGCTCGACACGGAAAGGGTGAGCGGCTCCGCCGCGCGCTTGACCTTCGCAGTGCTGCCGTTGGGGATCGACACTTCCTTCCCGTCGTTCTTGCGGACCCATTTCGAGAGCTTCTTTTCTTCCTTGGACTCGATGTCGGCCATCGGCTTGTCCACGTTACCCCAATTCTTGTTGTCTAGCGCCATCCAGGAAACCGGCTTGCCGCTGACGAAGCCATGCGCTTCCTGGCGCGTATCGATCACCACGACCGTTTTCGGATACGCGCTCTTGATCACGTCATCCAGTTGCGCTTCGGAAAACTGCTCGATACCGGTCATGCTGATGCGATCAAGTCCCTCCTGATTGATACCGTCGAGTGCGGCGAGGTTGGTGGTGGATCGAATTCGGCTCGGTTCGACCGAGTCGAAAATCATGGTCGGCCGTTTCTGGTTTTCCAGTTTCTCCGGTTTGGTGATCGACGGGTAACTGCTCGATCGGACGAGGGAGGAAGAGGCACGGCGCGGCTCGCCGCCTTCGGTTTCCCGTTGCGGGCGCCTGGCGAGACCCGACAGGGCGCCCTGGGGCGAGGTGTTGCTCCGGACCTCAACTCTGTTATCGGGTTCCGGGGTGTCGGGCCGCGAATTTTCACCGCCCACATAGCCGGATTTGCAAGTGGCCGTCGTCTTCATTCAGGTTCGCCTTTCAATTTAAAAAGATATCCTGATCATATTTAAAATTTTTCAAAGATATGCTATCAGCGGCAGTGCGGATTCCCGGCTGGCGAACACCTATCCGCATGAGCGAAGGACTTCGACCTCGATATTATGGCTCAGGCGCAAATAGGCGGTGCGAATCGGTTAAGGCTATTTTTGCCCATCCCCCGAAAACTAAAAATTGTCCCGAAAGCCTTTCTGGTAAAGGTTTTGTGGCGAGTGGCGCAGTTTTCTCCCCTCTCCTGCGGGAGAGGAGTTGGGGTGAGGTACGGACGCAGCCGCGCAAGCAGACCGCCGCAATCTCAATCGCGGTCACGGCACCCGCGCGCAGACCCACGCATCCACCCGTTGCACCCCCGCCTTGCGTAATGCCTTCGCCGCGGCGTGCAGTGTCGCGCCGGTCGTCATCACGTCGTCCACCAGCGCTACATGCGCCGGCAACGCACCGCGGGCAACAAACGCATCGCGCAGATTGCGCTGCCGCTCGATCGCGTCCAGTTCGGATTGCGGCGCGGTCGCGCGCACGCGGCGCAGCAACGGCAGGCACGGCAGCTGCAGCGCGCGGCCAAGCGGCCTGGCCATCTCCAGCGCCTGGTCGTAGCCGCGCTGGCGCAAGCGCTGCCGGTGCAGGCTCACCGGCACCAACGCCTGCGGGCGCGGCAAACCCGCACAGCGCCGGGCCATCAGGTCGCTGAGCAGGCGGCCCGCCGCCAGATCCTCATGGAATTTGAATCGCCGCAGCAGCCCGTCCACCGGCCAGCGATAGGTGAAGCAGGCATGCACCCGCTGCAGCGGTGGTGGTTCCTGCAGGCATTGCCCGCACAGCGCCACCCCATCGGAGGCGAACAGCTGGGTGGCGCAGCACAGGCAGGCATGGCCATGATTCGGCAAGGCGGCGCGACACGCGGGGCACAGATCGACATCCGGCGTACCGGCCTCTGCGCAGACCAGACACAGGCTCGGCAGCAACAGCCGCAGCAGCCGTTGCGGCCACCTGTAAACCGATCGAACCTCTCTAAAGTTGACAGCCTCTTCCATGCTCACCAGACTGCCTGGCTTACAAGCCGCTGACTGTCAGGAAACTCCGATGTCTGTTGTCGTCCGCCATGACTGGGATCACAAAGAACTGCAGTCGCTGTTCGATCTGCCATTTCCGGAGCTGCTGCATCGCGCCGCCAGCGTGCATCGCGCCCATTTCGATCCCGCTGAAGTGCAGGTCTCCACGTTGCTGTCGGTCAAGACCGGCGGTTGCCCGGAAGACTGCGCCTATTGCCCGCAGGCGCAGCGCTACGACACCGGCGTGACCGCGCAGAAGCTGATGGAGACCGAAGAGGTCGTGGCAAAAGCGCGCCAGGCAAAGGCCGCCGGTGCTTCGCGCTTCTGCATGGGCGCCGCCTGGCGCTCGCCCAAGGAGCGCGACATTCCGAAGGTTGCCGCGATGATCCGCGAGGTGAAGGCCATGGGTCTGGAAACCTGCGCCACACTCGGCATGCTCGACGCCGGCCAGGCGCGTGCGCTCAAGGATGCCGGGCTGGACTACTACAACCACAATCTGGACACCGCGCCGGATTACTACGACTCCATCATTCACACACGCCAGTACCAGGATCGCCTGAACACGCTGGAGCATGTGCGCGATGTCGGTCTGAAGACCTGCTGCGGCGGCATCGTCGGCATGGGCGAAACCCGCGACCACCGCATCGGTTTGCTGCTGGCGCTGGCCACGCTGCCGGCGCATCCGGATTCGGTGCCGATCAATCAGCTGGTGCAGGTGCCCGGCACCCCGCTGCATGGCACCCAGCAGCTGGATCCGTTCGAGTTCGTGCGCATGATCGCCGTTGCCCGCATCGTCATGCCCAAGTCGATGGTGCGCCTGTCCGCCGGCCGCGAAGCGATGAGCGACGAACTGCAGGCGCTGTGCTTCCTGGCCGGTGCCAACTCGATCTTCTACGGCGAAAAACTGCTCACCACCGGCAACCCGGACACCGAGCGCGACCAGGCCCTGTTCCAGCGCCTGGGCCTGCGCCCCATGCAAATCACTGTCGATGCGGCCGAGCGCGATCACCCTGGCACCGTGCATGCGGAGATCACCCGCAGCGCGGCCTGCGAGCACGCCGCCTGAGCCCGCGCCCGGCACCGGTCGTCGGTGCCGGCTGGGCGCACTGAGCCCGGCACGCTACGCTAGCAGCCCTTCTCTGCCGTTGAACGCCCCCATGGCTCGCCCCGATCTGCACGAACGCATTTCGTCGCTGCGTAAATTGCGTGTGGCCCAGGAACGGGTGCGGGTGCGGCGACAGGTGGGCCGCCGCGATGGCGTGCGGCTGGAAATCGACGGCCGCTGGTTGACCGGTTTCTGCTCCAACGACTATCTGGGTCTGTCGCAACAGTTCGAAGTGGTCGCCGCGCTGCAGGATGCCGCGGCCCGCGATGGCGCCGGCGCCACCGCCTCGCATCTGATCTGCGGCCACCACACCGCGCACGAAACGCTCGAGCGCGAAATCGCCGACTGGCTGGGCTATCCATCGGCGTTGCTGTTCGGCAGCGGCTTCATCGCCAATCTGGCGGTGCAGCAGGCTCTACTCAGCGAAGAAGACGATGTCTGCGTGCAGGACCGGCTCAATCACGCCAGCCTGCTCGACGCCACACGGCTGGCCGGTTGCCGGCTGCGGCGCTATCCGCATCTGGATGTGGAAGGCGCCATGCGTCAGCTCAAGGGTTCGCCCGAGGGTGCGGCGATGCTGGTAAGCGACGGTGTTTTCAGCATGGATGGCGATGTCGCGCCGCTGCGCGCGTTGAGCCTGGTGGCCCGCATGCAGGAAGCGCTTTTTTATGTGGACGACGCGCATGGTGTTGGCGTGCTCGGCCCGCAAGGCCGCGGCTGCGTGGCCGATGCGGGGCTGGGCGTGGCCGAAGTGCCATTGCAGTTGGTGACCCTGGGCAAGGCGCTCGGTGGCTACGGTGCGGTGGTGGTAGGCGATGAGGCGCTGGTGCGCCATCTGGCCGAAACCGCGCGTCCGTATATCTACACCACTGCGTTGCCGCCAGCGCAGGTCGCCGCCACCCTGGCAGCCGTGCGCCTGGCGCGTCGCGACGATTGGCGGCGTGCGCGCCTGGTCGAATTGATCGCTGCGTTTCGCGATGGCGCGCGCAAGCATGGCTTCGAATTGATGGCTTCTGACACACCGATCCAGCCGTTGCTGTTCGGCGAAGAAGTCACCGTGATGGCGATGTCGGCCGCACTCGAACAGACAGGTTTCATGGTCGGCGCCATTCGTCCGCCTACCGTGCCCGAAGGCAAGGCGCGCTTGCGCGTGACGCTGTCCGCGTTGCATACGCCGCAGCAGGTGCAGGCGCTGATCGACGCCATCGTGCAGGCGCGCGATGTGGTGAGCCGGCAGCCGCTGCCTGCGTCTGCCTGAGGCGCACTGCGGTTTGTGCATGGCTTACGCTGAAATAGCGCGGGCCACCCAACCGATGCATTGATCGCATACCGGGTGCGTGTGGCAGGCGACACCCCTGCAGTGACTTTTCATTGCGACAGGGGCTGCAGGCATTGCAGCAGCTGTGCAGCGGACGCGTACTCGCATCCGACGACGTCCGTGCACTGACATGTCGCCAGCGATACCAGCTACGGACGCAGGCACAGCCACAGCGGCGCACGCCGCGTGTGGGAAGCGTTATCGCGCTTGTATCTGGACAGCGACAGTCGCGACGACGACGACGACGACGACAGCATTGCGCACGTTTTAGCCACCTCACCATGCACCCTGGAACAGCTGCGCACGATGTTGTTGCACGAAGTGCATCCGGTGCTGATCGGTAATCTGCGCAGCGCGGCCGGCGTCTGGGACGGGTTCGATCCCGACTGGTTGGCGGCCACGATCCAGGCGCGATGTGCACGTCGCTGGTGCTGGCCGGCGCGTTGGTATTGGCGCAGTGACGCGCGCGCGCAGTGGGCGTTGCTGGCCCCGAAGATCAGCGCACTGCGTGCAACCGCCACGTACTGACGCCGGCGCGCCGTAGCAGCGCCCTACCTACACACCCAAGCGCCAGCCGACAACCTGCAATTGGCGACAAAGCCACCAGCATCCAGTCTTTCTGGACCCTGTCGTAGCAGCGCGCGTCTCGATCAACGCGTAGCGGCACGCAACAATCGGCGACAATGCACGCATGCATATCGATGTCATCGGCCACGGGCCTGCGCTGGTTCTTCTGCATGGTTGGGCGCTGCACGGCGGCGTGTTCGCACCGCTCGTAGAACGCCTGGCACCGCACTATCAATTGCATCTGGTCGACCTGCCCGGACACGGCTTCAGTCGCGACGACAGCACACCGCTGGCGCTTCCCTACGTAGTTGCCGAGATTGCGGCCGCCACGCAGCCGGCGGTGTGGCTCGGCTGGTCGCTGGGCGGGCTGTTTGCGCTGCATGCAGCCGCCACCCTGCCGCAGGTGCGCGGGCTGGCGATGATCGCTGCAACGCCGCGCTTCGTGCGTGGCAACGATTGGCCCGATGCCGTCCAGCGCGAGGTGTTCGTGCAGTTCGGCACCGAGTTATTGCGCGACTATCGCGGAACACTGGAGCGTTTTCTTGCGCTGGACACGCTCGGCTCGGCACATGCACGCAGCGAACTGCGCAGCCTGCGCGAGACGCTCACCGCGCGCGGCGAACCGGCGCCAGAGGCCTTGCAGCAGGGGCTCACCCTGCTTGAGCGCACCGATCTTCGCCGCGCCTTGCCGCAGCTCGCACGTCCCAGCCTGTGGATCGCCGGGCAACGCGATCGCCTGGTGCCTGCCGCCGGCATGCATGCCGCCGCCGCGCTCAACCCGCACGCGCAGGCGCTCACCATTGCCGGTGGTGGCCACGCGCCGTTTCTCGGTCATGCGGATCAGGTGAGCGAGGCACTGCAACGCTTCGTTGCGTCCGTGCCGTGAGCGGATCGTCGATCATGCGACATCGCTGATCGAGGGGCACATCGCATGGATTTGGGAATTGCCGGCCGCTGGGCGTTGGTCTGCGCCGCAAGCAAAGGGCTGGGTTTGGGCTGCGCACGTGCATTGACCAGCGAAGGCGTCAATGTGGTGATCGCCGCACGCGGCCGTGAGGTGCTGGAACAGGCCGCCGACACGTTGCGCGCGCTTCCCGGCGCTGGCGAGGTGCGCAGCGTGGTCGCCGATATCGCCACGCCGGAAGGACGCAGCGCCGCACGCGCCGCCTGCCCGCAGATCGACATCCTGATCAACAACGCAGGTGGCCCGCCGCCGGGCGATTTTCGTCAGTGGGAACGCGAGGACTGGCTGCGCGCGCTGGACGCCAACATGCTGGCGCCGATCGAACTGATCCGCGCCACCGTCGATGGCATGCGCGCACGCCGCTTCGGCCGCATCATCAACATCACTTCCAGCGCGGTGAAGGCGCCGATCGACATCCTTGGCCTATCCAACGGCGCGCGTGCCGGCCTCACCGGGTTCGTCGCCGGGCTGGCGCGCAGCACCGTCACCGACAACGTCACCATCAACAACCTGTTGCCCGGGCAGTTCGCCACCGACCGGCTGCGCGGCAATTTCGCCGCCATCGCGCACCAACAGGGCAGCACCGCCGACGATGTCGCCGAGCGCAAGCGTGCGGGCATTCCCGCCGCACGTTTTGGCGAGCCGGACGAATTCGGCGCTGCCTGCGCCTTCCTGTGCAGCGCGCAGGCCGGCTACATCACCGGGCAGAATCTGCTCATCGATGGCGGCAGCTATCCCGGCACCTTCTAGCGCAGCGTCGCGCACCACACATCGATTCCCTCCGCCTCTGCCAGCGGTGACAATAGCGGCGCCATGAACAGTACTTTCGACCCCCGCCACGTCCGGCGCGCCTTTGCGCGTGCCGCCAGCACCTACACCGCCGCCGCCGCACTCCAGCGCGAAGCGGAAGCGCGCCTGCTCGAATCGCTCGACTACCTGGGCGCGCAGGTGCCCAAGGTGGTGCTGGATGTCGGCGCCGGCCCCGGTCATGCCAGCGGCGCGATCAAGAAGCGCTGGCCCAAGGCGCAGGTCATCGCGCTCGATCAGGCCATGCCGATGCTGCGCCAGGCGCGCAAGGCCGCCGGCTGGTGGAAGCCGTTCGCACAGGTGTGCGCCGACGCGCGCGCGCTGCCCGTTGCCGACGGCAGCGTGGATGTCATTTTCAGCAATCTATGCCTGCAGTGGGTAGAAGACCTGCCGGCCGTGTTTGCCGGTTTCCGCCGCGCGCTGCGCCCAGGCGGGCTGCTGCTGTGTTCCACCTTCGGCCCGGAAACACTGATCGAATTGCGTGAGGCCTTCGCGCAGGCCGACCCGGCTCCGCACGTCAGCCGCTTTCCGCCAATTGCGCAGTTCGGCGATGCCTTGCTGATGTCCGGCTTCCGCGACCCGGTGCTGGACCGCGACCTGTTCACCCTGACCTACAACGATCTGCCCGCACTGATGCGCGAGCTGCGTGCGATGGGAGCAACCAATGCGCTCAGCAACCGCCGCGCCACCCTGACCGGACGCGGTCGCTTCGCGGCCGCCAGCGCTGCCTACGAACCGCTACGGCGACCGGACGGCACCCTGCCCAGCTCCTGGGAAGTGATCTACGCCCATGCCTGGGCACCGGCGCCGGGCGCGCCCATCCGCGAACACGGGCATGAGGTCGCCAGCGTGCCGGTCAGCGCCATCCCGATCCGCCGCCGCATCGACTGAACGGCGGTACAGAACGCCGGTCCGCGCGCATCCACTGCCGGTGAGACACAGCGTATTGCGCCCATGCCACTGCTCCGTGGTCAGGCTCGGCGGTGACACTTGCTAGAATTCTGAAGTGACCGGCCGCACTTCCTTCGTTGCGGCTTACCTTGTTCGATGGTGGCTACCGACACGACGCAGCAGTGCTGCGTGCGTTTCTTGGCAGCCACTCTCACGTTTGCGGCCCCCCGCCCCCAATCGGCCTCCCTCATGTTGAAGTGGCTCCTCATCGCGCTGTTCATCGCATCGGCGCTCTACATCCATTATCGCGGTCGCGTGCGGCACCGGCTCAGCCGGCAGTTGCTGGACCATTCCACCTTCATGGCCCCGATCAACACACTGATGTACCTGTGTTCGCGGGTGCCGACTACCCCGTTCATCGACCCGGGCAAGGAATTTCCCGAGCTGGCGCCGCTGCGCGCGAGCTGGCCACTGATCCGCGACGAAGCGGTGGCGTTGCAACAGATGCAGAAGATCCGCGCTGCCGAAGGCTATACCGACATCGGCTTCAATTCGTTCTTCCGGCGTGGCTGGAAGCGCTTCTATCTGAAGTGGTACGGCACCGCGCATCCGTCTGCCGCCGAATTGTGTCCGCAAACCACCGCCCTGCTGAAATCCATTCCCACGGTCAAGGCCGCGATGTTCGCCGAGCTGCCGCCGGGCAGCGAACTTCGCCCGCACCGCGACCCGTTCGCCGGCTCCATGCGCCTGCACCTGGGCCTGGCCACACCGAACGACGACCGGTGCTTCATCGACGTCGACGGCCAGCGCCACAGCTGGCGCGATGGCGAGTGGACCATGTTCGACGAGACCTATATCCATTACGCGCGCAACGACACCGACCAGGACCGCATCATCCTGTTCTGCGATATCGAACGCCCGATGCGTTGGCGCTGGGCGGCGGCGGTGAACCGCTTCGTCGGCCGCAGCCTGCTCTCGGCCGGCGCCTCGCCCAATCAGGAAGGCGACAAGACCGGCGGCATCAATCGCGTGTTCCGCTATTTCTACGCCGCCCGCCTCAAGGCCAAGGCGCTGAAGGAACGCAACAACCCGCTGTACCAGGTGCTCAAGTGGAGCATCTTCATCCTGGTGGTGGTCGGGATCGTGTTGCTGTAATCCCCGCCTATCCGCGTAGGAGCGCACCCGGGCGCGAGCGTCGTCGTCGATAACGCCTCATCGCGCCCAGGTGCGCTGCTACGCAGCGCTGGTCGATGCGCTCAGCGCGATACCTGCGCAATCCATTCCTGCAGGTTGTAGTAGTTGGTCACGCGGGTGATCTTGTCGCCGCGCACGTCGAAGAACGCACCGCCCACCAGCACATAGGTCTGCCCGTTGGCCTCCGGCAGGCCTTCGTCGGTGGTGTGATAGACGCCATGCACCACGTACTCGGCACCGACCCGGGTGCCATCGTCGTTGGCGATGACGACCACATCGCGCAATTGCTCGCGGTAGCTGTCGTTCATGCGCTGCAGGAACGCGGCAAATGCGTTGCGGCCGATTTCGCGCGGACCTTGGTTGAGGTCGTGGGCGACGTCCTCGGCCAGAAACGCCAACATGCCGTCCCAATCGCCACGGTTGAAGGCTGCGTAGTAGGCCTGCACCAGGCCAATGGCGTGTTGCCGATGGGTCTCGCTCATGCTCGAACCTGCCCGCTGGGAAAGCCGCATCATAGGCCTGCGGTCACGACCCTTGCACCACCAGATCGCGGTGGAAGTAATACACCTCCTGCAACAGGAAGCGCCAGCTGGTGTGGAAGCTGCGAAACCGCGTGCTCGGCGTGGACGAAGCCAGCGCGTCGATACCCAGTTCCTGGCTCAGCCGCAGCGCGCGCGCCATGTGCAGTGGGTCGCTGACGATGATCGCCCGATGCAGGCCGTGCCGCTCCATCAGCGTGCGCGCCTGTTGCAGGTTCTGCCGGGTGGTGCGCGAGGTGGTTTCGATCACGATGGCCTCCGGCGGAATGCCGTGGCGCAGCGCGTAGCGTCGGGCCACCTGCGATTCGGCAAAGCGTGCGCCGTTGCCGAAGCCACCGGTGAACAACAGCCGCGGCGCGTAGCCCTGCGCGTACAGGTCCAATGCGTGCCGGATGCGTTCTTCGAACACCGGCGAAGGGCGCGCATCGTAGGCGGCCGCACCCAGCACGATGATCACATCGGCCGGTGCGGCCTGATCGCGGTCGCCGATCCACACGATCCAGCCTGCCACGGCCACCAGCCAGATCAGCGCCAGCATGCACAACCGCCAGCCCCAGCCCCACAGGCCAAGCCCGCGTGAGCGCCTGCTCACGCCGCGGCCCAAGGCAAGGCATCCAGATCGACATTGCCGCCGGACAGGATCAGCCCCACCCGCCGCCCGGCAAACCGTGCCGGCTGGGCCAGGACCGCGGCCAGGGCGATCGCCGAAGACGGCTCGACCACTTGCTTGAGCAACTGCCAGACCAGCCGCATCGCCTGGACGACCGCCGCATCGTCCACCGTGATCACCTGTGCCCCGGCGCGCTGCAGCACTGCGAAGTTGGGCGCGCCCAAGGTGCCGCGCAGGCCATCGCAAATGGTGTCCGGCACGAAATCGACCAGCCGCTGCCCGGCCGCCAGCGAACGCGCGGTGTCGGCTGCGCCGGCCGGCTCGGCCAGTACCAGCTCGCAGTCCGGCGAGGACTGCAGCGCCAGTGCGGCGCCGGCCGCCAGCCCACCACCGCCGACCGGCGCCACCAGCACATCCAGCCCGCCGCTTTGGTGCAGCAGCTCCAGCGTGGCGGTGCCCTGCCCGGCGATCACTGCACGATCGGTATACGTGTGCACCAGCGTGGCGCCACTGCCGGCCTGCACCTCGGCGCACATCTGTTCCCGCGCCGCGATGGTCGGCGCGCAACGCCACAACGTGGCGCCGTTCCGGGAGATATTGGCCAGCTTGGCCGCCACCGCGCCCTCGGGCACCACCACATGGCAGCCGATGCCGCGCGTGCGTGCGGCAAGCGCCAGCGCCGCGCCGTGGTTGCCGGAGGAATGCGTGACCACACCATGCGCAGCCAGCTCATCCGGCAGCGACCACACGGCATTGCAGGCACCGCGGAACTTGAATGCGCCACTGCGCTGCAAATGCTCGGCCTTGAAGAACAACTGCGCACTGCTGAGCGCGTCCAGACTGTGCGATGTCAGCAACGGTGTCGGCGCGCAGTGCGGCGCAATCCGCGCAGCGGCCTGCAGGACGTCGGAATGGGCAAGGGGGACCGTCTCGATCATGCCTGCAAGATTAACGTATCGCCTCCTCTTCACGGGTCGCACGCAGTGCCGCCGCGCATGCTGGATCGATGACAAAGCGTCGCAATGCCGCACAATTAAGGACCGATTCAATGCATCGGTTCGACAGTGGCACCATGGTTGCAGGAGGGCACCATCCATGAAATTCCGTCTGATCTTCGCCGCCGGGCTGTTGGCCCTGGGCGGCTGCGCAACCTACGACTACACCGACGGTGGGTCGGGCGGCTATTACCGTGGTGCGCCTGCCGTGCAGTATCGCTATCCGCCCGGCTACTCCCCGTACTTCTACGGCAACCCGTATGGTTTGCCATATGGATATGGCGCCGGGTCGATCGGCCTGTACGACTACCCTGTGTATCCGGTCTATCGCGGTGGTGGCGGCTACTACTACCGGCAGTACGATCGCCGTCCGCAGTACCGTCCGCCGCGGCCGAACGGCTCGTTCAACAACGGGCAGCGCCCCGGCGGCTCGCGGCCGCAGCAACCCAATCGCCCGCCGGCAACCGGCGCGCCGCCGTCGCGGCCGCCACCGCGTATCGGCGCGCCGCCGCGCGTCATTCGCGAGATCCAGCGGCAAACCGCGCCGCGCAACACACGCGAACAGATTCCGTAAGAGGCTGACTGCGACCTGGCCCACACTTGGCGATATTGGGGGCTTGCGTTCAGCTGACGATTGGCCGCAAGCTAGGTGCTCTGTGTGACCCGCCACGTCATTTTTTGACCGGGCCAGCCTCACTGACGACTTATGTCGATGTCCGACAGGGAAATCTGGATCCCCCCTGTTCCGGCCCTGTCGGATATCGGCGCCTACAACACAGAAAGCCCCGGCATGCCGGGGCTTTCTGTTTTTGTTTCGATGGTTGCCAAGCAGGCTGCAGCGGAACGGGCGCGTGCGCCATTTCGTAGAAACCTTAAAAAAATAAGGGTCGGCAGTCCCCCGACTACCGACCCTTACGCTACCCCATCGCACGCGCGGCTGGCCCCTGTTCCAATTCCAGCCTTTGCGCCCATGTCGCAATGCCACGACGGGTGCAGTAGGGATATCCGCACGAAACATGCCAACTTGAGGGTCACGTACGTAAATTGTGATATTCATCACAATTTGTAGCGAACGAGTGACCTCGCCCGTCCTTCAGCCGATACTTCCGCGGCCGTTTTCCTTTTCCCGCTCCTGGTCCACGCCCATGTCCGACTCCTTCTATCGCTACGACGTCATCGTGATCGGCGGCGGCCATGCCGGCACCGAGGCCGCCCTGGCGTCTGCCCGCGCCGGTGCCCGCACCTTGCTGCTCACCCACAACATCGAGTCGGTGGGCGCGATGAGCTGCAACCCGGCCATCGGCGGGATCGGCAAGGGCCATCTGGTCAAGGAGATTGACGCGCTTGGCGGGGCCATGGCACGCGCGGCGGATCTGGCCGGCATCCAGTGGCGCACGCTCAACGCCTCCAAGGGGCCGGCGGTGCGTGCCACCCGCTGCCAGGCCGACCGCAACCTGTACCGTAATGCGATCCGCTGCATCGTTGAGGCCCAGCCCAACCTGACCGTGTTCCAGGCGGCAGTGGACGATCTGATCATCCACAACGGCACCTCCGAAGCCGACAGCGTGCGCGGCGTCATCACCCAAACCGGGCTGCGCTTCGAAGCGCCGTCGGTGGTGCTGACCGCCGGGACGTTTTTGGCCGGCAAGATCCATGTCGGCGAAACCCAGTACGCGGCCGGGCGCATGGGCGACCCGCCGGCCACCACGCTGGCCGCGCGCCTGCACGAGCGCCCGTTCGCGATCGACCGACTCAAGACCGGCACGCCGCCGCGCATTGATGGGCGCACGCTCGACTACAGCGTGATGGTCGAACAACCCGGCGGCGACCCGCTGCCGGTCATGTCGTTCATGGGCCAGGTCAGCGACCATCCGCGTCAGGTCAGCTGCTGGATCACCCAGACCACCGAGCAAACCCACGAGATCATTCGCAACGCGCTGCATCGCTCGCCGCTGTATTCGGGGCAGATCGAAGGCATCGGCCCACGTTACTGCCCGTCGATCGAAGACAAGGTGGTGCGTTTTGCCGAGAAGACCAGCCACCAGATCTTCGTCGAGCCCGAAGGTCTGGAAGTGGCCGAGATCTATCCCAACGGCATCTCCACCTCGCTGCCGTTCGACGTGCAGCTGGCGCTGGTGCGATCGATTCATGGCTTTGCGCAGGCGCATATCACCCGCCCCGGCTATGCCATCGAATACGACTTCTTCGACCCGCGCGGGCTCAAGGCCTCGCTGGAAACCAAGGCGGTGGGCGGGCTGTTCTTCGCCGGGCAGATCAACGGCACCACCGGTTACGAAGAGGCCGCTGCACAGGGTCTGCTCGCCGGGCTCAACGCAGCGCGCCACGTTCAGGGGCTGCCGGCGTGGTCGCCGCGTCGCGACGAAGCCTACCTGGGCGTGTTGGTCGACGATCTGATTACCCATGGCACCACCGAGCCGTATCGCATGTTCACCAGCCGCGCCGAATACCGGCTGCAGCTGCGCGAGGACAATGCCGATGCGCGGTTGACCGGCGTCGGCCATGAGATGGGTCTGGTGGACGACGCGCGCTGGGCGCGGTTCTCGGCCAAGCAAGAGGCCGTGCAGCGCGAAACGGCGCGGTTGTCCACGCTCTGGGCGACACCGGGCAATGCGCTGGGCCGCGAGGTCGCCGACGCGCTGGGCGTGACGGTCAGCCGCGAAACCAACGTGCTGGACCTGATCAAGCGCCCCGAACTCAACTACGTCACCTTGATGCGGGTGCCGACGCTGGGGCCGGGCGTGGACGATGCGCAGGTGGCCGAGCAGGTCGAGATCAGCGTCAAGTACGCCGGCTATCTGGATCGGCAGCGCGACGATATCGCGCGCCAGCAGCGTCACGAAACCACGCCGATCCCCGATGGATTCGATTACGCCGTGGTACGCGGCCTGTCGATCGAAGTGCAACAGAAACTCGAGCGCGTGCGGCCCCAGCATATCGGTCAGGCACAACGCATTCCCGGCATGACCCCGGCGGCGATCTCGCTGCTGCTGGTGCATCTGGAGCGTGCGCGGCGCAGCCGGGTGGCGTGAGGACGCGACGGTCGCTGCCCGTCGTCAGCGACCGTCTGCAATGCCTTGCACTGAGACAGCGGTCGCCGCTTCGAGCCGTCGCGAACGATGACATGTCCCGATTCCCGAAGAATTGGACGAGCAACGGCGATCTGAGTCGACCAAGGCGGGCGCAACTGCTCGCTACGTTTTGTTAGCCCCCCTGGTGACAAACGCATCGGGCGGTGGACCAACGCGCCAATGCTGCGGCAGCGACTGCTTTTGCACGGCTACCGCAGGTCGTCAGGCGGCCCTGCGCTCGATCGCCGGCAGCAGGCGCTGACGTAGCGTCAATGCCGCCAGGTCCAGCGTTTCGCCGGCAGCGCGCAAGATGCTGCCCAGGTTGACGAAGCCGTGGATCATGCCTGGGAAGCTATGCAGGGTGACCTCCACACCGGCGGCGCGCAGGCGGTCGGCATAGGCGCAGCCTTCGTCGTAGAGCATGTCGCGGTCGCAGACCACCACCAACGCAGGCGCAACGTCGGCGACATCCGGCGCCAGCATCGGCGAGACACGCCAGTCGTTGGCAACTGCCATGTCGGGCAGCAGATGGCGGTTGAAGAATTCCACCGCCGCCGCAGTCAGTGGCGGCAGATTGGCGTTGAGCGCGCGCGATGGATAGACGCCGCTGTCTTCGCGTGCATCGGTCAGCGGATAGATCAGCAGTTGGCAACGTAAGGCAATTCCAGCGTCGCGCGCAGCCAGTGCGGCAACCGCGGCCATGGCGCCGCCGATGCTGTCGCCGATGATGGCAAGCCGCTGCACATCGGCGCCGACCGTGTCGGGGTGGGCAACCAACCAATGCAACGTCGCGATGACATCTTCCACGCCGGCCGGCGCCGGGTGCTCGGGGGCGAGACGGTAGTGGATCGCCAGCACCTGACAGCCAGCGCGCGCCGCCAGTTGTCGGCACACATCGTCATGCGACTCCAGATCGCCCACCAGACCACCGCCGCCGTGCACGAACAGGCAGGTCGGCGCATGGTCGGCCGCCAGCCCTGCGGGGCGATACAAGCGCAGCGGCACCGCACCGGTGGCGGTATCGGCCTGCAGATCGCGCACCTCGGCCATTTCCACGCGCGGGAAACCGAACCGCGCGCCTACCGCGCGCATCCTCGCGCGCGCGGCTTCGATCGACAGGGTTTCCATGGGCGGCTGCGCCGCCTGTTGAATCTGGGCGAACAGGCGCACGACATCAGGATCAAACGACATGACGAACTCTCCGGTAAACAATGGTCGAGCTTGCCAGATTGCTATGAACCATCACTATTTAAATCGCGAACTAGTGTCAGCGGGCTTGGCCGGATTGCTGCGGACTCATGCGCAAACCCACAATTTCCGCGCAATCGGGCTAAGACGGCACACATTGGGCGGCTAGCGACGAGCTATAAGCGACGCCGTGCGAGCTGGATATTTGCTGCACTGCACCGCGGCGAATGCGCTACCGACTGCGCGCCCGGCGGTTGGCGCAGTCGGCTTGCGGGCGATTCCTAGTCTTCGTCTTGCGCCGCCGCTTCACGGCCTTGCTGACGAATCAGGTTTTCCTGGCGTGCATCTTCAATCGAGGCACGGATGGCGCGCACATCGGCGCGGCGAGTGTCGAACTTGAAGCGTCCAGTCAACACGCTGTCCGGGCGCAGTTCGCCTTTTTCGAACAACGCCCACATCTCTTCGCCGTAATAGGTCTCCCGCAGCTCCGGTGCGAAACGGCCGAGGCAATCGCGCAGGTTGTGCACGTCGCGCAGCAGCATGTCGCGCGCGGCGTTGTTGCCGGCGGCGCTGACCACCTGCGGGAAATCGATCAGCACCGGGCCATCGGGCGAGACCAGCACGTTGTATTCGGACAGATCGCCGTGCACCAGGCCGAGCGAGAGCATCTTGACCACGTCGCCGATCAGGCTGGTATGGAAGACACGGGCTTGGTCCGGTTCAAGATCCACTTCGCCCAAGCGCGGCGCGCTGTGGCCGGCTTCGTCGGTGACCAGGTCCATCAGCAGCACGCCGTGGAAATGACCGCGCGGTTTGGGCACGTGCACGCTGGCATCCATCAATTGATAGAGCACCTCGGCTTCGGTGTTCTTCCAGGCGGTTTCGGCTTCCTTGCGGCCGAATTTGGTGGCCTTGCCCATCGCGCGCGCCTGACGGCTACCACGCACCTTGCGCCCTTCCTGGTATTGCACGCGCGACTGGAAGCTGCGCTGCGCCATGTCCTTATAGACCTTGGCGCACAGGACGTCGGCGCCTGTGCTGACCACATAGACGGATGCTTCCTTGCCGCTCTTCAGTGGTCGCAACACTTCATCGATGATGCCGTCGTCGATCAGCGGCTGCAGGCCCTTGGGGGTTTTCATGGACTAGGAGCACCGATCCGTAACAAGCCAGCGGCGATTATGCGACAAGCAGGGTGAAGCGCTTATATGCCCGACGCACACACTGTGCGCCGGGGCATGCCGTGGCGTGAGCGTTTACCATGCAGGCACCTGTCTGCTGCCGCACTGCTATGCCAGAGCCCGCCTCCAGCCGCCGCAAACCTCCCGCCGCCGTGCTTGCGGCCGGTAGCGATCGCGGCCTGCCGCATGAGCTGATGCAGCAGATCGCTGCCGCCCGGGGCGACCCGGACTTCATGACCTCGCTGGGGCGCGGGCTGGTGGTGCTGAGCGTGTTCGCCCAGCACGCGCGCGAAGTGACGATGTCGCAGATCAGCCTGGAAACCGGCATCTCGCGCGCGGCCGTGCGGCGGGTGCTGCATACGCTGGCCAAGCTTGGCTATGTGGGCGAGCAAGGGCGCGGCTACGTGTTACTGCCCCGCGTGCTGGGAATCGGCGGCGCGTACGCGGCCTCTTCGTCGATGACCGCAGCGGCGCAGCCGGTCCTGGACGGGCTGCGCGACCAATTGCATGAATCCTGCTCGCTGGGCGTACTGGATGGCGACGATCTGCTGTATGTGGCGCGTTCGGAAACGGTGCGCATCATGTCGATCGGGCTGCGCCCGGGCACGCGACTGCCGGCCTATTGCACCTCGATGGGCCGGGTGTTGCTGGCCGCGCTGCCCGGCGACACCTTGCAGGCGTATCTGGAACGCACCACCTTGCGCCCGCGTACAGATCGCACCGTGACCCAGGCCTCGGCGTTGCTGGAAGTGCTGGCGCGCACGCGCCGCGAAGGCATGTGCCTGACCGACCAGGAACTGGAAATCGGCCTGCGCTCGATCGCCGTGCCGGTACGTAACCTGCGCGGCGAGGTGATCGCCGCGCTCAACATCGGCGCTCAGGCCGGGCGGGTGAGCCTGCAGACCATGCAGACGCAGTTGCTGGAACCACTGAAGCAGGCGGCGCAGCGGTTGGGAACCTTGTTGAGCTAATGCAACGTTCTGCGCTGACGCAGGCGGTGCTTGCGGAGCGCATGACCTGCGCGCGCGCTAAGTCAAAGCAGGCAGCGGTGATGGGTGGCACAGGTCAGAGGGGAGTCGCATCGATGCATTCCGCGTGGGCCAATGCGCCTGCGCGCGGCAGTCGGAAAGCGCTCGGGCAGACGCATCCGGGTTGATCGTTACTCGTTGTTGCGTGCGTGTCGGCGTAAAGCCGCAACCAAACCGTCGCGAGCAGTCATCAAGTTAGATGTGGACGGCGTGCAGCAACCTTGGTGTGCCAGTGATACATGCCGTACCGAGCACCGGACGCACCCGCCTCGCGGTGAGCGCAGCCGTTTTGTTCGCCGCTCTAAGACGACCTTACCCGGGTTACGCCGCTGGCGCTGCGCCGGCCTCGGCGGCCTGTTCTTCCAGAATCGGCTTGGCCAGCGCAAAGGCGTGATTGGCGGCCGGCACGCCGCAGTAGATTGCCGCTTGCAGCAGCACTTCCTTGATCTGCGCAGGCGTCACGCCGTTGTTGCGCGCTGCACGCACGTGCAGTTTGAATTCTTCGTCGTGGCCCAGCGCGACCATCATCGACAACGTGAGCAGCGAACGCGTGTGCGCCGGCAAACCGTCGCGGGTCCAGATGCTGCCCCAGGCGTAGCGGGTAATCAGGTCCTGAAATTCTTCGGTGAATTCGCTACGCGCGGCCAGCGCCCGGTCGACATGCGCATCGCCAAGGACGCGCCGGCGCTCACGCATGCCGGCTTGATAACGTTCGTCTTCGTGCATGGGGTGTCCTTGCAAGGTGGGGAGCTCAGTCGGCCTGAAGAAAAAAGCCGAGCACCGCGTCGTTGAACGCGGCCGGCGATTCCAGGTTGCAGATGTGTCGGCCGGGCACCTGGGCGTAATGACCATCCGGCGTGGCATAGGCGATCTCGCGCAAGTCAGATGGCGGGCACACCGGGTCGTCATCGCCCGCCAGCGCCAGCAGCGGCAGGCTCAGCCCGTCCAATGCACCGCGGAAATCCGCGTCTGCGAGCGCCTGGCAGCAGGCGATGTAGCCGGCCGGTGAGGTGGACACGAAGGCGGCGGCGATCATGTCCAGGCGCTGCGCGTGGCTGATGGCAAATTCCGGGGTAAACCAGCGTTGCAGCGTGGCGTCGATCAGCACCGGCAGGCCTTCGCTGCGCACTTGCTCGATGCGGGTTTCCCAGGTGGCGGCGCTGCCGATCTTCTGCGCGGTGGCGCACACCGCCAGCCGGCGCAGGCGCTGGGCTGCATGCAGGCCCAGCCACTGGCCGGTGAGGCCGCCGATCGACAGACCGCAGAAATCACTTTGCGCGATCTCCACTGTGTCCCACAGCGCCAGCACGTCCTGGCCCAGGTCGGCGACGCTGTACGGACCCGGCGGCGTTTCCGAATAACCGTGGCCGCGGCGGTCGTAGCGCAGAATGCGGTAGTGCGGCGCGAAGGCTTCGAGCTGCACGTCCCACATGTGCAGGTCGGTGCCGAGCGAGTTGCAGAAGGTCAGCCAGGGGCGTCCTTCGGTGCCGTCCAGGCGGTAATGCAGGCGATGCGTGGGCAACTGGAGATAAGCCATCGGAGCACCGTCAACAGGAAGAAGATCCAGCCAGCACGCGGTCGATCCAGACCGAAGACATGCCACGCCAACTGTCGCTATCGAACACTGCCTGCAGTTGCGCGTGCGTGAGCACGGCGCGCGCCTGCGCGTCCTCGCCGAGCACCTCGCGCAAATGCCGCTGCTGCGCCCGCGCACGCAGCACCGCCTGTTCCACCAGCACGTGCGCCTGCGGCTTGCCCAGTTGCGGCGCAAGCGCGAACACCGCCGCCTCGGCGTAGAGCAGCCCGCCATGACTATCCAGATGCGCACGCATGCGCACGCGGTCCAGTTCCAGACCGGACAGGCACATCTGCATCTGCGCCAGGCTGCCGGCGGTGAGGCAGACAATCTGCGGCAAGGTGTCCCATTCGGCATGCCATTGCCCGGCCGCGCGCTCGTGCGGCTGCGCCATGGCGCTGAACAAGGTGGCGACCAGGCCGGGCACGCGGGTGGCCGCAGCAACCGCTGCCACGCTGGACACCGGATTGCGCTTATGCGGCATCGCCGACGAGCCGCCTTTACCGGCAGCGGCCGGCTCGAACGCTTCGCCCACTTCCGACTGCATCAGCAACACCACATCGCCACCGATCTTGCCCAACGTACCGGCCAGCAGACCGAACGCGCAGCCGACTTCAACAATGCGATCGCGCGCCGTATGCCAGGGCAGCGCGGGCAGCGGCAATTCCAGAGTGCTCGCCAGCGCCTGCGCCACTTCCAGGCCACGCTCCTGCAACGAAGCCAGGGTGCCGGCCGCACCGCCGAACTGCAGCACCAGCGCATCGCTCCGTAAGGCCTGCAGGCGCTGCTGCGCGCGTTGCAATGCATCCAGCCAGCCGGCGACCTTGAGCCCGAAGGTGACCGGCACGGCCTGTTGCAACAAGGTGCGTCCGGGCAGGCCGGTGTTGCGTTCGCGTTCGGCCAGTGCGGCCAACTCGGCACACAGGGCATGCAGACGCGGCAGCAGCAGATCGAGTGCAGCACGCAGCTGCAGCACCGTGCCGGTATCGATGACGTCCTGGCTGGTGGCGCCCCAGTGCACCCATCTCGCGGCAGCGCTGTCGTGCGCGGCGACCTGGGCAGTCAGCGCCTTGACCAACGCAATGGCGGGGTTGCCGGCCAATGCTGTGGCTTGCGCCAACGCAGCCACATCGTAGTGCCGCACCTCGCAGGCAGCGGCGATGGCCTGCGCGGCTTCGGCTGGAATCACCCCGCACTGCGCCTGCGCGCCCGCCAGCGCGGATTCGAACTGCAGCATCGCCTGCACGCGCGCAGCATCGTCGAACAAGGCGTCGCACGCAGGCTCGCCGAACAAGGATCCCAACAGCGAAGATGTCGCACTCATGCATTGCCTCTCTAGGCGTGTCGGCAGCATCGCACCGATGTGCCAGGGTGCCAACTAGACGAAAGGGCAATGCATCCTACGCGCCTGCCACTGTCGGGGTGATGTGGGTGCCCCCCGTGTGGATGGGAAGCATGGGCACGACCAAGTGCATGTGCGTATTTGCCACGATGCGCGCTGTCATCGGTGCGTATGCATGCGTGTGACGCGCCACGGTCCATCGCCCGCAGCCCGCGCCGTGGTGTCTTTGCAGCAGCGGGTACTTCCGCAGCTGGCTACCGCCAGCTGTTGACGCAGAAGCGTGCAGACAGCACGGTGTACTGCTCCGGCACGCGCACGCTGTTTCATCAGCGGCAGACGGATCAATAGCGGAAGAACACCGTTTCCGCCTCGCCCTGCATACGGATGTCCCAGGCGTAAGCGCCACCTGCGCCTGGTTGGGCCAGCAAGGTGGCGCGTCGCTCGGCCGGCACCAACGCCAGGATCGGGTCGCTGCCCAGCTGCGGGTCGTCGGCGAAATACAGCCGCGTCGAGGCGCCACGCAACAGGCCGCGCATGAACACCAGGACGGTCAGATGCGCCGCCTGCAGCTTGCCACCGGGGCCGGCCACCCTGCCCGGCTTGATGGTGCTGAAAGAAAACCGCCCATGCGCATCGGTGGGCACACGGCCCCAACCGTCGAAGCTGGGGTCGTGGGCCTCGCAGCGGGCATCGGCCGGATGCGCATAGATGCCGGCCGCATCGGCTTGCCACACTTCCAGTACCGCATCGGCCACCGGCGTGCCTGCACCATCGAAAATGCAGCCGCTGATCTGCACCGGCGCGCCTGCCGCCTGCGCGGGCGCGATCTGTTCGCGATACAGCGGCTCCAATCCGAGCCGGTAATACGGGCCGACGGTTTGTGACGGCGTTGCATGCAGGCTCATCGTGTCACTCCCAGACCGTTTGTTTGCGACCGCGCAAGACGATGTCGAAGCGGTATGCCAACGCATATTCGCTGACCGCATTTTCCCAATCAAAACTGGACACCATGCGTTCGCGCGCCAGAGCATCGTCGACACAGTTGTAGATGGGGTCGTGCGCCAGCAGCGGGTCGCCGGGGAAATACATCTGGGTGACCAGCCGTTGCCCGATGCCATCGCCATGCAATGAAAAATGGATGTGCGCCGGCCGCCAGGCGTTGTAGTGGTTACGCCACGGGTACGCGCCCGGCTTGATGGTCTTGAAGCTGTAGCGGCCATGCTCATCGGTGAGCACCTGCCCGGTACCACGGAAGTTTGGGTCCAGCGGCGCGTCGTGCTGATCGCCTGCGTGCTGGTAGCGACCAGCCGCGTTGCATTGCCACACTTCCACCACGCTGTTGCGGACCGGCTTGCCGTTTTCGTCGAGCACGCGGCCAGACACGATGATGCGTTCACCTAACGGCGCGCCGCTGAAACCTGCAGTGAGGTCCGCCGCGTGCTCGCCCAAGCTGAGCCGATCCAGTCGCGGGCCGGTGATTTCCGACAGCGTGACCGGCAGATCGATCGGATCACGCGTGGGCCCACGCAACCTGGTGGAGGCGTATGCCGGATGCAGATACGCCGGCTGCGTACCGAGCCGGCTGCGGCGGTAGCCGAGCAGCGGATCGGTGGCGACGGCAGTTTCGTCAGAGGTGGGATCGCGCATTTACATCTCCGTCGGCAGCAAGGCGACTACAACGACATGGGTGCGAGGGAAGGATGAGCTAGGTTGCAAAAGCTGGTCTTACAGACGCTCGATCGCCAGTGCCACACCCTGCCCTACCCCGATGCACATGCTGGCCAGCCCGAGCCGTCCGTTGCTGGCTTCCAGCTGCCGCAGCAAGGTCAGCACCAGCCGCGCGCCGCTCATGCCGAGCGGATGCCCTAGCGCGATGGCGCCACCGTTGGCATTGACGTGTTCGGCATCGTCGGCCAGCCCGAATGCACGCGTGCAGGCCAGCGCCTGGGCAGCAAAGGCTTCATTGAGTTCGATCGCATCGAACTGTTCGATGCGCAAGTTCAAACGCGCCAGCAAGCGCTGCGTGGCCGGCACCGGGCCGATGCCCATGTATGCCGGCTCCACACCTGCCGATGCAAACCCCAGCACCCGCGCGCGCGGCGTCAACCGATGCGCCTGTACCGCCTGCGCAGAGGCCAGCAGCAATGCGGCCGCGCCATCGTTGAGACCGGAGGCATTGCCGGCTGTCACGGTGCCGGGCTGGCGAAACACCGGTTTGAGCTTGGCCAGTATCTCGGCCGTGGTGGTGGGCCGCGGCGCCTGGTCGTATTCGACGCTGCTGGCATCGCCGCCCTTGCGCGCGGCCACTGCCACCGAGGTGATTTCGCCATCGAAAAAACCGGCCGCCTGCGCCGCCGCCACGCGTTGCTGGCTACGCAGTGCAAAGGCGTCCTGGTCTTCGCGCGAGATGGCATGCCGCTGCGCCACGTTCTCTGCAGTTTCGCCCATCAATTCGGTGCCATAGGCGGCCTGCAGGCGCGGATTGATGAAGCGCCAGCCCATGGTGGTGTCTTCCAGCTGCTGGGTGCGGGCGAAGGCGCTGTCGGCCTTGCCCATCACCCACGGCGCGCGCGACATCGATTCGACACCGCCGGCAATGGCAAGATCCAGTTCGTTGGCACGAATGCCACGCGCCACCGTGCCGATCGCATCCAACCCCGAACCGCACAGGCGATTGAGCGTGCTACCCGGCACCGAAGGGGGCAAGCCGGCCAGCAACAGACTCATACGCGCGACGTTGCGATTGTCTTCGCCAGCCTGGTTGGCGCAGCCCAAATACACATCGTCGATTGCGGCAGGCTCAAGCTGCCGCTGCCGCGCCAGCAAGGCAGCGATCGGCACCGCGCCCAGGTCGTCGGTGCGCACGCTGGACAAGGCGCCACCGTAACGGCCGATCGGCGTGCGGATGCCATCGATCAGATACACCTCGCTCATGCCTCCGCTCCCGCTGCCTGGGCACCATGCGCGGCATCGGTGCGTGCCTGCAGCGCGCGCAAGGCATCCAGCTCGGTGGTGCTGGGCGGCGTGGTCTGCGCAAGGTCGGCAGCGAAGCGGATCGGCCAACCCGTCGCCGCGCTGACCTGCTCGCGCGTTGTTCCAGGATGCAGCGACGTCACGGTGAGTTCGCAGGTCACGGGGTCGGGCTCCATCACACACAGGTCGGTGACGACCACGGTTGGGCCGGCGCCGCGCAGACCGGCACGCGTCCGCGCATCGCCACCGTCCAGATGCCCGACCGTGGTGATGAAGTCCAGCGTCGGAACGAAACTGCGTTTGGATTGGCGAATGATGATGAACACCTGTTTGGCGCTGGCCGCAATTTCCGGCGCGCCGCCGGCACCGGGCAGACGCGTTTTCGGTGCGTCGTACGGACCAATCACGGTGGTGTTGAGGTTGGCGTAGCGATCAATCTGCGCCGCGCCCAGAAAGCCCACATCCACGCGCCCGCCTTGCAACCAGTAACGGAAGATTTCCGGCGTGGACACCACGGTGTCCGCCGTCTCCGCCAGCTCGCCGTCGCCGATCGACAAGGGCAACACCTGCGGGCGCGCACCGATGGGGCCGGATTCGTAGATCAAGGTGACGTCCGGCGCATGCGTGAGCCGGGCCAGATTGGCGGCAGTGGATGGCAAGCCGATGCCGACAAAACACACCGCGCCATCAGGCAGGCGGCGCGCGGCGGCCACCGTCATCATTTCATTGGTGCTGTAGGCGCTCATGCGGCCACCTGCTGCTGCGACTGTGCGTAAACCCGCTGAAAACCGGCGAAATCGTCGGTATCGAGAATGTGCGTCTGGATCCAGGCCTGAAACGTCGCACGATCGCGCGCAATCGCATCCCAGGCCAGATAGAAGCGATTGTCACGCGCGTAATAGCCGTGCGCGTATGACGGCGCCGCGCCACCGGGAACCAGGCACACCGCATCGACGACCCAGCGCGGCAGGATGCAGGCATTGGGCGGGGCGTCGAGGGTGTCGACGATCTCTTCCACCGTCACGATCACCTTGCGCGCTGCCAGCGCGGCTTCTTTCTGCACACCCAGAATGCCCCAGAGCAAGACATTGCCGCGGCGGTCGGCCTGCTGGGCATGAATCACGGTGACATCGGGATTGACTGCCGGCGAGGTGGCCAGCGTTTCGCCGGTGTAGGGGCATTGCAGGAACTTGATGCTGTCGTTGACGCGCGGCAGGTCCGAGCCGACATACCCCCGCAGCACCGCAAACGGCAGACCCGATGCGCCGGCGACATAGGCATTGGCCATATCGGCATGACTGTGCTCGCGAATCTGCAACGGCTGCGGCCAGGCGTGTTCCACCGCATCGCGCAACCGGTGCAGCGAGCCGACGCCCGGATTGCCGCCCCAGGAGAAGCGCAGCGCGGCCGCACAACCGGCGCCGATCAATTGGTCGTAGATCAGGTCGGGGGTCATTCGCACTAGGCGCAGGTCGCGCTTGCGTTGGCGCATCACCTCGTGCCCGGCCGCATGCGGAATCAGGTGGGTGAAGCCTTCCATCGCCACGCAATCGCCGTCGGCGATCAGCTGCGACACGGCGTCGGCGAGAGTGACGATTTCGGCCATTGCATTCCCTTCCAGCGCAGCGAGCGTGCGGTCACGGTAGGCGCAGCCGGTCGGTCGGTCAATCCGATAATCGGCACTTCAAATCGATATTCGCACAATTTCAGCAGGGCAGTAACGCCCCCTTCGTGCACGGCTCCAGCATCGGCCAGGACGAAGTGGCCGAAGCGCCGTTCGACGTGGTGCATGGCAATCGCAGCGTGGTAGTGTCGCGCTGGATGCGCAATATCGATCCGCCGCCGTTCTGGGCCAGCCAGATCGCCCGCCATCTGGACTACCGCGGCAAGGTCGATCGCTGGCAGATTATTCATTTCGAAGCACCCGGCACCATTGCTATCGATGTGGGCGTGGCCATCACCGGCACCGGTGCGCCGGAGGGCGATCGCAGCCAGGGCGTCAACGGCTATGTGCTGAACGCCATCACCCCCGAAACCGACACCACCTGTCATTACTTCTGGGCGTTCATGCGCAACTACGCGCTGCACGACCAGTCGTTGACCACGCTCACGCGCGAAGGGGTGACCGGCGTGTTCGGCGAAGACGAGGCGGTGCTGGAAGCGCAGCAACGTGCGATCGACGCGCACCCGGATCAGGCCTTTTACAACTCAACGTCGATGCCGGCGGCATGTGGGCGCGGCGCGTGATCGACCGCCTGATCGCGCAGGAACAACGCGTGCAGGATCTGTCGCTGCGCATGGTGGGCTGAGCACAGCGCATGCGGCCAGCCGTGCCTTCAATCACAGCGATTCATCGCAATGCCATTACTGCCGGCACGGGCCGGCACGCCTCATTGCCCGGAGCCCTTCATGCGTAAAGACACCCAGTGGCATCGCGGCCGCGTCGTCAGTGCTGCCGATGCCTGCCCCGGCGTGCGCGAAATCATGCTCGATCCTGGCACCGCCGCGCGCCACTTCGAGGTCGGTAGCCATGTGAATTTCCGCGTGCAGCTGCATGGTCGCGACGATGTACGCTCGTATTCGTTGGTGGGCGAACCGCGCGCCGATGGCTATTTCCGGATTGCAGTGCGGCAGATGCCCGACAGCGGTGGCGGCTCGCTGCATATTTGGACGCTCGCGCCGGGCGATGTGGTGGAAATGTCGCCACCCAACAACAACTTCCCGCTGGATGAAAGCGGCGAGGAAATTCTGCTGATTGCCGGTGGTATCGGTATCACTCCGATCATTGGCATGGCGCAACGGCTGGCGCGTCGCCATCCCGCGTTTCGCCTGCTCTACGCCGGCCGCTCACGCAGTGCGACGGCTTATGTCGACACGCTGGAAGCGCTGCTGGGCGAGCGTTTGCAATTGCAACTGCGACGACAGCGCCGGCCCGCCCGATCTGGCTGCGGAACTGGTGCGGCTCTCGCCCAATGCCGAAGTCTACGTATGCGGACCACTCGGCATGCTCGAAGCGGCACGCCAGCACTGCACGCGGCAGGTCGGCCGCGCGCGCGGCTGCGCTTCGAAACCTTCGGCAATAGCGGGCGGGTTCCGGCGCAGGCATTCGTGGTGAAACTGCCGGGGCTGGGGTTGTATCGCTTTGCACACCACCTGAGTCGGTAGCGCGTGCTTGATTCAACTCGTAGCTCTGGCCTCAGACCGCTCTACCTCGCAGAGTCGAGGCATGTCGCAGGCTTCACGCTAAACCGCGCGGCATGTGCGCACTAACCAGGCTGGTGATCGCAATCAGCCCACAGCTCCTGCAGCCACTGGCGCGTACCACCGTGTTTGCATCCTCACGCGTATGCGCGATCATCTGCGCATGGAGTCGACTCACTACAGGACTGTCCCGGCGCCGGCATTAAACCCGCGCCAGGAGCAATTGGTGGCGCTGGTGCGGCAGCAGGGCTTTGCCGACGTGGAAGGCTTGGCCACCCGCTTTGAGGTGACGCCGCAGACCATCCGGCGCGATCTGACCCTGCTCTGCGATGCCGGCGTGCTGCGCCGCTATCACGGCGGCGTCAGCATGCCTTCCAGCGTGGAAAATCTCGCCTATACCGCACGCAAAGCGCTGCAGGCCCGCGAAAAGCAGCATATCGCCGCGCGTGTGGCGCGTTTCATTCCCGACGATGCTTCGCTGTTTATCAACCTTGGCACCACCAACGAGGAAGTTGCGCGTGCGTTGCTGCAGCACCGCGGGCTGCGGGTGATCACCAACAACCTCAACGTCGCGGTGATGCTCAGCGCCAACCCCAGCTTCGAGGTGATCGTGGCCGGTGGCGTGGTGCGCGGGCGCGACCAGGGCGTGACCGGTGAGGCGACGGTGGAGCTGATCCGTCAGTTCAAGGTGGATTTCGGGGTGATCGGCATTTCCGGTATCGATCTGGACGGCACCTTGCTGGATTTCGACTACCAGGAAGTGCGCGTGGCGCAGGCCATCATCGAGCACTCGCGGCAAGTACTGCTCGCCGCCGATCACAGCAAGTTCGGCCGCAACGCCATGGTGCGACTGGGCGCCATCGCCCAGGTGCACGACTGGTTCACTGACCGGCCACCGCCGCAGGAGTTGGCTGCCGTGCTGGCCGAGGCCGGCACCCGGGTGCATTTGGCAGACGCTGACGAAGCCAACTGAGGTGGATGTTCGTTTTTGAGCGTTCTTATGCAAAAGCCAGAGGAGCCGCTCAATTCCGATAGATCATCACATCTAAGAGCGGCTAACAAAACGTAGCGAGCAGTCGTCAGGTGGGTGCGGGCGGCGCACAGGAACCGGAGTGTACGAGTGGTACATGAGGATTCCGAGCACCGGCCGCGCCCGCCTGGCGGCTGCGCAGTAGTTTTGTTAGCTGCTCTAAATTGCATTTTCGGATAGCCAAATTCTCCAGCTGCGACCAGCGGGCCTGGCTCCGCGCATCTTCACGCTTCCGCAAGGTTCGATGTTCGAATATGTTCGAACATGACAACTTGGGTTCGCTCATCAGCGCGCCCGGACGGAGGCACCGATGGGCGAGATGTACGATCTTCTGGTAATCGGCGGCGGCATCAACGGGGTCGGCATTGCCCGCGACGCGGCCGGGCGCGGTTTGTCGGTGTGCGTATGCGAGCAGGACGATCTCGCCGCGCACACCAGCAGCGCCAGTACCAAGCTCATTCACGGCGGCTTGCGCTATCTGGAACAGTACGAGTTCGCGCTGGTCGGCAAAGCACTGGCCGAGCGCGAAGTGCTATTGCGGCTGGCGCCCCACATCATCTGGCCGCTGCGCTTCCTGCTGCCCCATCAGCCGCATCTGCGCCCGGCCTGGATGATTCGCGCCGGCCTGTTTCTGTACGACCACCTGGGCGGCAGCAAGCGCAGCCTGCCGCGCTCGCGCCGGTTGTCGCTGCGCACGCATCCGGTGGGTGCGCCGCTGCAGCAATCGCTGCGCACTGGCTTTGTGTATTCGGATGCCTGGGTGCAGGACGCGCGGCTGGTGGTGCTCAACGCGATGGACGCGGCCAAACGCGGCGCCAAGATCCACACCCGTACGCGTTGTGTCGGGGCCTGGCGCGATGCCGGCTTCTGGTATGCCGAACTCGAAGACCGCGAGGGCCGCCGCCGCACCGTACAGGCGCGCGCGCTAGCCAATGCGGCTGGGCCGTGGGCAGTGTCGTTCCTGGACAACGTGGCCTCAGTGCCGCACGAACACGCGCTGCGGCTGGTCAAGGGCAGCCATATCGTGGTGCCCAAGCTGTTCGACCATGATCATGCGTACATCTTCCAGCAACCTGACCGGCGCATCGTGTTCGCCATCCCCTACGAGCACGACTTCACCTTGATCGGTACCACCGACGTGGATTACGAAGCAGACCCCGCCGCGCCGAAGATCGATGGGGCCGAGGTGCAGTATCTGTGCGATGCGGTGAACCTGTATTTCCAGCAGCAGATCTCCCCTGCCGATGTGGTGTGGAACTACAGCGGCGTGCGCCCTCTGCTGGACGACGCCGAAGACAACGCGGCCGAAGTCACCCGCGATTACCAGCTGGAAGTGGTCACCGATGGCGCGCCACTGCTCAATGTGTTCGGCGGCAAGCTGACCACCTACCGCAAGCTCGCCGAAGAAGCGGTGGACCGGCTCACCCACGCGCTGGGCGCACGCAAGCCGGCGTGGACCGCACGTGGCGACGCATTGCCCGGCGGCGAACAGCGCGATATCGCAAGCCTGCTGGAACGCGTCAGCAGCGCGCGCCCCTGGTTGCCGGCCGCCACCGCGCAGCGCTTGGTGCGCAACTACGGCACCTGCGCCGAACAACTGCTTGGCGATGCACGAAGCCTGGCCGAACTGGGTACGCACTTTGGTGCGGACCTGTATCAGGCCGAGGTGGATTACCTGCGCCAATCCGAATGGGCGGTCGCTGCCGACGATATCCTGTGGCGGCGCAGCAAGCTCGGCCTGCGCATCGATGCGGCCGGGCGGCAGCGTCTGGAAGACTATCTGCAGACGCAGTCGATCCAGCAACCCGACATCGTCCCTGCTTGAACACACTGCATTGCCGGCGAGGACGGGTCGTCCGGCAATGTATTCCGGCGCATCAGCCAGCACATCATCCTGAGTTACGTGGAGGGCACCCCAGATGAGCATCAACGACCACCGCTGCGCGCCAGTAAACGCGCTGCATCCTGTTGTTTGCATCGCTGACACTGCGGGTCTGCGCGCATGAGCCGGCAACTCATAGGTGAGTTGATTTCCGAAGCGGTGGCGATGTTCATCATCATCGCGCTCGGCGATTCGGTGGCAGCGATGTACATCCTGTACGACCCCAGCCCTTACCAAAACGCGTATTGGGGCGTGTGCATTGCCTGGGGTTTGTCGGTGACATTGGCGATCTACGTCACCGGCTCGGTATCCGGCACCCACGCCAACCCGGCGGTGACGCTGGCACTGGCGTTGTTCCGCGACTTTTCCTGGCAGAAAGTGTTCCCTTACTGGGTTGCGCAGGTGATCGGCGCATTCCTGGGCGCGGCCATCGTCTATCAGTTGTATGGACCGGTCATCGACCACTTCAACCAGCTGCATCAGCTCACGCGTGAGGCCGGTGGCGCGACGGGGGTGTTCTTCACTGCACCGGGGTTGGCGGTCACGCCGATGCATGCGCTGGTCGACCAGATCATCATCACTGCGTTCCTGATCTTCGGCATCTTCGCCATCACCGAGCAGTTCAACGAAGCCGCACCGACTGCCAACTCCGGCGCGTTGATGATCGGTTTGCTGGTGGCGACGCTGGGTGCGTCGATGGGGTATCTGGAAGCCTGGGCGATGAACCCCGCGCGCGACTTCGGCCCGCGCTTGTTCGCGTATTTCGCCGGTTGGGGCGAGGCCGCGTTGCCGGCCAAGGACAACTATTGGTGGATCCCGATTGTTGGCCCCTTGATCGGCGGGCCGCTCGGCGCGCTGGCGTATCAGTGGTTGATCCTGCCGTTCCTGCCGGCGCGCGTGCGCCATCTGCAGGGCGGCGCGAAACCGCTCGATCCGCCGTGATGGCATTGCGCTAAGCCGACAATCACTCCGACGACGCCCGAGGTCAGCGGTGGCCAAGCCATCATTGGCCACACGTCATCGCCCGTCCGCACCGACCTTTCTCGCCGTGCGCCCATGCCGGCATTGTTCGAGGAATCTCCGATGGAAAAGCAGTACGTCCTTGCGATCGATCAAGGCACCACCAGTTCGCGCGCGATGTTGTTCGATCGCCAGGGCAAGGTGGCCGGTGTGGCGCAACGCGAATTCGGCCAGATCTTTCCGCAGCCGGGTTGGGTAGAACACAACCCGCGCGAGATCATGACCAGCGTCTATACCACCGTCACCGAGTTGCTGAACAACGCGCAGATCGATGCACGCGCGATCGCCGGGATCGGCATCACCAATCAACGCGAAACCGCGGTGGTGTGGGACAAGGCCACCGGCCAGCCGATCTACAACGCCATCGTGTGGCAATCCCGGCAGACCAAGGACATCTGCACCCAGCTCAAGGAAGCCGGGCATGAGCAGATGGTGCGCGACAAGACCGGCCTGCTGATCGATGCATATTTTTCCGGCACCAAGGTCAAGTGGATTCTCGACCATGTGGAAGGTGCGCGCGAACGCGCGCAGAAAGGCGAGCTCGCATTCGGCACCATCGACAGCTGGCTGATCTGGAACCTCACCGGCGGCAAGGTGCACGTTACCGATTACACCAATGCCTCGCGCACCATGATGTTCAACATTCACACGCTGGAGTGGGACGTGGAGCTGCTGGCCATGCTGGACGTGCCCGCGCAGATGCTGCCGGAAGTGCGTTCGTCCAGCGAGGTCTATGGCATGACCCAGACCCAGTATTTCTACGGCGAACAAGTGCCCATCGCCGGGATCGCCGGCGACCAACAAGCCGCGTTGTTCGGCCAGGCGTGCTTCGAGCCGGGCATGGCGAAAAACACCTACGGCACCGGCTGTTTCATGCTGATGAATACCGGCGACAAAGCGGTGGCTTCCAAGGCCGGTTTGTTGACGACGATTGCCTGGGGCATCGACGGCAAGGTCGAATACGCGCTGGAAGGCGCCATCTTCGTCGCCGGTTCGGTGGTGCAATGGCTACGCGATGGCTTGCGTATGTTGGGCAAGGCCAGCGATTCGCAGGCTTATGCCGAGCGCGCCGGCGACAATGACGGTGTGTACATCGTGCCAGCCTTCGTCGGCCTGGGCGCGCCGTACTGGCGTAGCGACATTCGCGGCGCCGTGTTCGGGCTGACGCGTGGCACCACCAAGGAACACTTCGTACGTGCGGCGGTCGAATCGATGGCCTACCAGACCCGCGACGTACTTACCGCGATGCAGAGTGATTCCGGAATCGAACTGAAAGAACTGCGTGCCGACGGCGGCGCCATCGCCAACGACTTTATGGCGCAGTTCCAGAGCGACATGCTCAATGTGCCGGTGCTTCGCCCGGAAGTCGCCGAAACCACCGCACTCGGTGCGGCGTATCTGGCAGGGCTTGCAACCGGGTTCTGGGGCAGCCGCGAGGAAATCGCCAAGCAATGGGCAGTGGATCGCCGCTTCGAACCGGCCATGGCCGACGACAAGCGCGAAGCGCTGTACGCAGGCTGGCAGCAAGCAGTGGAAGCGACGATGGGTTTCCGCATCAGCTGATGGTTGCCGTCAAAACGACAGCGCCCATCATGCGGTCGGCGCTTAGACCGGATAGCCATCTGCAATAACGAAGCAGGCAGGCCTGCGCAATGCAGCCCTGTCTTCGGTAGTCGTTACTGGCCGCCAGTGCTGGGGCCGGAGATGGTGTCCGTGTCCCAATGTTCTTTGATCATCCCCTTTTCGATCCGGAACATATCGAGCCAGGTGGTGGTGTAGGTGGTGCCCGGCTTATTGGGATTGGGCAAGGTGCGCACCGACACGAACGTCACCAGATCGCCGTCAGCCGTGATGGCCACCAATGGCAGCTGCACACGCGGCTGCACCGGCGTCGGCTTCACGAGAGAGGTGAGAAAAGCGATGAACGCATCGCGCCCATTGGCCACGTTCGGATTGTGCTGGATGTAGTTCTTGTCCATGTACATCGGCGCGTACTGCACCTGCCCCGCCTCAAGCACGGTGCGCCAGAAATCGTAGACCAGCTGCTTGTTTGCAGTTTCATACCAAGTGGAGCCGAGCAGCATCTTCTGATGGTTGGGATTTGCAGTGACCGCGGTCTGCGCAAACGCAGCTACTGGCGCTACCAGCATGACCAACAGCAAGGCACGGGTGGGCAACTTCTTCATGGGATACTCCTGGGTGGAGGATGGCAGTGCGTTCATCGGGGGATGCCAGCACGGTGTTCCGTTGAGCAGGGGAATGACGCGTCCTTGCAGCCGCATCTATGCGTCAACGCCACCCTACCGGTGACGTTCACTCGCTCGCTAGCCGCCTAAAGGTGCACCTGGGCACTTGCAGGACAGATGGTGAGAAAAACATAACCCGCGTGCTTGCCGCCAGTGATGTGCTGCAACGTGCGCAGGGTTGTCCTGATGTTGCTCTTGATTGTGCGATTACCGCAGCAAAGCCAACGAATGTGCGACTGCTATGTGCGATCAAGCGGTGTTATCGGAGTGCTGCAGTGCGCTCACATCGCATGTAGGGAGCCAGGGCGTCATTGAATCTTCACGACCATGCCGCCCAGGTCTTGGGTAGTCCTTACGCGGCCTGGGACATCACGGCATCATCCATGCCGCATCAATCCGACAGCACAGCCAATGGTAGGCCTGCATAGTTTTCCGCCAGCGTCGTGCGGCCTGCTTCGCTACTGAGCAGATAATCCAACTCCGCTCCGTGCAGCCGCGTAGTGAATTCGTCTTCGTCGTCGAAGCAGTGCAACAGCGTGGTCATCCACCACGAGAAACGTTCGGCTTTCCACACGCGCTGCAAGGCTAGCTCCGAGTACTGCTGCAGCACGCTGGCGTCGCCGCTTGTTTTCCAGCGCTCGAACAATTGCGCCAGCAGGCCGACATCGCCCAGTGCCAGATTCAGCCCCTTTGCGCCCGTGGGCGGCACGATATGCGCGGCATCGCCGGCCAGGAACAAGCGGCCATATTGCATCGGTTCGGCAACGAAACTACGCAGCGGTGCGATGCTTTTCTCGATCGATGCGCCGGTGACCAGCTGCGCCGCCAATGCAGGCGGCAGCCGTGTACGCAACTCGTCCCAGAACGTCTGATCGCTCCAGGCATCCACCTGCGCGCTCGCAGGCACCTGGATGTAATAGCGCGTCCGGGTGGGCGAACGCATCGAACACAGTGCAAACCCGCGTGGGTGGCGTGCGTAGATCAGCTCTTCGTGCACAGGTGGCGTGTCGGCCAGCACGCCGAGCCAGCCAAATGGATACACGCGCTCGAACAGACGCAGTCGCTCGGCGGGAATGCTGGCGCGGCTGACGCCGTGATAGCCATCGCAGCCGACGATGTAGTCGCAGTCCAGACGCTTGCGCTGGCCGTCTTGCGTGAATTCCACAGCGGGCGCAGTGCCCTCCACATCGCACAGGGTCACGTCCTGCGCGTTGTAATGCGTAGGTGCCCCACTGCGCTCGCGCGCGTCCATCAGATCGGCGGTGACCTCGGTCTGCCCGTAAACGGTGACACCCCGTCCGCAGCCGCGCAGCAGGTCGATGCGCTCGCGGTGCCCATCGAGCGATAATTCAAAGCCGTGATGCAGCAGGCCTTCGCGCTGCAACCGCTCGCCGACGCCAGCACGCTGCAGCAGTTCCACACTGCCCTGCTCCAGCACACCGGCGCGGATACGCGACAGCACATGCTGGGGTGTCTGCCGCTCGACGATAACGCAGTCGATGCCGGCGAGCCGCAATAGTTCACCCAACAACAAGCCGGATGGGCCAGCGCCGATGATCGCGACTTGCGTTCGCATGCACTGTTCCTGGTCTGAATGGCGATGCAGGCAGTGTCGGTAGCCAAACCCGCGCATTGAAGGGATGATTGCGTGCAGTCCTTGGACTTTTCGACGATGTCCCCACCTACGCCCGACGCTGCTGCAGTCCCTGCTTTCGGCCTGTACGGCGAGCAACACGCCGATGCCGCGGAGTTGCTGCACTGGGAATCGATTGCCGCGCGCAGCCGGCTGCACGACTGGCAGATCGTCCCGCATCGACATGAAGACTTAGCGCAACTGGTCTACGTGCAACGCGGGCCGGCGACGCTGCAGCTGGATGGGCGCTCGCAACGCCTGCGCGGCACAAGCGTGGTGTGGCTTCCACCGCTTTGCGTACATGGTTTCGCATTCGACCCGGCGGTGCGCGGACACGTCATCACCATGTGCATGCCGCTGGTCAAGACCACGCTGAGCGCTGCGCCATTGCTGCAACAGGTGCTGACGACGCCAGCAGTTGTGCAGGTGCAGCACGCGCGCAAATGGCTGGATGTGGTGTTCGGCAGCATTGCCGAGGACCATGCGCGCCGACGGATCGGCCATGACATCGCGGCGCAGGCCGCGGCGGCGCAGCTGGTCATCTGGATGGCACGCACGGCACTGGAACGCGCACAGGACGCCGCGGCGATCAGCCCGCAGACGGATCACGCACTGCGCCATCTCCGCGCCTATCAAAGTTTGATCGACCAGCACTACCGCGCGCACTGGCCGATTTCGCGCTATGCCGATCACCTTGGGTTGACGCCCGGTCACCTCAACGCCTTGTGCCAGCGCTTGGCTGGCGCCTCCGCACTGCAGCTGCTGCAGCGCCGGATCATGTTGGAAGCACGCCGCACATTGCGTTACACCAGCCTGAGCGTGCAACAGATTGCCGCCGGCCTTGGATTTTTCGACGCTGCCTATTTCAGTCGCTATTTCGCACGCCACGCCGGCTGCTCGCCGACGCGATTTCGCACTGGCGAGTAAGAACGGCAACACAGCGATGTTGCTTACTCGCTGTCCGCGTCGGAGGGAGAGTGATTTAGGGACTCGCTGCAAGGTCCTTGCCCGCCCACCATCGCAGGACACGCTACAAGTAGGTCCATGTAAGCTCCTTGGCGGGATCCTGCCGCCAAGGGTCCTGCGACGGTGAGCGCGCAAGGACCAGTCACGTTCGTCGGTCTGTCAGCGCAATCGACAGGCGACCTTCGCTCGCTATGCAGAAGCGCCTGCGTTTCACAAGCAGCTGCCATAAAACTGCCGACCAACGTTCTGGTGCGGTGCCCTCGCCGCTTGCGGGACCGTTGGCGGCATGGATGCCGCCATCGAGCCCCCAGGGATGGGTCTACGGCCTGTCCCGCAGGCGGTGAGGGCACCGCGCGCTCGACCAATTAAGCCTTTTGCTTGCATCTAAAAATGATGCAAGGCATTCCAAACAGCCAATACGAGTGAGCCAAGCACATTTCTCCATCCGTCCAAAGATGGAGATAACGCTTCAGCCACTCCATCACCAAGCCAATTCACTCAGAACGGATACTGCGGCACTTCGTTTTTGATCGTCAGCCATTGCCAGTGCGTGTACTGCTCCCAATCGGCGGGGCCGCCGACGCTGGTGCCGTTGCCCGACGCACCGGTGCCACCGAACGGATTGACGACTTCATCGGCCACCGTCTGGTCGTTGATATGCAGCATACCGGTGTGCAACTTCTCGCCCAACGCCAGCGCCCGCGAGACCGATGCCGACAGGATGCCTGCCGCCAGCCCGTATTCGCCCTGGTTGGCCAACTCGGCAGCTTCGTCGTCGGTGTCGAACACGGTGATGTTGATCACCGGCCCGAACACTTCTTCGTCGAACACACGCATGCCGGGGCGCACATTGGACAGCACGGTGGGCGCGTAGAACAGGCCTTGGTTGGTGGCGCCAGCTTCGACCACCGCACCAGCGGCGACGCTATCGCTGACGATGTCGATGACGCGCTGCAGCTGGCGCTGGTCGATGATCGGACCCAATGCGACAGTGCCACTGACCGGGTCACCCACCGGCAGATGGCGCGCCTTTTCGGCCAGCCGCTGAGTCAGCGCCTGCGCTACGCCGCGTTGTACCAGTACACGTCCGGTGGCCATGCAGATCTGGCCCTGGTGCATGTAAGCGCCGAATGCGACGGCCGAGGCGGCCTTGTCCAGATCCGCGTCGTCGAGCACGATCAGTGCGTTGTTGCCACCCAGTTCCAATAAGACTTTCTTCAGATGGCGCCCTGCGATTTCGCCGATGCGGCGGCCGGTAGCCGTGGAGCCGGTGAACGCGATCATCGGAACATCCGGCGATTCCACCAGCGCCTGACCAATCTGCGCATCGCCATGCAACACGTGCAACAAGCCCTTGGGAAGGCCCGCTTCTTCGAGTACCTGCGCGATGATCACTCCGCCCGTGTACGGCGTGCGCGGGTCAGGCTTGAGAACCACCGCATTACCCATTGCCAGTGCCGGCGCCACCGAACGCAGCGACAGAACCAACGGGAAATTGAACGGGGAAATCACCCCGATCACGCCCAACGGCAGGCGGCGTGCAAGGCTAAGTTGGCCGGCTGATGTCGGCAACATCTGGCCGCTGGCCTGCAGCGGCATTCCAGCCGCCTGCTGGTAGAGCACTACCGCTTCGTCCACCTCGCGCTGCGCCTTGGGCAGGATGCCGCCGGTTTCGCGCGCAATCAGCAACGTGGCTTCGGCGCTGCGCGCCTGCATCACTTGCGCGGCGCGATGGAAGACAGCAGCACGTTCGCGCGGCGAGGTCGCAGCCCAGGCGCGCTGTGCTTGTTTGGCTTGTGCGATAGCGGTCGCGACATCGGCCAGGTCGGCCTTGCCGACTTCATGCAACAAAGCGCCGGTTGCCGGCTCATGGACAGCCAAGCTGCCGCCGTGACCGGGCACCCATTCGCCATTGAAGATGCAGCCATGCCACGCGGGTGCGTTTGTTGCAGCGTCCGCTGCGCTGGAAAGAGCATTCATGGTCTAGCCTCCTGCTAAAAACGTGTGGTGGATTAGAGCGTAGTGGAAGCCAGCCCGCCATCGATCGGCAAGGTGATGCCGTTGATCCAGCGGGCGGCGTCGGATGCGAGAAAGACGATGCCCTCGGCCACTTCGTCGGCATACGCCGGGCGGGTCATGCGCTTGGCATCTTCCTTGACGCGTTCCTCGCCGAGCATGGCGGCGAAATCGTCCAGGATCGGCGTAAACACCGGGCCCGGTGACACGTTGTTGACGCGCACGCCATGGTCGGCGAACCAGGGCCGCGATTGCAGCAAGGTCCACACGATCAACGCTTCCTTGAAGTATTGGTAGCAAGTGTCGTGGGGCACCGGATGCGCCGCCAGCCATGCACTGCCGCTTTCGAAGCTGTCGGTCGCGGCCAACTGCTTGTGCAGGTCCAGACGCTGCGGCCATTCGGCGCCCAGAATTGAAGCGACATTGATGATGGAACCGCCCGACACGATACGCGGCAGCAGCCCCTGGGTCAGATGGCGCAGGCCCAGATAGTTCACCCGCGCCACCACATCCACCGGCGCGGTGCCCGGCACGCCGGCAATATTTGCCAGCGCATCGATGTGATCCGGCAATGCCTTCACCAAGGTATCAATGGATGCCAGGTCGCCAAGATCGGCCTGATGAAAACTGTGCAGTGTCATTTGCACCGGCGTGCGATCGACACCAATCACCTTGGCGCCATGAAACCGTGCAAGCCGTGCGACCTCCGCGCCAATGCCCGACGCCACACCGGTCACCACGATCGTCTTGTTGTGTAAATTCATTGCCATCCTCGAAGGAGCCAGCTGTGCCGGCGCTAGAACACATGGACATATTCGAAATTCGCGTCGGTGCCGGACGCTGCGTTCCTGACTTCGACGGGTAGGTAGTCGCCCCTGAAAAACCCCTCTCAAACCTCCAGTGCCATGTTTGCGGACCACATGGTGCGTGAGGGCGTTGAGGAACGCGCCCGCACCACCTGCAACCAAGCACGCAAAAATGCGATCCAGCGCAGCAGCCAGCGCAGGTTGTAGCCAGCGGCGCAGCCGAGCACGTGCAGTGCATCGCCTTGGGCGCCTTTGAGATGGCAGCGATT
>NZ_JSBW02000010.1 GCF_000772705.2 Xanthomonas vasicola
TTGCACTGTCGAATCTGTGGCTGACGCGCAAAGCGTTAATGCCTGCTGCGGGGAAGCTGTGCCTGTAACCCAGGCAACACCCCGCAAACGGCCGAAACCGGCAAAAAATCGGCGATTTGAGCGCCCTTAGCGCGGCGGATGCGGTTGCTTCGTTTTCCGGTCGCGTTGATCAGACCATCCCTAATGCCCGAGTTGCCCGAAGTTGAAACTACGCTGCGCGGCTTGTCGCCGCACCTGGTTGCGCAACGCATCCATGGCGTCATCCTGCGTCGGCCGGATTTGCGCTGGCCGATTCCTGAGCAGATCGAGCGTCTGCTGCCCGGCGCCATCATTACCAATGTGCGCCGACGTGCAAAGTACTTACTGATCGACACGGATGCGGGCGGCAGTGCACTCCTGCACCTTGGCATGTCCGGAAGCCTGCGGGTGTTGCCCGGCGATACGTTGCCGAGGTCGCATGACCACGTGGATATCAGTCTGCAAAATGGACGCGTTCTGCGGTTCAACGATCCGCGCCGCTTCGGCTGTTTGCTGTGGCAATCCGACACGCAGGCGCATGAATTACTCGCGGCGCTTGGTCCAGAACCATTATCGGACGCATTTACTGGCGATTATCTGCACGCACTTGCATATGGTCGGCGTGCTGCCGTTAAAACCTTTCTGATGGATCAGGCCGTTGTTGTCGGCGTTGGCAATATCTATGCTGCCGAAAGCTTGCATCGCGCTGGAATCAGCCCCCTGCGCGAGGCGGGAAAGGTGTCGCTGGATCGCTACCGGCGTCTGGCTGACGCAGTAAAGGACATTCTGGCGTATGCCATCAAACGCGGTGGTACTACTTTGCGTGACTTCATCAGTCCTGATGGTGCGCCCGGCTATTTCGAACAGGAACTTACCGTATACGGCCGCGAAGGCGAGCCCTGCAAACAGTGCGGGCGGCTGTTGAAGCACGCCACCATCGGCCAGCGCGCCACGGTGTGGTGCGGGAGCTGTCAGCGCTAAGTGCGACGTCAGACCGACGCTGCGTTTGACCAATCGCGTTATCGCAGTCGCGTCCAGCTCATCTCAGCGGAAGTCCCGGCAAGGTAAGCCGAGCAACGACGCATGTTGCTTATTAGCTGACGTGTTGCATGCGCCTGATCTACGCAATGTTGCGAGGCGATAAAAGTGTCTCTTACACGCTGTGGTGATTCGGCATGCTCCGGCTGGTCGCCACGCCTTTGTGTCCGGAAGTGCAGCGGACAGTAGAAATTTCTATCACGGGGCTCATCTGCGCTGTGGTGATTCGGCATGCCCGGCTGGTCGCGATGCCTTTTGTATCCGGAAGTGCAGGGGACAGGCGTAACTTTATCCAGGCAGCCTCGGTCACTGCGCTCGCTCTGGAAGCCGGCATCAAGTGTGCGCCGCAACCTTCATGCATGTCCGAGGGTGTCTATCGACTCA
Source organism: Xanthomonas vasicola (assembly GCF_000772705.2). GTDB lineage: Bacteria > Pseudomonadota > Gammaproteobacteria > Xanthomonadales > Xanthomonadaceae > Xanthomonas > Xanthomonas vasicola. The sequence goes on from NZ_JSBW02000010.1 coordinate 1,441, forward strand.
CCAGAGATGCCCGTCTTTTTGAAACTGTCGAGAAGCAGCCAGCGCTATGCGCGTCTCTCGTCTCCAGGCAGGCGTATCGCCAATGCGCGCTTTGCCCGTCTGGAGACTTCCAGCAAGCAGACGCAACTAGCGTTGTTCTGGTGTCCACACATGCAGCGGGCCACAATTCCGAGGTCCTTGTTTGGAACCGCGATATGTCCAGCTCGCCGAAGCGCGTCATTCCTCTGATGGTTACCGGCGCAGTTGCGCTGTTGTGCATGACGTCTTCAGGCGCAGTGACGCCCGCACCCGCTCACGCAGCTGCCGCAGAGCGCATCCGATTAAATAGCAAGGAGGTGGAGTTGAGCGCAACGCCGGCATTTGGAGGGCGCGTGCTGTCGTTCAATCTGCGCGGTCAGCCTAATGTGTTGAAAGTCGGTGCGGCGGTGAAGCAACAGCCTGCGCCCGAGGTTTCAGCCACTTCGGGGGATATTCCGTATTTTGGCCATGATGTGTGGGTTGGGCCGCAGAGTCAGTGGTGGTTGCACCAGCAGCTCAACCATGAGCGTCAAGCGGCGGCCGCGGTGTGGCCGCCTGACCCGTATCTGTCGTTGGCGCAGACGCAGGTCACCCTGCAGGGTCATGACGCGTTGGAATTTGAGGGCGTGCCCAGCCCGCTGACCGGCGTGCAATTGCGCAAGCAGGTCAAGCTTTCTGCAGCGCGTGCGGATACTGTGGAGATCCACGCCAGCGCACGCAATATCCGCACGCAGCCCATTGCCTGGGATCTTTGGTTCAACACACGCGTTGCGGCCACGACTAGGGTCTTTGTGCCGGTTGCCGCTGCTGCGGATATTCGTGTGCAGCCGCCGAGCGAGGCCGGCACGACTGCGCCGCGGTTTAAGCTCAAGCGCGGCGTCTTTGCGCTGCGCGCCGATGCGCGCCAAGACGGACTGATCCAGCGTGGCAAGCTGTTGCTGCAGCCGTCTGCGGGGTGGATGGCCGGTTTTGCCGGCGGGCAAGTATTGGTGATTCGCTTCGCACATCAACCGCTGGCGGCGATCCATCCCGAACAAGGGCAGGTGGAGTTATATCTGGATGCGCCACCGCAGCATCCGGAGCAGGGATTGTTGGAAATGGAGGTGCATGCGCCGTATCGGCAGCTCGCGCCAGGCGCGCAAATGCAGGCGCAGGAGCAGTGGACGCTGTTGCGCTACACCGGGCCGAACGAGGAGCAGGCGCAGCGACAGTTCCTGTGCGGCAAGACCAAAACGCTCGCGCTGGCCAATGCCTGCGATGGGCCGTCCGCGCCTCGCTGAGGTGCGCATTCACCTCGGTGCCGGGCTGTGGCTATGATGTCGCCCAATCCCTGACCAGATCGATGCGCATGCAACGACGCCACTTCCTGAAGAATGCTGCTGCCGCATTGGCCGCGCTCGGTTTGCCGGCGTTTCCGCAATGGGCACTGGCGGCCAAGGCGGTTGGCTTGCGTCGCCTCGGGCAGCCGCAGCCGTTCGACTACGCTTGGTTGAAGGGTCAGGCGCGCGAGCTGGCAAAGGCGCCATACAAGAGCCACAAGCAGGTATTGCCGGGGCCGCTGGAGGCGTTGAACTGGGATCAGTACCAGTCCATCCGCTACCGCCAGGACCACGCGCTGTGGGCCGATGGCAATGGCAAATTCCAGGCGAAGTTCTTTCATCTGGGGCTGTATTTCCATACTCCGGTGCACATCTACGACATCGTCGATGGCAAGGCACAGCAGCTGGCGTACGACCCGGCTGCATTCGATTACGGCAAGAGCGGTCTGGGCGGCAAGCAATTGCCGAAGGATCTGGGCTTTGCCGGTTTCCGGCTCAATACACGCAAGGACACCGATCGCGATTTCTCGGCGTTCCTGGGCGCGAGCTATTTCCGTGCTGTCGGCAAGGAGGGCCAGTACGGGCAATCGGCGCGCGGGTTGGCGATCGATACCGGCACCGGCGGGCCGGAGGAGTTTCCGGACTTCATCGCCTATTACCTGGAGCAGCCGGCCGACGACTCGAACACGGTGGTGGTGTACGGGTTGCTGGATTCGCCCAGCATTGCTGGGGCCTACCGGTTCGCCATCACCAATGGCGATGTGCTGCTGATGGACATCGACAGCGCGCTTTACCCGCGCAAGACGATCGAGCGGCTGGGCATCGGGCCGTGCACCAGCATGTATCAGGTCGGCGAAAACGATAACCGCATGGACTGGGACTGGCGCCCGGAAATTCACGACACCGATGGCCTGGCGATGTGGACCGGTGGCGGGGAGTGGATCTGGCGCCCGTTATGCAACCCGCCGCATCTGCGCTTCAACATGTTTGTCGACGAAAACCCGCGCGGTTTCGGGCTGCTGCAGCGCGACCGCAACTTCGACCATTACCAGGACGATGGCGTGTTTTACGAGAAGCGCCCCTGTCTGTGGGTGGAACCCAAGAGTGGGTGGGGCAAGGGCTCGGTGCAGCTGGTCGAGATTCCGACGGTGGACGAGACCTTCGACAACATCGTGGCGTTCTGGAACCCACAGGCCAAGCCGCAGCCGGGGCAGGAGCTACTGATGGGCTACCGGTTGTACTGGGGCGCGCAGCCGCCGGCCAGCTCGCCGCTGGCGCACTGCGTCGCCACCCGAACCGGCCTGGGCGGCATCGTTGGGCAAAAGCGCAGCCATTTCTCCTGGCGCTTTGTGGTGGATTTTACCGGTGGCGAACTGGCGGCGTTGACGAAGGACCCCAAGGCCAAGGTAGAGGCGGTGCTGCAGGTATCGCGCGGCACCACCGAAATCGTGTCGGCGCGCCCGCTACATGAGCTCAAGGGCTATCGTGCGATGTTCGACCTGGTGCCGCCGGACGAGGGCACCCAGCAGATTGATATCCGCCTGTATCTGCGCGCTAACGGTAAGCCGCTCACCGAAACCTGGCTGTACCAGTGGACCCCGCCGGCGGCGAGTGAGCGCAGGATGTATTGACGCTCGCTGAGCGAGACGGCTGGCGCCTGTTGTTGCGCCAGCTCCGCACTGTGGCGTGCAGCCATGGCATGCGAATGGCTAGAGTCCGAAAGGCCGCCACATCAGCCGTTGGCGCGCCGCCTGCCGATGTGCTTTTTTGCAGGCTGACGGTCGTTGCGTAAAGCGCTTAGGCCGGCGCGGAGTTGTCGACCAACTGCAGGCGCCCACGCGGGCGTGCGCACGCCAGCTCCACGCGAAAACAGGTGCCTCCCTTTCCGCTGATGATGCGTAATTCGCCTTGATGTGCTTTTGCGATCTGCGCTGCCATATGCAACCCCAGATCGACATCAGGCAGCGCACGTCCGCCGGCATGCACATGGGTGGATGCGTGCAGAACATCCAGCCTGCGCGGATCGATTCCGTCCAGATTGCACACTTCGAAGCGCAGCCGGCCATGTTCGGTGACCGCGACCGCCTTGATCAGCGAACTCTGCGGGCCTTGCACGACCGCGTTGATCATCAGGCTGCCGAACATCTGCGCCAGACGGATCGCATCGCCGTGCACGGGCTCGTCGATGGCCACGTGCGTGGACAGCACCTGGTTGGGATAGGCAGCGCGGGTTTCGTCCACTACCTGGGATAGTGCATCAAGCAGGTCGCTGCCGTCGCCATAGTCCAGCTGCAGCCAGTCGCGTTCGATGCCGCGAGCGAAATCGCAGGCGAAATCGATCAGTTCTTCCATGCGCCGCAGGCTGCGCTGCATCGAGCGGAAGGAGCTGCCGTAGCGATGGTTGAGCTGGTCGATGGACAGCATGTCCACCACCGCATGCATGGACTGCAACGGGTTGCGCAGGTCGTGCGCGAGAATGCCGATGAATTCTTCGCGCAAGCGCGCCGATGCACCGACGCGTCCCAATTCGCTGCGTGCGCGCCGCGACTCCTGCGCACTTTCTTCGGCACGTTGCTCGGCCTGGATCTGTGCGGCCAGCAGCTGCGCGAGCAGTTCGACCTTTTCCACCAGCGGTGCATCCATGACACGCGGCTGCGGATCCAGTGCGCACAAGGTGCCGAACACGCTGCCGTCGTCGAACTTGATCGGCACCGAGACGTAGCTTTCAAAGCCGTAGAGCCGTGGCGAGGGATGATCGCGATAGACCGGGTCATCGGATGCATGCCCAAACCACACCGCGTTGCCTTTGACCCGCACGCTGTCGCAAAACGTGGTTGCCAGCGGTAGCTCGTCGCCGGGACGCAGGCCAAAAGACAACGTGTCGTGCACCTGGCAGGTGATCCAGCGTGCTTCGGTTACGCGCGCGACTGCAGCGAACCCCATGCCGGTCAGACGGGTGAGGACGGTCAATACATCGGGGACCGACGAGAGCCGGCCAACCCGCGCGATATCGGCGCGTAAGGCGGGAGGCAGTGGATCCATGAGTGCCTCCAAGGAGTGGCTGATTGCCAGTTTACAGGGCTGCGGTTGCGCTCGGCTACGTGGCGCGCCGTTGTGTTACATGCGCCACGATACGCCTGTGCGCGAATGATCGCGATGCCGTCGTGACCACATGCCTTCACAGGTTTAGCAGCGCCTGCATCGCGTATAGATCGCGGTGGATGGATCGCGCTTAGCAGGCGAGGAAGTTGCCCTGCGCCGCCGAGCAGGGGCGTTGGTGCCAGCAACTGGCGTCAGCGCGGCAGCGAGGCATTCGGTGCTGTCGAGAAGCGAGCCGCTGTGTATATGAGACCAAAGCTGGGGTGCCTTCTTAGGGCGATACCGCGGTGCGTGCCACAGTGCGAAAATGGATGCGATCGAACTGCTCATCACTTAGGCGCAGCCCGGCCTTAATAGACCGCAGCCGCATCAGCACCGCAGGTACGCTCCCAATGCTCAGCGCTAGGCAACTGGCAGCGGCAAGGCGATCTGCAGTGGATCGATACGGCCTTCGCCGCGCATGATTTTCTTGAACTCGGCGCGGCTGACCGAGACATAGCGCTCGTTGCCGCCGATCTCCACCTGCGGGCCGTCCTGCACCGCGTGCCCGTGCGCATCCACACGCACGGTCATGGTCGCTTTGCTACCGCTGTGGCAGATGGTCTTGATCTCTTCCAGCTCGTCGGCCCAGGCCAGCAGGAACTGGCTACCTTCGAACAGCTCGCCGCGGAAATCGGTGCGCAGGCCATAGCACAGCACCGGAATGCGCAGGCGGTCGACCACCTCGCTCAGCTGCCACACCTGCGTACGGCTGAGGAACTGCGCCTCGTCCACCAGCACGCAATGCAACGGGCCGTCGTTGTGTATATCGCGCTCGACCAGCTGCTGCAACTCGGTGTCGCGCTCGAAGATACGCCCGTCCGCGCGCAGGCCGATCCGCGAGGCGACCACGCCGCTACCGGCGCGGTGATCGAGCTTGGGCGTCAGGATCAGCGTGCGCATGCCGCGCTCGCGGTAGTTGTGCGCAGACTGCAGCAAGGTGGTGGTCTTGCCGGCATTCATTGCCGAATAGTAGAAATAGAGCTTGGCCATCGGACGATTTTACCGGGCCGGGCGGCTAGATGCGGCGCTGGTGTGTGCCGAGCTGGCCTCCCATAGCGGGGTGAACGACTGGCCCTCGCCCATGGACGTATAGCCGCTCGCTGTGGGGCCGGGCTACCTGCAATGGATACATGAACCCAACGCGCCGGCCAGCCGCAGGCAGCCCCGGTACAATGGCGCGCTCTGTCGGAAGCCTCTATGTACGGTCTCAATCCCCCGCAAAGCGCCGCGGTGCTGCACTGCGAAGGTCCCTTGTTGGTGCTGGCCGGTGCCGGTAGCGGCAAGACACGCGTGATTGTGGAAAAGATCGCGCATCTGATCGCCATCGGCCGTTATCCGGCCAAGCGCATCGCCGCGATCACCTTTACCAACAAATCCGCCAAGGAAATGCGTGAGCGTGTGGCCAAGCGCATCCGCGGCGACGGTGCCGATGGCCTGACCATCTGTACCTTCCATGCGCTGGGGCTGAAGTTCCTGCAGATCGAGCACGCTGCTGCCGGCCTGAAGCGCGGCTTTTCGATCTTCGATTCGGACGATGCCGCCGCGCAGATCAAGGACCTGATGCATGGCGCCAAGCCCGACGCGATCGAAGATGCCAAGAACCTGATCTCGCGCGCGAAGAATGCCGGCCTGTCGCCCGAGCAGGCGATGGCGGCGGCACGCAGCACCCGCGAAAAGGAAGCGGCCAGCTTGTACGAGCGCTACCAGGCGCGGCTGACGACCTTCAATGCGGTGGATTTCGATGACCTGATCCGCCTGCCGGTGCAGATTCTGGAGGCCAACGAAGACATCGTGATGGGCTGGCGCGAGCGCATCGGCTATTTGCTGGTGGACGAGTGCCAGGACACCAACGATGCGCAGTACCGGCTGTTGAAGATGCTGGCCGGGCCACGCGGCAACTTCACCTGCGTGGGCGACGACGACCAGAGTATCTACGCCTGGCGCGGTGCCAATCCGGAGAACCTGCAGCAGATGGCGCGCGATTATCCGGCACTGGAAATCATCAAGCTGGAGCAGAACTACCGCTGCTCCAACCGTGTGCTGCGCGCAGCCAATGCCTTGATCGCGCACAATCCGCATGAGCACTTGAAGACCTTGTGGAGCGATCAGGCCGACGGCGAGCGCATCCGCGTGTGGGAATGCCGCGACAGCGAGCATGAGGCCGAAAAGGTCGCTGCGGAGATTTCGTTCCTGGGCACCGCCAAGCAGGTGCCGTGGAGCGATTTCTGCATTCTGTTTCGCGGTAATTTTCAGTCGCGGCCGCTGGAAAAAGCGCTGCAGCTGCTGCGCGTGCCGTATCACCTGACCGGGGGCACCGCATTTCTGGAACGGCAGGAGGTCAAGGACGTGTTGTCGTGGCTGCGGTTGATCGTCAACCCGGACGACGATGCGGCGTTCTTGCGTGCGGTGCAGTCGCCCAAGCGCGAGGTTGGTGCGACCTCGCTGGCGCGTTTGGCTGAGCTTGCCAGCGCCAAGTCGGTGCCGATGTCGCGTGCGGCTGAGTCGATGGGTGCCTTGCAGCATCTGCCGCCGCGTGCAGCCAACGGCTTGAGTGCCTTTACCGACATCCTGCGCGACATGCGCGAGCACTCTTCCAGCATGCCGGCCGGCGAGCTGGTGCGCATGCTGGCCGAAAAATCTGGCCTGCTCAACGACCTGCGTAATCAATCCAAGGACGAAACCGGCTTCCAGCGGCGCAAGCGCAATCTGGACGAGCTGGCCGAGTGGTTCGAAGGCGGCCCGCGTGGCGCGAGTGCCAGCGATTTGGCCGCGCAGCTGGCGTTGCTGTCGCGCAACGACAAGGACGATGGCGGCAACCAGGTGCGCATGATGACCATGCATGCGTCCAAGGGTCTGGAGTTCCGCTACGTGTTCATCGTCGGCTGCGAGGACGGCGTACTGCCGCACGAAGTGAGCCTGGAAGAAGGCAATCTGCAGGAAGAACGCCGCTTGTTGTACGTGGGCATCACCCGCGCCAAGGAGCAGTTGTGGATGAGCCACAGCAAGCTGACGCGTAAGTTTGGCGAGCATGTGCGACTCAAACCGAGTCGCTTCTTCGACGAGATTCCGGCCGAAGAATTACAATGCGACGGTGCCGACCCGGTGGCCGATGCCGAGCGCAAGAAAGAACGCGCCAGTGCGGGATTGGCGGCGATCCAGGCATTGTTCGACTGATGTGCGGTGTGCCGTTGCACGCGCAACGCGCAACCACATGCTGCATCGCGCTTGCCAGTGACGCGCCGGCACAGCAGTCTGGCTTTTCATGATGCCGGAGTGTGACGTGACTGTCGTAATCGAAACCCCGCGGCTGCGCTTGCGTACGCTCGACCCTGAGCACGATGCCGATGCGATGTTGGAACTGGTCAACGACCCTGGTTTTATCGCCGGCATTAACGACCGCGGCATTCGCACGCGTGAGCAGGCGCGCGCGCATCTACGCGCGTGGGCGCAGGCGCACCAGGAGCGATATGGCTTCGCGCATTGGGCGGTGGAAACGCGCGAGGACGCCGCGTTTGTCGGTACGTTGGGGCTGTTGTGTCGCGACACCTTGCCGGTGCCGCATATCGGCTTTGCGTTGCTGCCTGCGTATCGCGGCAAGGGTTATGTCACCGAAGCCGGTCGCGCGGTGTTGGACTACGCACGCGCTGTACTGGGCTTGTCGCAGCTGTGCGCCATCGTGTCACCGGACAATGCCAATTCGATCCGTGCGCTGGAAAAGCTCGGGCTGCAGCAACACGGTTTGCGGGAATTGAGCCCGGAGACAGCGGCAGTGCTGTATTACGAAATCGATTTGGGGCCTGCGCGTAGCGCTAGCTGAGCAGGCTCGCGCGCCCGATGCACTGACCCGACGGTACGCGGCCGGACTACCGGTGCGTGCGCTGCAGCTTGGACGCGTACGGCATGCTGGGCGCGGGCTAAAAAACTGCCTGGCAGTCAGGCGGACGCGGCTGCTACTCGGTGCGGCATGCACCGCTCGACGCTCCAGTTCCTGCACGCAGTCCATATCCATCTGATGACTGCTCACTCTGTCTGGGTAGCCGCTATGGTGTGCATCCAGGTGTGTCGACGCAGCACACCATCGCGCGGTCACATAATCGTGTTGTTGGTTGCTCATCCAAGGACGCTTGCATGGCATTGTTGGTCAACGCTTATTCCACGCTGCGCGCGCCGCTGTGGCCGGACTTTCTGCCACAGGCCGCTGTGCAGCACCGCGACCATGCCGATCCGGAGCTGGTCAATCATTTGCATGGGTTTGTGGGCTATGTGAATCAGGCCGGCGATGGGCAGATGACGCAATTGCGTTATCACTTGATGCGGCATGTGCAGCGGGTGCGCCAGCATTTCAGTTTCGATATCGACGACGCGGACTTCGGGGCGCTGGCACAGTGGGCCGAGCAGGCCAACGCGGTGTGCTTCCTGGCCGATGGCAGTGTGCGCGACCCGCAGGGGCGGGTGTTGATCAGCCAGGGCGAGCCGGCTATCGACGACGATGCGCAGGTGCCGTATCCACCGGATGCGCTGCAACGGCGCGCGCAGCAACTTGCGCAGCTGACCGCGCAAGGTATCCGCGTGCCGCCCAGCCTGCCGCCGGTGCCTGGCGAAGCCGAGGCGCGCGTACGCGATGCGGCGCAGGTGAGCCAACGCATGTTGGCGTTATTTGCGGTGGCGCTACGCGCGGAGATCCTGGCGGCCGCCGATACGCCGCCGTCGCTGGACGAGGTGGAAGTGCGCCTTCCCGGCGTGGCAGATGCGCTGTCGCCGCAAGAGCGCGCTTTCTTCGCCGAGGCCGCGCCGGATGCGCAGGCGCTGGCCAACTTCGGCTGGCGTTACGAAGGTCTGGCCGTCCTGCAATGGGCGCTGAGTTTGGCCGACACGCTGCCGGAACCGACCGCCCTGTGCGATGTGCCGCTGGCCGCACAGCGTGCACTGGATTACGCACAAGCCGCCGCGCGCCCTGCATTGGCGCTACGCCCGCTGCCTGAACTGCTGGATGCACTTGATCGCCACCTGCGCCTGCACTGGGCGGTACGCCAGGCCGGGCACTCCGGTCAGCCGGTACCCGCCGGCATCGTGCCGGGCGTGGTGTACGAACGGCATTACGCGCTCAATTGGTTACCGCACTTCGAAGATGCCGAGTGGGACGAGGTGGATACGCCGACCTGAGCTGGACACGCCCCGGCGACGGCATTGAGGCGTCGACGGCGCTCGTGCAATGCCGATGCAATACAGGTCTGTGCATTCATCCAGCACGTGTCTGTGGTGACAGGTCTAGGCAGGCGATTGAATGCTGACACTGCGGATCTAGCGGCGATGCGGCCTGCCTCAACTTGCCGTAGTGGTTGTCGAGTGATCCGCCGCTGCCGGATCACCCAAAGCGAAATGCGCCGACGCTGCAGAACACCTGCGGCGTTACCCACTGCATCTGTCGGCCGGCGCAACCGACAGATCAAGCTCCTGCCGCGTCCAGCCGCGCCTGTAGCGCAGCGAGTACTTCCTGCAGTTCGGTGACCGTGGCTTCCAGTGTCTGCACCCGTGCTTCCAGTTCGCTGGTATCGCTGCCGCCGCGCACGCTCGGTGCGGCACGCGCCGCGGCGGCCTGCAGCGCTTCCACATCCAGTTCGCCGCTGAGCAGATGCGCGTAGCGATCTTCGCGCTGGCCGTTGGCACGCGGCAGCTGTGCGGCCAGGCCGCGCTGGATCAGCCGATCGAGGTGATGGCGCACGTCGTCGGTGTCGGCGAAGCTCGCCAGCCGCTCGCTGCGTGCGTACAGCTCGCCCAGCGTCTGCGGGCCGCGCAACAGCAACAGGCCAATCAGGGCAACTTGCTGGCGGGTCAGATCCAGCACGCTGCCCAGGCGGTGTTCGTAGCGCTCGGCACGCGAGGAGAACTGCTGGCGCACCAGGCCAAGGGTTTCCAGCTGGCGCAGCGCGTGATGCACCACGCCGGTCTGCAGATTCAACACCGGCTCGCGCGCGGTCTTCTGATTTGCTGCCACCTGCGCGGCGTTGACGGTGAGCGGGTACGCGTCCGGCGTGGTGGCCTCTTTTTCGATCAGGCAGCCGAGCACGCGGGCCTGGGCGGTGTCGAGGACGGGCGGGGACGAGGTCTCTGTCATGGGTGGCTCCGGGGCAATCAGCGCACAAGGATATGCCGATCTGCCGCCGGCGTTCTTCCCATGCGGCGATCATGCGGCTTGGCTGATGGCATCGACGCGTGTAGTGAGAAGGCTGGGCCGTGTGGCTACGATGGACCTGCTTGAGCGCATCCCCTTAAAAATCCTCCCCGAACGCATGGCGGGACACTGCCTCGAACTGACAGCCCCCCGGCGCGCAGCATCGCTCCACGCTGACAGCGTCGGAGCGGCTCAGATCGTCCGCCACGCACGTACGGACGGCCACAAACACGCATCGGCAATCGAGTGGAACACCCGTCCGGCCAGGCGGTTAGATGGTCCGTGTGGTGGAGCCCTCATCCGCGCGTGCCTGCGCCACTTCCAATAGCGTTGCCATGCGCCAGAGCAGGCAGTACCTCGCGAAACCGCTAAAATCGCGGTCTTGATTGCCGCTCCTGTCCTGGTGGATGCCATGCGCCCCTCGCTTTCCGCACCGTTGTCCCTGCTCGCCTGCACCGCGCTGGCCTTGAGCGCCTGCAAGCCCGCCGGCACGCAGCCCGCCCCGCACGCGCAGGAAGCCACCGCAACTGCCAATGCCGACGCCAGCGCTGCGGTCAGCAAGGCCGCGACGTCGACCACCACCCCACCGGCTGGCGACGACAACCTCAACGCAGTGCTGTGGATGCAGCGCTCGGAGGAATACCGCGCCGTGGCCGAGCAGACCTACCGCGCCGCTGCCGACAAGCTCGATAGCGCGCTCAAGCAGCCCAACTGGGACGCGTTGGTGCCGGAAGAACGCGACAACGCCGCCACCATACTGAAGCCGGCCGTGGTGCTGGACGTGGACGAGACCGTGCTGGACAACTCGCCGTATCAAGCGCGCCTGCTGCGCGATGGCAAGGAATACGACGAGCTGAGTTGGGACCAGTGGGTGGCCGAGAAGAAAGCCACCGCCATTCCCGGTGTGGTGGATTTCGCCAAGGCTGCCAATGCGCGCGGCATCACCCTGATCTACATCTCCAACCGCGCCGTGCACATGAAGGACGCCACCTTGGCCAACCTGCGCAGCGTGGGCTTGCCGGTGGCCGACGACAGCGTGTTTCTTGGCCTGGGCACGGTAGTGCAGGGCTGCGAGCAGAACGGCAGCGAAAAGAACTGCCGCCGCCAGTTGGCCGGGCAGAAGTATCGCGTGCTGATGCAGTTCGGTGACCAGTTGGGCGACTTCGTGCAAGTCACCGCCAACACCAGCCAAGCACGTGGCGCGCTGCTGCAGCAGTATCACGACTGGTTCGGCGAACGGTGGTGGATGCTGCCCAACCCCAGCTACGGCGGCTGGGAGCCGGCGCAGTTCAACAACGACTATGCGCAGCCATGGCAAAAGCGCCACGACGCCAAGCGCGCTGCGCTGGAGGTAGCCCGATGAGCCGGGCGCCTTTGCCGCTGGCCGCGCATGAGCGGCTGATTTTCGCGCTGGATGTGCCCAGCCACGACGAAGCGATCGCCTGGGTGGACCGTCTCGGCGATTCCGTGTCGTTCTACAAGATCGGCATGGAACTGCTGGCCTCCGGCGAGTACTTCCATGTGCTCGATGCGCTGGCCAAGCGCGACAAGCGCGTGTTCGTGGATATCAAATTCTTCGACATTCCCGCCACCGTGGCCGGCACCATCCGCCGCCTGGCGCAGTGGCCGGTGAGCTATTGCACCGTGCACGGCTGGCACGCCGGCATGCTGCAGGCTGCCGCCGAGGCCAATCATGGCGACATGCGCCTGCTGGCGGTGACCGTGCTGACCTCGATGGGCAGGCCAGACCTGGCGGCGATGGGCATCGACCGCGGACCGGTGGAGGTGGTGGTGGAGCGCGCGCTGGCCGCACAGGCCGCCGGTATCGATGGCGTCATCGCCTCCGGCCAGGAAGCCGGCCCGATCCGCCGTGCCACTGGCGCTGCGTTTTCCATCGTCTGCCCCGGCATCCGCCCCGGCGGCCCGGTCGGCGACGACCAGCAACGCACGGTAGGCGTGGCGCAGGCCTTCACCGATGGCGCCGACGCGATCGTCGTCGGCCGCCCGATCCGCCTGGCGAGCGAGCCCGCAGCGGCTGCTAATGCCATCCAGGCCGAGATCCGCACGGCGCTGGGGGAGCGCCGCGACTGAGCAGGGCTGCAGCCGTGGCGCAGCCCTGTCGATGAAAATCAATAAGTTAGACAACAGTAATTAATGTATTGCTTTAACGTAAAAGTCTCGTTAACATGCCGGCGTCCGATGTCAGTCGGAAGCTGTGCCACTCATTGTCTACCGGGCTTGTCCCGGTTTTCGAAGGGATCGCGCCTTGTGCCCGATCCTTTTTTTTGGCCGTCATGTTTGCGTTTCGGCAGGGACCAATGGCAATGGCTGCGCGCGTGTAAAGTCGACGGTGCGGCATTGTGTGCACCAAGCCGGAACGTATAGCTTGCAAGCCTGGGCCAGCTATACAGACGCCTCAGTCCGACCCTTGCGCCGGCTATCAGCCACCGCGATCGCCACCGCCGCAGTGCAAACCAATGCACCTACGCCAGCACCGCCGCCTTGCAATAGCGCTCGATGAATTGCTGGTGCGTCGGCATGACATCCACGCAGTGCGCGATGGTTTGCGCCACGCTGGCCAGGAAGCCTTCGGCATCGCGGTCGGGTACCTGATCCACCAGCGGGTGGTAACCCTGCGGCAGGATGCCCTGGCCCACCATCACCTGCACCCAGCTGATCTCGGCAAACATTTCCTCGGCATTGCGATAGAAGCGGCCGCTATCGCGGAACAAGTCCAAGGTGGTCTGCAGCTCCGGGGTGATCGGCATGCTGCGGCAATGCCGCCAGAACGCGCTGTCGTCGCGTTCGGTGGCGTGGTAATGCAGCAGCAGAAAATCGCGGATGCGGTCGAACTCGAACGCTGATCGGTCGTTGTAGCGCTGCACCAGCACCGGGCTGATGCCCTCGCGCGGAAACAGCTCCAGCAACTTGGAAATGCCGGACTGGATCAGATGGATGCTGGTCGATTCCAACGGCTCCAAAAATCCGCTGGCCAGACCGAGTGCGACCACATTACGGTTCCAGAACTGTTTGCGCCGGCCGGTGGTGAAGCGCAGTGGACGCGGGTCGGCCAGCGGCTTGCCGTCCAGATTGGCGAGCAGGGTGGCGGCAGCTTCGTCGTCGCTGATGTGCGCGCTGCAATACACATAGCCGTTGCCGGTGCGGTGTTGCAGTGGAATGCGCCACTGCCAGCCGGCCGCGCGCGCAGTGGAGCGTGTGTACGGCGTGGGTGGGCCCACTTTTTCGCAAGCCACTGCGAATGCGCGGTCGCACGGCAGCCAGTGGGTGAAATCGTGGTAGCCGGTGTGCAGCGCTTCTTCGATCAAAAGCCCACGGAAGCCGGAGCAATCGATAAACAAGTCGCCATGCACCGTCTGCCCGGATGCCAGCTGCAGCGATTGCACATGGCCGCTTTCCGGATGCAGCTGCACCTGTTCGACCAACCCTTCGATGCGGGTCACGCCGCGCTGCTCCGAATACCGGCGCAGAAAGTGCGCGTATTGCGTGGCGTCGAAGTGGTACGCGTAGGCGATGTTGGCCAGCGGCGAGTTGGCCGGCACATCGCCGGCCGAGGTCATGAACTTGCCGCGCGCCGCCGCCACGGTATTGAGCGTGTACGCCCCCAGTGGCTGCGCTTTGCCGCGGGCGTGTTGTTTGATCCAGTATTGGTGGAACGGCAACAGCCCGAGCGGGTGCCCGATCTGGGTGCCGAACCCATGCATGTACGCGCTGCCGCGGCGCTGCCAATCGACGAACTCGATGCCGAGTTTGAAGCTGCCCTGGGTCTGGCGCACGAACTCGGCTTCATCGATGCCGAGCAGATTATTGAAGGCCTTGATGTGCGGCACGGTGGCTTCGCCCACACCGACAGTGCCTAGCTGTTCAGACTCGATCAGCTGCACGTTGAAGGTGGGTCCAAGCACGCGCGCAAACGCGGCGGCTGCCATCCAGCCGGCGGTGCCGCCGCCGACAATGACGATGTTGCGAAGTGGAGCGGGAATCATCGATGCATTCCTGAGCAAAAACAGCGGACGGACACGCGAACGGGGCCAGTTGGCCCCGTTCGAACGACCACATGCCCGTCTCGGCGCATGTGGCAATGCACATGCATCAGAACTTGGCGCCGACTTCCAGCACGACGCTACGTGGCACGTAGCTGATTTCGCCGTTGTCGACCACGGTGATATCAGGCTGCAAGCGACCGTCGCTACCGAAGCTGTTGTACTGGTACTGCGTGTAGTTCTTGAAGTTGAAGGCGTTGAGCACGTTGATACGCGCGTTGAGCTTGAAGTCGCCCACCACCGTGAACTCCTTGTTCGCCTGCAGATCGACGGTGCGATACCCCCAGATCTTGCCGCCCACCAGGAACTTGCCATTACCCGGCGGCGTCACGCCGACGGCCTGACAAGTACCGCCATCCGGATCGGTGAACCCGTAGCAGGCGATCGTGTTGATCGGCTCCGGCGTTGCCAGCACCAGCTTGGCGCCGAAGGTCACGCCCCACGGACCATCGATCGAGCCGGACGCCACAAACCGATGTGCCGCCACGGCATCCGACTTCACGAACGGGTAGTCGCGAATGGTCGCCTTGTCGAAGGCGAACGGTTCGTCGATGGTGCGGTTCTGGCGCGCGCTGGTGTGGGTGTAGGACAGGTTCAAGCCCCAGCCCGATTCCTTGGTGTATGGCTTTTCGGCCGACAACAGGAACTGACTGCTGCGTTGCTCCAAGCCGTTGTAGCCCAGGATCGTGTTGCGATAGCCCGGTACCGGCTCGCCCCACGGCACGCTGCCGTTGGCATCGAAGTAGGCGCCGTTCGGATAACGATTCACCAGGCTCATCACCAGGCCGTCGTAGGCAAGCACGCGCTGGAAGGTCACGTCGGTCAGCCAGTCGCCCACCTGGTTGCTGATGCCGATGCTGTACTGATCGCTATACGGCGTCTTGAGCTTGTTGTTGAACATGAAAAGCTCGGAGCTGTCGTTGGTGCCCGGGATGGTATTGAGCTGATCGATACCGTTGAGATATCCCGGGTTCCACGCCGTGCATGCGCGGTCGTCGCGGAAGCAGGGCTGACCGCTGGCGGCATCGCTGAAATACACCACCACCGGCGACAACGCCGCCTTGACCGATTCCAGCGCCAGCTGCTCGAACAGGTTGCGATCGTAAGAGCGGCCGGCACCACCATGCAGTACTGCACTCTCGTCGCCGAAGAAGTCGTACGAAAAGCCGAAGCGCGGCGCCCAGGCATCCTTGAAGTTCTTGCGGTTGTTACCGGTGCTGATGTAATCGGCCACGTTGATGCCGCTGGGCAACAAGCGGTTCGCCCACGGCTGGCCCGGGTTGTCCGGATCGTCGGAATACAGCGCATTGATAAACGGCTGCGAGGTCACGAAGTCGGTGTAGGCCGGTGTGTCTTCGTAGTCGTAACGCACGCCGATGTTGAGCATCAACTTGTCGTTCACCGCCCAATCGTCCTGCAGGTAGATGCCGTATTGCTTGGACGGCGATTCCACCACCGGCACCTGGCCCGGATTATCGAACGCACGGATATAGCGCACCTGGAATGGCACGGGCGCAATACCGTTCTGGCCGACCTCATAACTGAACTGCGGATTGAGCGAGCTGGACTCGCGCGAAGTCAGCTTGATGTCGCGGTAGGTCACACCCGTCTTGATGGTGTGTTCGCCATGCCACTCCAGCGCGTTGAAGGTCAGATCGTTCTGGAACGACCAGCCCTTCTGGCTACGCAATTTGAAATCTTCGCCGCTGGCGGCTCCGGTATTGAGGAACACCCATTGGCGCGGATCGGCTTCGGTGCGGTCGATGTAGGTGTAGATGGACCCGTTGCCAGTGCCGCGCGGCGTCGGCACATTGCTCGAATCCTCGGTGGTGATGATGGCTTCGTTGAACCAGCTGTCGGCACTGTGCTGCCAGCGCAGGCTGGTGCGCTTGTCCTTGTTGATCTTGTCCACCGCGCGATCCGGTGCGTTCTGGCCGCCGACGTTACTGACCTGGGTTTCGTCGCGGTATTGCGTTGCCAGTTCGATGCGATCGTTATCGGTGGGTTCGAAGTCGATCTTGCCGAAGTACAGGTCTTCGGTGAACGGCATGTTGGACGCACCGAACTGATCGCGCAGGTTCGAGGGCAACAAGCCGACAAACGGCGAGGCTTCGGCACTGGGCTGCACACTCTTCGGCGCCACATTGTCCTTGCCTTCGTAGGCAAAGAAGAAATGCATGCGGTCCTGGATCAGCGGGCCGCCGATAGCAAAGCCGTATTCCTTGGTTTGCGAGTCGACCTTGCCGTTCTCTTCGTCCGGACGCTCCTTACGCAGATCCTGATTGGTGAAGCGGTAAAACGCCTCGCCATGGAATTCGTTGGTACCGGACTTGGTGGCAGCAGTGATCGCCGCGCCGCTGATCTGGCCGTATTCGGCCTTGTAGTTGGAGGTAATGACCTTGTATTCGCCAATGGCGAGCTGTGGGAACGGATTGCCCTGGGTTTCGTCCTGGCCGGCAATACCGCCGCCGGAGACGTAGCTCTTCTGGCTCACACCGTCGATATACAGATTGCTGGAACTGGCGTTGGATGCACCGCCGCGCAGCTTGGTGTTGCCGTCCTGGTCGATGGTGAACACCATGCCGGGAACCGTGTCTGCAAACTCGAGGAAGTTGCGCGTGGCCTGCGGCAACTGCTGGATCTGCCGCAGCGACACCGTGTTCCCCACTTCAGAGGTCTTGACGTCGCGAATCATCGGCGCGCTGACCGTCACCGTATCCAACGTTGTTGCATCGCCGGCGGGCGCCGCAGCCGTCTCGTTGCCCAGATCGACGGTAGCGCTGGAGGCCACCGACAGAGTGACCGTGCGACTGATACCGTTGGATTCGACCTTGTAGGTGCCCGGCTGCAAACCGACGATGGTGTAGTTGCCGTTCGCATTGACCGGCGCACGTCGCACCGAGCCGGTGGCGATGTTGGTGACGACGACTTCGCTGCCGCTCTGCGCGGAAGCGACCTGACCACGCAACGTGGCGTTGCTGGACTGGGCCATGGCCGGAGTGGTGGCGCACAACGAGGCTGCCAGGGCGCAGCACAACAGGCTACGCGCCGGCAGGGTGGAGACGGTGCGGTGATTCTTCATGACTTTCCCCCTCCCAGGGGTAAAGCGCGACGCAGTGGAGTGACTGGCGCGTTGGGTTGGTGCTTTGGTGTGGAATACAGGGACAACAGACAACAACAGCCGCAAGGGCTGCAACAACGAAGGTCTGCGGTGACCGGTGCTTGCTCCTTCAGGCACGGCTTCAGACAGGAAATGCAGTGGCTAGGCGTCGCCGATCAACTTGCTCGATGCCAGGCAGCGCGCCGGCGCCACGCACCAGTTGCGACGCCTGGCACAACGCACCAGCATAGATGACAGACCCGGGCTGGCTTGGTCGGCGAGCCGGCACATCAGGGACGGCTTACCAGATGATGCGGGCACTCAAAAACAAAGTGCGCGGCGGGGTGGAAATCGCACCGTATTGGTTGATGCTGACGCGTGGGTTATAGACGCCGCCCTGGCCCCAGTCGATGGCGTACTGGTCGTAGTTGCGGAAGTTCAGCGCATTGATCAAATCGCCGCGCACCTGCACGGTGAGCGCGTCGGTGACATGCATGTCCTTGGACAGCGACAGATCCAGCTGCCGCGTGCCGAAGATATCGCCACCAGTGATGAACTTGCCGCCCGGCGCATCCACCGACACGATACGGATGTTCTCCGACGGCTGGCCGCCGTACTGATCGAACGATACCGCTTCGTTGCGCGGCGGCACCGTGGCCAGGGTCAGCTTGGCCGAGGCGCTGATGCCCCAGAACAGATCGTAGATGCCGGTCACCACCAGGCGATGGCGCGGCACGGAGTTCAGATCCAGGAACGGGTAGTTGGCGATCGTGGCCGCATCGAAGCCGTATTGTTCGTCGTTGCCGCGATTACCGCGCGCATGCGAGAACGTGTACGCCGCCGTCAGGCCCCAGCCGCTTTCCTTGGTGTAAGCCTTGTCGGTGGATAGCAGCAATTGCGCGGTCTTGGTTTCCACACCGTTGTTGCCGATGATCAGCGAGCCGAATCCCGGCGGTGGTTGGCCCCAGGGCTGTCCGCCATTCTGGAAGAAATCGCCATTGGGATAGCGGTTGCCCAGGGTCAGGATCAGGCCATCCTTGCTGTGGATGTACGACACCGTGGCCGAGTTGCTCCACTCGCCTGCGCGGGTACGCAGCCCCAGCGAATACTGGTCCGAATACGGTGTCTTCAGATCATTATTGAGCAGGTCGATCTCGCCGTTGCGCACACGTGCATCGACCAGGCCACCGAGACTGTCCGGGTTGCTGACAAAGGACGGATTGAAGTTGGTGCAGGTGCCGGGCGCCGGCGTGCAGCCGGAGGATTCGACAAAACGGATGGTGTACTGCGACAGCGCCGACTTGACCTGCTCCAGGCCCATCACGTCGAACAGATTGCGGTCGTAGCTGCGCCCGGCACCGCCGAACAGCACCAACGATTCGTCGCCGCGGAAATCATACGAAAACCCCAGACGCGGCGCGAAATTATTGTTGTCCTGTTTGCGGTTGCGGCCATTGCTGATGTAGTCGTTGATGTTCACGCCGCCCTTGGCCAACTGTTCGGCATAGGTGGCGCTAACGGCCGGGTCGGTGCCCGGGCCATTCAATGCGGCGATCACTTCTGGCGGGGTCACGTTATCCAGGTAAGACGGAATCTTCTCGCCATCCCAGCGCACGCCCAGATTCAACTGCAGCTTGTCGTTGACGTCCCAATCGTCCTGGATGTACAGGCCCAGCTGCTTGCTCTTGGTCGTGACCGACGGCGCCGCACCGGCAAAAGGTAGATTGAAGCGCACCTGGTAGGGAATCGGCGCTGTTCCCTGGCCATCGGCCACCGCATAGTAGAACGAGGGATTGGCTGCAGAATTTTCGCTCTGGGTCAGCTCCACTTCCTTGTATTTCACGCCCATCTTGATGACGTGGCTGCCGTGCCAATCGATGCTGTTGAAGGTCAGGTCGTTCTGCAAGCTTGGGCCTTTCTGGCCCTTGCGCTGAATCGCCAGGCCACTGGTGGCATCGTCGTTGAGCAACACATCGTCTTCGGCGGTGCCGCGGGTGTACACGGTCTGGCTGCCGATGGTGTAAGCGGTGGGGTTGAACAACACGTCTTCGTACGACAGCCGTGCTTCGTTGACGTAGGTCTCGCCGAAATGCTGCCAACGCAGGTCGTAGCGCTCTTCCGAATTGAGGTTGACCTTGGCGGCGATGGCGGTGTTCTGGTCGCCCACGCTGTCGCGGCTTTCTTCGTCGCGGTACTTGGCTGTGAGTTCCACACGATCGTTGTCGCCGATGTCCCAATCGATCTTGCCGAAGTACAGGTCTTCATTGAACGGGCGGGTGACCGAGCCCAGGCGGCTCTGCACCCTGGCTGGCAAGTCGTCGCTCAGCGCGCTGAAACTATCCGGTACCGCAACCGGGTTCGCCGACACCTCAAAGCCCTTGCCTTCGTAGCTGAAGAAGAAATGCGCCTTGTCCTTGACGATGGGTCCGCTCAGCGCAAAGCCGTATTCGTCCTGGTGGGTTTTGCGCTTGTTGCCATCCGCGTTGGGTGCGCCCGCACGCTCGTCGGCTTGGCGTGCGCGGAAATCAGTATTGGTGGTGCGCCCGAAGAGCTCGCCGTGGAACTCGTTGCCGCCAGACTTGGTGGAGGCCACGATCGCTGCCGAACCGACTTGGTCGAACTCGGCCTTGTAGTTCGACGTGATGACCTTGTACTCACCGATCGCCAGCTGCGGGAACGGGTTGCCTGCGCTCTGCTGCTGGCCGGACACGCCGCCGAACAGATAGCTCTTCTGGCCCACGCCGTCGATGTACACATTCACTGCCGAGCTGGCCTGTGCGCCACCACGAATGCGGCTGTTGCCGTTGGCATCGGTCTCGAACTGCATGCCCGGGACGGTGTCGGCAAACTCCAGGAAGTTGCGGGTCAGCTGCGGCACCGTGCTGATTTGCTTGAGCGAGATATTGGTGCCCACTTCTGAGGTTTTGACCTCCTGCAGCGTGGTGGCAGTGACTTGCACCGCATCCAGCGTGGTGGCATTGCCCGCAGGAGCGGCCGGCGCATCGCTGGCGGCGCCCAGGTCCAGGCTGACCGACGAGGCCACCGACAACGTCACCGTCTTCTCGGTGCCGGGGCCGGCGTCGACCTTATAGGTGCCGGGCGGCAAGCCGACCAGTGCATAGCTGCCATCGGCACCGGTGTTCACCCGGCGCACCGCGCCACTGGCGACATTGGTCGCAGTGACCGTGGTCCCGGCCTGGATTGAGGCCACCTGGCCGCGCAGCGTGGCATTGCTGGATTGCGCCATGGCCGGGGCAGCGGCAAACAGCGAGGCGGCCAGGGCGCAGCACAACAGGCTGCGCGCCGGCAGGGTGACGACAGTGCGGTAGGTCTTCATGGCTTCCCCAGGGGTCAGGCGCTAACCGGCAAAGTGGTCGGTGTGGCGCGGGTGGTGCGATATATCAAACGACAAAACAACGGCGAACAGACTTCAGGTGTTATAAAAAACATAAGAAAGCGCGAAGATTTCGTGAAGATGTGACGAAGGGCACGTGCTTAGCCGGCAGGCGTAGCACGCGGCGCGCTCGACGCACGCACGATCAGCTCCGGAACCATCTCTGAAAACGCTGGCGGTGCCGCATCTGCGGGCGGTGCAGGCGCATCGACCAACTGCTGGCCCAGCAACAACTGCAACGCGCGCGCGCCCAGCCCGGCGATATCTACCCGCATCGTGGTCAACGCAGGCAGCACGTAGCGCGCCATCGGCACATCGTCGAACCCGGCCAGTGCGATGTCCTGCGGCGCCTTCAGCCCGGCATGGCCGAGCGCGAACAGGCAGCCAAGCGCCATCATGTCGTTCGCGGCGAACACCGCGTCCGGACGCGTGTCCTGGGCCAGTGCCTGGCCGGCACGGTAACCGGATTCTTCGTCGAAGTTGCCAGGCAATACCCACGGCTGCGCGGCTGGATCCAGCGCCAATTCGTCGCGATATCCGCGCAGGCGCTCATGCGCATCGAAGTTGTCGTCGGGGCCGGCGATGAAGGCGATGCGGCGGTGACCACTGTCGCGCAGGTGGCGGGTCATGACCCGCGCGCCGCCGTAGTTGTCCACATTGAGTACCGGGCGCTGGCTGGCGCTGCCGGCGCAGTTGAGCAGCACTGCCGGTAGGCCGCCGGGCAGCGCATCTTCATGCACGCCCGAATCGCCCAGCGACGGCGACATCACTACCACTCCATCCACGCGCCCGGGCAGGCGCTCCAGCGCGCGGCGCTGCGCCTTCGGGTCGCCGTGCGAGCTGGAGACCAATAAGTGATAGCCCTGGTCGCGTGCCACCTGGTCGATGCCGCGGATCAATTCGGAAAAGAATTCGCCATGCAGGTCCGGGAGCACGACGCCGATGGTGTGGGTGCGCCGGCTGCTGAGACTGCGCGCGGCGTGGTGCGGGATGTAGTTGAGCGCACGCGCTACCTGCAATACACGCTCGCGTACCGATTCGGCCACGTGCTGATGCCCGTTCATGGTGCGCGAGACCGTGGCCACCGACACCTGCGCTTCGCGCGCAACGTCCTTGATGGTGACGCTACCGCCTTCGGACCGTGGCCGGCTCATGCTGTGGCTTTCTCCAAGTCAACGCGTGTGGCGGCGCACGCCGGGGTAGGGCGCACGGTCCGCTGGCGCAGAGCGTTCGTGTCACACATGCACATGAATGACATCAGCCCCATCTGATGGCGCCCCCCGAGGCGAGATGCAGCGCACGCTAGCAGGAACTGCAAGCGCTTACATGATGCATTGCAACATTGCGCCAAACGCAAGTAGCGCAAGGGCTGGACGCCGATTGCTGGACAAGTTTGTCCGCATAAGACATCAGCAGCCAATGTCGGACACTGGTCGACAACGTGTCAGGGAACGACGAAACATCACATCTGCAGACCATACCCCAGCGCACGGTTAAGGCCTGCCTTGCCGCCAATGCATTCAGACAGCAAGATGCGCCGATCGATCAGGGGGAACATCGTGCGCATGTCGCTACCTACCGTCCGCGCAGGGCGGTTCCAGTCCGCCGCGTGGCTGCTGCTGGCCGCGCTGTGCGTGAGCGGCTGCCAGCGCAACGAGAACGCGCCTGCATTGCCCGGCGCCAAGGCCGAGCCGGCCGCGGCGATGCAGGCGATGACCTTGCCATTGCGGCGCAACGATCTGGTGGCATACGCGCGCATTCGAGTGACGCCTGCGCAATACACCCAGCTGGAAGCGGCGTGGCGCGGTGGTGCCAGCCGTTGGCCGCTGACCGAACTGCCGCGTCCTAATGAAGTGGGCACGCTGCTGGGCTCGTTGTCGGCGCCCGGTGCCGAACGCAGCCTGCAGCAGGCCTTCGATGCTCAGCTGGCCGGCCAGGCGCAGGGCATTGCCCAGGCTGCGCAATCGCTGGGCCAGTTCGGCGTGCAATACCTGCGCAGCCGCAACGATTACCAGCCTGAGCAGCGCGCGCATTACGTGCAGTTGGTCGATGCACTGAGCGCCTGGGCTGCCACCGCGCCGCTGGCCGATCGCCCACGCGCCAAGGCCAGCATTGCCGATCTGGTCACTGCCGCGCGCGCGACCGGCATCACCTCCGATGCCGATCTGCAGCGGCTGGGCATGGAAGAGAGCCTGCGCCGGCTCGGGCCGTTCTGGGAAACCTGCAAGAAGGTGCTGGAGCGTTACGACCTGTCGATCGATAGCAGCTTGGATGCGCTGCGCACCGGGTTGATCAAGCAGGACGGCGACACCGCCCAGGTACGGCTGCGTTATCCGCTGGCCGCCCACGCCATTGATCTGACCGTGGCGCTGATCAAGCGCGATGGCCACTGGTACCAGCTGCAGACCCAGAACGAGGTGCAGGCGCTGCTCGATAGCACCCAGGCCGCCCCCTTACCCGAGGCGACTGCAGCGCCCGACACTGCAGCGGGCGCGCCGGCCAAGCCTGCCGACACCGGGCAACGCCCGGCTGGGCGATAATGACTGTGATGCCAGAACAGAATCCCCTGCCGTTCCCGGACGGCCAGCCCGCCCCGCCCAGCGCTGCCGTCGCCGACACCGGTGCCACGATGGCGGCGTTGCCGCTCGCCGAACCGGTGCCGCCGGAAGTCGTGCCATCGATCGCGCCCGGCGTTGCCGCTGCGCGTAGCGCCAAGCGCCCCTGGTGGGCGCGCCTGCTCGGCCGCCTGGCAGACCCCTGGCTGAGCCTGACCATCGAGCCGGACCAGCCCGGTCGCTACGATGACGGCCGCCCGGTGGTGTACGTGCTGGAAGACTACGGCATGTCCAATGCGTTGATCCTGGACAAGGCCTGCCGCGAAGTCGGTCTGCCGTCGCCGCTGGTGCCGTTGCCGGGCGACCCGCTGGAGCGCAAGCGCGCTTACCTGGCGCTGTCGCGACGTAGCAGCAGCAATTCGCTGATTCCCGAGCAGCGCGGCGGCAAGACCCATTCCGATTCGCTGGCCAAGTTACTGCAGGCACATCGCGTGCGTGCCGACCTGGACGTGCATCTGGTGCCGGTGTCGATCTTCGTTGGCCGTGCGCCGGACAAGCAGAGCGGCTGGTTTGCGGTGCTGTTCTCGGAAAACTGGGCGCTGGTCGGCCGCTTCCGCCGCCTGCTGTCGGTACTGCTCAACGGCCGCACCACCATCGTGCGGTTCGCTTCGCCGATTTCGCTGCGCCAGACCATGGCCGAAGGGCTGCCGCCCGAGCGCACCTTGCGCAAGTTGCAGCGCGTATTGCGCACGCACTTCCGGCGCATCCGTGAAGCGGTGATCGGCCCGGACTTGTCCACCCGGCGTTTGCTGGTGGACCAGGTACTGGCCGCCGAGTCGGTGCGCGAAGCTATCGCCATCCAGGCCAAGCGCGATAATTCCAAGCCGGTCGATGCATGGCGCAAGGCGCATGCCTATGCATGGGAAATCGCCGCCGACTATTCCAGCCCGGTGGTGCGCTCGGCCAGCTTCCTGCTCACCCACGTGTGGAACCGCATCTACGCCGGCGTGCTGGTGCACCACCTGGACAAGCTCAAACAGGCCGCGCCCGGGCATGAAGTGGTGTACGTGCCCAGCCACCGCAGCCATATGGATTACCTGCTGCTGAGCTACCTGTTGTACGAACGCGGCATCGTGCCGCCGCATATCGTGGCCGGCATCAACCTCAACCTGCCGGTGGTCGGCACGCTGCTGCGCAAGGGCGGCGCGTTCTTCATCCGTCGCTCGATTAAAGGCAACGCGCTGTATTCGGCAGTGCTCAGCGAATACGTCGCCCAGCTGGTGGCCGGCGGCTATTCCATCGAATACTTCGTCGAAGGCGGGCGTTCGCGCACCGGGCGTCTGCTGCAGCCCAAGGGCGGCATGATTGCGATGACGCTGCGCGCGTATCTGCGCCAGCCGCGAAAGCCGGTGCTGTTCCAGCCGGTGTACATCGGCTACGAGAAGTTGATGGAAGGTAACAGTTACCTCGACGAACTCACCGGACGGCCGAAGGAAAAGGAATCCATCTGGGGCCTGCTGTGGTCCATTCCCAAAGTGCTCAAGCAGAACTATGGCCAGGTGGTGGTGAACTTCGGCGAGCCGATCGCACTCAACGACGTGTTGGCCAAGCACGCACCCGACTGGGACGGCCAACCGCTGCCGGAAGATGAAAAACCCACCTGGTTGGCACCGGCAGTGGACACGCTGTCCACGCAGATCCAGACCCGCATCAATTGTGCCGCCGACGTCAATCCAATCAATCTGTTGGCGCTGGCCTTGCTGTCCACGCCCAAGCACGCGATGGGCGAGGCCGACCTGATCGCGCAGATCCAGTTGTGCAAGAAGCTGCTGGCCGAGATGCCGTACTCGGACCGCGTCACCGTCACCCCGCATACGCCAGCGCGCATTATTACTCACGCCGAAGAGATCAACGTGCTCACGCGCGTGTCGCACCCGCTGGGCGATGTGCTGAGCGTCAGCGGCGACACTGCGGTGTTGCTCAGCTACTTCCGCAACAACGTGCTGCATTTGTTTACGGCATCGTCTTGGGTGGCGTGCTGCTTCCAGAACAACCGCCGCATGAGCCGCGCCGGTCTGTTGCGCCTGGGCCGCACGGTGTACCCGTTCCTGCAGGCCGAGTTGTTCTTGCCGTGGAGCGAAGATCGCTTTGCCGAACGCATTGAGCAAACCATCGACATGTTCGTGCGCGAAGGGCTGTTGCTCAACGTCACCGACGACGATGGCGGCATCCTGGCACGCAACACCGGGCAGACTGACGAGGTGTTCCGCCTGCGTGCCATTGGGCATTCGCTGCAGCAGGCGTTCGAGCGCTATTACATCGCCATTTCAGTATTGGTGAAGAACGGTCCCGGCGTACTCGGTGCCGGCGAACTGGAAAGCCTGTGCCAACAGGCCGCGCAACGCCTGAGCCTGTTGTACGCGCCGGCCGCACCGGAGTTCTTCGACAAGACCCTGTTCCGCAGCTTCATCCAGAAGTTGCGCGAGCTGCGTCTGGTATGGCCGGACGAGAACAGCAAGCTGATGTTCGACGAGCGTCTGGATGCCTGGGCCAAGGATGCCAAGTTCATTCTCGGCCGCGAGCTGCGCCACACCATCGAGCGCGTCAGCCCGGCGGCGGCCAAGCCGGACGTGGTGCCGCCGCCGGCTGAGTAAGTCGGCGGCGCAACTGCCATCGTCTCCCTGCAGTACGTGAGGGCGGGCCAATGGCATGACACATGTAGGTAGGCGAAGACGCGCAAGAGGCTTCCCTTCTCCCACGGAAGAGGGTGCCCGAAGGGCGGATGAGGGTTGGTCAGCACGCAAATCCTCCAGCGCTGCAGCAGACCAGATTCACCCCCAACGTTGTTCACCAACGCCGTGAACTTCACACAGCAGTTCCGTTCGTTTCATCCGCTTCTTGCAGCCGTGCCGATAGCATCGCGCCACCTTTCATCACGATCGGGTGCGTTGGACCACAGGCGTGCCCGGCAGGAGATCTCGATGCGCGCAGCGATCCACACCCAGTTCGGCGATCCGTCCAAGGTGCTTGAACTCGGCGACCGACCCACACCGCAACCCGGCAAGGGCCAGGTCCGCATCGCGATGCGGCGCTCGCCCATCCACAACCACGACCTGTGGACGGTGCGCGGCAACTACGGCTACAAGCCCGAAGTTCCGGCGATCGGCGGCAGCGAGGGGTCGGGCGTGATCGATGCGCTGGGCGAAGGTGTCGAGGGCTTGCAGGTCGGCCAGCGTGTCGTCGCGGCCGGCGTGCATGAGAGCTGGGCCGAGTACTTTTTGGCCGACGCAACCGGTGTGGTTCCGCTGCCCGACGCACTGGATGACGACCGTGGTTGCCAGCTCATCGCCATGCCGTTGAGCGCGTTGATGCTGATCGAATTCCTGCAGGTCAAAAAGGGCGATTGGATCGTGCAGAACACCGCCAACGGTGCAGTCGGCAAGACGGTCGCCATGCTCGCTGCGGCACGCGGTATCAGCGTGATCAACCTGGTGCGTCGCGACGCCGGCGTGGACGAATTGAAAGCGCTGGGCATCGGCAACGCGGTGTCGAATGCGCAAGATGGTTGGCAAGATGCCGTGCGCGCGCTGGCCGGCGATGCACCGATCGTGTGCGCGATCGACTCGGTTGCCGGCAAGGCAGCTGGCGAGCTGATGAGCCTGCTTGCCGAAGGTGGCGAGTTGATTTCCTTCGGCTCGATGACCGGCGAGCCCCTGGAGATTTCCAGCGGCGATGTGATCTTCAAGCAGGCCACCGTGCGCGGCTTCTGGGGCAGCAAGGTCATGCAGGCCACCAAGTCCGAGGACAAGCGGCGCATGATCGGCGAGCTATTGAAGGCCGCGCTCGACGGCAGCCTGGCGCTGCCGGTGGAAGCGGTGTTCGATCTGGAAGATGCGGCCAAGGCGGCAGCGGCCAGCGCCGAACCGGGCCGCCGCGGCAAGATTTTGCTGCGTGCTGGTTGAAAGGGTTCGGGCGCTTACTGAAACGGCGCCAGCACGGGATTGGAACTGGCAGGGCGCGCGCTGGTTGGAGTCCGACGTGCGCTGTCGGCGTAGAGCGACGTGGCCCGATGAAATTCTCAGCACTCGTACCCTCATCCGCCCCGTCGGCACCTTCTCCCGGTGGGAGAAGGAAGCCTCTCGCTGCGTATGCGCAGTTACATGCGCCAAGACTTTGCGGCTCAGCCCAACAGACCACCCAGCAGCCATATCAAACCACCGCCAACCCCCGACCAGCCCTCAGGCCGGCTCGTCAGGCACCAGTTCCATCTCCAAGCGCGTGATGCAGTCCTTGATGTGCAGCTTGCGCTTCTTCAAGCGCTTCATCTGCAGCTCGTCGTCCATGTTCGCGGGCACGCGCTGAATCTCCTCGTCCAACGCGCGATGGGCGCGTCGCAACTCGGCGATCTGCTCGACGATCTCGGCGGTTGACAGGGTTTCCACCCCCCGAAGCATACACAACCCCAGGCTGCGCGCGTCACCCACGCTTGCCAAGTGGCGGTGGACTGCGACAATGCCGGCGCGCCGCGGGGAAACGGCGGCGCGCCTCATTCATCATTGCCGCGCGGCTACGGCCGTCGAGAAAGGAGTCTTTCGATGCGTCTACATTCTTCCCTGCTGGCCCTGGGCCTGTTCACCGCCGCCAACCTGGCCAGCGCCGCCGACGTCGCCAAATACGACGGCTTCCTGTGCTGCAACCTGCGCACCGACGGTCGCTGGATCAGCGACAGCAACTACGCCGAAGACGGCAAGCGCGTGCTCCCGGTCGGCACCCCGGTCAGCGTCACCGGCTTTGGCCGCAACCGCGTCAACCTCAAGATCGCCGGCGAAAAGCAGTCCATCGGCAACGACTACAGCCGCGACCTGGACAACACCGCCTTTGCCGCCCGCTACGTCATCACCGCCGATCCCAAGCTCAAGCTCGCCACCTTCCCGCCCAAGATTCGCCAGGCCATTACCGACGGCAAGCTCACTGGCGGCATGACCCGCGAACAGGTGCTGATGGCGGTCGGCTACCCGATCAGCAGCGAAAACCCCAACCTGGAAGCCTCGCTGTGGCGCTACTGGCGCGACAGCTTCTCTGAGTACCAGGTGCAGTTCGGCCCCAGCGGCAAGCTGGTGAAGGTGACCGCCGATCCGCAGTTGATGAATTTGATTTGGGTTCCCTGAGGCGCAACGCGACGCAGACGGCGCCGGCCTGAGCTGGCGTCTATCAGCCTCATCACTGCCGGCGTCACTAGCACCGATTCCGCAAGTGCGCGCTGCCAACGCAAGGCAGCGATGCTGCCACATGGCGCGTTGCCGTGCGTCCCCACCCGACGAGGGAAATATGCACGATGGAGAATTGATGATCCCGCCCGATGCATTGGCAGATCCGGATGCCTTTGAATGATTGCGTCTGTGGGCGGCGAATGAACCGCTGCATGTGAGCATCAGTAGCGATCTGGGCGGCGGTGCAGAGGACTTTGGCGAGCTGCTCGCCGATCTCTTCGAGCACGCCTCACGGATGTACGCGCAGCGCGATGGCATGCCATTGGCGCAGGGTCGCCCCCTGATCTCGGACGACTTCCTGCGGCGGATCGCCGACCCCAGTGCTAGTCGAGAGGGAGCACTACCGGTTGAACACTAGCGGCACGGTTTAAGCCCAAGTTGCACAATCGCGCATGCCTCCTCGCCCCAGGCTAACTCCGTTTCATTGTCAGTCAGTCGGTCAGCAGCAGGCCGGAGACGTAAGCATCGCCGTGCCGCCTTTGGATACTATCGACGCTGGCTTTCCAGCCCAACGGCGAAGATCCTGGCGTTACTGGCTGTTCCGGCCAATATTTGATGAGAGCGTTATGCAGCGAGATCCGAGTCTGTATCCCAAAGACGACAACGGCGACACCCTTTGGCACATTGCGCAACAAGGGGTCGACCTTTCAAAGCCGCGGGAAATCGCTTTTTCGGTGGTTTTCCCTACCAAGGAGACGGCGCTTGAGTTCTCAGTGATGCTGCTTCGCTTTGAGCAGAAAGTTCGTTGCTGTCATTACCCGGAAAACACGGCGTTTCCCATGGATGTCACGGTGTATCCGAGCATGGTGCCGTCGTACAAGGCGATTTGCGCGTTCGAGGAAGAGCTGGCAACCGAAGCCAAGCCCTTGGGCGGCTTGAACGATGGATGGGAGTTTTCTGTGGACACGAAAGACGCCTGACGGGCTCGGCCAGTTCGGAGGACCGCACGGCGTGCAGATCCTCCTATAGCCAGCCCGCATCAGCGCATTGACTGCGGCACACGTCGCAGCTGTGAGACGTCGTAACCCATGGCGGCAATGCGTTGAACGGCCTGCTGATAGTCGGCATCTGAGACCTGCGGGGTACGCGCCATGTACCAGACGTAATCGCGCTTGCTACGCGCCACGATGGTCTGCGTATAGCCTGCGTCCCGCCAGGCAATCACGTACTCGGCCTTGAACGGCCAGAGGAACTGCATGCTCCAGAGCGCGCCATTGCCCTCCTTTGCAACTTGGCCGACCGGATGCAGAGACTTGAGTGGCGCCTGGAAGCTGCCCTTGCGAAATGTGAAGGTGGTCTGGATGCGACCATCCGGGCGCAGCGCGTAGCTCTCTACTGCGTCGTAGGCGTTGCGCTCGGGGCGGGTCGGAATATGTGCGATGACATACCAGTTGCCCATGAAGCGCGGCACGTCGACGGTTTCTGCGCGGGGCAGGGCGGCGCGTGCATCGCTTGCGCTAGCGCTCCCGTAAACCGCGAGCGTGAGTAACAACAGCATCGAACTGCGTTGCATGGCACTTCTTCCTAAAGAGGGCACGTCTCAGCAGTATGTAGCTGCCCTGCGTCCGGATGCGAGCCCATGCGATGTAGTTCCAGCCCAGGCGAAAGACCGTCCATCGTGCCTGCGACATGACGGTGACGTTTGCCAGGTTATCGGTGTTCAAGAGGCAGATGAAGAAACACCCAGACGCCAGGAATGTCCAATCAGCGCCGGGGAGTGTTGGTTCAACGATCAGCTGCAGTGATGGCCACGCGGTGCGTTGCAGCGTCGAGGCGAAAGGACTTTTCTTCCATCACTGAGGTCCGCCGATAAGGGCTGCATGGATATCAGGAGACATTGCCCAACAGCACTCACCAAGGCGACACCGCCTCTTCCCCATACGGATAAATCATCGCGATCGTTCCATCTGCAGCATGTTCCAGCGGCGCCATCTTGATGCTGCGCAGATGCGTCTGGCCGCCGGAGAGCACGCTGTCGTGATAGAACAAATACCACTGGTCTTCAAACGCGCAGATGGAGTGATGCGTGGTCCAGCCCACGACTGGTGCAAGCAGGACGCCTTGATAAGTAAACGGGCCGTAAGGTGAGTCGCTGGTGGCGTAGCAGATCAGATGGGTGTCGCCGGTGGAATACGACAGGTAATAGCGGCCGGCGTGTTGGTGGACCCAGGGGCCCTCGAAGAAACGGCGGGCATGGTCGTCGGCGCGGAGCGGGGTGCCGTATTCGTCGAGGATGAGGATTTCGCGGGCGGGTTCGGCCAGTTCGGTCATGTGCGCATGCAGGCGCGCTACGCGTGGGCCGAGTGCAGGTGCGTCGCCCACCGGTTCCTGATGCGTCTGCGCATACGCGTTGTCGCGGTAATGCTGCAGCTGGCCGCCCCAGATGCCGCCGAAGTACAGGTAGTGCGCGCCGTCGTCGGCAGCAAGCACGGCTGGGTCGATCGAAAACGTTCCGGCGATGGGCTGTGGCTCTGCGACGAACGGACCTTCGGGGCGGTCACCCACCGCTACGCCGATCTGGAACATGCCATCGGCGCGTTTGGCGGGGAAATACAGATAGGTCTTGCCGTTGCGTTGGGCCGCATCCGGTGCCCACATCTGCCGCTGCGCCCATGGCACGTCGCGCACGTGCAGCACTTGCCCAAGATCTTCCACCGCTGCACCCGGGTGTGCCATGCGCAACACGTGGTAGTCCGCCATGTCGAAATGCGAGCCGTCGTCGCTGAAGGCCACGCCGGCATCGAGGTCGTGCGAGGGATAGATATACAACGCACCGTCGAATACATGTGCGGACGGGTCGGCGGTGTAGAGATGGGTGACCAGCGGTGCGGAAATGGCGGTGCGCGCCAGGACCTGCAGTGCAGCGGTTTGCAGCTCATCGGACATGCGCGTACCTGTGCATAAAGGAAAAAAGGGGAGGTCAGAGAGTGGCGAGCGTGGCGGTTTGTCGGCGCACGCCGAGTTCGTGTTCGATGCGGGTTTCCAGCGCTTTGTCGATTTCGTACAGCGCCAGCAGTGCCGTGCCGACCAGGAACGGCAGCGAGGCGTACACGCTGATGGCCAGGCGGATGCCATTGGTGACTGCCGCGCTTTGCTGCGGCAGTGCGGCGTCGTAGCCATAGAACGCCAGGATGCCGGCGACCAGTGCGCCACCTACGCTCAGGCCGATCTTCAAGCCGCACAACATCGCCGAAAAGATGATCGCGGTAGCGCGGCGGTGGTTCTTCCATTCCGAGTAATCGGCCACATCGGCGATCATCGCCCACAGCAGCGGGATGGTGATGCCGTAGAAATACCCGTGCAGAACATAGGAGGCGAAGACCCAACCGATGGCATTCGGCGGGTACAGGTAGAACGCCAGCAGGAACAGCGTGGAGATCAGTAGCGCGCCGCCGAACACATTGCGCTTGCCATAGTGGTCGGCCAGGCGTTTGGAAAAACCGATGCCCACGATCATCGCCAGGATGCCGCCGGCGCTGAAGATGCTAAATGCGGAAGTTGGTGCGTCCTGCGGCCAGTGCAATGCGCTCATGCCGGCGCCGGTCAGCACGCTGTTGATCCCGGCGATGAAACGGTTGAAGCCGGCATGATCGAGAAACTGCGTCAACGCGTTGGCGTCGAGGTAGTACTTGAAATAGTAGATGTACATCCCGCCCTTCATGGCGAGATTGATGAAGATCAGGATGGTGAGCGCCAGCATCACCAGCCAAGGTTTGTTGCGGACCAGATCGGTCAGGTCCTGGCGCACGCTGTTGCGTTGTTCGCTGATCGGTAGCACACGCTCGCGCGTGGTGAAGAAGGTGATCAAAAAGCACAGCGTTCCGACCGCCGCGAACAGCGCCATGGTGTTGCGAAAGCCCTGTGCCTTGTCGCCATTGCCCAGGATCAACACCAACGGCAGCAGCAGCACCTGGATGATGAACTGCGCAAAGGTCACCGCCAGAAAGCGATACGCCGACAAGCTGTTGCGCTGTTCCATGCTGCCGGTGAGCACCCCGCTCAAGGCCGAATACGGCAGGTTGTTGGCCACATACACCAGCATCAGCAAGGTGTAGGTGGCAAACGCGTAGGCGATCTTGCCCTGCTCGCCGAGCGCGGGCGTATTGAAGGCGGCCAGCGACAAGGCACCGAAGGGCAGCGCTGTCCACAGGATCCACGGGCGGAACTTGCCCCAGCGGGTACGGGTGCGGTCGGCCAGGATGCCGATGATGGGCGTGAACACGAACGCGCCCAGCATGCCGACCACAAAGATCAACGTGGCCGCCACGCCCGCAGGCATGCGAAACACATCGGTATAAAAAAACGCCAGAAAAGTAACCAGCGTCTGGAAGATCAGATTGGCGGCCAGGTCGCCCAGGCTGTAGCCGATCTTTTCGCGCACGGAGAGCTGCTGTGACCGATCGTTCATGAGGTGGGGCGGGCTCGAAGAATGCCGCGGAAAACGCCGCGGCGCGCATTGCGCCACCGGTCGCCGCTGGGAGGAACGGCGACCGATGACGACAACACTCAAAAGGTACCGCGGATGCCGAGCATGACGGTGCGCCCGGGCTCGTACAGATCGTAGGTGGCGTTGGGCCAGGCGAAGGTCGTGCGCAACGGCTCGTTGGTGATATTGGTGACGTTGAGCGTGATCTGCGGCTTGGACGGCAGCCAATCCAGTGCGTAGCTCGCCGACATATCGAGTTGGCCGCGCGCGTCGGCGTTGAGGCGCGCATACGGAATGCCGTTCTGGTTGGCGCCGGAGATCACCATGTCGTCGTTCCAGGCGTAGGACAGGCGGATCGAGGCCGCATCCTTTTCCCAGTAGACGGTCCCGTTCCAGAGGTTGGGTGCGACACCGACGGCTACCGCCGGCACGCCTTCGCCTTCGGACTGCTGGTTGACGTGGGTGTAGTTGAGGCTGAAGCCCAGGCCATCGAACAGCTTGTCCAGCGGCTGAACCCAGATGGCCTCGGTGCCGCGGATATTGAGCACACCATCGGCATTGACCTGCGTCTGCACATCCACGGTGGCCGCATTGGGGCCGCCGCGCTGGGCCAGGCCGGCCTGCTGGATCGGCAACAGGGTGTCGTAGCTCACGCCCAGCTCGTTGAACGGAATGCGGCGGATGCCGTTGACGGTGAAGCCGGTGATGCGCTTGTTGAACAGGGTCAGGCCCACATAGCCTTCGCCGCCGGTGTACCACTCGCCGCCGAAATCCACATTGGTTGATAGATACGGCTTGAGGTTCGGATTGCCCTGCGTGGCGGTCTGCGCGGAAGGATCGCTGAAGTTGGTGTTGGGCAGCATCGCGCTGGGATCGGGGCGGGTCAGCGTGCGTGAGCTGGACAGGCGCATGACCACCTTGTCGGCCACGTCCCACGCCACGTTGAACGAGGGCAGGGTTTCCTTGTAATCCGAATCCAGCACCTGCACGCTGCGGACACCATTGATGGTGACCGGGCCGGTAATGGTCTGGTCGGTGGTCACATAACGCACACCGGCGTTGAAACGCATGGTGCGGTTCCAGACCTCGGCTTCGGCATTGGTCTCGATGTAGAAGCCCAGATTTTTTTCGCGGATGCCGCCGGTCGAAGCGCCGGTGTTGGCCGAGTTGCTCTCTGGTGCGGCATCGCGCAGCGCGTAGTAGTTGGTGTCGGCCAGGAAGCGGGAGAAGTCGGCAGTGATAAAGCCGTCCGGGCCAGGTTTCAGATAACTGGCCAGGGCCGAGTTCGGGATTGCCGAGCCGGCGCCGCCATTGCACACGTTGCCGCCGTCGCCGCGGCACACCACCTGTTCCCAGGCGGTGCTGTTGTCGAAGCCGCGAATGGTGCGCTCGGCCATGTCGTAGGACGCACCGATCTTGACGTTGCGCTTGTCCTCGCCGAACTGCAGATCGGCGCGCGCGCCGCGCGTTTCGGTCTGGCGCTTTTCGTTCTGGATATTGACCCGGCCGCCCGTCCAGCCCCAGCCCAGATTGGGGTCGTTGAGATCGAGCGGGCTGGTGATGCTGGGGCGGTCGCCGCCTTCGTTGCGGTACTCGACGGTGGTGAACGGCGAGGTGATCAGAATGCTGGGCGATTCGCGCGCGAGCCAGCTACGGGTGGCATTGGCCTGCACATTGAGCTTGATGTCCTGCTCGGCGCCAAACAGCAGTTCCGCACCAGGATTGACGCTCCAGAACTTGACGTTTTCATGGTATGGGCGCGCTTCCAGAAAATACTGCGCATTGGCGAAGCTGGCGCTGGTCACCACGTTGTTCTGATCCAGCTGCATGCCGAGCGGGATCATGTTGCCGTTGCGGCCGATCAGATTCATGCTGATGCGCTCTGTGGTGCGCTCGGCTTCGGAGTACAGCGTGTCCAGGTAGAAATGCATGCTGTCGGAGGGGCGCCATTCCAGCGACATCACCGACGCATCGCGGTCGCGATCACCACTCATGTAAACGCGGCGGCCCAGACGCGGGATCAGCGCATCGCTGATCTGGTCGATGCTCAGGCCTGGGTTGCGTGCCAGCAGCCAGGCGGCATCGATGGTTTCGCCGGTGGTGAGGCCGCTGCCGGCGGTGGCGGGCACCGTGTCGGGAATGCGCCAGTTGCCGCCGCCATTGACGTTGCACGCGGTGGGTTGATTGGTGGCCGGCGTGCCCGCCGGCGGAGTCAGCCCGCACTGGGTGTAGGTGAGGCCGGGATTGGTCCAGCCCACGCTCTCGAAGCCACGCACGCCGAGTTTGCTGCGCACCGACGCCACACCGAGCAGCGCGCCGAAGGTGCCTGCTTCATTGGTCCAGCTGCCCATGAAAGCGCCACGTGGCGTGGTTTTTTCGCTGGTGCTGTTCCAGTCCGCCTGCGCCTGATAGGTGAAGTGCACGCCGGGGCGGTCGAACGGGCGCGCGCTGCGCATGTCCACCACACCGGACACGCCGCCTTCGAGCATGCTCGCGGTCGGTGTCTTGCTCACGGTGAGCTGGGTAAAGAATTCGGTGGGAAACAGATTCAGATCGACTTCGCGGTTCTGGTTCTGCGCATTCAGGCCGATCGAAGCAGTGGCGATGCTGGCGCCGTTGAGCGTGGTCTTGGTGAAGCTGGTGCCCAGGCCGCGGATGGCGATGTTGAGACCTTCGCCGTTGACGTCGCGCGCCAGCTGCACGCCGGGAATACGGTTGAGCGACTCGGCGATGTTCATGTCCGGAAACTTGCCGATATCTTCGGCAAACACCGTGTCGGCAAAGCCCACCGAATCGCGCTTGGCGTCGGTGGAGAACTGGATGCTGCGTCGGTAGCCGGAAACCGTGACGGTATCGAGCTGCTTCACTGCATTGGTGTCGCCGGCAGCAGGCGGTGGCGTTTGCGCGGCGCTGTCGGCCGTAACGGACTGTGCCCAGGCGGCAGTGCTAGCCATGCTCAGCAGGGTGGATCCCAACGCGCAGGACAACGCGGTTCGTGCGTAGCTGTTCTTCACCGTAATCCCTTCCCTAACAGGTAGCAGATGTCCCACGCATCGCCCCTGCGCAGGGAGTGCCGCTGCCGGTGTGCGGCGCGACGATGGTGCGATGGGGGAGATGGACGATCAGCGCGCTCGATGTTAGCGCTAACAAATTCGCAACATCACGCTGCAGGGCAGCATAGTTGCGCGTGCAGAGCGGCAAGGCGCCGGCGCAGGCGCGCAATGTTGCCAAGGCGCCCACATACGGTGGCGCAGTGCTGCACTGCGCGATGGATTTATCGCGTGGCCGTGGTAATGGTAGCGCTATCAGCCGTGGCGCAAGGCCACCTTCGTGCAGGTGCAGTGGTCGATGAGTCGAACCGAAGAACGCGGCAGTGGCGCGCCCCGCTGGCAACTGGCCGGCGCACGCAGGCATGCGCCGTGTAACGTGCGGGCTGAATGCGCTCCGGCGCAGTTGCGCAGGCCTCGCACATGAGTGAGGTGCCCACCGCCGCGCCTGTCACTGCATCGGTAAAGCTCGGCCGGGTGCGCTGGCGGGTCTGCGCCTTGCTGCTGGCCGCCACCACCATCAATTATGTGGATCGCCAGGTGCTGGGCGTGCTGGCGCCGTTTTTGCAGACGCAAATCGGCTGGAACGAAATCCAGTACGGCTACATCGTCACCGCATTCCAGGCGGCATATGCGCTGGGGTTGCTGTGTAGCGGGGCAGTCATCGACCGCTTCGGCACGCGGCTCGGCTATGCGATGGCGATTGGCATTTGGAGCCTGGCAGCAATGGGGCATGCCTTGGCCACCAGCGTGGTGGGCTTTGCGATTGCGCGGTTTTTTCTGGGCCTGGGCGAATCGGGCAATTTTCCTGCGGCGCTGAAGACCGTGGCCGAATGGTTTCCGCGCCGCGAGCGCGCATTGGCTACCGGCATCTTCAATTCCGGTTCCAATATCGGGGCTATCGTGGCCCCATTGCTGGTGCCTTTGATCGCCACCGCCTGGGGCTGGCAGGCGGCGTTCTTGTTCACAGGTATTCTTAGTGCAACCTGGCTGTCGGTGTGGTGGTTCAGTTATCACCCGCCCGAGCAACAACCCGGGTTGTCGGCCGCAGAGTTGGCACATATTCGCAACGATGCGCATGAGCCGGTGCAGCGCCGGCTGTCGTGGTTGCAGGTGCTGCGGCATCGGCAGGCCTGGGCGTTTGTGCTGGGCAAGCTCATCACCGACCCGATCTGGTGGTTTTTCCTGTTCTGGCTGCCGAAGTTCCTGCATGCCCAATACGGTTTGAGCCTGCTTCAGTTGGGCGCACCGTTGATCGTGATCTTCGTGCTGGCCGATATCGGCAGTATCGCCGGTGGCTGGGTGGCCGGGCGCTTCATCGCGCGTGGCTGGAGCGTCAATCGCGCACGCAAGACCGCAATGTTGATCTGCGCCATTTGTGTCGTGCCTATTGTGTTCGCCGCGCGTGCAGACAACTTGTGGCTGGCGGTCGCGTTGATCGGCCTCGCCACGGCCGCACACCAGGGTTGGTCGGCCAATCTGTTTACGTTGCCCTCTGACATGTTTCCGCGGCATGCGGTTGCCACCGTGGTGGGCATCGGTGGCTTCGCCGGTGCGGTGGGCGGCATGTTGATCGCCACCTTTATCGGCTTCTTGTTGCAGGCCACCGGCAGCTACGTGCCGGTATTTCTGATGGCAGGCTCGGCTTACCTGCTGGCGTTGGCCGTCGTACACACGCTAGTGCCGCGGCTGGAGCCGGCGCGGTTGCCTGCCGGTCCAGCGCCGATATCGTCGTGAGGAGCTTATGCACATGCGCGCAGTAACACGGGGGTTGTTGATGGCGGCGGGCATGGTCGCGCCTGTACACGCGGCACCGCTGGAAGCGACGGCGTCCAAGTTCCTCGGAAGCGCGTACGGCGCGCAGCAGGCGCCGGGGTTTGCGCAGTACTGGACCAAGCTCACCCCGGAAAATAGCCGCAAATGGGGCAGCGTGGAGGCGGTGCGCGACCAGATGGATTGGAGCACGCTGGATGCCGCATACCGGTTCGCCCAGGCCAATCAGATGCCGTTCCAGATGCATGTCATGGTACGGGGTCACCAGCAGCCGGAATGGATCAAGACCTTGCCGCCGGTCGAGCAGCGCCGCGAGATCGAGCAATGGTATGCCGCCGTCGTGCAGCGTTACCCGGATATCGCATTGCTGGAGGTGGTGAACGAGCCACTCAACGACCCGCCCACCGAACACCAAGTTGATGATCAACGACTACAGCATCACCAATAGCGCGCAGGCCACGCAGAAGTATTCGCAGATCGTGCGGCTGCTGCAGCGTGAGACCCTGGTCGATGCCATCGGCGTGCAGAAGCATGCCTTCGAGACCACGCCGGAGGTTGCGATGTCGGTGCATCGCGACAATCTGGATGCGTTGGTCGCCACCGCACTACCGATCTACATCACCGAGTTCGATCCGGACGGGCCGACCGATGCGCAGCAGCTGGCCGACTACAAGCGGGTGTTTCCGGTGTTCTGGGAACACCCGGCAGCGCATGGCATCACCTTGTGGGGCTTTCGGCCCGGCTTATGGCGCGACAAGGAAGCTGCATACCTGATCCGCACCCACGGCACCGAATGTCCCGCGCTCACGTGGCTGCGCGATTACGTTGCTGCCCATACCGGTACACCTGCGCCATGACAATTGCTGATGCGCGCCGCGCTCACAGACCTTTGTCTGGTGTCCTGACCTTATGCCGATGCCCGCACGTCATCGTGTTGGCTGCATGCACCGTGTGGCAAATAGCCGCGCTGACCGCGCTGACCACTGCCGCACACCAAGGCGGGTCGGCATGTCCTTTTACGCTGCTTTCTGACCTGCTTTCTGACCTGCTTGCTTGTCATGCAGTCGCAAGAATGGACAGCCTCGGCGCCATCGTGATCACACCGTTCATTGGTTTCGTTTTGCAGGCCATCGGCATCTACATTTCGATATTTTTACGGTGGGTGCTGCCTAGATTCTGGCGCTGGCGGTGGTGCACCGCCTGGTGTCACGACGCAGCCGGCGCGAGTGGAGCAACCGGACTAGACGCGGTTCCAGGAGTCTGCACTTTGGCGTCTAGCGGACGCACGTCAGCG
Organism: Xanthomonas vasicola; assembly: GCF_000772705.2. GTDB lineage: Bacteria > Pseudomonadota > Gammaproteobacteria > Xanthomonadales > Xanthomonadaceae > Xanthomonas > Xanthomonas vasicola. The sequence goes on from NZ_JSBW02000010.1 coordinate 41,011, forward strand.
CAGCTGTCCTTTCCGTGACTGCTTTGCTCACTTACCGAGGATGCCAATATGTTGAAACTCCGTTACCCGCTCACGCTTGTGCTGTTGCTGGGCGCGTGTGCGTCCGCTGTTGCAGGACCTATCGCTGCCGGCAAGCAGCGCGTCCTGGGCAGCGAATACAGTCCGTCGCAATGGAAGGATTTCACCAATGACTGGGATGGCGACGTTCCAGAAAATGCCGGCAAATGGGGCAGCGTCGAAGCCGTGCGCGGCCAGATGAACTGGGGCCCGCTCGACGAGGCCTACCAGCTGGCCAAACGCAACCATGTGCAGTTCCAGTTCCATTGCGGGCTCTGGGGCGCCCAGCAGCCGACATGGGTACGCAACCTGCCGCCGAACGAACAGCGTGCCGCAATCGAGCATTGGTTCGCCGCCATTGCACAGCGCTACCCCGACATTGACTTGATGCAGGTGGCCAACGAGACGCTGCCGGGTCACAACCAGCCGGACAATCGCCGAGCCGATTCGGGCAATTATCTGCGGGCACTGGGCGGTACCGGGGCGACCGGGGTGGATTGGGTGCTTGAGGCATTCCGCCTGGCACGCAAGTATTTTCCCCATACCAAGTTGATGATCAACGACTACAACGTCACCGAGTACAACGACCAAGCCAGGCAGTATCTGCACACCATCCAGCTGCTGCAGCAAGAACACCTGATCGATGCGATCGGTATCCAGGGTCACCTCTCGAGCAACGGCCCCTCAGTTTCGGTGCAGCGCGCCAACCTCGACCTGCTGGCATCCACCGGACTGCCGATCTACATCACCGAGTTCGACCTGGATGGGCGTACCGACGCTCAGCAGTTGGCAGCCTGGCAGCGCTTCTTCCCGATGTTCTGGGAGCACCCGGCCGTGCGTGGCGTGAACCTGTGGGGTTTCCGTCACGGTCTATGGCGCGAAAATGAAGGTGCTTATCTGATCAATTACGACGGCAGCGAACGCCCGGCTTTGACCTGGCTACGCAGCTACGTTGCCAGCAGGCCCTGACCAGGCTTCCTTCTCACTGTCCATAGGGCTGATATCGATCATGCGTTCTTCCGTGCTGTCCTTGCATCCCGATCGTTTGCTGCCGGCTGATCCCGGCACGCGCGCGATCGCCCGCCGCCTGTACGCACAGGTCGCAACGCTGCCGATCATCAGCCCGCATGGCCACACCGACCCGGTCTGGTTCGCCACCAATGCACCGTTCGCCAATGCCACCGAACTGTTGTTGGTGCCGGACCACTATGTATTCCGCATGTTGTACAGCCAGGGCATCGACCTCGATGCCCTGGGCATCCCGCGCGCAGATGGAACCCGCGCAGCAGTCGACCCGCGTGCGGCATGGCGCGTGTTTGCCGAGCACTACACGCTGTTGCGCGGCACGCCGTCGGCGCTATGGCTCAATCATGTGTTCCATGACGTTTTCGATTTGCGTATCCGTCTCGATGCCGGTACCGCCGATCACTATTACGACCACATCACCGCCGCGCTGCAAACGCCGGCATTCCTGCCGCGCGCGCTGTTCGAGCGCTTCAATATCGAGGTGATCGCCACCACCGAATCGCCGCTGGATCGGCTGCAGCACCATGCGGCCATTGCCGCCAGCGGTTGGCAGGGACGGGTGGTGACGGCGTATCGCCCTGATCCGGTCGTGGACCCGGAGCACGAGCAGTTTGCCGGCGCGCTGCAGCAGTTTGGCGCGCTCACCGGTGAGGACGTGCTCAGCTGGGATGGCTACCTGCGTGCGCATCGGCAACGGCGTGCGTTCTTTGCCGCCCACGGCGCCACCTCGACCGATCACGGGCACCCCAGCGCCGCGACTGCCGATCTGTCACAGGCCGAGGCGCAGCGCCTGTTCGATACGGTGGTGCGCGGTGCGGCCACGCCGGAGCAGGCGGAACTGTTTCGCGCGCAGGTGCTGACCGAAATGGCGGCGATGAGCCTGGACGATGGCCTGGTGATGCAGCTGCATCCGGGCTGCTTCCGCAATCACAATCGGCAGCTGTTCGAGCAGTACGGACGCGACAAGGGTGCCGACATTCCGATGCGCACCGACTACGTACATGCGTTGAAGCCCCTGCTGGATCGGCATGGCAACGACCCGCGCCTGCGCCTGATCGTGTTCACCCTGGACGAAACCGGCTACAGCCGCGAGCTGGCGCCATTGGCCGGGCATTACCCCTCCCTGCTGCTCGGCCCGGCGTGGTGGTTCCATGATGCGCCGGAGGGCATGTGGCGCTTTCGCGAGCAGACCCTGGCCAGCGCCGGCTTCTACAACACCGTGGGCTTCAACGACGACACCCGCGCGTTCCTGTCGATTCCGGCGCGGCACGATGTGGCGCGGCGCGTGGATAGCGCCTTCCTCGCCAAACTCGTCGCCGAGCATCGGCTGGAAGAAGACGAGGCGACCGAGGTGGCGATCGATCTGGCTTACCGTCTACCCAAGCGGGCCTACAACCTGTAATCGGCGCCGCCCCTCGGGCAGAGCCTGCGTCATGCGCGGAAGCAGGGCCGGCACCTGCCGATGCACGGCATGGCTCGATACCGTTCGATACGAATTGTGACCACCAAAAGGATTTGCGCTTTCGTCGGAGCTACGCCTTCGTCGCTGCGGGGATGGCTTCCGATCCGACAGTGCTGTCGCTCTCCCAAGGAGGATGCTCGCCACTCCATCCACACAAGGCAGGCAAATGAAAAAGTTCGGATCGAAGTATGTGCTTGGTGCAAGCATTATCGTAGGCGTTGTCGGCGCAGCGGCCGCCGCCCAGCCCTCGGCGACAGACGCCGCCGGTCGCGCTGCGGCGATGTCGGCGTGGGAAGCGACGCTGCGGCAGGACGCGCCCGCCATGGAAGGATGCTTCCGTTCGTCGTTCCCCAACAATGGCTGGCAGGCAACCGCCTGCGTGCCCTCGCCAAAGCTGCTCTCGAGGCCGCCGGCCATCACTGTCCACAAGGATGGCACCATCACCGCGCGCACCGATGCGGCGCTGACCGCCGGTAACAGTGTCGACTACGTTGCAGGCACACGCCAGCTTATCCAATCGACGTTGGGAACATTCCCGAGCGTGACTGGCGTGGCCACTGGCGTGGCCGACTATTCGCTACAGATCAACACCAATCTCGATAGGAACGCTGTCACCTGCGCACAGTTCGGATATTCCTCGTGCTGGACCTGGCAGCAGTTCTTCTACTCCACCGACTACGACGGCGACCCGATCAACGGCCGCACGCCGGTCATCTTTATCGAGAACTGGTTCTATGCCGGCAATGCCGAGGAATTTGAGGCAAAGGGCTGCCCGTCTGGTTGGAATTCCTACTCCACCTTCGATTACAACGCGTGCTATAGCACCAGCGATGGGGTGATTGTTCCGCTGGTTCCAATCTCGCAGATCGGCAGCATCAAGATGAGCGCTTCGGCGACCGCGGGCGGCGTGGACACCGTGACGTTCTCGATCAACGGCAGGGCCTACAGCGTGAGTCAAAACGCCGACACTCTGAACATCAACAGGATTTGGCGGCGCTCGGAGTTCAATATATTCGGCAACGGCAGTGACCACCCGCTGGTGTTGTTCAATTCGGGCTCGCATGTCACCGTGAACGTGGCCGTCAAAGATGGGACCTCCAATGCTCCGAGGTGCCTGGGTCCCAACGCCGGTTATTCGGCGCAAGAGAACAACCTCACGCTCGGCAAATGCACCGCATCTGGTGGTGCCTCGCCTTCCATCACCTTTACCGAAAGCAACTGACGCCCGTGCGACGCCCGGCAAGGCCTTGGCCTTGCCGGGCGTTTTTCGTTGCCGTGGCTGCCGAGCGCTGTCTGCAGCGGGAGTTGGCGCGTGCGCAGTACCCAATCTGCGTGCGCAACATCACCGAGACCTTCAAACAGAACATCCCGAACTGCACAACTCGACCATTTCGACAGGTGCGTTGCTGCGTAGTGCTTCACACAACGCAATCCTTGCGCCACCATCCGGCAAGCCGTGTGTGTGCGGACAGTGTTTTTGGCAACCGACACCCTGCATCGTTCGATGCTGTGCATGCGCTCTCGATAGCATAGGCGCTGCCTTAATTGCTGTGCCATGAAGCGATTGCCGCAGATGCGCAAACTGCCGTGGCATGATCGAGGCCACCACGGACGTTCGGTGATTTTTTGTTTTCGACGCGGATCGGTGCTGCCATCGCGAGCGGAAGCAACTATGCTGCATTACTGCCCGGTGCTGCAGCCGAGCTGTGCCATGGGCTTGCGCATCCGCGGCTGACGGATGCATTTCCGTGTGTCGCTGCGTTCCAGCCATGTGCACCGTCCCTTTCCTGATCGAGCCTGCCGCCATGTCCGCACGTCGCCGGTTGTCCTTTTTGTTGCTGGCCGGCGTGGTGGGCAACATCGCAATCGCCACCGCTGCGCCTTCGTCGGTCGCTACCTCGCCGTGTCCGGCGCAAACGCTTAGGCAGGTCTATGCCGATGCATTCCTGATCGGCACGGCCGTCAATACCGAGATTGTGTCCGGCCACGATGCTGTGTCTGCGGCCTTGGTCGCTTGCCACTTCAATGCGCTCACGCCCGAGAATGTCATGAAGGCCGAAGTGGTGGCGCCGCGTCGTGGCGTCAACGACTTCGCAGCCGCCGATGCCTTTGTCGATTTCGCGCGCGCGCAGCACATGTTTGTGGTGGGTCACACCCTGGTCTGGCACAACCAGACGCCGGATTGGTTTTTCACTACCGCCGGTGGTCAACCCAATACGCCGGCACAGCAGATAGAGCGCATGCGCGCGCACATCGAAACGGTGGCAGGGCGCTACACCGGCAAGGTGCAGGCCTGGGATGTGGTCAACGAAATCATCGACGAAGACGGCAGTTACCGTTCGACTAACTGGGTGCAGCGTGTTGGCAATGGCGACACCGTGGTCCGCAACGCTTTCACCTTCGCGCAGCGCTATGCGCCAGATGCGCAACTCTATTACAACGACTTCAACGCCTGGCGGCCAGCCAAGCGCGACGGCATCGTGCGCATGGTCAAGATGCTGCAGCAAGCCGGCGTTCGCATTGATGGCGTGGGCATGCAAGGCCATTGGGGGCTGGATTACCCAAGCCTGCGCGATATCGAAGATGCGATTGATGCGTACGCCGCACTCGGCGTCAAGGTCATGATCACCGAGCTGGACATCGACGTGTTGCCGCTTACCAAGGAGGGCCAGGTCATCGGCACCGGCATGGCGCACAAGCAGTTTCAATTGCCGGAATTCAAGCGCTTTCTCGATCCGTATCGCGATGGCTTGCCTGCCACTGTGCAGGCGCAGTTGCGCGACCGCTACGCCGAACTGTTCGCGCTGTTCTGGCGCAAGCGCGACAAACTCGCGCGCGTCAGCGTATGGGGTGTGAGCGACGGCATGTCATGGAAGAACGATTATCCGGTGCCGGGGCGTATCAATTATCCCTTGCTGTTCGATCGCGATCGCCAGCCCAAGCCGGCACTCGACGCGGTGCTGGCGGTGCCCGCGGAGGCGGGCGCACGCTAGCGTTTGCTGCACCTAAGAGACGCTGGTAATACACCGCGCTTATCGCCATGCGAGCGCTGCCGCTGCTCAGTGGATGTCGCGCGATACTGCGGCTTCTGGGTGCCGTCCATACAGCTGATGGAAGCGTACGACGGATTGATTGCCGCGCGACGCAGTAGCGTGCACACGCATGATGGCATCATTCCTCAACCATGAGACAGGACTGACCGATGCGCTTGCCGCCTTATCTGTTGTTGGCCGTCCTGTTGCTGGTGGTGCTTGCTGCATGCACCAAGCAGACCCCACCGACGCCGCGTTTTCCGGCCATCGGCCAGCTGCAAACATTCGACCGCAGCTTCAATGATGTGGTCGCAAGCGATGCGCGCATCGAGAAGCTCACCGACGGCTTTACCTGGTCCGAAGGCCCGGCATGGGTACGCAACGGCGACTACCTGTTATTCACCGATGTAACGGAAAACAAGCTGTATCGCTGGTCGGAGGAGGCTGGCCTGTCGGTCTTGCTGTCACCCTCCGGCTACACCGGCCCGGAACTGCAGACGCTGCGCGAAGCCGGCGCCAATGGCCTGTACGCCGAGCCCAGCGGCACCGTGCTGCTTGCCGATTCTGGCACGCGCATCCTGGCCAGGCTCGATCTGGTCACGCGCAAGAAGACACCACTTGCGACCGCTTTCGAAGGCCACCGTTTTAATAGCCCCAACGATGTCGTGCGTCGCGATGACGGTGTGGTGTTTTTTACCGATCCGCCGTACGGACTGAAAGACCTGGATAAATCGCCGGTCAAGGAATTGCGCTTCAACGGCGTCTATCGCCTGGACACCGATGGCAGTGTGCATCTGCTGGACGACAGCTTGAGCTTTCCCAACGGCATCGCACTGTCGCCGGATGCGCGCACCTTGTACGTCTCCAACTCCGATCCGCAACGCCCGATCTGGATGGCGTACGCGCTCGATGCGCGGGGCGCCGTTACCGCTAAGCGCGTGTTTGCCGATGCGTCCGATCTCATTGCCAAGGATGTTCCGGGTCTGCCCGATGGCATGACCGTGGCCGCCGACGGCACGCTGTTCGCCACCGGCCCCGGCGGGGTGATCGTGTTCAATCCCGCTGGACAGCGACTGGGTCGCATTGCCACCGGCGATGCGGTCTCCAACTGTGCCTTCGGCAATGATGGCCACACGCTGTACATGACCTCGCACGCGATGCTGACGCGCGTGCGGGTGAAGTCGCTGGGGTTGCAGTTCGTGCGCTAGACGAGCGCGGCGATGCCACGGCATCGCCGTGCCCTGGCTGAAAAACCACCAAGCATCTAACGGCGCTCGCATTTGACGGCAGCGCGGATCGCTTCGTGCAGCCGCTTCGTCGTCTGCGTTGCGTACTGCTTTGTAAGGCGTGGCTTGGTCGCAGGCCACTCCGTCGCAGCCATGGATCGGCGGCCACGACGATTTCCCGCAAACGATCCACACATACATAGCGTCCTCGCCTGTAGCGACGCCGCCCTTGCGTGCCTTACGTGTAGCGCGCGTCCGTATGCCTGCTCCACCGGCACCCAAGTGCAGCGCCCGCGCACCAGGGCCATACATCTCGCGATCCCACCTACCGCTGGTAGCCACAACCGTGGTGCGCCGCGTCAAAACAGCCGGGCCCTCTAGCCGCTGCAGACCGTGCCGATCGTAGCAACCCCTGCTGCGACAAGGCGCGGCGCTGTTTACGCAGCCGCCACGCTCGAGGCTGTTGCAAAAAAGATAATCATCGCCATACGGCAGTTTTCACTACTGTCATGGGCGGCTTGCCCGCGGGGTTGCGGCAATGAACGAAGTTGACCTTTCCCGACTGCTGCGCACCCTGGCGTGCGTGCTCTTAGCGGCACTGCCGCTGATGCCTGCAATGGCGGCCGCGTCCTCGCCGGTCAGGGCTTATGGCTCACCTCGGCCAAGGATGCGGTGATCGCCTTCGCTCCCTGCAGCGATGCGGCCAGCTCGGTGTGCGGACGGATTGTGTGGGACAAGGACGCCGGCACGCCGAAGGACACCTGTGGCGTGCAGATCGCGCGCCTGGATCGCGACGACAACGGCACCTGGCGCGATGGCTGGGCGTTCGATCCGCGCAGCGGCAAGCGCTACAAGGCCACGCTGCGCAGCAAGGGCGCCAGCCTGACCTTGCGCGCCTTCATCGGCGCTGAGGTGCTGGGCGAAAACATGCTGTTCACGCGCGTGCAGGCCTTGCCGTCCACGCCGGTGTGCGCCAGCCACTAGCTGCGGCCAGCGCGGTACGACCGCGCAGCATCGACCGCCGCGCTCGCGTCGGTCCTCACTTACATCTACCGGGGGGAATCCAGATGGCGAAGATCCACGTCAGCGCAGTCGTCGCGTGTGCGTTGCTGCTGCAGGGTGCGGCTTGTCTGCCGGCGCAGGCCCAGCAAACCGGCACCGCGAGCGAAGGGTCCGTGGCCACCTATCAGTTCGACAACCAACTCAAGCTGATGAGCGAGCAGCGCACGCGCGGCATCTCCGATTCGCTGTTGCGGCCCTCGGCCACGTGGAGCACGCAGTTCGTCCACGCCAGCGGGCTGGTTGCGCTGCTGGAAGTGGCAGGGTCAGCAAGAAACAGTTCGTCAATGGCGATGGCTTGGGCGTCACCCTGGCCGGCGGTTATCGCTTCGGCGATCCGGACCGCTGGCACGCCGGCGTGGGCCTGGCCACCGAGCGATTCCCGGGGGCACGCTTCATGGCGCCGCACAGCATCGACCTTGAAACCGGCACGCCGACCGATGTTCGTGCATCGCGAGGTCCGCACCGCGCTGCTGCAGCGCTGCCGTAGCGCTGCCGTAGCGCTATGGCAGCACTGCGGCAGCGGTGCCCGCCAGCCCCGACCTGGCGCGCACGATCCATGTCGGCCAGGCGGCGCGGTTGGCGACCTTGATCGACGAAGCGCGCGCCGCCGGTGCCGAGTTGGTGGCCGGCGGCGAGCACGACGTGGCGCAGCGTTTCATCGCCCCGACCGTGTTGGTCGATGTTCCAGAGCAGGCGCGCGTTGCGCAGGAAGAAATCTTCGGCCCGGTTTTACCGGTGGTGACCTTCGACCACATCGACGATGTACTCGCCCAGCTCGATGGCGCCGCCAAGCCCTTGGCGCTGTATCTGTGGAGCAACGATGCCGCGCAGGTCGCCAGCGTGCTGGCGCGCAGCAGTTCCGGCAGCGTGGTGGTCAATCATTGCCTGCAGCAGTTCATGCACACCGGTTTGCCGTTCGGCGGCATCGGCCAGTCGGGCATCGGCAGTGCGCACGGCGTGCATGAATTCAAGGCGTTTTCGCACGAACGAGCGGTCTTGCGCGGCGGCCCTCTGCTCACCGCGCGTGCATTTTTTCCACCGTATCGGGGATGGCAGCAGCGCCTGGCCACCGCATTGACCGCCTGGCTGGCTCGCCGATAACGCGCGCCGGCACGGATCGCCCGCGGCGCAACGCGTATGATGTGTCGATGGCAAACACCGGTCGTGCAGGCGCACGACTTGGCGGTGGCATAACGCTGCTGCGGACGATGGACGCCGCCTGGCCGGCGCAATGCAGCGGCGGCGCAACGGCTCAGGTGCAATCGCGGTGGTCTGGCCGACGCATCACTCTGTGTTCGAGGAATTTCCTGCCCATGTCCACGACCAAGTCCCGTCCGCAGGCACCGGTCAAGGCGCCCGCGCCCAGGCTGACCGGCAACAAGCGTCCGGCCCAGCATCGTGCGACCGAGACCTACGAACATATCCTGGCGGTTACCGCGCAATTGCTCGGCGATGTCGGGGTGGAACGGCTGTCCACCAATCTGGTGTGCGCGCATGCCGGGCTGACGCCGCCTGCCCTGTACCGCTACTTCCCCAACAAGTACGCGTTGCTGTCCGAACTCGGCACGCGGCTGATGCAGCGGCAGAACGCGTTGGTGCCCAAGTGGATCACGCCGCAGGCGATGCCCGGTTCGCGCGAGCAGGTGCAGCAGGCGCTCACTGGCCTGGTGCTGGACACCTACCGGGTGACCAAGGCGACCGAGGGTGGGGTGTGGATCCTGCGCGCGCTGCGCGCGGTGCCGGCATTGCAGCAGGTGCGCCTGGATTCGCACGCGCAGGTCACCAAGGCGCAGGTGCGCATGCTTTCCGATTTCTTTCCCGATGCCGATCCGCGCCAACTGCGTCTGGTCAGCCGCATCGTGGTGGATTTGATTTATGCGACCGTGGAGCTGCTGTTCGACGTGCGCTTAAGTAGCCGGGCGGTGGCCGAGACAGTCGGCACGATGATCGCCGGCCACATCGAGCAGTTGCGTCATGCGACGTCCGATGCGCCGAAGGATGACACCGTGGAACGGCCGCGACGCCGCACAGCGGCGGCACGTCGTTCAACGCGCGCTGAGTGACGGTGCACGCCAGGCGCGCGCCCAGACGCATCCTCAGCGTCGCAACGCGACTGCCCGCCGCCGCACCGAGCGCCGCACGCAAGCGAACGCCAACCGCGGCGCTCAGGGTACCGGCCGCAACACGAGTAGATCCTGCAGTTCCGGTCCGCCGCCGCGGTTGCCGCTGCCTGCGCCGATGTAGAGATCACCGCCCACCTGTGCCGCCTGCGTGCCATGCCTGCCGCGCGGCAAGGCGGGGCCAGTGTCCCAACGCGCAGTGGCCGGATCGTAGAACTCCACATCCGCATGCGCGGCGACCTGGGCGGTGCTTTCACCGCCTAACAGCATGATCCGGCCGTTGTGCGCGATGGCCGCCGCGCCCGCACGCGGGGTTGGCAGCGTGGCATCGGCCACCGACCAGGTCGCCTGCTGAAGATCGTAGATATCCAGCTGCGGGATCGTTTGCGACAGCGTGTCGCCGGTATCGTGCGAAGACCTGCGCCCGCCGGCTGCGTAGAGCTTGCCGTCGAGTACCGCCGCTTGAAAATGATCGCGTGCATGCGGTGCATCGGGCAGGCGCGTCCAGCGCTGGGTCCGCGTGTCGAAAGCATCCAGCCACGGCACGTAGCCGCTGTTGTGGCCGCGCGTATTGCCACCCACCAGATACAGCACGCCATCGTGCGCGACGGTGCCGGCCGAACCGCGGCGGCGATCGGCTGGAATCTCCGCACCCACCTGCCAGCGGTCGGTGGCAGGGTCGTAGATCAGCAGATGCGTTAACGATGCTTCGTTGGGATAGTCCCCAGTGAATCCACCCACCAAGTAGAGCTTGCCTACCCAGACCGCAGCCTGCGCGTGGTTGACCGCCAACGGCGGTGCGCTGCCATGCGACCAGCGTCGCGTGCGGGTATCGAAAATATCCAGCGGGCGTTCGCCACGACCGCCGAATAAATACAGGCGATCGCCGATTGCGGCCATGCTGTTTTCATGGCGTGCGTGTGGCTCGCCCTGCGATGGCGCTGGGCGCCATTGCAGCTTGCGCGTCGATGCAGTTTGTTCGACGTCATTCGCCCTGCCGCCGGCAGGCACGCCCGCGGTAACGACGAGCAGGAACATCGCGCACAAAGACATTGCCAATCGATGCATCGGTGTTCCCTTGGTTACCGAGAGCGCCCAGTCTACTCACCTATCAACGCAGAGAAACAGCAGAATGCGGACAGAGCCGCCATGCATGTAGCGACCAGGACAGTGCCGCGTTGCCGTGACCGACGATGCCAGTGGTCGACCATCTGCACTGCTGGGTGCGTGCCGTCTACGCAGCGCGCTTTTATCTAACGCAGTGCCCTGCATTGCTTGCACGCGGCCGCGCATACGCCGGCTCTTCACGTTCAGCAGCACCGCAGATGCGAACACGACAGACATCGCAATGGCAGGAGATCGGTGTGGCGCATTCCTCGACAATTCCCCGTTCGGCGACAACGCCGCCCAAGAGCGTTGCCGCTGCGGCAGCGCGTGGACTTCGCCTGCGCGAGCGGCATGGCCGTGGCGGTACCGCGATCGGTGTGGCGCGTGCGCGTGACCTTTCTGCGCAAACGTCGCTCTCCGCACAGACCATTGGACGTATGCGTTCTTACTTCGCGCGGCACAACGTGGATAAGAACGGCAAGGGCTGGGCGGATGCCAAGGCGCCATCGGCTGGTTACATCGCCTGGTTGCTGTGGGGCGGCGATGCAGGCCAGCGTTGGGCAGCGCGTTTGTACGCGCGTCTGCAGGGAGCAAGCGCGAAGCAGGGCGCTAGCAGCGCAGATGGCTCAAAAAAAAATGTTGTAAAGAAGGCCGCAGCGAAGAAGAGCGCAACCAAGAAAGCTGTGGCAAAAGAAGTAGCGCTAAAGAAATCAGTAAAAAAAGCGGCTGCGAAAAAGGCCACAACGACAAAGCGCGCCACGAAAAAAGCTGCGGCCGGGAGCACCCGCGCTAGAAAGACGCCATCATCGACGGTCGCAAGGAAGGCAAGCAAGAAAGCTGCAACAACGAGCAGCGCGACCAAAAAGATAAATGCGACCAAGAAAGCGCCGGCAAAGCGCAGTGCGGGGAAAAAGAGCACGTCCACAGCAAGCGCTGCGAAAAAGCGCGCAACCAAGACGTCCGCGCCCTGGAACACGCCCAGCCCGAAGAGCGCTTCGCGCTCAAAGCCACTGTCGCCGGCACAAAAGACTCAGGCCCGCAAGCGCGCTAACGCTGCCGGCCGGCACTATCCCAATCTGGTGGACAACATGGCGGTGGCGAGCAAGCGCAGCACGACCAAGCGCGCGGCCAAGTCCAGTGCCACGAACAAGCGTGCAGCAAAGAAATAGCGGTATCGGTAAAGCGCGATGGGCACTATATGCTGCGCGCGGAGGTGTGCAGCTAATGCTCATGACGTGTAGCAGGCGGCCCGCTCTGAGGGAATGCCGACTAAGGCGTGGAGCGGTGACGCTTGCTGTCGCCGCGGCATCGGTCCGAACAGTATTTCACCTCATCCCAAACACGCTCCCACTTCTTGCGCCAACGAAACGGCCGCCCGCATTGCACGCAGACCTTCTCCGGTAGATCCTGTTTCTTACGCATCGCCATAGGTCGAAGGATCTGAAGCATGTGTTGGTGAACGGGTGCAAGCATGTCATAGCGACGTTGAATGCAGAACTCCGTCTCGGACGTCATGCAAGCAACGGTCCAGCACACAGCGGGACATGGCGTTGGGATGCGAGCGCACGCGCTTTTTATAGTCCGCAGGCAGCGGTTTGGCGTTCTTTCGAAAAATGTAGTCGTGGTTGGTGCCTTGGAGCTCTCGAAAATGTGGCGAATCAAGTGGAACCGCAAGCTACTCTTCGCGCTGACCTCGGTGGTCATTGCATGTATCGCTTCGAATCCGGAACTCGTAGCGCTGGTGCCAATGCTGGATACGCTGGGTCTGGATTTATTCGCCTATGTGCTGGCAGGGCAGTTTGGTGCGGTGGTGCTGGGTAGGCTGATGCCTGGTTGCCGTGAGAGTTGCATGGGATGGGGCGGTAAGCTGGTGTTGGCGTTGGGTTACGTTTTCAGCTGCTGTATTGGCGGCTATCTGCGCCAGCTGAGTTGGTATGTCAGACAAACTGGCTGTGCAACTGTCGTTGCCAGCGTGCGACTCTAACGCTTAGACCCGACGGAGCTTGGCGATGGAAACCAGCATCAACGTAGACGCGCAAACCATCCCAACACTGCCGAGCCGTTCGATCGCGCAGACGGTGGCGTTCTATCGGCGACTCGGCTTCGTCGGCGATGCGTATCCGCACGATGCGGGTTACGCGATTCTGCGACTTGGCGATGTGGAACTGCATTTCTTCGCGCATCCGGACCTGGATCCGGTCGACTGTTATGCGGGCTGTTACATCCGGGTGGGCGATGTGGATGCCATCCACGCAGCGATGAAGGTCGCCGCGCTGCCTGAGCGCGGCATTCCACGGCTCGATCCGGTCGGCGACAAGCCCTGGGGCATGCGTGAGTTCGCCATTGTCGATGAAAGCGGCAATCTGCTGCGGATCGGGCAGGTGATTAGAGACTGAGTGTTATATCCACCAACTAGGCTGATTATTTGGTGCTGAAAGGAGTGGGGTCGCTTACAGAAGTCATCAACCAAGCCCCACTCATTCGTGATCAGGCTTCCTGAGGTAGGTAGGAAGTTACAGTGGCCTTAATCCTGTCGGCAAAGCTGTAGATTTCGTCGATAGAGCTAAGGTCGAGTTGCTCCTCTTCTTTGTCTTGATTGAAAATGCCCAGTCGAAGCTTCTGAAGGTTGTTGAAGCGAAGTCTGCAAATCGGCTTTCTGTTGTTATCGTCGAGTAGCACAGCGCAGTAGCTCTGAGCGTCTCTCATGAAAACACGTTTGCCAGGAATAATCTCGCGCACGATGGCTCGAACGATATGGAAGCCTTCAATTTCTTCCGGAGTCGTAACGATTAGAGGGTCAACTGCTAATGGTGCCGTCGCGGAGGTGGGCGTATCGGCAACGACAACCGGTGCGGGATCATTGATTGAAATTGCCTCAGGCGCCATTGCGCCTTTGAGCCGCTCATTGATTCGTTCGCTGATCAGCTGATCGAAGGCCCGGCGCGTTATCGATGTGAATTGATCGCGGATCGCAGGTGTAAAACGTCGATTCCCTACTAGATCTGCAGAAACAAGTTTGACGAAGTCCTCGATAGGCTGGTGCATCCACTCTGCGAGTCGTGTCTGAATGGCGCGCGTGTACTTCAGCTCGTTCGCAGTCGTTAGGATTGTGTCCAGGTCGAATGCAGACTTCGCAAACTTTTTCAGCTCGTCGACATCCCGTTCCTTGAAGTCCAATACATTGAACTCGAAGAAAGGCTTTTCATCCATCTTGTTTGGCTGTTCCAGATCAGTGAAAAATCGGTAGACCAAGCCGTTAGTGAGAACGCCGAAGCGTGCGGCGGTGACATGGAAGTAGCGAAACAGCTGTCCAGCATGATTGATGCTCAGCTCAGCACCCGCTTTCTTGCATTCGAAGAGAATGATGGGCTTACCGTCGCGTAGTATGGCGTAGTCGACTTTCTCGCCTTTTTTGGTTCCCACGTCCGCGACGATTTCAGGCGTGACCTCAAGCGGGTCAAAGACGTCGTATCCAAGAATCTGGATCAGAGGCATCACCATCGCATTTTTGGTGGCTTCTTCGGTCTGAATTAGTGCACGCGTCGTACTAATGCGCGTTGCAAGTACGCGCAGCTGATCGATGAAGTCCATCGTTTTTTTGCTCTTTTGCCATGTTGAGCAATTTTTACCACAGAGAGCGCACTTAAATTGCTGATCATTTGATTTTTATTTGTGGTTGCGGATCAGCTCGGTTGCCAAACGCCCAGATTTCATGATTAGCACCACCGTTGGAAGACCCGCTACTTTCAATTAAGCAGAGCGAAATTTGCATCCAAGAAGGAGTGATTGAGCCCTACGAGACTAGTTAGCCACGAGCGCATGCTGCACGTCCGCTGGGCTGCCTGTATTCAAAGTGGCGTAGGCGGCATGGAGTGCTTCTAAAAAGCGGACATCGCCAGAAAGCTGGAAAAATACCGCATCGACGGCGAGAAACGCTGCGATGTCATCTTTGGCGGAGCCTTTGGCGTCGTGCCCAATCTGACTCAACTGATCACTCAACGGGTCGACCAGCGGCACGCTGTCATGTGCTTGCCTGCGGATGAAGTGCAGCCACGCGGCAACCGCCAGGCATAAGCGCTGGATCGGTTGGCCGGCAGCGAGGGCGTCGCTGATCGTGCCGAGTAGTCGTACCGGAGTTTTTTGCGAGCCGTCCCAGGCGATTTGGGCGAGCAGGTGGCGGATGGCGGGATTGCGAAAACGGGCAAGGATGGCAGCACTGTAACGTTGCGCATCAAAGCCTTCCATCGGTTGCAGGGTGGGGGCGATTTCCGTACGCATCAGCGTTTGGACGAACCCGGCAAGCTCTGGGTGACGCATGGCGTCGGCCACCGTCTCCAGCTGCAGCAGGCTGCCGAGATACGCCAGCGCAGAGTGCGGTGCGTTGAGCAGGCGCAGCTTGGCGCGTGCGTAGCCGGCGATGTCTTGGCTCAAGGTGACGCCCACACGTTCGAATGCAGGGCGGCCGTTGCAGAAGCGATCTTCGATCACCCACTGGCTGTAGCGCTCGCGCTGAATCGGCCAGGCATCGTGCACACCGAGCTGATCTTGCACATGCGTCCGCAGCGCGTCATCGGTGGCGGGCGTGATGCTGTCGACCATCGAGCGCGGAAAGACCACGTGCTGCGTGATCCACTCCGCGAGCGCGGGGGCTGTCTGTTCTGCAAGCCGCACAACGGCGCGCTGTAGCAGCGTGCCGTTGTCGGTCAGGTTGTCGCAGCTGAGCACGGTGAACGGCGCGGTGCCGTTGTGCATGCGCTGTTGCAGCCCGGCAACGAGGTAGCCGATGGCACTGCGCGGGCTTGCGGGGGTGGCGATGTCGTGCGCGATGTCGGGATGCGTGAGGTCAAGCGCGTCCCCGGCCAGGCAATAGCCTTTCTCGGTGACGGTGAGCGTGACCAGGCGCACCCCAGGGTCGGCAAGCCGCGCGAGCACGGCAGCCTGTTCGTCGGCGGCGCAGAGTACTTCGCGAATCGCACCGATGACACGCAGTTGCGGCTGTTCGTCGAGCAGGGCGAGGGTATACAGGCCATCCTGCGGACGTAAGGCATCGCGCACCTGCGGGCGATGCAGCGAGACGGCGCAGATCGCCCAGCTGGGGTCTTCGGCAAGCAGGTCGTCGATGTAGACGGCCTGATGTGCGCGGTGGAAGGCGCCCGCGCCGAGATGCACGATGCCGATGCGGGTATGTTCGGGAGTGTAGTTAGGGGTGAGGACGGCGCTCGGTAGCTGCGCGAGGGTCGTGATGGAGAGTCGTGTGATGGCCATAAGTGTTCAATTCGAAGGATGTGCCGCAAGGTCTCTCGGTCAGCGTCGCCGCGTGCCAAGCCCGCTGCGCGCCCGGGCCCGCGCTTGCGACGCGGGCGCTCCAAGGCACGCGTGCAAGGCGCGCGTGAGCGGTGCCTCTTCGCTCCAAAGGGAAAAAGAGGCTTTAGGGCAGCCGCGGCCGAAGGAATTTTTCGCCCACGGCCGCCTGGCGAGCGTGTCGATGGCTGCTACTTGTCAGTCACGGTGAAGCGCTGTTTGACGCGGATATCTGCACTGGAGGCGCCGATCTGCACTTCATAAGCGCCCGGGTCCACCGTGTAGGTCTTGCGCTGTTCATCGTAGATGCGCAGCGCCTCCTTTGCGTTGATGGGGAAGCGCAGCTCGCGTTGTTCGCCCGGTTGCAGTGCGACGCGTTGAAAGCCACGCAACTCTTTGCCTGCGCGGTCGCGTTGCGGCGTGAGCGGATGCAGATACAGCTGCGCCACCTCATCGCCTGCGCGTTGGCCGGTGTTCTTCACTGTGACCGTGGCCGTGAACGAACCATCGGCCGCCACCGTGTTGCGGTCAAGGCGCAGATCGGAATACGCGAACTGCGTGTACGACAAGCCATGGCCGAACGGATACAGCGGTGTGCCGCCGAAGTAGCGGTAGGTGCGGCCATGCATGGCGTAGTCGTCGAACGCTGGCAGGGTTTCGCTTTCCTTGTAGAACGTCACCGGTAGCCGGCCGCCAGGATTGGCATCGCCGAACAGCGTGTCGGCCACCGCGGTACCGCCGCGCTGACCTGGATACCAGGCCAGTAGGATGGCGGGCACGTGTTGCTGCGCCCAATCGATTGCCAGCGCCGAGCCGGCGGTCAGCACCGCCACCACCGGCTTGCCGGTGGCCTGCAGGGCTTCGAGCAGTTCGCGCTGTGGCTTGGGCAAGCGCAGGTCGGTGCGATCGCCGCCGGCAAAGCCGGGGTAGTTCACCTTCATCTCTTCGCCTTCGACATCGCCGGTCAGGCCACCGACGAAGACCACCACCTCGGCGCTGCGCGCGACGTCCAGCGCTTCTTGCAACGGTGGCTTGGCGCCAGGTTGGCGCCAGGCCAGGCGTACGGCGGCATCACGTTCGCCCTCAAAGTATTCCAATCGCAAGTCGTAAGTGCGGCCAGCTTGTAGCTGCACATCGACGCCGTCGGCGTGCAGGCGGTCGCTGGTACTCCAGCGATCGATCACCGGCTTGCCATCCATGTACAGGCGCACACCGTCATCGGCGGCCGCTTCCAGGTGGTAGTTGCCGGTGGTCGGTGGGACCAGCTGGCCGCTCCAGCGGATGCTGAAATTGTCTGCCGGCACTGCCTCGCTCGGACCGGCTTCGCCGCGCGCCAGCAGGTTGTCGGTCGGCGAGCCGCGGTCCCACTTGAAGCCGATCTGCGCATCCACGCGCACCAAGGCCGGCTTGCCGGACAACTCACGATTGCGAAAGTACTCGCCACGCAAACCGCGCTCGGGCGAGTTGGCCGATGGCCGCAGGTATTGCGGTTCGATCAGTGGCGTGGCGGCGGGGTCCTCGCGCCCTTCGACCAGATCGGCGCCGCGCGCGTACAGCACCTGCGCATTCGGCGCCGCGGCCCGGATGCCTTGCAGCACGGTCACTGGTGCGGCCGGCGTGCCGTAGTAATTGCCGAGCAGCGCCATGGTGTCGTCGGCGGTGGGGCCGATCACCGCGATGCGTTTGAGCTTGGTCCGCGACAACGGCAGCAGGCCATCGTTCTTCAGCAGCACCAGCGATTCGCGCGCAGTGCGTCGCGCCAGCGCATCATGCGCCGGCGATTGGTTGACCGAGGCGGGAATTTTCGACCAAGGCAACTGCCCCGGCGGATCGAACATGCCCAGGCGCATACGCGCGGTCATCAAGGTCTGCAGGGACGTGTCGATCTGTGCCTCTTCGATGAGGCCTTGATGCACAGCCGCCGGCAGGGTGGAATAGTCCTCCCCGCATTCCAGCTCGGTGCCGTGCTTGACCGCCAGCGCGGCGGCTTGTTCGCGGGTGGCGACAATCTTGTGGTGCTTCCAGATATCCACGATCGCCCAGCAGTCGGACACCACGTAGCCCTTGAAGCCCCATTGCTGGCGCAGTACGTCCTGCAGCAGGAATTTGCTGGCGCTGGCCGACTCGCCATACACGCGGTTATAGGCGCCCATCACTGCGTCTACCTTGCCGTCCTTGACCAGCGCTTCGAACGCGGGCAGGTAGGTTTCGTAAAGATCGCGTTGTGAGGGGCGCGCATCGAAGTGGTGGCGATCGGCTTCCGGGCCGCTGTGCACGGCGAAATGCTTGGCGGTGGCGTCGAGCTTGCGGTAGCTCTCGCCCTGCGCGTTCTTCGGTGCGTCGCCGCCTTCGCCTTGCAGGCCCCGCACGAAGGTCACGCCCATGCGTGCGGTGAGGAAGGGATCCTCTCCGTAGGTTTCCTGACCGCGGCCCCAGCGCGGATCGCGGAAGATATTGATGTTCGGCGACCAGAAGGTCAGCCCTTGATAGCGCTCGTGCTGATTCTGGCGCAGGAACTGATGATGCTTGGCACGCGCCTCATCGCTGATGGCGGTGGCGACCTCGTGCATCAGCGGCAGGTCGAACGTAGCGGCCATGCCGATTGCCTGCGGGAATACCGTTGCGCCGCCTGCGCGCGCCACGCCATGCAGCGCCTCGTTCCACCAATCGTAGGCAGCCACCCCCAAACGCGGAATCGCCGGCGCGGCGTTCTGCATCTGCGCTGCCTTTTCTTCCAGCGTCATACGCGAGACCAGATCGGCGGCGCGTTGTTCGAAACTGCGTTGGGTGTCCAGGTACGGCGGCGGTGTCGCGGCATGGGCAGCGCTTGCGGCACATGCCAGCGCGAGCAGGACGCCATGTGTGAGCGAACGAAACGGGGCGGGCGGATGCGAAGGCATGGTCAGTCCTGTGAGGAGCGGTCGGGGTGCGATTGGGCGAACGGCCCGATCATGCTGCCGACGAAACCGCCGGCCTGTTCGGTGCTGAGAAAGCTGGCGTCGTCGTTGCGGCGTAGCGATTGCCAGCCGCGGCCGTCGGCATCGAAGGCGAAGCTGTACGCGCTGCCATCGCCGCTGATCTGCAGCCGCAGCTGTGCCGTTGCCGGGATGCGGGTCTGCGCCAGCGTGGTGGTGGTTGTGCCATCGCGCTTTTCCAGAAATACCTGCACCGCGTCGCCATCGCGGCGGGCGCCGAGTGCGTACCACGCATTGGAATTCTGAAATGCGGATAACCCCGCACGCACGCCAGCGTGCGCCGGCAGCTCCAGCGCGGTGCTGGCGGTGAACCGCGTATGTTGCTGGCGGCGCGCGAGGAACGCCGGTGTGCGGGTGCTGTCCAGCCCCTGCGCGTCGGCATGCAGCGTCAACCAGCCTGTACGCGTGCGTAGATCGGCCACGTCGCGCTTTGGCACGCGCACGGTCAGCCACTCGCGCTGCAGCGTCGTTTGGTCGAAGTCGTCATGCCAGACGAAGTTGCCCGACAATGGCGCCTGCGCGGCATCTGCCTTCATGCCAGTGGGCGCCTTGGCAACGTAGGGGATTGGTTGGCCCGCCGGCAAGATCGATGGCCAGCCATCGCGCCATTGCACCGGCAGCAAAAACGTTTCGCGCCCGGTGTTGTAGCGATCGCCGCTATACGGACGGCTAGCAAGAAACACCGCCCACCATTGCCCATCGGGTGTGTCCACCAGATCCACGTGGCCGGCATTGCTGATCGGGTGTGTGCGCTCGGCAGGCAGGTCGCGTTGGGTCAGGATGGGGTTGCCCGGCGCGGGCGCATACGGCCCCCACACGGTGCGGCTACGCAACACGACTTGCGAATGCTGCGGCCCGGTGCCGCCTTCGGCGCACGAGAGGTAGTACCACCCGTCGCGTTGATACAGGTGCGGGCCTTCGATCCAGATCGGCTTGCTGGCCAGATCCACGCCGCCGTTGAGCAACACCTTGCGCGGGCCGACCGGCTGGTTGGTGGCCATGTCGAAGCGCTGCATCCAGATCGCGCGATGCCCGTCGTACAACGGCGTGCCTTCCGGCGGTCCGTTGTTGAGCAGGTAGGCGCTGCCATCGGTGTCGAAAAATAATGACGGGTCGATGCCATCGATGCTGGGCAACCACGTCAGTGCCGACCACGGGCCCGCCGGATTGCTGGCACTGGCGATAAAATTGCCGCCGCTGTCGACCGAGGTGCCCACCACATAGAAGCGCCCGTCGTGATGGCGGATGCTGGCGGCATACATGCCGCGCGACATGCGCAGCCCATCGTAAGCGAGTTGCTCGCGGCGTTCGACTACATTGCCGATCTGCGTCCAGTGCACAAGGTCAGTGCTCTCGAATACCGGAATCGCCGGGAAGTACGTAAACGTCGAATTGACCAGGTAATAGCGCTCGCCCACACGCGTAATGCTGGGATCGGGATAGAAGCCGGCCAGCACCGGGTTGCGGTAGTGGCCGGCCGGTAGCGGTGTGGCGAACACCGCATCGTCGCCGCGGTAGTCGAACCAATCGAAAGCGACATCGGCAGACGCCTGCGCTTGTGCAGGCGCTGCCAAGGCCATCAGCAACGCCACCCACGTGGTGGAGAGCGCGCGCATCACCAGTCCCACATCGCGCCGTCTTCCAGACGCGCGATCGGCAACTGCTTGGGCACATACGGATACTTCGCTGCAAGCGTTTCGTCGATGTCCACCCCATGCCCCGGTGTCTCGCCGCAGTGCAGGCGACCATCGCGGAACACGTAGTCATGCGGGAACACCGCATTGGCTTCGTCGGAATGGAACATGTATTCCTGGATGCCGAAATTGGGCACCCAGGTGTCGAAGTGCAATGCCGCCCCCATGCACACCGGCGAGAGATCGGTGGCGCCGTGGAAGCCGGTACGCACTTGATGCAGCGCGGCGAAATCGGCCAGCCGGCGTACGTGGGTGATACCGCCGGCGTGGACAATCGTGGTGCGGATGTAATCGATCAGTTGCTGCTCGATCAGATGCTTGCAGTCCCAGATCGAATTGAACACTTCACCCACCGCCAGCGGTGTCACGGTGTGCTGGCGAATGATGTCGAATGCGCGCTGGTTTTCTGCCGGGGTGGCGTCTTCCAGCCAGAACAACCGGTATGGCTCCAGATCACGGCCCAGGCGCGCGGCTTCGATCGGCGTGAGTCGATGATGGGCGTCGTGCAGCAGCTCGATCTCATCGCCGTGATCGCTGCGCAATTGCTCAAATAGCTTGGGCACCACGCCGAGATAGCGCGGTGTGGACCACACGGTTTCGGTGGGCAGCTCGCTTTCCGCCGGTTCATACGGCTTGCCGCCGACAGAAATGCCGTAGGTCTTCTTGATGCCGGGCACGCCGCATTGCGCGCGGATGGCGATAAAGCCCATCTCGCGGAAGCGGCCCACTTCGTCACTGGTTTCGGCGATATCGCGCCCGTTGGCATGCCCGTACACCAGTGCGCCCTCGCGTGAGCGTCCGCCAAGCAACTGGTACAGCGGCATGCCAGCCATCTTGCCCAGGATGTCCCACAACGCCACATCCACTGCGGCAATCGCGCTCATCGTCACCGGTCCGCGCCGCCAGTACGCGCCGCGGTAGAAAAACTGCCAGATGTCTTCGATGCGTCCCGCATCGCGGCCGATCAGATTCGGCACCAAGTGTTCCTGCAGGTACGCGGCCACCGCCAGTTCGCGCCCATTGAGTGTGGCATCGCCCACGCCGGTGATGCCCGAGCGCGTGCGGATCTTCAAGGTGACGAAATTGCGCCCCGGGCAGGTGACGATGACGCGTGCCTCGACGATCTCGCGATCGCGGGCAGAACCTTGCAGCGGTGCAGGGGAGTCGGAAGTCTGTGACATCGTGATTTCGCTCAGGGTGAAGAAGTGGCGGTGATGGGAAGTTCGAACGGGCCGGCCGGCAGGCCGCTGCGGTCGTACAGGGTGCACACGGGGCTGTCGGCCCAGCAGTAGCGCACCCGCGTGGCCTGCACGTCGGCAGGAATGCGCAGGCGGATTTCGCGCGCGGACAGCGTTGCACTGGTATAGCGGCAGCTGCCGGCAGCATCGCCGCAGAGCTCGAAGCCGATCGGCGCGTCGTTGCCGTAACTCAGCAGCGTGGTGTCGACGTCGTCGAAGCCGATGCGCACGCTTTCGCCGTCGCGGTGAGCGCTGCGCGGCACCGGCCCGGAGGCGGCAATCGCGTCGCCATACACTACATGCCGCGCTGCACGCGCCAGGCGCCGACCCAGCTCCTGCTTGTTGGCCGGGTGGATGTCGTAGCGGTCGCCGATATCGATCGCCACCGCCAACCCTGCGTGTGCATCGTTGGCAACGAAGCGCCGCTGCGCCTCGCGCAATTGCGCCCAACCGCTTTCGCTCGGTTGGGTGGGCGGTGCACCGTAATTGGCCAGCTGCACCAGCAGCAATGGAAGCTCCGCGCCGAAGCGCTGCCGCCAGTCGCGCTGCCATGCGCTCAGCAACGCGGGGTAGTGCGCCGCATCGCCGGTATTGGATTCGCCCTGGTACCACAGCACGCCGCGCAGGCCCAGCTGCCCCAGCGGCGCGATCATGCCGTTGTACAAGGTGGTCAGCCCGGCAGCCGACGACCACGGCGCACGCGGTGGCGTGCCCAGCGCCTGCGGCACGATGCGGTATTGCCAGGGCGCGTCCAGCGCCAGCGTGCTGCCATCGGCAAACTGCAGCGCGCGCGATTGCGCATCGCCCAGCAAACCGCCGCGCCGATACGTGTTGAGCACATTAAGCACGATGCTGTTGCGCCCGGCATGCAGCCGTCCACGGGGTAGCGCGTAGCGACGCGGCTGATCAGCACCGTAGCTGCTGCCCACGCCACGGCCGTCGACCCAAGTCTGGTCCAGTTCGTCCACCGGCCCGAGTAGCAACGTGGCGTCTTGTGCGGCCTGTGCCTGGGTCAGTTCGACGCTGGTGCGGTACCAGACCATGCCGTTGAAGCCGACCAATTGCGGCACGCCCCAGTCGTCCCACGCGCCCATTGCCGGCGGCGCGTTCTGCCAGTCGCCGGGCGCATCCGGCTGCCACGGCTCGCCTTCGCCATGCGCATGCCACCAGGTTTCCCACAGCGCGGCCCACCGCGGTGCGGCCGCAACCGGATCGGTTGCGTAACGCGCCAGCACATCCAGTGCGGGGCCATCGTCGCCGGCTGCACGCAGCGCCTTGTTGCCGATCCAGGCCTGCAGTTGCGAGCCGCCCCACGAGGCGTTGATCAAACCCATCGGCACATCGACGCTCTTTTGCAGCTCACGCGCGAAGTAGTAACACGCGGCCGAAAAGTCTTTCACCGTCTCCGGCGTGGTGCGCTGCCAGCTTGCAGCGCCACCGAAACCGCGTTGGGGTGTCGGGCTGGATTGCGCAGGCACCTTGAACATGCGGATGGTGGGATGCTCGGCATCGGCAATCTCGCTGCGCGAATCCAGCGAGCGATACACCTGCAGTTCCATGTTCGATTGCCCCGAACACAGCCAGACATCGCCGATCAGCACATCATCGATCTGCTGCACCACACCGTTGGCAGCGCTGGCCTTCAGGCGGTACGGGCCGCCGGCGGCATGCGCGGGCAAGCGTGCCTCCCAGTGGCCTTGCCGGTCTGCGCGCGCCTGCACCTGCGCAGTGTCCAATTGCACGGTGACACGCGCGCCTGGCGCCGCATCGCCCCACAGGTGAATCGGCGCATCACGTTGCAGCACCGCATGGTCCTGGAACACAGGATGCAGCAGCCGTGCATCCGCAGCGCTGGCAAGCTGCGGCAGCAGCAACGCCGATAACGTCCCGATCAATAGCTTTATGCGACATGCGCTCACTTCGGATTCCCCGGTGCATATGGAAATGTCAGTGCCTGGTAATACGCCAGCGGATGCGTCGGCGGGCTGACGCCTGCAGGCAGCGGGCGACCGGATACACGTTGAAAATAAGCGATGCTGGCATCGCGCCACCACTGCGCCTCACGCTGCTGGATCGCCAAGAAAGCGGCCACCTGCTGGTAGCGCTGTGCATCGACCTTGCCGGCCAGGCCCTGCCAGGTCGTGCGCATCGCAGCCACCTCACTCACGCCGTGGTCGTAATGCCACACCAGCTCATCCCACAGCGGCCTGCCAGAGGCCATGCGGTGATCCCACGGCACATGATGGAACCACAGCAGCAAAGGCTCGGGCACGCGCTGCACGTCGCCGAACACGCGCGCCACCGGTGGCGCATATTGCGCAACGGCATTGCTGCCGCTGGCGCTGCGGTCGAAGCCAATCCCGTTGCGGTCGGCACGGTGGTAATACACCGGGTCCCAATCCGGGCGTTCGCTCCCGGCATCCCACGGCGCCGGTCCGTAATGGTGGCCGCGCCCCATCAGATGATGCAGGCCGAGCGGGGTCATGTAGTCCACTACTGCCTCGCGCGACCGCAGCATCATGCCGACCACCGGCTCGACCACGGCCGGATCGTTGGAGAACGTCATGCGTGCCCATTCCTGCGCAATGGCCTGCGGCGACAGTTGCGGGTCCCACGCCAGCCGCCCGTACGCATACCAGTTGGCCTGATCGAAGATCGAGCCGCTCCAGTTGCGATCGGCGCCGATATTGGCCACGCCGGCAATGCCAGTCAGCCGTGTGCGCTTGGCGTCGGCGAACAGGCTGCCATCCACCGTCTTTGCGACAGTCGAGCCCTTGCCGCGCGCATAGGTGTCGGCCTGCAGGGTTTCGGAAAACAGCGTGCCCAGATAGGCCAGATGCGTGGAGAAGCCCAGATATTCCTTGGTGATCTGGAACTCCGGCATCAACGGCGTCTTGCGCATCGCACCGAACAATGGATGAAACGGCTCGCGTGGCTGGAAGTCGATGGCGCCGTTTTTTACCTGCACAATCACATTGTCGCGAAAGGCGCCGTCCAGCGGCACGAACTCGCTATACGCCTGCTTGGCGCGGTCGTCCGGCTGCTCATGCGAATAGACGAACGCGCGCCACATCACCACCCCGCCGTGCGGCGCCAGTGCGTCGGCCAGCAGGTTCGCGCCGTCGGCGTGGCTGCGTCCATAGTCCTGCGGGCCGGGTTGGCCTTCGGAATTGGCCTTGACCAGAAACCCGCCAAAATCCGGGATGCGCGCATAGATGGCGTCGGCTGTGTCGCGCCACCAGCGCTGCACCTGCGGGTCCAGCGGGTCGGCAGTTTTCAGACCGCCGATTTCGATCGGTGCACTGAAGCGCGCACTGAGAAACACACGAATGCCATAGGGGCGAAACACCTGCGCCAGTGCCGCGGCTTGATCCAGATATTGCGGCGTCAGGCTCCACGCCTTGGCATTGACGTTGTTGAGCACGGTTCCATTGATGCCCAGCGACGCATTCGCACGTGCGTAGTCGGTGTAGCGCGGATCCAGATAGCCGGGCAGCGTCTGCCAGTTCCACAGCGATGCACCAGCATAGCCACGTTCCACCAGCCCATCGAGATTGTCCCAATGATTGAGCATGCGCAGTTGCAGGCGTGGCGATTGGCGCACATCCAATGCTGCGAGCGATTGCCCGGTCTGTAGCAGACGCAACAGGTGAAATGCACCGTATAAAACACCGATATCGCTGCCGCCGACAATGGCGGTAATGCGATGGCCATCCAAGCGGACGCTACGAATCAGATAGCCCTCGCGCCCCAATTGACGCGTATCGAGCTTTAACGCAGCAATTTGTGGCGCGCTGGCGGCGGCCAACACAATCGCGCCATCACGCGTGACCGCGTCCACGTGTAGCGGCGTGTTTCCCAGTAATCCCTGCAGGCCACGCGCCAGTTCATCGCGTGCTGCGTGCAGGGTGGGTGAGTCGCCAACGACCACCAACTGGCTGGCACTGTCACGCAATTGCGCGGCATTGGCCAACGGTTGGTAGCGCAACCATAAATCGTAGCCGTCCTCCGCACGTGCGCTGACGGTAGCCAGCAGGCCGCCGCACAGTAGCGTCAGCCATAGCAACCACTGCGGCGGAAATACACACACAGCGGCGGTATGCCGCTTTATGTCAGGCCCGCTCATGCGGCATGCTCCAGCGTAACGCGTGCATGCAGGCGCATATCACCGCTCTGCCTGCTTCCCGGTACCATGGCTTGCACCGTCATCCCTGCACTGGGCGCCTGCGTGACTGCAGCCGCGCCTGTGCATCCCGCAGCTTTCGCACGCATTTGAAGGGGCCACGCTTGGAGAAGGTCAGGAAATCGGTCCGCCGCACCAGCCGCGCGACCACCATCGATGAGGTGGCGGCGCTGGCGAAGGTGTCGCCGATGACGGTCTCGCGCGTGGTCAACAATACCGGCAGTGTGCGCGATGCCACCCGCGAACGGGTCATGCGTGCGGTCGACAAGCTGGGGTACACGCCCAATCTTGCTGCCAGCGCATTGGCCGCCGCGCAGAGCACGCGCATCGCGTTGATCTACAGCGATCCCAGCGGCGCCTATTTGCGCGAATTGCTGCTGGGCGTGTTGCGGGTTGCCTCGCGCACCTCGATCCAGCTGGTGATCGACTGCTGGGACGACCTGGACGCCGATGCCGAACGCAGGGCCGCGCGCAAGCTCGCCAAAGGCGTTGCCGGTGTGATCCTGCCGCCGCCCTTGTGCGAATCCAGAGCCGCTGTGCTGGAGTTGGTGCGCGCCAAGGTGCCGGTGGTGGCGATCGCTTCCAACCATTTCAGCCCGGATGTGGCCTGTGTGCGCATCGACGAATTTGCTGCCGCCAAAGAGATCACCGAACACTTGATCGCACAAGGGCATACGCGCATCGGCTACATCGCCGGGCATCCGAACCTGTCCGCCAGTACGCGGCGCTTCGAAGGTTTTCAGGCGGCATTGGAAGACGCCGGCCTGCGTCTGGATCGGCATCTGGTGCAGCCGGGCGATTACACCTACAAATCCGGCTTGGTGGCCGCAGAAAAACTGCTGGCGCGCAAACGCCGCCCCAGCGCCATCTTCGCCAGTAACGACGATATGGCCGCAGCGGCAATCTCGGTCGCGCATCGGCGTGGGCTGGATGTGCCACGCGATCTGTCGGTGGTCGGTTTCGACGACACCTCTGCAGCCACTGCGGTGTGGCCCGAAATCACCACCGTGCAGCAGCCCATCGCCGCCATGGCCGATGCCGCGCTGGACATCTTGCTGAAGACGATTCGCGCCAAGGAGCGCACGGCGAAGATGGTCGATCATGTGGTCGCGCACCTGCTGGTCAAGCGGGATTCGGTGGCCGCACCGACAGCTGACGATGCGGCCGAGCCAACATAGCGATCAGACGACTGCATCGCTGTAAGGTGGACGTGGTCATGTCACAGACCTGCATGTAACGCGCCGGGATTGCGGGTATGCGTTCACTCACCTGCTTACCGCACGCCACGTTGTCAGCCATTGCAGACGGTGGCACTGTTGTAGGTGGCACGCAGCTGCACTGCTGGCATTCGTTGCACACGCGCTTCGTTAAAAAAACGAAGCGCGTGCTATGGCAATCATCAACGCGTCAGATACTGATTGATCAGGTTTTCGTACGCTTCCTGGCGGCCGCTGATCTGCTTGGGCACATTGCCGGTGGCATGCTTGGCCAGGTCGGCCAGCGTGATCTTGCCAGCGGCAAAGT
>NZ_JSBW02000011.1 GCF_000772705.2 Xanthomonas vasicola
CACCTGCTTCAGCGTGGCGACAATCTGGCTCTCGGTGAACTTGCTCTTGCGCATCGTTGGTCTCCTTGGTGGCTAGTGTGCCGGAGACCTCTAACTATGGATGGATCAATTTTACGGGGAGTCGACACGTCCACCGCCTGCATGGCATGCGCGGCGTTGATGGTGTGCGCCAGCAACTCTTCCATCCCCGCTTCGCCAAGCCGCTGCCGCCAACGCGTCAGCGAGCTGGCATCGCACGGCAAGCGCGTCTGGAACACGACCTCGCCAGTGAAAAACTGCCAGTACGGATTTTCCAGCCAACGCTCGCACACCGCTTCATCGGACAGGTCGTAGGCGTGCTTGAGGTAGAGCAAACCAGCGATCAGCCGCACCGGCAATGCCGGCCGACCGCCACCGGCCGGGGTGGCCGGCAAGCGCGATGAAAGTGCTTGCTCCAACGCCGTCCACGGCATCCGTTGGCTCAGCTGCGCCAGCGGATGCTGCAGATCGATCTGATTCTCCAGACGCGAACGGAACAACTCGTCGGCGGGTCTGTCTTCGGCAGCAGGACGGCGTGTACGCATGGGCGGAAATTGCAAGAAACCAGCCTTCAGCGTAGCGAACACTGGTAGTTTTAGCACGCCGGTGCAGACATCAAGGCCTTGCGGTCGTTGGGTGGTTGGGGTTTTTCAGGGGCGACTAATTAAGACTGCAGCGCACTCTGCTACGCGCAATCCTTTTCCCACCGGGAGAAGGTGCCCCGAAGGGGCGGATCAGGGTACGTGCGAAGCCGCGCGATGCGGCGCAGGCGGATCAATGACCAATCACGCAGTGTATTGCGGCATTTCGCGGTACAAACGATCCACCTCACACCGGCACACAACCACCTGCTCACTCAGCAATAAACAACGCCCGCACCGTGTCACGCGCTGCATCCAACGAGAAATGCTCGGCCACGTTGCGCAAGCCATTGTCGGCCAGACGTTGCCACAGCGCTGCGTCCTGATAGAGCCGCACGATCGCAGCGGCGAACGTGTCCGCATCGTCGGCCACGCACACATCTTCACCATCGCGCAGGTGCATACCTTCCACCGCGCAGGTGGTGCCGACCACCGGCTGGCCGTGCGCCATGCTTAGATTGATCTTGCCTTTCACGCCAGCGCCAAAACGCAGCGGTGCCACCGCGATGCGTGCGCTGTCCATGAACGGAACCAGATCCGGGACGTGTCCATGCAACTGCACGCCAGGGCATTCGTCAGCCAGTAATTTCAAGCCATCGGGCAGGTCGGCGCCGATGCAGTGAAACACCACATCGGGAAGCTGCGCACGGACCTGCGGAAAGATGGCACTGATGAACCACTGCACTGCATCCACATTCGGCGGATGGCGAAAGCCTCCGACGAAGACCAGGTCGCGGCGTTGCGCGAAGCTGTGGCCGCTGCCGGCGACTTCATGCAGGTTGGAAAGCAGGGCAGTGCGCATCTGAGGCGCATCTGCGCGCAGTTGCGCCTGTTCTGCGGCCGATACCAGCAAGGTGACATCGGTGGCCGCCATGATCTCGAGCTCGCGCAGGCGTGTGCGCTCTGCGCTACGCAGCAGATTGGCATCGCCGGCCAACTCGGCACCGCGACGTTCGCGCAGGTAATGCAGGTCGACGGTATCGAACAAGGTGCGTGCCTGTGGCGCGTATTGCTTGAGCAACGGCAGGCAGGCATGTGCCACGTGGTGGCGTACCAATAACACCACCGCAAACCGCGCGCCATGCGTGCGCAGCCAACTGCCGATGCCTTCAAGAAACGGTGCGTACCAGACTTCGACCCCGAGCTGCTGCAATGCCTGCGTGTGGCGCCCGGCGTGTTCGCGGCGGGTCGGCACGAACACGACATGTGTGCCTTCTTCGCGCAGCAGGCGGATCAGGTTGAACTGCCGCAGCGAGCCGGAATCGCGGTCCGGCTGCGGCACGCACTCGTCCAGAATCAATACCTGGCGCTGGCCGCGGTGGAGAAGCGCAGGACCGGGCACACTACCGACCGGCAACTGCGCTTTCAGCGGCTGCTGCCATTTTTCGGCAAAGACACTTTGATTGCGTACCTGGTAAGCCTTCACTCCGGTGCGTGTGTCGGTGCCGTTGCTGGTGCCTTCGTCGTGCACTACCACGCTGGCCGGCTGCACCAGCACTTCATAACCCGTCGCGCGGACCGCAAACGCCAGGTCGGTGTCTTCGTAGTACGCCGGCATGTAACGCCGATCCAGCCCGCCCAGCGTTTGCAACAGCGTGCGTGGCAGTGCGATGGCCGCGCCCGAGCAGTAGTCCATTGCGCGCACATAGGCATAGCGCGGGTCGTCGGACGATTCGAAGCGGCCGTAACTCCAGGCGCTGCCATCGCCGAACACCACACCGCCGGATTCCTGCAGCCGCCCGTCCGGGTACATCAGTTGCGCGCCGACGAGGCCGGCGGTCGGATGCTGGGCAAAGGTGTCGATCAACCGATCCAGCCAGCCGGGCTGCGGAATGGTGTCGTTGTTGAGCAGTACCACGAAATCGCCACGCGCCAACGCGATGCCGTCATTGCAGGCAGCAATGAAACCGCCGTTGCTCGCACGCAGGTGATAGTGCAGGCCGGCAATGTGCGGCAATTGTTCCGCGGTGGCGTCGCTGCTGCCGTCGTCCACCACGATGATTTCCACGCTCACCAACGGCGGATGCGCCGCCAGCGCACGCAGGCAAGCCAGGGTATGTGCGATGTGGTTGTAGACCGGAATCACCACCGACACCCGCGGCGCGGCGCTGTGCGGCAGCGCAAATACGGCGAACGGGGCGGGCTGCGGCAGCCACAACGGCGTGCCGAGCGCGACCGGCGGCGCCTGCGTGTGCACGCGAATACGCTGCCAGGTGGCGCGCCAGCCGCGCGTGCGCATGCTGGCCACGCTGCGGTGGATCAGGCCAAGGACGCGATTGAACAGATAACGCGCATCGGCCAAAGACATCGACATTGCGTTGGAACTCCAGCGTGGTATGGCAGTAAACGTAGCGAGCAGTCGACAGGTGGGCGTGGACGGCGCTTAGGAACCTGAGTGTACGAGCGGTACATGCCGATTCCGAGCACCGGCCGCGCCGGCCTGGCGGTGAGCGCAGTCGTTTTGGTAGCTGGTCCAAGCAGTGTACGAGCCGTGCCCGCTGCTGCCGAGAACACGTCGCTCCCAGCGAAGCGGCATCGACAGTTTTGTTAGCCGCTCTTAAGGTTGGAAGGGCCCGGTGGGTCACAGCCATGACAGCGCTGCGCTAGACTCGCCGGACTCTACATTCTCGCATTCCTGTGCCCCGACGCCACGACAACGACGCTCCCGACGATTTCGAGGACGACATCAACGAGCAAGGCTCCCGCTGGCAACGCAGACTCATCGTCTGGGGATTTGCCGCGTTCGCGCTGGCGCTCGGTTTCCTGATTCCCTATACGGTGTATCTGAACAAGCAGGTCACCCAGCGCTTCGGCGAGCTGCGTTGGCAGATCCCGACCCGCGTGTACGGGCGGCCATTGGTGCTGGTGCCCGGCATCGCGCTGGATGCAGCCACGCTGAAGACCGAGCTGGATGCGGCCTCGTACCGTGACGACGGTCAGGCGAAGCTGCCTGGCACCTATCAGCAGGATGGCAGCCGCTTCACCATCGCCAGCCGCGGCTATATCGATGTGGATGGGCGTGTGCCGGCGCGCCGGATCGACGTCAGCCTGGCGGGTGGACGCGTGGCCGCGCTGCGCGACGCCAACGACCGCAAGACGCTCAAAAGCGCACGTCTGGACCCGGCGCGCATCGCCACGCTGTACGGGCAAAAGCAGGAGGAGCGCCGCCTGGTGCGCATGGAAGAAGTGCCCGAGTTGCTGGTCACCGGCCTGCAGGCGGTGGAAGACCGCGATTTCAACAGCCATCACGGCATCGATCTGAGCGGCATGGTGCGCGCGGCCTGGATCATGGCGCGCTCCGGCGGCCAGGTCCGCCAGGGCGCAAGCACCTTGACGCAGCAGTTGGCGCGCAGTGGCCTGCTCGGCATCGGCAAGGAACAGACGCTCACGCGCAAGCTCAACGAGATTCTGTACGCGTTGATCATGGAGGCGCGTTACGACAAGCGCACCATCCTGGAGGCCTATCTCAACCAGGTGTATCTGGGTCAGCGCGGCGGGCAGGCGATCCATGGGGTGTCGTCGGGTGCGGAGCTGTGGTTCGGCCGCGAACTCAATTCGATGACCACCGAGCAGATCGCGCTGTTGATCGGCCTGGTCAAGGGGCCCTCGTATTACGACCCGCGGCGCAATCCGGAGCGCGCGCTGGACCGGCGCAATTTCGTGCTCGGCAAGCTGCACGAAAGCAACTTGATCAACGATGCCGAGTACAAGCGCGCGCTGGCCGCGCCGTTAGGCGTGCCCACCGAGCCTGGTCTGGTCGCAGCCAATCGTTTCCCCGCCTATGTCGACCTGGTGCGGCGCCAGTTGGCGCACGATTACCCGGAAGGCGTGCTGCAGGGCGCCGGTATGAGCGTGCTCACAGGTATGTCGCCGTCTGCGCAGGCGTATGCCGAAGGTGCAGTCACCGGCACCATCAAGCGGCTGGACAACAAGAAGCGCCCGCCGCTGCAAGCCGGGCTGGTGCTCACCGACGTGCATAACGGCGATGTGCTGGCCGTGGTCGGCAGCCGCGATGTGGCCAAGCCGGGCTTCAATCGTGCGGTGGAAGCGCAGCGTCAGGTAGGCTCGTTGATCAAGCCGTTCGTGTACATGCTGGCGCTGGCTTCGCCGGACCGCTGGGCGCTGTCCAGTTGGGTCGATGACTCGCCGGTGACCGTGCAGCTCAGCCGCGGCAAGACGTGGTCGCCCGGCAATTCCGACAACCGCAGCCACGGCACCGTGCGTTTGGTCGATGCGCTGGCGCATTCCTACAACCAGGCCACGGTGCGGGTGGGCATGCAGGTCGGTGCAGACCGCGTCGCGCAGCTGATCCAGGTCTTGGCCGGCATCAAGGCCGAGCCCAATCCGGCGTTGATCCTGGGCACCACCGACCAGAGCCCGTACGGCATGGCGCAGCTGTACCAGTTCCTGGCGGCCGGCGGCGAGATCCAGCCGCTGCACGCGGTGCGCGGTGTGCTCGACCCGCAAGGCAAGCTGCTCAAACGCTACGACAAGACCCCGGCACCGGCGCAGGAAGGCGATTCGGTCGCTGCCAACCTGATCAGCATCGGCTTGCAGCAGGTCGTGAGTGGCGGCACCGCGCGCCAGCTGCTGGGCGATGGCTTGGGGCGCCTGTCATCGGCCGGCAAGACCGGCACTTCCAACGATGGCCGCGATAGTTGGTATGCCGGCTATACCGGCGATCATCTTGCGGTGATCTGGATGGGCAACGACCAGAACGCCGAGACCGGTCTGTATGGCGCCACCGGCGCGATGCGGGTGTGGTCGAGCATCTTCGCCCGCCTGCCGAGCGCGCCGTTGAAGGTCAGCGGCAAAGGCCTGGATTGGCAGTGGGTGGACGCCAGCGGTACCGGCGTGACCGACCCCGGTTGCCCAGGCGCGCGCCAGTTCCCGTTCGTGGTCGGCTTCACGCCGGCCTATGCCCCGTGTGCCGGCAATGCACCGTTGATCGAAGGTGCACCCGGCGAAGCGGCCGCACCTGCCGAACAATCCAGCGGCGGTGGCTGGCGCCGTTTCTTCGGTCTGGAAAAGAAGCCCGAAGAACCTGCCCCGGCGCCTGCCACGGCCCCACCCGCGCATTGATTGGAGTGACCCCATGAACCGACTGCACCGTTTGCTCGCCCTGATCGGCGTCTTGGCCGCACTCACTGCCTGCGTCAGCGCACCGCCCGCACCGCCGCCGACGCCGGTGGACCCGACCACGCCGACCCAGCGCCTGTTGCTGATCGAACGCGAGGCCGGCGCGGACGACACCGAACTGTCGGTGCAGCCGCTGCGCGACCCGCAGGTCGATGATTTGCGCGACACCGCCAAGAGCAAGCGCCAGGCCGGCGATCTGGCTGCTGCGGCTGCGGCGCTGGATCAGGCGCTGGGCCTGGTGCCGGGCGACCCGGCGATTCTGCAGGAGCGCGCCGAAGTGTCCGTGCTGCAGGCCGACTGGCCCGCCGCCGAGCGCTTCGCCAAGCAGGCGATCGAGCTGGGTTCCAAGACCGGCCCGCTGTGCCGTCGCCATTGGGCCACCATCGAACAGTCGCGGCTGGCGCGTGGCGAAAAGGAAAACGCTGCATCGGCCAGGGCGCAGATCGTTGGTTGCACGGTGCCGGGGATGAAGCGGTACTGAGACCTGACATCCGGCGGTGCGGATCGCGTGCCGGCGGTGCGCGTTCTGCTGGCACGAGTGCGTCTGATGTGGCGCGTCTTTCGGGTGCGCAGTGCAGGCAGTGCGCCTGCGTGTAGCAGCACGTCGTCGCCTACACCCAAGCCTGCGTCACAGCGTACGCGCTAGGCTGTCGCGCTTCCTGTCCGCTTTCCGTCTGGTCTCATGTCCCAACTTGCCACTGCCAGTATCGAGGCGCTCAGCCAGGGCGGGGCGCTTGCGCATCAGCTCGACGCCTTCGCGCCACGTGCTGCACAGTTGCGCCTGACAGGGGCAATTGCCGAAGCATTCGAGCAGCGCGATGTGTTGCTGGCAGAGGCCGGTACCGGCACCGGCAAGACCTACGCCTATCTGGTCCCGGCGTTGCTGTCCGGGCTCAAGACCATCGTTTCTACCGGCACGCGCGCGCTGCAGGATCAGCTGTTCCATCGCGACCTGCCGCGCGTGCGCGCCGCGCTGGGCGTGGGCCGGCGTAGTGCGTTGCTGAAGGGGCGCGCCAACTATCTGTGCAAGTACCGCACCCAGCAGGCGCGCGGCGAGCCGCGCTTTGCCACGCCCGAACAGGTGTCGCAATTCCAGCGCATCGTGGCCTGGAGCGGACGCACCCAGTTCGGCGACATGGCCGAGCTTGAAGCCTTGCCGGACGACTCGCCGCTGCTGCCGATGGTGACCTCCACCGTCGACAACTGCCTGGGTACCGAATGCCCGTTCTATAGCGAATGTTTCGTGGTGCAAGCGCGCCAGCGTGCGCAGGCGGCCGATCTGGTGGTGGTCAATCACCATCTGCTGCTGGCCGATCTGGCGCTCAAGCAGGAAGGCTTCGGCGAAATCCTGCCCGGCGCGCAGGCCTTCGTCATCGACGAGGCGCATCAATTGCCGGAGCTGGCGGCCAATTTCTTCGGCGAAAGTTTCGGCATGCGGCCGTGGCAGGAGCTGGCGCGCGATTGCATGGTCGAAGCGCGTCTAGTGGCTGGTGCACAGGCAAGCTTGCAGGCGCCGATCCTTGCCCTGGACGAAGCCTTGCGCAGCCTGCGCGCCGGCATGGAAGGCCTGCCGGCGCGCGGCACGCAATGGCGCGCGCTGGCCAAACCGCAGGTGCGCGAAGGATTCGACGCCGTGCTGTCGTCGCTGGCACGGTTGGGCGAATCTCTGCTGCCATTACGAGAAGCCTCGCCCGGTTTTGACGGCTGCACTGCACGTGCGCAAGAAGCCTTGAATCGCCTGTCGCGCTGGTTGGGCGAAGACCTGCCGGTAGCCGATTTCGCGCAGGATCTGCCGGAAGAAGCAGTCGACAACGACGTGCTCTGGTACGAACTCAGTCCGCGCGGCTTTCGCTGCCAGCGCACACCGCTGGATGTGTCCGGCCCGTTGCGCGAGCACCGCGAAAAATCGCACGCGGCCTGGGTGTTCACCTCGGCCACGCTGGCGGTGGGCGGCGAGTTCGACCACATCGCGCAGCGGCTGGGATTGAGCGATCCGGCGACCTTGCTGCAACCCAGCCCGTTCGACTGGGCGCGTCAGGCGTTGTGCTACCTGCCGCCGAATCTGCCCGATCCGGCCGCACGCGGTTTTGGCACCGCGCTGATCGGCGCACTGACGCCGGTGCTGGAAGCTTCCAACGGCCGCGCGTTTTTGTTGTTCGCTTCGCACCGCGCGCTGCGCGAAGCCGCCGAGGCCTTGCGCGGCGCGCCGTGGCCATTATTCGTGCAGGGCGAAGCACCCCGCGCGACTTTGCTGCAGCGCTTCCGCGATTCCGGCAACGGCGTACTGCTGGGCTCGGCCAGTTTTCGTGAAGGGGTGGACGTGGTCGGCGATGCCTTGAGCGTGGTGGTGATCGACAAGCTGCCGTTCGCCGCGCCCGACGATCCGGTGTTCGAAGCGCGCCTGGATGCAATCCGCCGCGAGGGCGGTAACCCGTTCCGCGACGAGCAATTGCCGCAGGCGGTGATCGCGCTCAAGCAGGGCGTGGGGCGGCTGATCCGCAGCGAAACCGACCGTGGCGTGCTGGTGCTGTGCGACCCGCGGTTGG
Organism: Xanthomonas vasicola; assembly: GCF_000772705.2. Lineage (GTDB taxonomy): Bacteria > Pseudomonadota > Gammaproteobacteria > Xanthomonadales > Xanthomonadaceae > Xanthomonas > Xanthomonas vasicola. The sequence goes on from NZ_JSBW02000011.1 coordinate 8,345, forward strand.
TCAACAAAAGCTACGGCCGCACCTTCATGAAATCGCTGCCGCCATTCGCACGCACCCATGCCATTGCCGATGTGCAGGCGTTTTTTGGCGTTGAACAGCCGGTAGGCGACAATGGCGTGCTCACGTTGCCGCTCGGCGATGATCAATCTTCTTCTTTCTGACTGCGGCCCTGCCATGAACGTCCTCGCATTCGAGACCTCCACCGAAGCCTGTTCCGTCGCCTTGCATGTTGACGGTCGCGTGATCGAGCGCTTCGAACTTGCGCCGCGCCGCCACGCCGAACTGGCGCTGCCATGGGCCGAACAACTGCTGGCCGATGCAGGTATCTCACGCCGTCAGCTCGATGCGATTGCGGTCGGCCGGGGCCCCGGCGCGTTCACCGGTGTGCGTCTGGCGATCGGCATTGCGCAGGGCATCGCCTTGGCGCTGGATGTGCCGGTGCTGGCCGTTTCCACGCTGCAGGTGCTGGCCTTGCGCGCGCCGGCCGAGGTGAGCCATGTGCTGGCCTGCATCGATGCACGCATGGGCGAGGTGTATGCCGGTGTCTTTGCGCGCAGTGGCGATGCGCTGCTGGAACTGGCACCGGAAGTGGTCTGCGCACCGGACACACTCGTGCTACCCGAGACCGCGGCGCTGATGGCCGGTGTCGGCACCGGTCTGGCGGCAGCCGATGCACTGTTGCAGCAACGCTTTGCGACGCGCCTGAGCAGCGTTGATGCGGCCGCGCTCCCGCGTGCCGCCGATCTGCTCACGCTCGCGCTGCCGGCATTGTTGTGCGGCGAAGGGGTGGCGCCGGAGCGGGTGGAACCGGCCTATCTGCGCGACAACGTCGCGCTTACCCTGGTCGAGCAACAGGCTGCCCGCGCAGCGAAGGCGGCCGGCGCAACGCCGTGACCGACGCTGCCCAGCGCGCTCGGTTTCGCGGTTGCCTGCTTGGTCTGGCGGTGGGCGATGCGCTGGGCACCACGCTCGAATTTTGCGCGCCGGGCAGCTTTGCGCCGATCGACGACATGCGCGGTGGCGGCCCGTTCGCCTTGCAGGCCGGGCAGTGGACTGACGACACCTCGATGGCCTTGTGTCTGGCGCATAGCCTGCTGTATCGGCAGGGGTTTGATGCGGCCGACCAGATGAACCGCTATTGCAACTGGTACCAGCACGGTTATCTCAGCAGCACCGGTGCCTGCTTCGATATTGGGGCGACTGTGCGCCAGGCCCTGGAGCACTATCTGGATGGCGGCCCGGCTTTCAGTGGCAGCACCGATCCGCGCTCGGCTGGGAATGGCTCGTTGATGCGGCTGGCGCCGGTGGCGATGTACTACGCGCATCGCCCCGACGAACTGGCCGATCGCGCGGCCGACAGTTCGCGCACCACGCATGCCGCTGCCGAAGCGCTGGATGCGTGCCGCTTGTTCGCGGTCCAACTGCGCGCCGCGCTGCTTGGAGGCACGCGCGATCAGGTGCTGCATGCGCAGCCGGACACATTCCTGACGCCAGCAGTGCATGCATTGGCTATCCGCGACCATGTGGCCGTGCCCGCCGCGCAGATCCGCGGCACGGGCTATGTGATCGATTCGCTGTCGGCAGCGCTGTGGTGCTTCGCAACGACCGAGAGCTTTGTCGAGGCCGTGCTGCGTGCCGCCAACCTGGGCGACGATGCGGACACCACCGCAGCGATCTGCGGGCAGCTCGCCGGCGCGTTTTACGGCATCGACGGCATCCCTGCTGCCTGGCGCGAACGCGTGCAGGATGCGGCAGAGATCGTGGAGTTGGCCGACCGGCTGCACGCCGCGGCACAGGTGGCCTGAGCCGCAGTCACAGCCCAAATTCCGGCACAGCTGCAGCACATGGCAGCTGATGCGCTGGCATTGCGCGTGCTGTCCGCGATTGGAGCCGATTAAAGTTGGAACCGATCAAGCGTAATCGCGGTGCCGGACTTATGCGCACGTGTGAGGTTGCCGTGCTGGTGGCCTTGCCACTGAACCGAACAGCAGCAGGATCGTGCCCACGCCGCAGCTTCGATGCTGCCGCATTTCCGGTCTCTGTCCGGTCAGTGCTGTCAAAACGCGGAGCGATGAAGTGCGTTGCGCAATCAGCGCACACGCAGCCTCAGCGATCGTCGTGCAGCTCGCCGCCGGGCAGGAATAACCAGGTGCGCGTGACCTGCAGGATGTCCACATCGTCCTTGGTCTTGGGTAGCGGCGGGAACGGCTGCGCCAGTTGCACCACGCGCAACGCGGCATCGTCGAGCAACGGAACCCCGCTGGATACCAGTACGCGGCTGCTTTCCACGCTGCCGTCGCGGCGCACGCCCACGCTGATGACGACCTTGCCGCCCAGCCGGCGGCGGCGGGCGTCGTCCGGATAATTCAGATTTCCCACGCGCTCGGCGCGGTCCACCCAGGCGCGCAGATAGTTTGCATACGCGTATTCGCGGGTGCTGGCCGAAACGAACTTGCGGTTCGGGCGTTTGGCGTACTGCTCGGAGCGCAGATGCACTTCGGCCGCGAGCCGGGCCATTTCGGCATCGCGCTGTACGCGTTGCGCATCGGCGGGAGTGAGTGGGTCGGTCTGCGGATTCGGTTGCGGCGTCGGCACGGCCTGCTCGCCGCGCCGGCTGGTCACCACGCGGGTCTGGGTCGGCTCCGGCGCATTCACGCTGGTGGCGTGTTGCGCCTGTGGCGCCAGCCCGGTGCGGTCCTGCGGCACCACGCCCGGCTGGCTGTCGCGCGGGCGCTGCACGGTGTCGTGATTGCCGCCGCCCTGTTGGTTGGCCTGGGCCAGGAAATCGGCCTGCTTGGGCGTCAGTGGTGTACTGGTCTGGCTGAAGATCACATCCAGCGTTGGCACCAGTGGTGCGTCTTCGCTGACCGCAAACACCACGCCCAGGATCAGCGCGCCGTGCAGCAGCAGCGAGATCACCAGCGTCATCATCAGCCGGCGACCGTCGTCCCTCGGTGCCGGCGGGGCCGCGGCCGTGCTCATTGCGCGGTGCCGGCCTCGATCGCGTCGAACAGCAGCCCGGCGATGTTCAGGCCGAACTGCGCATCCAGCTCGCGCACGCAGGTGGGGCTGGTGACGTTGACCTCGGTGAGGTAATCGCCGATCACGTCCAGGCCGACGAAGCGCATGCCGCGACGGCGCATTTCCGGGCCAACCTGCGCGGCGATCCAGCGGTCGCGCTCGGACAATGGCCGGCCTTCGCCACGCCCGCCGGCCGCCAGGTTGCCGCGGAATTCATCGCCCTGCGGAATCCGCGCCAGGCAATAGTCCACCGGCACGCCGTCCACCAGCAGGATGCGCTTGTCGCCGGCAGTGATGTCGGGGATGAAGCGCTGCGCCAGGGTCAGTTTGCGGTTGCCGTCGGTCAGCGTTTCCAGGATCACGTTGAGGTTGGGGTCGCCGGTGCCGCTGCGGAAGATCGAGCGCCCGCCCATGCCGTCCAGCGGCTTGAGCACCGCCTGACCGTGCTCCAGCACGAACGCCTTGAGCGCGGCAGCGTCACGACTGACCAACGTCGGCGGGCAGCACTGCGGAAACAGCAGCGCGGCCAGCTTTTCGTTGTAATCGCGCAGGCCCTGCGGGTCGTTGACGATCTGCGCGCCGGCACGCTGCGCCACGCTCAGTACCTGGGTGTCGTAGACGAACTCCGCGTCCACCGGCGGGTCCTTGCGCATCAGCACCACTTGGCCGGGCCCGAATGCCAGCTCGGCGAACTCGCCCAACGTGAACCAGCTGGTCTTGTCTTCGCGCACGCTCAGCGGCGCGACCTGCGCCACCGCGCGGCCTTCGCGCAGGCTGAGCCCGCCGGGGCGCACGTAATGCAGACGGTGACCACGGCGCTGGGCTTCCAGCAACATGGCAAACGTGGTGTCTTTGGCGATCTTGATGGAGGCGATGGGATCCATCACCACAACGACGTCGAGCGACATGGGGCTAAACCTTTCGAACAAGCTGCCGATGGTAACTTCAAGCGATGGGCGATGGCGCGCCCGGCGGGTCGTAGTGCGCGACTTGCCGGCCGGGACGCACCCAGACGTGGTCGGAACGTCCGCCTGGCGGGGCCCCGGCAATGCGCCCTTGACAGTCGATGCGGGTCTTGGGATATACATGCAGTTTCGTAGCGACGTCGGAAGGGATGAAGCGTCGCGCGCCCGGGGATATTTGGATGAGTGAAAACATTGCTGCGGGTGGGGAACTCGCAGGACTGAAGGTGATGGTGATCGATGATTCGAAGACCATTCGCCGCACCGCCGAAACGCTGCTGAAGCGGGAAGGTTGTGAAGTAGTGACAGCAACGGATGGTTTCGAGGCACTGGCCAAAATTGCGGACCAGCAACCTCAAATCATTTTTGTCGACATCATGATGCCGCGCCTGGATGGGTACCAGACGTGCGCGTTGATCAAGGGCAACCAGCTCTTCAAATCGACGCCGGTGATCATGTTGTCGTCCAAAGATGGCCTGTTCGACAAGGCGCGCGGCCGCATCGTCGGTTCCGAGCAATATCTGACCAAGCCGTTCACTCGCGAAGAACTACTGAGCGCGATCCGCACGTACGTCCACGCCTGACCAGGGGGAAAGGCAACATGGCTCGAATTATATTGATCGAGGACTCGCCCACCGACAGGGCAGTCTTCAGTCAATGGCTGGAAAAAGCAGGCCATACGGTCGTCGCCACTGATACCGCAGAAGAGGGACTTGAGCTGGTTCGCAGCCAGGCGCCCGATCTTGTGTTGATGGATGTGGTGTTGCCCGGTATGAGCGGCTTCCAGGCAACGCGTGCACTTGCACGCGACCAGGCCACCAAGGACATTCCCGTGCTGCTGGTCAGCACCAAGGGCATGGAAACCGACAGGGCTTGGGGTCTGCGACAAGGTGCAAGCGACTACATCGTCAAGCCGCCGCGCGAAGACGATCTAATCGCGCGCATCAGACAATTGGTGCGTTGATGCGCTCTCCATTCGACATTCTCGAAGACTACGAGCGTCGTAGTCTGGCGCACGCCACGCCGCTGCCGGAACGCCAGTTCTCGGCCGATATCTGGCGCGGCGTGGGGTATCGCGTCGGGACCCGGCGATTGGTCTCGGACTTCCGCGAAGTTGCGGAAATCGTGCCGATGCCGCCGGTCACTCCGGTGCCGGGCGCACAGCCCTGGCTGCTGGGCGTAGGCAACCTGCGCGGCAATCTGTTCCCAGTGATCGATCTGAAGCAGTTCCTGGAGGGCCGTCGCACGGTGCTCCAGGAAGGCCAGCGTGTGCTGATCATGCGTCAGAGCGGCGGCGACGTCGCGCTGACCATCGATGAGCTGTACGGCCAACGCAGCTTCGAGCAGGTCCAGGCGGTGGAACCCGGCGAGTTGGCGCAAGGCCGCTACGCCCATTTCATCGACCGCGCCTTCCGCAACGAGACGCAGGACTGGGGTGTGTTTTCCCTGGCGTTGCTGTCGCGCACTCCTGAATTCCGGCAGGCCGCGGCCTAAGCCGCGACCCCGCCACGTCATACAGATTGAGGTCGAACCATGAGTACCGCCCCGGACGCCCGCAAGACCAACGAGCTCGGCAGCGTCAGCACCAGCTTCTGGCTTGGCTTGCTGGTGTTGTCGATGATCGTGTTTGGCGCCAACACCGGCGTCGCGACCTGGCAGGGCAGTCGTCTTGCCGGTGCCGGCACCGGCGCGGCCGACTTGCAGGTGCTCTCGCAGCAGCTGGCCAACCAGGGCCGCGAAGCGGTGTCCGGCGACACCAAGGCCTTTGCCGCGTTCAAGGAGACCAAGGGCCGCATCGACAGCACGGTGAGCGAACTGGATGGCCGTTACGGCCAGGAAGGCTCGATCGCCAGCGCGATGGCGCAGCTCAAGGCGACCTGGCTGCCACTGAGCAAGAACGCCGATCAGGTCATCTCCAGCGAACCGGCGGTGCTGGCGATCGCAGACAACGCCAACCGCTTCTCCGGCAGCGTCCCGCAATTGCAGGCGCAGTTGAACGAAGTGGTGCGTGCGATGACCGTCAGCGGCGCGCCGGCTTCGCAGATCTACAACACCTTGCAGCAGGTCGTGGTGGCCGGAACCATGGCGCGGCGGGTGACCGAAATCCGCGCCGGCGAAGACAATGCGGCCGCCTCAGGCGACGCGCTGGCACGCGACTCGGTGGTGTTCACGCAGATGCTCGACGGCCTGCGCGCAGGCAACGAAGAACTCGGCATCGCCGCGGTGCACAACCCCGCTGCGTTGTCGGCGCTTGAGCAGTCGCAGGCGCAGTGGGCGACGATGAAGAAAGATGTCGACGCCATCCTCGCCAGCTCGCGCAACCTGTTCGCCGCACAGTCCTCGGCCGATGCGCTGACGGATGGCTCCGGCAAGATGCTCGTCGACAGCAAGAAGCTGTTCGACGCCTTCTCCGCGTTCGGTTCGGTGCGCGACACGCGCCTGTTCCCGAACTTCTGGCTGGGCGTGGTGTCCGGCCTGTTCGCGCTGCTGGCGATCATCGGCTTCGTGTGGAGCTCGGTGCGTGTGCGAACCCGCGAGCAGGACGTGCGCTACCAGTCGCAGGTGGAATTCAACAGCCGTAACCAGCAGGCGATTATGCGGTTGCTGGACGAAATCAGCTCGCTCGGCGAGGGCGACCTGACCGTGAAAGCGTCGGTGACCGAGGACATGACCGGCGCCATCGCCGACGCCATCAACTACGCCGTGGACGAACTGCGCCACCTGGTGACCACCATCAACGACACCTCCGCGAAGGTGGCCGTGTCGACCCAGGAAACCCAGGCCACGGCGATGCAGCTGGCCGACGCGGCCGGCCAACAAGCCAACCAGATCACCACGGCTTCCGAGCGCATCAGCGAAATCGCTGCCAGCATTGAGCAGGTGTCGCGCAACTCCACCGAGTCGGCCGAAGTGGCGCAGCGCTCGGTGGTCATCGCCGCCGAAGGTGCCGGCGTGGTGCGCGAGACGATCCAAGGCATGGACCAGATTCGCGACCAGATCCAGGAAACCTCCAAGCGCATCAAGCGGCTGGGCGAATCTTCGCAGGAGATCGGCTCGATCGTGGAACTGATCAACGACATTTCCGAGCAGACCAACATCCTGGCGCTCAACGCCGCGGTGCAGGCAGCATCGGCCGGCGAAGCCGGTCGCGGTTTCGCTGTGGTGGCCGACGAAGTGCAGCGCCTGGCAGAACGCACCTCCAGTGCGACCCGACGCATCGAAGGTTTGGTGCAGACCATTCAGGCCGATACCAACGAAGCGGTCAGCTCGATGGAGCAGACCACCTCCGAAGTGGTGTCCGGTGCGCGCCTGGCCGAAGACGCCGGCACCGCGCTGACCGAAATCGAGCGCGTGTCCAACGCCTTGAATAACTTGATTAAGAACATCTCCATCGCTGCGCACCAGCAGTCGGCCGCGGCGACGGATATCACACAGACCATGGGCGTGATCCGTCAGATCACCAGCCAGACATCGCAGGGTGCGGAGCAGACGGCCGAATCGATCGGCAATCTGGCGCAGCTCGCTGCCGATCTGCGCCGTTCGGTCGCCGACTTCAAGCTGCCGGCGTGACCACGACGCGGAACGGGAAAGGATCAGCAGATGGCGCGTAGTAGCGTTACGTCGATGCAGGAAGTGACCGGTTGCTGCGCTAGCGGCACCTCGGTCGTAGTCAGGGGGCTGCAATGAGTGCGCTTCGCGATGCGATGAGTCACGCCGCACTGGGCTGGGTCAAGCCAGAGCTGGACGAGACGTTGCGCCAGGCGCGCAACGAGATCGAATACTTCGCCCAAGAACCGTCCGACACCAGTCGGATGCGGTTCTGCACCGGCTACCTGCACCAGGTGCAGGGCACGCTGCGCATGGTCGAGCTGTATGCGCCGGCGATGGTGGCCGAAGAGCTTGAGCTGCTGGCCAAGGCCGTGCAGGTGGGCGAGGTTGCCGACCATGACGAAGCCTGCGCCATGCTGATGCGCGGCACCGTGCTGCTGCCAGATTATCTGGAGCGCTTGCAGAACGGTCACCGCGACATTCCGATCGTGTTGTTGCCGCTGCTCAATGAGATCCGCGCCACCCGTGGCCAGCCGGGTCTCAACGAGAGCGTGCTGTTCGCGTTCGACCCGCAGGCCGGTGTTGCCACCGAGGCCGAGCTGGATCACGCGCGCGGTAGCCTGAGCGGGCGTAATCGCGAATTGCTCGACACCGTCGGCAATGCGGTCAAGGAAGAATTGTTGCGCGTGAAAGACGCGCTGGACCTGCATCTGCGCACCGGTGGCGACATCGCCGAGCTGCAGACCCAGGTCAAGGATCTGGGCAGCGTTGCCGACACCCTGGGCATGATGGGCTTGGGTGTGGCGCGCAATGTCGTCGTACAGCAGCGCGATGCCTTGGCGCGCGTAGTCGATGGCCAGACCCGGATGGACGAAAGCGTGCTGCTGGATGTCGCCGGCGCGCTGCTGTACGTGGATGCATCGCTGGACGATCAGGTGGCCAGCCTTGGTGCCGACCCGGGCGATGGCACCGAGGTCAGCAACAGTGCCAACTCCTCGGAAGTGCGTCGTACGGTTGATGTGCTGGCACAGGAAGCGATCGCCAACTTTGGTACGGCGCGCGAGCATTTCGTTGCCTTCATCGAAACCAACTGGGACCACGCCCGTCTGGCCAATGTGCCGCACCTGCTGGGTGAAGTCGGTGGTGCGTTGCGCATTCTCGAATTGCCGCAGGCTGCCGATTATCTGGAAGGTGTGCGTCGTTACGTCGATCTGGAATTGATCGGCAAGCAGCGCGTGCCCAGCGGCCGCCAGCTGGACACCCTGGCCGATGCGATGGCCAGTCTGGAGTACTACCTGGAAGCCCTGCGCGAGCGCCGTCCCGGCCGCGAAGAGATTCTCGACATCACCCGTAACAGCCTGGAAACGCTGCGTTACTGGCCGCTGCCGTCGGGCGAGCCGTCCGATTTGCCGATCGGTGCCGACCAACCGGGCAGCGTGGCCGAACCGCAGCCGGTGGCCGCCCCGCCGTTGCAGCATGCCGACACGCCGCAGGCCGCCAACGATGCCGCGCCCGCGCCGTCGCTGGAATGGGCCAACGAGACCGTAGTCCAAACCCCGTTCGCTGCCAGTGTGGTGCATGCCACCGGCGCGGCCGCGACCGATACGGTGTTCTCGTTCGACCCGGTGGCCGCTGAAGAAACCGTGTCCGGCCAGTCGCATGTGCCGTTCACGGTGGCGCCGCTGGATCTGTCCGATGACGGCGCGCAAGCGCCCGGCGACTGGCAGATGGAAACCAGCGAGCAGGCCGCGCCGATCGCCACCTCTACGTTCGACCCGGTGTCGGCGGAGCAGGACGGCAGCGAGGCCGCGCAGGTCAGCTACACCGTAGATCTGAGTGCGCTGGAGCAGGAACACGCCGCCGAGCCGGTGGTTGCCGAGGAAGCGCCGCTGCAGATCGAGCAGATCGAGCTGCCTGGCGATGCCGAGCAGACCGAAGCGCCGTTGGATTTCATTGCCGAGAATGCAGCGCGTCGCGCGCAGACCAGCATCGAAGATGCGTTTTCGCCGCCGCCGCTTCCGCCGCAGCAACTGGACGACCCATTCGTCGAATCTGTGGAACAGCCGCAGGATGCCCCGTCTGAAGCAACATCCGAGCCGGCCGCTCCGCGCGTGCAGCAGGCGGTGGTCAGCGAGTTCGAACTGGACGACGCATCTACCGCGTTCCTGGCCCAGCTCGATGTAGCGGCCGCGCAGTTCGATGTGCAGCGTCCACAGGCACCGGTAGCCGCAGCCGAGGCTGAAACCGCGCAGGCACCGGCCGAACCCGCGTCTGGCGAAACAACTCAGGCTGCAACCGCGGCCGATGCCGGCATTTTTGGCGGCTTCGGCGACAGCGATATCGACGACGATATCCGCGACGTCTTCCTGGAAGAATTCGACGAAGAACTGGTCAACCTGGGCCAGCTGTTGCCGGTGTGGCGCGCCGCACCCAACAGCCCGGAACACCTGCGCCCGATCCGCCGCGTCTTCCACACCCTGAAGGGCAGTGGGCGTCTGGTCGGTGCCAGTGTGCTTGGCGAGTTCAGTTGGAAGATCGAGAGCATGCTCAACCGCGTGCTCGATAATTCGCGACCGGCCAGCCCGGCGGTCGTGGCGATGGTCGCATTGGCCCACGACGTGCTGCCGCAGTTCAACGCCGCGCTACGCGACCAAGGCCGCATCAGCGCCGATCTGCCCGAAATCCAGGCCATTGCCGAGCGCGTTGCCGCAGGCGAAGAGGTCTACTACGTGCCCGCGGCCGCCGCGCCGGTGGCTGCCGACGCTGTCGCGCTTCCGCTTGCAGCAGGCGTGTTTGCCGCCAGCGGTGGAACGCCTGCCTCGGTGGACAGCGTGCTACGCGAGATCCTGGAAGCCGAGGTCGCCACGCATCTGGACACGGTGAACGGCTGGCTGCAGGCCAGCCAGGCCGAGCCGCAGTTGGCGACCGAAGAACTGCTGCGCGCCGTGCACACGATGAGTGGAGCCTTCGCGATGACCGACGTGCCGGAAATCACTCTGGTGACAAGCCCGGCCGAAAGCTACGTCAAGCGCCTGCTGGCTGCTTCGGTCACGCCGTCGGCGGAAGGCATTGAGGCGATTACCGCCACAGCTGCCGCGATCGCCACCACGGTGACCGCGCTGCGCGCCGATGCCCCGTTGATTCCGTCGTTCGCACCGTTGACCGAGCGCTTGCGTGCGCTGGTGCACACCTTGCCGGAAGCGCAATGGCCGCCGCAGGTGTTCCTGGACGAGCTGGACGATGTCGATGCAGCAAGCGATACGGTAGACGGCAGCACTGCCTCGGTCGAACTGACCGGTGCGCAGGATCTGTCGCAATACCTGGATGCCAGCGCGCTGCCATCCGACGCGCCCGCACCGACGCTAGACGCCGAAGGCGCACAGCCGCAGTCGGACGACGCGCCGATTGCCGTAGACGAACTGGCCGAGGCAGAAGCCGAGCACGATGCGGCACACACATTGGTCGAAGCCGTCGCCTGGGATGCGACCGAGCTGCAACATGCGCAGACCGCACCGCACGACCACGCTGCAGAGGAGCCGGCTGAGGCAGCTGCTGATGTCGTTGCCAGCGAGCACGATGCCGACGCGATCAGCACGCATGCCGACACCGTTGCGGTCGACGAACTAGCCGACGCGGAAGCTGCGTTGGGCGATGCGCAAACGCTGGCTGCGGCCGATGCCGAGCAGGCTACGGACACGCATGCGCATCACGCGCCGACGCACGACGATCAGGGTGCAGCAGGCGCCGACCACGCGGTCGAGAGCATTGAAGCACTGACGTCCGTGCACGCAGACACTGCGTTGGCTGAAGACGCTAACGCAAGCAACGCGGAAGACTGGACGCCGGAAACCGCAGCGCTGGACAGCGTGTCGGCCGACCAGGACGGCTACACGGCCGATCAGATTGGTCAGGAACACGCGGGCACGCACGCACACTCTGGCGAACAGCCGGCAGATGAGGCGGCGCAGCACAGCGACACCGCGCTGCTGCATGGTGGCGAGTCGTATGCGGGCGAACAGCAGCACGCCGAAGAAGCGGCGCAGCTGGGCGAGCACGCGGACGCTGACGCACACGCGTTTTCGAATCAGCAGGTGGATTCGGGCGAGCACGCATCTGCGGACACGCAGCACGCCGGCGAGCATTCGCAGTCGGAGCAAGTGCAGTCGGAGCAGCACGCCGATTCCAGCGAGCAGTGGCAGAGTGACGCGCATGCGGGCGAAGCCGAGCACGCGACGGAACACGAGCGCGCCGAAGCCGAGCATTTCGAGGCACAGCACTCCGAAGCTGAGCAAGCCGAAGCCGAGCATGCAGAAACGCACCACGCTCATGCCGAGCAGGCCAACGCCGACGCCATGCCCGGTCACACCGTCGAATCGGTGCAGGCATTCGAAATGGCGCATGCAGCTGACCAGGTCGAAGAAGCGGGTGATCCGCAATCCGACACTGCACCTGAGCTACACGGCGCACAGGCTTCCACGTCCGATGACGCGGCGCACGCCGACGAGCATGTAGCGGCCGACGCGATTGCCGCAGCCGAACACACAGAGCACGTCGAGCAGGCAGGGCAGGCAGAACATACGGACGCTAGCGAGCACGCCGTTGCCGACCAGCACGCCAACGACTCCGCAGAGCACCGCGCAGCCGCCAGCGAGCACGCCACAGCCGACCACAGTGCAGCCGAGCCGGAAGACGCCACCCCCGTTGCCGCCTTCAGCGCACCGGTGGAAGACGCCGCGCCTGCTGAGGCGGCAAGCAACGACGCCGGCGCAGCATTCGATATCGGCCCACTCAACTTCGATCAACTCGACGGCGAGCTGGTCGACATCTTTGTCGAAGAAGGCCGCGATCTGCTGGACCACTGCGATGGTTTGATCGCCCGCATGCGCGAAGTGCCGGAAGACCGCGATGTCCTCAACGGACTGCAACGCGACCTGCACACGCTCAAGGGCGGTGCGCGCATGGCCGGCATCAACGCCATCGGCGATCTCGGTCACGCGATCGAATCGCTGCTGGAAGCGGTGGCGGCCAACCGTACCGACATCGACCGCGACGACGTGCGTCTGTTCGAGCGCGGCTTCGACCGCCTGCACCAGCTGTTGACCCGTACCGGCATGCACCGCGCCGTGGCGATGCCGACCGATCTGGTCGAAGCCTTCGAAACCCGTACCCGTGGCCGCAATGCCGCCCCGCCCAGCGACGCCGATGTCCGCGCGATCGCCAAGGCGTCGGTGGAGCCGGCACCGCTGTCCGCACCGATTCCGGTGGAAGGGCAGACCGAAGAAGACTTCCTGCCGCGTGTGCAGCAGGAGCAGGTGCGCGTGCGCGCCGATCTGCTCGACCGTCTGGTCAACCATGCCGGCGAAGTGGCGATCTACCGCTCGCGCCTGGAACAGCAGTTGGGCGCGTTCCGCGGCGCCATGGGCGAGCTGGATCGCACCAACGCCCGTCTGCGCGACCAGTTGCGCCGTCTGGATCTGGAAACCGAAGCGCAGATCGTGGCGCGTTATCAGCGCGAACAGGACCAGGGTGATCGCACCTTCGATCCGCTGGAACTGGACCGCTTCTCCACCTTGCAGCAGCTCAGCCGCGCGCTGAACGAATCGGCGGCCGACTTGGGCGGCTTGCAAGGTGTGCTGGAAGATCTGTCGCGTCAGTACGACAGCTTGCTGCAACAGCAGTCGCGCGTCAGCTCCGAACTGCAGGACGGCCTGATGCGCGCGCGCATGGTGCCGTTCGATGGTTTGGTGCCGCGCCTGCGCCGCGTGGTGCGTCAGGCGGCCAACGACACTGGCAAGCAAGTGCATCTGTTGCTGGAAGGCACCCAGGGCGAACTCGATCGCAACGTGCTCGATCGCATGGTCGCGCCGCTGGAACACATGTTGCGTAACTCGGTGGCGCACGGGCTGGAAACGCCCGAGCAACGCCGCGATGCGGGCAAGCCGGAAGAAGGCAGCATCGCGATCCGTCTGCGCCGTGAAGGCTCGGAAATCGTGCTGGAAGTAGCCGACGACGGCGCCGGGCTGGACCGTGAGGCGATCCGTCGCCGTGGCGAACAGCGCGGCCTGATCGAGCCCGGCCAGGAGCTCAGCGATGCCGAACTGGATGGCCTGATCTTCGCCTCCGGTTTCAGCACCTCCGAGCAGGTCAGCCAGTTGGCGGGCCGTGGCGTGGGCATGGACGTGGTGCGCAACGAAGTGCGTCAGCTCGGCGGCTCGGTGGACATCCACTCGGTGCGCGGCCAGGGCGTCACCTTCACTCTGCGTCTGCCGCAGACGCTGGCGGTCACCCAGGCGGTGTTCGTGCGCATCGGCGAAACCACCTTCGCGGTGCCGGTGGGTTCGGTCAGCGGTATCGGCCGCATCTCGCGCACCCGTTACGAGTCGGGCGAGGGCGGTTACCACTACGCCGGTGAAGAGTACGTACTGCACGACCTCGGCTCGCTGGTCGGCCAGGCCGCGGCACGTGCCGATGGCCAGGCGCAGGTGCCATTGTTGCTGGTGCGTGCAGGCGACCTGCGCGCTGCGGTGGCGATCGATCAGGTGCTGGGCAACCGCGAAATCGTGGTCAAGCCGGTGGGCCTGCAGATCGCCTCGGTGCCGGGTATCTATGGCGCCACCATCACCGGCGATGGCCGCGTAGTGGTGATTCTGGACGTCGCGCCGCTGGTGCGTCGTTACCTCAGCCAGCCGGCGAGTCCGACGCTGGAAACGCAGACCGAAGCGCAGCGTCAGGTGCCGCTGGTGATGGTGGTCGACGATTCGCTGACCATGCGCAAGGTCACCAGCCGCGTGCTGGAACGCCACAACCTGGATGTCAGTACCGCACGCGACGGTGTCGAGGCGCTGGAACTGCTCGAAGAGCGCGTGCCCGACCTGATGCTGCTGGATATCGAAATGCCGCGCATGGACGGCTATGAACTGGCGACCGCGATGCGTGCCGACCCGCGCTTCAAGGCGGTGCCGATCGTGATGATCACCTCGCGCAGTGGCGAGAAGCATCGCCAGCGTGCCTTCGAGATTGGCGTGCAGCGTTACCTGGGCAAGCCTTACCAAGAGTTGGATCTGATGCGAAACGTGTATGACCTGCTGGGGATCGCCCGTGTCCGAGACTAATGGCGCAATGGGAACTCCGGTTGCTTTGCTGGGTCGTCCGGGTCAGGCGCGTGAGCGCCTGCGCGAAGCACTTGGCCTGGCCGGTGCGCAGGTGGTGCTGGAAGACGAGCCATCCGCAGTCGATGTGCAGATGCTGCGCGACGTCGAGCCGGTGGCAGTGCTGGTGTCACTGGAACCGTCGATCGAAGACGCGCTCGAAGCGCTGGAGCCGGCCTTCAACATGCCTGGTGTTACGGTGATCTTCGACGAGGCCGAACTGACAGTGCGGCGCGAAGGCTGGGAAGCGCAGCGCTGGGTGCGCCATCTGGCCGCCAAACTGCACGGGCATGCCGACGTCTTGCCGCCGGGCACCGAAACCGAACCGTCGCTGCAGCCCGAGCCGGGTTTGACGCTGGCCTCGCGCCAGCATTCGGACCTGCAGCTGGATCAACACCTGGAAGCCGCAGCGCATGCGTTCGAAAGCATGCCCAGCGATGCCTTGTTCGCACGTCCATCCACGCATGACACGGCACCAGCTGCTGCCGAAAAGCCGGGCCTGAGCCTGGGCGATTCCAGCACCTGGGGCTTGGTGGACGAAGTGACCGTGGTGGTGCGCCCGCGCGCCGAAGCGGATGTGTTTGCGCTGTCGACCGGCGGATTGTCGCTGGTGGATCTGGAGCACAGCGGCAGCGTCACCGGCGCAGTGCTGGTGATGGCCGGCATCGGCGGGCCGGATGCGATCCGCCGTCTGCTGAGCGCCTTGCCGCCGGAATTCCCGCGCGCAGTGCTGGTGCGCATGACCCTGGATGGCGGACAGTACGGCAACCTGGTGCGGCAGATGGGGCGCGTGTCTGCGCTGCCGGTCGAACTGGGTGAGGCGGGGCAGGTGGTCGCACCGGGCAAGGTGTACGTGCTCTCCGACGAAGTTGGTGTGCACCAGCATGCTGGCGCGCTGGCATTCTTGGCGCCGGCCGACCCGGCCGGCCTGATCGCTGCGCTGCCGCCGGCCGACAGTGCGGTGCTGATGCTCAGCGGTGCCAACGAGGCGATGGTGGAAGCATCGCTGGCCTTGGCGGAGCAGGGGGGCTGGTTGGCCGGGCAATCCACCGACGGCTGTTACGACCCCGCCGCCGCCGCGCGTCTGGCGCGGCAAGGCATTCTGACCGGCGACCCTGCGCAGCTGGCGCAGGCGCTGGCACAGCGTTGGCCGGCATAAGCCGGGCGCTCCCTTTCGAATCGGAATCATGCGATGAGCTACGCCAATAACGACGAAATCCGCGGCGTCCTGATCCAGGCCGGCAGCGAGCGCGTGCTGCTGCCGAACGCCACGGTGGCCGAGGTGATGTCGCGTGTGGCGGTGGAACCGCTGCCCGACATGCCGCGTTGGGTGGTCGGGCGTATCGATTGGTACGGCTGGAAAGTGCCGCTGCTGTCGTTCGCACGCCTCAGCGGCATGGGCGAAGAGCCCGCTGCGGTCAACAACAAGGTCATCGTGTTGAAGGCATTGGGCGGTAATCCGGCGCTGCCGTATTTCGCGCTGCTGACCGCCTCGTTCCCTCAGCTGATTTCGGTGCCGCGTGATGGCCTGCTGGCCGACGCATCGGAAGATGCGCTGCCCGACGGCGTGCACATGCGCGTGCTACTGGGCGAGCAAAGCGCCTTGTTGCCCAACCTGGACGCTATCGAAGCGCAGCTCAGTCAGGTCTTTGCTGCCGCTGCGGCCTGAGCGCAGTTGGTGCAGTCACTGTGCTCGCTGACAGGCGAGCGCAGTCATACAGTGCAGCGACGCGCGTTGTACTGATTGATCGGTGATGACGTGTGGGTTGCAGTCGGGTGCTCTGGGTCAGGCACAAGATGGTGCGCTGCTTTTCGGCGAAGGCTTGCGGAGCTTGATCTGTATGGCATCAGCTGGATGTACGTGGCGGCGAGATTGCGTGCATGTTTGAGGCGTGCAAGCTTAGAGCAGCTAACGAGACGACTGCACAGCCGCCAGGCGCGCGCCGCCTGCGCCCGGCATCGGCATCTATCACTCGTCCACCGCGGTTCCTGTGCGCCGTCCATTCCTGCCTGACGACTCCTCGCTACGTTGTGTCAGCTGCTCTTGAGGCGCGGCAGTCGTGAGTCTTCCGGTATTTGCGCCGGTCCGGCATGCCGACGGCGTGGTGCTATGCGATCTAGCCATTGTCGACCCGGCTGCAATGGCAAACTACCACACGCGTAATCGCAGCCACCTCGCCGATGCGATGCCGCTGCGACCGCCTGCGTTCTATACCGTCGACGGTTGGCGCCGCTTGTGTATCGCATACCGCAGCGCAGTGCCTGGCGAGCGGGAGTTGCAACTGGTGTTGCTGCAGAATGAGCAGGTGATCGGCACCACCGGGTTCACCCAGATCCAGCGCGGCGCATTTCAGGCTTGCCATCTGGGCTACGGCCTGGACGCGGCGCAGCAGGGGCGAGGGTTGATCCACTGGGCAGCCACGCAGGGAATTGCATTTGCCTTCGGACCGCTTGGCCTACATCGGGTGATGGCGCAATACGTTCCGGAGAACCTGCGCAGTGCGCGTGTGCTGCAGCGGCTTGGCTTCCAGATCGAAGGCTACGCGCGGCGCTACCTGCAGTTGAACGGCCACTGGCGCGACCATGTGCTGACCAGCAGGTTGCGCGACGACGACACGCCTGGCGAAGGCGCGGTGGATGATCGGCCGGGTTTAGGGCGCAGCGCCCGAGAGCTCGAGCCGTAATTCGTCGACGGCTAGATTGCTGTCTTGTGCAAGCGCGATCTGCGTTGCCCAGCCACGTTGTTTGAGTTGATGGCGCAACTGCGCCGCCCAGGTCTGCACTGCCGCTGCATTCGGTGTGGCAGCCATGATCCGGATTGTTTCCGGCGCCTGTATGCCCGCAGAGGCCGAGTAGCCCGCAAGCCACTCGCGTGGCAATGTGGAGAGCTTCAGCACTGTAGTGCGGTGTGTTGCGCCGCGCGCGTCTTCATCTCTCCGCTGTCGTGCCTGCTGTGTGGCGGCGTTGCCGGTCGTTTGCGGCGACGAGGTTGCGCGAGATGCTTCCGGCTGCGGCTTGGCGACCTGCCGTTCCCGTCCTAGTGCAGTTGCAGCCGTTGGCGCGGTGAGCGGCGCTGCACGTGCTCTCGGCAGTTCGTTCGTTGCAGGTGGGTTAGCTGCCGCGCGCTCGACGCGCAATGACTGATCCTGCGGCGGTGCCGGCAACACCAATGGCGAAGCTGCAGGCGCTGGTGCACGCTTGGCTGGTAATGGGGTGGGCGCACTGCTGTCTGTAGGTGCTTCGAGCGCGCCGCTTGCCTGCACGTCGTCATTGCTCGCGGCGATGGGGGCGGGCGGGGGCGGCGGCGCCATCGCGAGTTGCGCATCGTCTTGCGCTGGCTCCGACGCCGTCGCCGGTTGGTCGGACATCATCTCGGCGGGTGGCGCGGAGGCAGGCGGCGTCACCACACGTGCAGGTAGTGGTGCGCCGACTGGGGCCGGCATGGCGGCTGGCGCCAGTTCCTGCAGTGAAGATGCTGGTTGCCTTGCCACCTGCTCTGCGGAAGCGGGTTCGTCGGCGGACGCGGGGGCAGGTCGCTGCTCAGGCCCTTGGACGCCGCGTTCTGAGGTGCGACCTGCTCTGTCTTCCACAGCGCGGCGCTCGGACATTTTTTCTGATTCGGTTGTCGCAAAGACAGCTGCAGCCGGTGTAGATGCATCCGGCACAGGTCGACTGGCCTGCCATTGCAGGCAGACGCCAACTGCCAGTGTGACCGAAGCAGCGAGCGCCAGGGGCGTCATCCAGCGATGGCGTCGGGCGCTGCGTCGGGCGGGCGCTGTGCTGACGGTAGCTTTTGCGAGTGCAGCAGATGGAGTTGACGCTGCCGAAGCCGGCTTCGAACCGGATGCGAAAGTTGAAGCAGCAACAGAGGCATCAGAGGCAATGAACGCGTCAGAGGCGTTATCGGTGTCAGAGGCCTTAGACGTGTCAGAGACCGAAGCACAAGAAGCAGCAAAAGAACTTGTAGCCTGATTCGAAGACCCGTCGGAATTCGCATGCGACGAAAGCGGTGGCGCTGTAGACGAGCCAACAGACCTTGATGCAGAGATAAATCCAGAGACGGATGCAATGTCGGAACTACCTGCCGCTTCCGACGCACCAGACGCCATCGGCATCGCATCGGCATCGCATCGGCATCGCATCGGCATCGGATCGGCAGCGCTGCCAGTCTGTTGCGCAATCCAGCTGCGCGCAGCGTCGCTCAGGGGTGCGCCCAGTGTGTGGTCGGCGGTGTCGCCCTGCGCAAGGCGTGCCTGTGCAGCCGCGCGTTGTGCCGCCTGCGCTTGTTCGGCTTGCGCAGCCGTGATCCGGCGCGGCTGCGCATGGTCCTTTTCGTTGCCCGTCGCCCGCCAGATCCATAAATCGGCCACGTTGCGGCTGAGCCAGGGCTGGACCAACATGCAACGGTTGTGCACGGATCCGCATGCGATAACGCCGCAACAAGGTTTATCCGCACGCGATGCTGCCGCATGATGGAAGGCTGGTGCCGCACTGCGCGGCCGCTCGTTTCCATCATGGAGTTGCCCGCATGATTCAACGTCGTCACTTCCTCAAGAGCGCCACGCTGGGCGCGATCGCGTCCGGGCTGGCCGGCTGGGGCGCACGCGCGCAAGCCGCGGTGGGCGCCTCGCAGGGCGTGCGGCCGCCGGCGCTGCCGCGTGGTGCGGCGCGGGTGATTTCCACGTGGGACTTCGGCATTGCCGCCAATCAGGAGGCCTGGAAAATTCTCAGCAGCGGCGGTATCGCGCTGGATGCGGTGGAAGCCGGTGTGCGTGTGCCGGAAGCGGATCCGACCAACCCCACCGTCGGCCTGGGCGGTTATCCCGACCGCGACGGGCGGGTGACGCTGGACGCCTGCATCATGGATCACCTGGGCAATTGCGGCGCGGTGGCAGCGTTGGAAGATGTGGTGCATGCCATCTCCTTAGCGCGCGCGGTGATGGAGAAAACGCCGCACGTGATGTTGGTCGGCGATGGCGCGCGGCAGTTTGCGTTGGAGCAGGGCTTTCCGAAAGCCAAGCTGCTGACCCCAAGTTCAGAAGCGGCGTGGAAAGAGTGGTTGAAGACGTCGAAATATTCGCCGGAAGCCAATGTCGAAAACCGCGCCTGGCGCGATGCCAAGTTGCCCGGTGGCAAAGACAATCACGACACCATCGGCATGCTGGCGCTGGATACGCACGGCAATCTGTCCGGTGCATGCACTACCAGCGGCATGGCGTGGAAAATGCACGGGCGCGTGGGCGATAGCCCGATCATCGGTGCGGGCTTGTACGTGGACAACGACGTGGGCGGCGCAACCTCGACCGGTGTGGGCGAAGAAGTGATCCGGAATGTGGGCAGTTTTGCAGTGGTGGAAATGATGCGGCAGGGCAAGTCGCCAGCCGATGCATGCCGCGAAGTGGTGATGCGGCTGATCCGCCGTAAGCCGGAATTGACGCGCACATTGCAGGTCGGCTTTTTGGCGATGAACAAGCGTGGTGAAGTAGGCGCGTTTGCGATCCAGAAAGGCTTCAGTTACGCGGTGTGCGATGCGCAGCGGCAGGATCTGTTGGTGCCTGGCGAGAGCCACTACACCAGCGAGCCGGCAGCATGAGTGCATTAGGTCTTGAAGTGGCGGCCGATTCGGTGGCCTCGGCACTCGCGGCGCAAGAAGGCGGGGCGATGCGCGTGGAGCTGTGCGGTGGGCTGGATGGCGGCGGGCTGACGCCGTCGTTCGGCACATTGGCAGCGGTGCGCGAGCGGTTGCGAATTCCGCTGTATGTGTTGATTCGTCCGCGCGTGGGTGATTTCGTGTTCGACGCTGCCGAAGTGGAGGTGATGCGTCGCGACGTGGAGCAGTGCGTGCGGCTTGGCTGCAATGGGGTAGTGCTGGGCGCGCTGGACCGGCATGGGCAGGTCGATCTGCCGACGATGCGTGTGTTGATCGAAGCAGCAGGGTCGTTGGGGGTGACGTTTCATCGTGCGATTGATGTCAGCGCCAATCCATCGCGTGTGCTGGAAGATGCGATCGCGCTGGGTTGCGAGCGTGTGCTGACCTCAGGCGCGCGTGCGAGTGCGCTAGAGGGCATCGACACCATTGCCGCGTTGGTGCGGCAGGCAACCGGGCGCATCGGCATCATGCCCGGTGCCGGGCTTTCCGAGCACAACATCCGCACCCTGCGGCAGCACACCGGCGCCCACGAATTCCATGCGTCGGCGCGTGGCGTGATCGCCGCCCAGGTGCCGTCGCCGCACCCGTATATCCACGATCTGGGCGGAGACTACCAGCGGACCGATACCGCGCGGGTACAACGGATGGTGGACGTGTTGCGGCAAACGTGAAACGCGCGCAACGCTCCGCTCGCCAGGGATGCGCTGCCTGCGTTGCGTAGGCACGCTGACGGAGATGCGCGATGGGCTGCTGCGCCTGTCGCGTTGGCCATCTACGGATGGCCTGAAGGTTCCGGGCTTGTTGGCTGTTGGTCATCAGCGTCGTCGCTGACCTGCTCGGGAATGTGCAGCGTGAAAGCGGGAAAGCGCTCGCGGTCTTCCGGGTGTGCGTTGACGATCAGCTCCCGGGTCTGCCACATCTGGACTGCCTTGGCCAGCGTCGCTGCGTCGAACTGGCTTGCGTGGCGAAAAACGAACTGCCCTTGATGATCGACGATGCCCAGGTGCGCGCTCTTCTGCGCCTTCCAGCTGCTGACATCCATGAAGAAGCGGTTGTGGTCTTCCTCGGTCGCGTTGTCTCCGGGTCGTGGGGGACATGGCCCTGCTAGTTCGCTCACCCGTGCCAGGAAATGGCGATCCCTGCTTTCTTCCAGCATTTTCTGCAATACCGGAATCTTGCCGAAAGTGGTGGGCGTGTTGGGCGGGCGCTTTTCTGGAAGATAGGATGGGGCACCTTCCAGAAAGGGATTTCTTTCCTCATCGATGACCGTGCTCAGCATGGCCTGTGCGGTGTCTTCGATACGTTCGAGCGCCGCCTTGTGCAGGAGTTCGGTTGTGGTCACCGAGGAGGATGCGCTGGCGCCATGGCCTGAGGGGCCTGGGATGGACGGGCCAGTCCGCTGTAGTTCGGCTGAGCGCGCACTCAGGCGATGGTGGTCAAGTTGTGGTTGTAAAAGCGGGGGAACCCGAATGGTGCAATTGGCAGGTAATCTGCCGATCGCCGTGGGCAGCCTGGCGAGATTGTCGCAGCCTCGCAGATCGAGTTCTTCAAGTTGCGTCAGGGTGTCCATGTCCAGCGGCAGCGTGCACAGGTTGCTGCAGTCTTTTAGAATCAGTCGCTTCAGTGGCGCACTGCCGCCAAGAATCGGCGGATAGTTGCGCAGCGCTGTGCAGCCTTGCAAATCAAGTTCTTCGAGCTTTGGCATGTGATGGATGGCCGGGGCTAAGGAAGACAGCGGCGAGTTGCGAACCTGTAGCCTTTTCAGGTTTTGCAGGCTGGTGATGGATGCCGGCAGCGATTTGATCCCGGTCTGTTCCAATTGCAGCGTCTGCAGGTTGACCAACCCTTCGTGCTCGCCGGATGCATTGGTGCTGGCCAGGCGTTCGGGAAGTTCCTTCAAGGTCGGGCAGGCGAGGATGGAGAGCTCGCGTAATCGGCTAAGGCTTGAGATGGATGCAGGCAGCGACCGAAGCGGGTTGCGTGCAAGCGTTAGTGTTTCCAGGCCAGCGAATTGCTGCATGTTCGCCGGAAGGTTCATCAACCCCGCAGCGTTGATCGTGATGTGCTGCAGATGAGAAAAACGGAATTCCTGCTCGGGAAACTGCGGAAGGGGAACTGAGTGCAGCTCCAGCGATACGCCTTCCGCGAGGGCCGCGTTTTCCAGCATGTCAGCTGTTGCTTCCAGTGCCCGGCTTGTCCTTGTCTCGACCACCGAGTTGTTGCGGTTGGCCTCGCGCCATGCGCTGTGCCAGCCGTTGCGATCTGCGTTGTAGTGTTGTTGCCATTGCGACAAGACGTCGCTGTACGGGCGAATCGCTGTGGAGCGCTGTAATGAAGCGCCCACGGTTGGGGGCACGGGCGCGCGCCGCAACCGTTGCGAATCTGTGGCCACGGAGTTAAGGCCAGAGCGTTCAATGTTGCTGAGTTGTGGCAATTGCGGTGGCTGCGAAGGATCTACAGGCTGCTCGTTCATCCGCACGGAACTGCCGGCTCCGCCGTAGCGAGAAGGGGGAGCAGATGTGGTTGGCCGGCTGGAGGTCTGGGCAGAGGCCGGCCTTGCTGGCGGACGACCAGACCGGTGACAAGTCACATATCTGGCCAGGCCGCGGAGCATGCCAACAGGGCGTTCAGGCGCAGGCTGCGCGGCTGGCTCGTCGCGCGCGGGCGCGTCTGCATTGGACGGATTCTGCTCCCGCAGCTCGACAGGCGTGCCCGTCAGGCGTGTTTGATCGACGCGTCGCATCGCTTTCCTCATCTTGGCTATCGCTCGATGGTGAGGATCGGTATGCGACGCTAAGCACGAAGCCTTTGGGGCGAAGTCATCTTTATCGTAGCGAAGGATCGGCAGCGTGGCCGCATCGCGTTGTGCAGTGCTCAGACAGCGCTACGGGGACGGACGACTGGCAGCGGCGGATGCGTCGATCCGCGTGGGATCGAGGACCACGTGCTTGATGTGCCGACGTTTCCAGGTGTAACTGATGTGCGCCAGGCCGTCTCGGGTCTGGATGACCGCAGGATAAGAGAACTCGTCTTTTTCGCTGTTTTCCAGCGTCAGCACGCGTTGCCAGTGTGTGCCGTCGTTGGAGACGGCGACCGCCAGGGTGCCGCGGCCTTCCCACCAGTCCTTGCCTGCAATCCCGGGGTTGTAGACGAGTAACGCGCGGCCATCGCGCAGCATCACGGCGTCGGTGCCGGAATTGGGGTTTTGCAGATCAAGCAATTGCATTGGCTGCCAATGCAGGCCGCCGTCGCTGGAGAACGTGCTGAAGAGTTTGTTCTGCTGGCTGCGGCCCAACGCCTGCAGCCGGCCATCCGGATACAGCAGCAGGCTGGGCTGGATCGCACCGATCACGCTGGCATCGTTGAGCGGCATGCCGCGTTGCCAGTGCGCGCCGTCGTCGTCGCTCCATTCCAGATGCGCGCGCCAGCCGCGGTCTTCGCTGCTGCTGGGCGAAAGGATGCGGCCGTTGGGCAACAGCACCGGCTTGTTCTTGATCGGCCCGAGAATGCCATCGGGCAATCGATCCGGTGGCGACCAGTGCGCGCCATCGTCCGTGGAGACGATACGCAGCCCCCACCATTGGCGCGGGTTGGGCCCGAGCTTGTAGTAAAGCTGCACCGGCCCGGTGGCCGATTGAAACAACACCGGATTCCATGCCGGCACTGCAGCGCCATCGATGCCTGCACGTGCGCCATCGGCGATGCGACGCGGTGTTTGCCATTGCTGTGGGCCGCGCTGGCTGAGCCAGATGCCGACATCGGCCGCACCCTCGTGTGCGCCGCCGAACCAGGCGGCCAGCAAGTGACCGTCGCGCGTTTCCAGTAGCGTGGATGCGTGTGCTTGCGGCGTTGGGGCCGGGGCGGCGATGAACTCGCTGAGCACGATGGGCGAGGGCAGTGCTTCAGGCGATTGCGCCTGTGCAGTAAACGCAGCCAGGCTCGCGACAAGGCTAGCAACGAGGCGGCTCAGCAGGCGTGGCAGAAGCATCGTGGTCTAGTCCTGTGCGAGTTTTAATAGACCTATTTATTATCTATGAAATACCAGGTGCTCAGTCCATCCAAGCGGGTTAGTCGTCGACGCATTGCGATGCGTCGTGGTGTCACGACAGCTGCGCTGTAGGGAGCAGTGGCCGCACTTAGGTTTTGCAAGGACTGCAGAAAAGCCGGGTAAAAATCATGCGCCTGGATGGACAGCGACTACCCGGTATCGCCTACATGGGCGCGATCATAGTTGTGCTGCGACGTGCAATGAGGAGTGGCATTGCGCGGATTGAGTTGCGTGCGTACCGGCCGTTATCAAATGGCACGGTGTGCAGTGGATGCGCGGCGACGCGGTAAACAACCGATGAGTCCAGCGCTGCTTGGCCTGTACAACCCAGAGCGCCGTGCATCCATTCACTTAGGAGTGCAGCAATGGCTTTCCCAACCGCAGTCAATCCGCAGATCACCGATGCCGTCACGCAGACCAACGTCAAGGTCGTTGGCCAAGCGCCAGCCGCTGCGATCGGTTTGATTTACCAGAGCATGGCCCGTTCGACCGGCATCCTTGTTTCAGAATGCAGTCTCTGCACAACAGCAGAATACGTTGGCGCAGCGGCCACCCATCAGGGCTTGATGCAGACCTACGTTGACGAGACGGCCGCGTCCGCGGCAGATGTCCCAAAACTTGCGCGAGGCGATAGCGCAGACAATTTGAAAAGTCTGCTCACTGTGCTCAAGTCATTCAACACTGCGAAGTAACCGCCTGCGACGACAGCGTCACGGCTGTCGCCACGTGCGCCGACGCAAGGCTTTGCTCAGGCGGCGTTGTCGTCGCGTACCTGCGGAGGCAGCAGTGTCTGTGGTTTCTTGGCCGATTCGGTCTGGCACAGGAACGTCATCAGGTGCGCGGCCTCGGCACTGCCCATAGGCTTGCTGTGGATGTGCTCTGCAAAGGCGTGCTGGGTGTGCTCCGGACCTGCGGGAACGGACTCTTGTGTAACGGTAGACGACGACATGCAACGCTCCTGGAACCTGCAATCAAGCCGTCTACGTCGCAAGTAAGCGCATCCGTAACGGAGTCAGCCGGTGATATTGCCTGGAATCTGTGCCGTCCGATACCTCGACGGTATGCGGGCGGCGCAGCGGCACCGGACGTTCTGATAACGGCGGCTGCGTCCATGTCTAAAGCGCCATCGGCAGAAATCCGCTCCGGCGTTTCGTTCTGATTGCCCAATAGGGCCGAAGGCGATTGGGCGACTTGCAAGAACGCGGCGACTCAACAGCTGGATCGCTGCCGGCGCGTTCTGGCGCAGTGCCAGCTCCGCCCGGCTATCCATGCGGCGGCTTGCATCTTGCCAATCTGGCCTGGAGGTACTCAATGGCGGGCTTTCTCGGGGATAAATCGCACGCCGCCTAGCCGGGCCGGAGAATTCGTTTCCGGAATTGCGAGTTCGTTGCAGCAAGACTGGATGGAAAGGACAAGCGCACCATCGCCGCACTACATCGGTTGGAGTTTGCTCATGCGTGTTCAACGATCCACTGCACAGCATCTTGTCACACGCGATTCTGCGGCCATTGAAACGCCGCCCGCTTCAGAATCGCCGCAACATGGACAGGGTTGGCCACTGGGGTTGAACGTGCTGCAGACGCGGCCACAGCCCAAACGCACACACCGCGATGAGAGCGAGCGACGACCGCACCACGGAGATGCCAATGCCCGAGTTGCCGAAGCGGAGGCGGTCTATGACGTCTTCGTGGTCGCAAAGTACTTGGCCGACCCCTTGCACGGAACCGCTGACGAATTGGCCGAATTGATCAACGACATTCCCCGCCGCGGCGAACCCGAGCAATCCGCCGAAGCCGGGGAGCCAGCGCATCCGCCCGCGCACCCACCGGCCGACCATGCACCGGCACCGGATGGCCACCACCCGCCACACCCACCGCAGACCGCACATCCCCCACAGCCGCACCCTGCTCATGCGCCGCATGCGCCGACGCCAGAGGGACACCATGCGCCGCATGACGGCGCCGGGAATCCGGCGGATCCGCAAGCAGTTGGACATGCAGCGAAGGAGGGCGTCCTGCACGTCCTCGCCGAGGAAGGCGCGCCGGCAGGCGCATTCGATTTGGCGATGAGCCTGGGCATCAGCGGCGCGATGCTGCCGCTGTCGAGTCTTGCGATTTATGCCGCGTACAAGGAAACCCGTGAAGTTGCCGAGCAGCGCACGCACCTGCGGCAGCGGGAACGCCGCCTGCGCTCGGAGCAGGCGGCACTGCAGTCTGCCTTGGACCCGGCAGCGCCTGCAGACGCTGCAAATGCGCATGTGCATGCACTGAGCGAGGCGATCGATACCAACGCTTACCTGCAGCGGCGAAATGCGCGGGACGGTGCCATCGCCGCGAGCTCCATGGCCTCGGCCGGGGTGATCTTCACCAAGGCAGCGAGCGAACTCGGCATCCAGGGCGGGCTGGCAATCGCCAGCAAGAGCGCAAGTGCAGCGGGCCTGGTGGGCCACAGCGCCGCTGCCGCAGGGGTTGCCTCTGCGGCGGGCATCGCCGGCTCCTTCGTGCTCGCGCCGTTGGCGAGCGTGGCGGCGACCGCATTGGGGGGTACCTTCCTGCACCAGTCGCGTCGGGAAAGGACGCGTGTTGCCGTGGATGTCGGCAGGGTCGAGCGCTTCCTGCAAGACCTCGAACCTAGCGAACTCAGTCCTGGCGCACAGCGCTACCAGCACTTTGTGAGCACCAAGTTGGGCAAGTACGACCGCTTTGCGCATCGGTTCAACCAGTGGAACAAGGGCTTTGTGGTGGGAGGAGTCACCTACACCGCCAGTACGTTGACCAAGGTCGGCGTCAGCGTGGCCGTCGTTGCTGGCGCCACCGTGGCCGCACCGGTGGGCACCGGCCTGATCATCGGCGCAGGTCTGCTCGGTGCGGCCACGATGGGGGTCGGCAGCCATCAGTTCCTGTTGGCGCACGGCAAGCAGAAGCGCTATCGCAGGTACCAGACCGAGGACATGCCCGGCGTCGATCGTGCGCTACTGGCGGTGGCGGATCTATTGCCTGCACGCGAGGCAGAGAATGCCGCAGCCGAGGAAGCGTCCAACCTCGCCGACCAGTTGCAACCAACCGCGGTGGACGGTGCACTAACGCCAGTGGCGGAGGAAGCGGCGGGAAGCGATGAAGACGATCTCATTGCAGAAGTCGATCCCGGCCTGGAGCCGAAGCATCGCCAAGGCGTGTTCGCCGCATATGATGCTCAACCGGCAATGCCGGAACTCGCCGCTTCGACTGCCGACGGGTCGGGCGCAAGAGCGGCAGGCAACGCTGTTCCCCAACATGGTTTCGAGTTGCGGAGCGCGCTTTACGCCTGCATCGACGGTCAGGAAAAGGCGTTGGACGCGTTTCTGCAGACCGGTGCCGACGACCTGCAGAAATTGCATCCGGCCAAGCCGCGCTCGACAGATCAGAGCAAGGGCTCGGGCCGAGCGGCACATGGGGCGCCGCTGGGTCGGCGCGTCAATGCAGCCCTGTATGCGGCAGCGAACTACGGACGCGCGGTATTGACCGGTAAGCCGCAGGAGGCGCGAGGCAAAGCGATGCGCAGCCATGCCAAGCACAGCGCGGTGCTGACCGAAACCGCGCTTGCGCAGTGGCTGCAAACGCCCGGCTCGGTGAAGTCGCAGATCGCTTACATGCAATGCTGCCTCGAACTGCAGAAGAAGTATCTCGACGCCAAGCTCAGCGCACAGGCGGACCTTCCGCAGCCCGACGTGCACGATGATCCGCATTCTCATGTCGATGCGACGGGCGATCGGGCACCGGAACGTCTGCTGGCGCAATTGCAGCAAGCGCGCTCGCGCGACGACACCCAGCGGCGTGCCGTCAGCCTGATGCTGCAGGAACTGGAGATGGCCGAGCAGGAGCTGGCAGGCCCCGATGCGCGAAGCCAGGCGCGCGCAGCCGCCAGGATGCCCGGTTTGCAGCAGCGCCTGATCCGGGTGCTGACCTCGAACGCGATCGTGCCGCAAGAAGGCGTTGCAGGTTTTGACCGGTTCTGTATGAAACAGGCCCGTCAGCACACGACCCATGTGCGCGGCACGCTGTTGGCGACCGAAGTCCAGGCAGCACGCATCCGCGAACAGGCCGCTGCCGCAGCCCCTGCGTCCACGACCTGATGGCGGCTGCACGAGCGCGCACGGGTCGGCAGCCGCCGCCTCGTGAGCCTCACTCCTCCGGCTTGAGCCACACCTGTTGCTTCAGGCCGCGCACGCTGGGGGCGGCGACATCGTCCAGATCGAACACCACCACGGTGTTGTCGCCCTTGCGCTGGAACGGCGCGGGAAAATACAGCGCGGTCTGCGGGCCGATGTTCCAGTGGCGGCCGAGGTTGACGCCGTTGGCCCAGGCAAAGCCTTTGCCGAACGCGCGCATGTCCAAATAGGTGTCGGTGGGCGTGCCGATGCGCAGGGTGCCGCGATGGAAGGCCGGGCCTTGCACGGTCTTGCGGGTCCAGCCGCGGATGCTGTCGGGCGCGCGCATCGGCAACGGGAAAGCCTGCCAGCTGGTGAGTTGTTGGTTGTCCAGCAGTACCGGGTCGATCAAGCCGGCACGGCCGTCGGCCATGCGCGGGCCGTAATTGATGCGGCCGCTGTTTTCCACCAGCACATCCAGGGTGTGTTGGCCTGCAGGAATATCCACGTTGGTGGAGACCTGCTGCAGCCGGCGTTCGACGCCGCCCACCGGTTTTTGATCCAGATACACGCGCGCCACGTCGCGCACGTCGCCCAGATACAGCGGGCCCTTGCGCGGGCCGGTGACCGTGGTGCGGTAGAGGATATAGCCGTAATCCTGGCCGAACTGTTCCATCGGCTGCGGAGTGTCGATGGCGATCGGCGCGGGCAGGTTTTCCCAGAGCGAGGCCGATTCGCGCAGTGGCGTGTCTGGCAGCGTGGTTGTCGCGATCGGTGCTGGTAACGCGGGTGGCTGCACGCCG
This sequence comes from Xanthomonas vasicola, assembly GCF_000772705.2. Classification (GTDB taxonomy): domain Bacteria; phylum Pseudomonadota; class Gammaproteobacteria; order Xanthomonadales; family Xanthomonadaceae; genus Xanthomonas; species Xanthomonas vasicola. The sequence continues at coordinate 37,652 of NZ_JSBW02000011.1, forward strand.
GTGACGCGTGCGATGGCGTCGCGCATCAACGCGAACTTGGGTGTGGGATGGCCGGCTTCGTCGAGGATGGCGTCGTAGTCGTAGCTGGTGGTCTGTGGTGCGTAGTGGTCGCTGGGATTGTTCTGGTAATTGGCACCATTCATGAAACCAAAACTGGTGCCGCCGATGAACATGTAGAGATTGGCCGAGTGGCCCTGGCGCAGGATCCATTCGAACTCGTCGGCCTGTTGTTTGGCATCGGTGGCGGCGTGTGGCTTGCCCCAATGGTCGAACCAGCCCGCCCAGTATTCGCCGACCATGCGCGGTTGATCGGAGCGGAACTTGATCAGCTTGTCGAATGCGCTCTTGGCTTCGCCGGGTGCGAAGTTCACCACTGCCAGGGTGTCGGGCAAGGTGCCGTTGGCGAGCATATCGGCGCCATCGGAGGTGAACAGCAAGGCCTTGTCGAAGCCGGCCTTGACGTACATGCCACGGTTGTCAGCCATATAGGCGTGGTCGTCGGCATATGAGCCGTATTCGTTCTCCACCTGCACGGCGATGATGGGCCCGCCGTTGTGGTTGAGCAACGGCTGCACCTGTTTGGCCAAGGCATCCAGATACGCCTGACTGGCGGCGAGAAAACGCGGGTCGCGGCTGCGCACGCGGATGTTGCCCTTGCCGAACAACCAGGCCGGATAACCGCCGGCTTCCCACTCGGCGCAGGCGTAAGGGCCCGGCCGCAGGATCACGTTGAGCCCTAGCGCGGCGGCTTCGCGCACGAATGCAGCCACATCGTTGTTACCGGAAAAATCGAACTGGCCTTGTTGCGGTTCGACCAGGTTCCAGAACACGTAGGTTTCCACCGTGTTCAAGCCCAGCGCACGGGCTTTCTGCAGGCGATCTTTCCAGTAAGCGCGCGGAATGCGCTGGAAGTGGACGGCGCCGGAAAGCAGTTGGTAGGGCTTGCCGTCGCGCACGAACTGCGTCCCCTGCGTGCCGACGCTTGGCCAGCGTGCTGTGCCTGCGGCTGCAGCAGTGGCAGGTAACGCGAAGGCGAGCGCCAGAACGAGCGGTGCAAGGGTCGTGCGCAACATGGGCAATTCTCGACGGTAACGCGGAATGGATGACATGGAACGTAGTTAGGCGCTAAAGCACGGGCAGCATGCGTGCCGATACGTAGAGCGGCTCTGACTACGAAAACGACGGCGGTAAATCCTGCTTGTTCGCGCCAAAGGCCGGGTTGGGTTTGGCGCCCATCTCGAACTCCAGCGTGCCGCCTGCGGCAAGATCGGCATGACGCAGCCAGGCGCGGTTGGTCGGTGTGCCGTTCCACTTCAGCGATTGCACGTACACGTTTTGCGCGCTGTTGTTGTTGGCAATGATGCGCAGCGTGCGGCCGTTGCCCACATCCAGCGTGGCGCGCTTGAACAACGGGCTGCCCACGATGTAGTTGCCGCTGACCGGATCCACTGCATACAGACCGAGCGCGCTGAGCACGAACCACGCGCTCATTTGTCCGCAGTCTTCGTTGCCGGACAGGCCGTTGCGCGCGTCGTGGTATTGCTCGCGCAGCAAGCGGCGCACCATCGCTTGGGTCTTGTATGGCTGGCCGGCGTAGGCGAACAGATACGCCACATGATGGCTGGGCTCGTTGCCATGCGCGTACTGGCCGACCATGCCATCGATATCCGGCGGTGCATCGGCAGGCAGTTCGGAGCTGGTGGAAAACAGCTCGTCCAGCTTGGCGACGAAGCCGTCGCGGCCGCCGTACAAATCCATGTACCCGTACAGATCGTGTTGGTTGAGGAAGGTGGCCTGCCAGGCGTTGGATTCAGTGAAATCGCGCCATTTTGCGAAGTGGCCCATGCCGCGCGGGTCGAACGGTTTGGCCCAGCTGCCGTCGGCAAGCCGCGCCTGCACGAAGCCGCTGTCGCGATTGAATACGTTGCGGTAGTTGCGCGAGCGTTCGCGCAATGCGCGTGCATCGGCGCTGGCGCCTGCCGCTTGCGCCAGGTGCGCGCAGGCCCAGTCGTCGTAGGCGTATTCGAGCGTGCGGCTGACTGCCTCGTCCACCTTGTCTGCGGGGATATAGCCCAGCTTGCGGTACTCGCCCAGACCGTGAGTGGTGTCGTCCATTGCACGTTTGCGGTACGCCGGCCACGCGGCCTTGTAGTCGATGCCGGTGAAGCCCTTGGCGTGCGCCTCGGCCAGTACCACGGCCGAGTGGTAGCCGATCATGCAGCCGGTTTCCACGCCCTGCAGCGGCCAGATGCCCACGCCATCGGGGCATTCGTTGGCACCGCGCACCAGGCATTGCACCAGATCCGGCACACGCTCGGGTTGCACCAACGTCAGCAAGGGATGCAATGCGCGGTAGGTGTCCCACAGCGAGTAGGTGCTGTAGTTGTGATAGCCGCTGGGCGCGCTGTGGATCTTCAAATCCATGCCGCGATAGCGGCCATCCACGTCGGAGAACAGCGTGGGCGCCAGCAGGCTGTGATACAGGCCGGTGTAGAAGATGCGCCGTTGCGCCTCGTCATCGCTGTCGATGCGCACCCGGCCGAGTTCTTTTTCCCAGGCCGCCACGGCTTGCGCATGCACGCGCGCGAAGTCGAAGTCCGGCAGTTCGGCGTCGAGGTTGGCCAGCGCGTTGTCAGCGCTGACGGCGGAGATGCCGACCTTGATCAGCAGCGGGGCGTCGGAGGCATCCGGGTAATGCAGTGCGGCCTTGAGCTGCGTGCCGTCGACGCTACGCGTGCCGGCGGCCAGCGGTTGGTCCTCGTTGTACAACTGCACCTGTTTGAAGGACCGCGACAGGCGCATGGCGAAATAGATGTAGCGGCCCTGCGCCCATTGGTACACGCGGCGCCCGCCGGTGAGCGTGCGTTCGTCGACCACGCGTAGCTGCGCATCGCTGACGCGGGTGGGAATACCGGGCTTGTCCTGCATGCCATGGCACAGGTCGAGCAACACGTGCGCGGGCTTGCCCTTGGGGAAGTGATAACGGTGCAGGCCGGCCCGCGCGGTGGCGGTGAGTTCGGCGTGCACGCCGCTGTCCTTGAGGCGCACGCGGTAGTAACCGGGCGATGCGGCTTCGTCGGCATGGTCGTAGCGCGAGCGGTAGCCGGCGTCCGGATTGTCGAGCGGGCCGGGCACCAGTTTGACCTCGCCGGTGGCGGGCACCAGCAGGACATCCAGCATGTCGCCGATGCCGGTGCCGGACAGATGCGTGTGCGAGAAGCCCATGATCGAGCCGTCGGACTCGTGATAGCCGGAGCACGAATCCCACACCGCGTTATAGGTGTCCGGGCTCAACTGCACCATGCCGAATGGCAATGTGGCGCCTGGGAAGGTGTGACCATGGCCGCCGGTGCCGATGAAGACATCCACATGCTTGGTGAGATCGGCACGGGTGCGCGCATCGGCCGGGAGTGCGTAATTGCCGGCGCGCGCACGGGCAAGGCTGGGCAGGCCAACGCTGCCGAACAGTGCTGCGGCGATAGCGCCTTGGAGAAAACCGCGTCGTGTTGCCATGTGTGTGGTCTCGGAATTTTTGCGGGCCGATGCCGGGGCACCCTCATCCGCCCTGCGGGCACCTTCTCCCGGCGGGAAAAGGGAACATCAAGCGCTGCGCGGTAATCGGCCTGGGAAGGTAGATTGCGCGCTTCGTATAATCAGCTGCTGCGCAGCAGCTGGGGTTTGCGTTGATGCAGGTCGATGATCAGTTCGCCGAACAAGGTGTTGGCCCAGGCGAACCAGTCGCGGGTGAAGGTGCTCGGGTTGTCCTTGTCGAAGGCTTCGTGCATGAAGCCGGTGCCGGCATGCGTGGTTTTCAACCACTGCAGGCATTGGCGCAGTTGTGCGTCGTCGTCGCTGACCAGTGCGTATTGAATGATCGACATCGGCCAGATGGTGCCCATGCCGCTGTGCGGGCTGCCGACGCCTTCGGCTGCTTTGCCGCGCGAGAAATACGGGTTGCGTTCGCTCCAGGCCAGCTGGCGCGTGCGCAGAAACACCGGGTCGGCGCGGTCGCAGCAGCCCAGGTAGGCCAGGCTGAGCAGGCCGGGTGCATTGGCGTCGTCGATAAACAACTGGTTGCCGAAGCCGTCCACTTCGAACGCCCAATACGCCTGGCCGTCGGCATCGCGCTGCTGGCCGAACTGGCGGGTGGCGGTTTCCACTTCATCGGCGAGCGCGGTGCACTCTGCGGCGAAGGCGGTGTCGCGATGCAAGGCCGTGCTCATCGCCGCCAGTTGCCGTAGCGAGGTGACCGCGAACAAATTGGCCGGCACGAACAGCGGGAATACGCAGGCGTCGTCGGAAGGGCGGAACATCGAGTGGATCATGCCGTTGGGTTTGGTCGGCTGGCCGTAGCCTTCCAGTACCAGCGTTTCGGTGGCCAGCGGCGACGGGCGCTGGAACACGTACGGGCCACGGTTGTCCTTGCGCTGCTGCGCGCGGAAGGTCTTGACCACCACGTGCATCGCCGCGCGCCAGTCGTCGTCGAACGGTGCGGCGTCGCCGGTGGCGCGCCAGTATGCGTGCGCGATGCGGATGGGGTAGCACAGCGAATCCACTTCCCACTTGCGCTCGCCCACACCGGGCTTCATCTCGGTGATGTCGTTGAGCGACCACTTCAGGCGCTGGGTCTGGCGGTCGGGCAGAAACGCGTTGGCATAGGGGTCGAGCGTGATGCACGCAGCCTGGCGCTGGATCAGGCCATGGAACATGCGCCGCAACGCCGGGTCGTGCTTGGCCAGTGGCACGTACGGGTGCACCTGCGCGGACGAATCGCGCAGCCACATCGCGTGGATGTCGCCGGTGATGACGAAGGTGTCCGGCTTGCCGTTGCGGGTGCCGGTTTCCACGGTGGTGTCGAGCGTGTTGGGGTAGCAGTTCTCGAACAGCCAGGCCAGTTCCGGGTCGGCGATGCGCGCTTTGATCTGCGCAATCTGTTGCTCGACCGCCTTGCTGACGAAACGGCGCTGCGCCTTGGGCGGGCGCTTGCTGACGAAGGCGCCAGCCGCGCTGGATGCGCCAGCGGCGGGTGCGGCCGCAAAGGCGGGCAGGGCACCGGCGAGCAGGCCGGCGCCGGCACTTGCGCCCAGCAGCTGAAGGATGTCGCGGCGGGTATGCATGACCTGGAACTCCTTGGATTCGGCAGCAGGCCTGCACGCCAGTGCCGCTCCAGGGCCGCGCTACCTGCCGGCTAAGGATGAGACCTATGCATGACCAATTCTCGATGACCATACAACGTGTGCGCCGAATGTGCATAGTGCGGCCGCACAATTCGGCGCCGTCTGCCCGTATCCGGGCCGTCGCCAACGGCGATTGACACGGACCACTTGCGGAGGAGATGCAGAGGGGGGCTGTGTTGACCGGCCTGCCGGGCACGCGAGCATCGCCAGGCGCGGGCGGTGACACCTTCCCGCTCACGATGCGCCGCGAGATGCTCCCGCAGGTTGAATGCGTCATCGCAGCGTCCATCGCGCCTGCGCGCAAGCACGATACGCAAGACGGCCATGCCGACGTTGCCTACCGTTTCAGTCGCCGGTCCTGCTTGCGCCGGATGCTGCTACCACTCGCCATGGCAATGATGAAGTGCAAGACCTGTCCGGAGCCGGTTCTGCGCATTGCACGCAAGGTGCATGGGCTGCGCGTCCGAGCTAACCAAGAAAGAGCATTATGAAAAAATCAACGGTTGAGCCGTCGGGATCGAACATAATTGCGCAATAAGTGATATTAAAATAACTGAAATATATTCATTTAGTAATTATCGAATTGATGCGCGATGCAAACCGGTGAATGCCTGCTCTATCGAAATGTTTGGAGACCCTCGGCATCCGCAGACATAACCGCAGGAGGTACGAATTCAAGTTAAGAGCGGCGACACGCCCTTTGTGCTTTACAGCTGCGCATTCGCTGGTTAAGAATGTGCGCCAAGGATAAGGCTGGCTATTGCCACCGCGCGCTCGCTTTCCATGTGGGCCGTTTTCGAAGGATCGATGTGACATGTTTCAATCTCTCTCCTCGCTATTGCTGGACAGCATTGTCCTGGCCCTGCCGATTATCGGCATCGTCCGGTTTCGTGGTGTCCGGCTCAATTGGGCGACGCTGGCCGCCCTTCTCGCGGCGATGCTGAGCGCACGCTGCATCCAGGCAACCGCCGGGCGACCGGAGCAGGCGTTACCGATCCTATGCGCGACGTTGATCGGCGCATTCACCCTGTGCGCGATGGCGGTGTCCGCTCGCCATGCAACCGGCCGTAGCAGTCGAGAGAACGCCCCATGACCCTGTTCCGCCAGGAAGTGCTGCAAGCACGCCACAACAGTTGGCTGGGCGGCATCTCCCTGGCGCAGCCCGTGCGGGCATGGATGCTTGCCAGCGCCGCCGTCATCGTGGCGGCATCCGTCGTGGTCTTCCTGTGCTTGGGCACCTATGCCCACCGCTCCACGGTGACCGGGCACCTGGTGCCGATCAAAGGCCTGTCCACGGTGATGGCGCCGGCCACCGGCGTCGTGAGCCGGCTGGAGGTCAGCGAAGGGCAACCGGTCAAGGCCGGACAGATACTCGGCGTGGTCACGGTCCCGCGCGCGACCCTGGGCAGCGGCGACACGCAGGCGGCACTGCAACACCAATTGCGCCAGCGCGGCGAAGGCTTGAAATCGTCCGAGCAAGCGCAGTTGCAGCAACTGGATGCACAAGAACAGGGCTTGCGTGCGCAGTTGGCCAATCTGCGCCAGGAATTGGTGCAGGTGGACGCAGAAATCGCTACCCGTCGCAACCAGATCGCGCTTGCCAATGAAGTGCTGCAACGCTGGCGCCAATTGCAGGACGACAAATACGTCAGCGTGCTGCAAATCAAGCAGCAGGAATCCAGCGCGCTGGAATACACCAGCCAGATGCAGGCCTTGCAGCGGCAGGCGACCGAAATGCGACGCAGCGCGGCGCAGATCGAACAGCAACTGCGTGTCTTGCCGGGACAACGCGGGGGCGTGCAGGCCGATTATCGACGGGATGCGGCGGCGGTGGAACAGGAACAGGTGCAAACCCAGGTCAATGGCGCCTTGGTGGTGACGGCGCCCGTGGCAGGCGTGGTGGCCACACAGATGGCAAAACCAGGGCAAGCGATCCAGCTCGGGCAACCCCTGCTAAGCGTGGTGCCGGGCGATGGACGCCTGGAAGCCGAATTACTGGTTCCCAGCCGCGCCATCGGCTTTATCGCCCCTGGGGATACCGTGCTGCTGCGCTATCAAGCCTTCCCGTATCAGAAGTTTGGTCACCAGCAAGGCCGACTGAGCCGGATCAGCCGCAGTGCGCTGAGTTCGAGTGAACTGGGTGCGTTGATCGGCAATGTCCAGCAGGGGGAGCCGTATTACCGCGTCACCGTCGCGCTGGGTCGGCAAAGTGTCATGGCCTACGGCAAGCCCGAGATGCTCAAGCCGGGGATGCTGTTGCAGGCCGACATCATCGGCGAGCGCAGAAGGCTGATCGAATGGGTGTTTGAACCTTTGTTTTCGCTTGATAAGTGAATGATTTCGATGGATCAATAGACCAATACCTGCAATCAAGATGTTCAGGGGCGATTTGCAAGTGAGATCGCCAGAGAATATTCCTAGATGTGAAATGAAGGTTGATTTTCCCCGGCGCAGGGTTTGCGTCAAATTGACTGTAAGAGGTGTTATATGCGTGAGTTGACTCTTGAAGAAACAATTGCTGTTGCTGGCGGGCTTGAAGCCGGTTGTTCATACACCAAGACTGTTACCAAAAACCCCGATGGCAGCACCACGACCACAACAACGGTTGAGTGCCACGCAAAAGGCTGATTTTTAATTCACCATGAGGCATCGACCTAGTGTCGATGCCTCATTTATGAAAATCCACGAAGAGCCCTGCGAATGATTAACTCTACAATCCGGATGACATTCCTTCTTGTAACTATTTTTTTCTGTGGAAATCTGCATGCAGACTGGAAGAGGGTTTCTTCGGATGCTATAGAGTTGCGCGGTGACGTTGATTCAAATTCAGATGTCGAATATTTCGAGATCGCGAAGGGCGGCTATTCAAAAATTGTTGTCCATAGCTTAGGTGGCTACCCCTTGGTTGCGCTTAAAATTGCCGAAGACATTGTTCGACGCCGTCCGGTTGAAGTGAAAGTCGATGGAATATGCCTATCAGCATGCGCCACTTATATTGCGATGGCAGCCTCGTCGTTGACTGTCGATTGTGGGGCGGTTCTTGGTTGGCATGGGACGTTGCCTACCGGGAATGAGGGGGAGGCCATGTTGATGGCGGAAGGAGGACCCAGGACTTTGGGGGCGAAATATCGTGATTGGCTGGAGAAATTTCATGCCGAGGAGAGAGTTTTTTACACTCGTGCTGGCGTGAAATATAAAATCCTGGAACGTGCGGATCAGCAGGTAAGGAAGAATCCTGGAAAATTGGATGAGTACAAATTTGATGAAAAGACCGCGGAGTATACCTATACAACCACCCCGTCTGTATGGGTGCCTCAGCGCGCTACGCTGGAAAAATATGGAGTTAATGGGCTACAGTATTGCCAGAAATATACCGACGAGATGGTTCGAGATGCTATGAAGAAGGCTGGTATCAAGTCGAACTTCGTATTGGACAAGTAAGGCATTTCCAGTGGATGCATTGATGGGTCTGCTTACAGGTGGCTGTTTGAACCGTTGTTGTCGCTTGGTAAGTGAATGATTTTGATGGATCGACGGAGCGATGCCTGTAATCAAGATTTTCAGGGCGCTTCGTGAGTGAGATCGCCAGCCAATAGCGGGCGCCTACGGTGCAAGGTATGCACCATCATCAGTGGAGAAGTACGATGCGCGATATGACAACTGAAGAAATCATGGAAGTGAGTGGCGGCAGCCCTGCATCTCAGTTCAATGGCTATGCGGATTTACTTATTGCAGGAGGCGCACTTGCTGTAAGCACGGGCGTACTAGCTGGTGCTGGAGCATTCGCGCTCGGCCTGGGAGGAAGCATGAAGCTCGCTCTTGTCCTTACTGATTCGCTTTAATAACTATGATGTCCCCGAGTACTCTCGGGGACATCATGCAGGAAATAAAAATGAAAGCCATTCACAAGAAGATTCTTGCATGCACGATAGCCATAGTTTCATTTGTATTGTTTGCCATTTCTTTCATAGTGCATGAAGAATGGCCATTTCCACTAATTGGATGGTTGACTGGAACTTTCTTTTATGCCCTTGGATTAATGTCAATCTATAATTACATCCTTGGCTCTCACAAGGGGCATGTCGTATATTTCAGAATGCTGGTAGTTTACTTGCTTTTGTCAATCATCTTTCTAATCCGTTCCTATGGATTTTTTCTTGGACTTGGATACTGGGTTACAGGCGCGATAATTGTTTTTACCCTCTGGTTAATTGTTCGCCCATATCAATCAAAAATAAAGGCGGAGAAATCGGCAGGAATAAGGCGAGACTACTTTTCGGGAGACCAGTATTGAAAATATAAATTTAATTCATGGAAAATAATGGAGGCGATTATTTATCACCAATCAATAACATTAACACGAACAAAATCCTGCACTCCTGTCTGCTCTATGCATATGTTTACTAGTCTGGATGATTTCCGCAATCCTTTATGATTACATAATTCTTACTGCATTGTGATTTTTATTGGCGTTATCATTTCAGTCTTTGCATATAAAAAAATTTCTCGGAATTCACTCCCATAAAGAACATTATGTCCAAGGCCAATATTTCAGAATTTATTTAACCAGATCAGTCGGCTACCGGGATAATAGCGCAGTATTGCGCATTGGAAACATGCATCATGCATTGGAATTCAGACGAGAGTTTTCCCCACACGCCAGACAGATGGTCAGCATGGCGGCCGCCTTGGGGACGTCGATTAGAGGGTGAATCAGCAGTACGACGCGCGACTTGGCAATGGCATCCATTCGACCCGATCATCGTGTCGATCCCAGGCGAAAAATCAATGCTGCCCCCAATTTGCTTTGGAAGCATGGCGCGTCAAATTCAAAAAAGAATCCTTTTTCAATGCATTTTATTACTTTCCATGATGTTGTGCATGGCACTATGCTTTGCAATTTTAAGCCTTGAAAAAAACACCACCTACTTCGTCAAGGCAAGTGCCGCCGTTATATTGTTTGCTATATATTTATTTCTTCAATATATTTTTATCTTTCGAAGATTATCCAGTCTATGCGAATATTCTCGGTTTTCCGCATGGTGCTATCTGCAGCCGAGCAAGCAACCGCTTTCAATCGCCGTCATGATGATGGCGATCGGTGGAATTCAACTCTACCTGCAGACACGCGCCGGCAGCCTTTTCGGCCTGATCGAGCAGTACGGGCTTGTTTTCCAAGATGCGCCGCACCAACCATGGCGCTATTTCAGTGGGCCTTTCCTGCATTCCGGTGTTGCACACTGGACCTCTAACTTTTCTTTACTTATGGTTGCAGCCGGGCTTTCTTTCTCGCTTGGCCGGGCGCTGGTTATCTGGCTGACGTTCTTATCCGGGGTATTGTTGCCCGCATTTTTATTGACCTTCCTCCCGCATTGGGTCGGCTCGGACGCATTCCTCGGCATCTCCGGTGGAGTATTTGCGTTATATGGATGGATTGTCGGTATATCGCTACGCAATCGTCAGATATTCCCGCCGGCTCTCTGGTGGCTGCTTGCATATTTCGCATTGGCAACGATGCTGGCTTCCTCCTTGCTCTCCCCTCGCACGAGTTGGTTTGCGCATGCATCAGGTTTGCTGTTGGGGCTTGCGATTGGCTTCTGGGAGATAGGATTCAAGCATGAGCTTAAAAAACCAATATTGGCATCATCGGCCACTGGAGCAAGCTGAGCGATGAAAGCGATTGTGCAAGCAGAAGCAAGCGAATGCGGGCTGGCGTCATTGGCAATGGTGGCGTCGGCGCATGGCATGCAACTCGGCCTGCCCGAGTTACGCAGGCGTTTCCACTTGTCGCTCAAGGGTATCCGACTCAACCAGTTGGTCCAGATTGCCCAGACGCTGGGCTTCTCCACCCGTCCGCTGCGGCTGGAGATGGAACATCTGGATCAACTCGCCCTGCCTTGCGTCCTGCACTGGGATCTCAACCACTTCGTTGTGCTGGCCAAGGTTGGAAAAACCAAAGCGACTATCCTCGACCCGGCCATCGGCGAGCGCAGGTTATCGCTCAGCGAGGTATCCCAGCACTTTACCGGCGTGGCACTGGAGCTGACGCCTACTACCGAGTTCAAACAGCACAAGGCAGCACCCTCCATTTCCGCACGCCAACTCACCGGCCCCATCCGTGGGCTGTGGAGTGCGCTGTCGCAGATCGCGTTGTTGTCGCTGGCGTTGCAGGTCTTCGTCATCCTGGCGCCGTTCTACACGCAATGGGTGGTGGACCAGGTGCTGGTGTCGGCGGACCGCGACTTACTCGTGGTGCTGGGGCTGGGGTTCGGATTGGCGCTGCTGTTGCAAGTCTGCATTGGCCTGCTGCGTGGTTGGTCGGTGGTGTCTCTCTCCTCCAGACTCGGATTGCAGTGGATGGGCAACGTGTTCGCGCACCTGCTCAAGTTGCCGCTGGACTTTTTCGAAAAGCGGCACCTGGGCGATGTCACCTCGCGCATGTCCTCGGTGCAGACCATTCAACACACGCTTACCACCAGCTTCGTCGAGGCGATGATCGATGGCGTGATGGCGCTGGTGACGTTGGTGCTGATGCTCATTTATAGCTGGAAGCTGGCATTGGTGACGCTGCTGGCGGTCGCGCTCTATCTTGTCATCCGTGCCATTGCCTATCGGCCCATGCGCGACCGTACCGAACAACAGTTAGTGGCCGCGGCCAAGCAACAGACGCATTTGTTGGAATCGCTGCGTGGCATGCAAAGCTTGAAAGTGGCCGGTGAAGAATCGGTGCGCCGTTCCACTTACGAGAACTTACTCAACGACACCGTCAATCAGGACGTGAAGCTGGCGCGGATGTCCCTGGGCTTCAATACGGCCAGCCAGTTGGTGTTCGGCCTGGAGCGCATCGCGGTGATCTGGATCGGCGCCAGGTTGGCGCTGGACAATGTGTTCTCGGTCGGCATGCTGGTCGCTTACCTGGCCTACAAGGACCAGTTCGCCATGCGCGTGAGCGGGTTGATCGATAAATGGATCGAGTTCCGCATGCTGCGCCTGCACGGCGAGCGGCTGGCCGATATCGTGTTGACCCCGCCGGAAGAGCATCACGCACAACCGCACGCGCTGCCACCCGCCGAGCCAAGCATCGCGGTGGAAGGGCTGTCGTTTCGCTACGCCGACGGCGAGCCGTGGGTGGTCAAGGACTGCTGTTTCACGATTGCACCGGGGGAATCGGTGGCTATCATTGGTGGGTCTGGTTGCGGCAAGACAACGCTAGTGAAACTCTTGCTGGGTTTACTCACGCCCAGCGAGGGCACGATCCGGATCGGCGGGCACGATCTGCATAAACTCGGCCCGCGCAATGTGCGCGCGATGATCGGCGTGGTGATGCAGGACGATCAATTGTTCGCAGGCAGTATCGCCGACAATATCGGTTTCTTCGATACGGATTTCGACCTGGAACGGATCGAGGCGGCGGCGCAGTTGGCGGCGGTGCACGAGGATATCGCCGCGATGCCGATGGGCTATCACAGCCTGATCGGCGACATGGGGAGTTCGCTTTCGGGTGGCCAGAAGCAGCGGATTATTCTCGCGCGTGCGCTGTATCGGCAACCGAAGCTGCTCTTCCTAGGGATGGTCTGATCAACGCGACCGGGAAACCAAGCAAACCGCATCCGCCGCGCTGAGGGCGCTCAAATCGCCGATTTTTTGCCGGTTTCGGCCGTTTGCGGGGTGTTGCCTGGGTTACAGGCACAGCTTCCCCGCAGCAGGCATTAACGCTTTGCGCGTCAGC